>NZ_LQPJ01000081.1 GCF_002101785.1 Mycobacterium palustre
CGCCGGTCCCGCCCGCGCCGCCAGACCCGAATAGGAACGCGTTGCCGCCCGCCCCGCCGGCACCGCCCGGCACGGGGCCGATGGAGGTGCCGCCCATTCCGCCGGCGCCGCCGTTGCCCCACAGCCACCCCCCGGTGCCGCCGGCGCCGCCCGCAAAGCCGGGAGCCCCCGTTCCGCCGGTCCCGCCGGTACCGATGAGGCCGGCGGGCCCGCCGGGCCCGCCGGGCCCGACCGAGCCCGAACCGCCGTTGCCGCCGTTACCCCACAACAGCCCGCCGGGCCCACCTGCCGCGCCGCTGCCCGCGGCGGCGTTGGTGCCATTGCCGATCAGCGGGCGCCCCAACAGCAGCTCGGTCGGCGTATTGACCGCCCCGAGCACGTCTTGCGCCAGCGTCTGCAACGGCGACGCGTTGGCCGCTTCGGCGGTGGCGTAGGCGCCGCCCGCGGCCTTGAGGGCCTCCACGAACTGCGCGTGGAACGCCGCCGCTTGAGCGCTGAGCGCCTGGTATTGCGCGCCGTGGCTGGCGAACAGGGAAGCGATCGCCGTCGACACCTCGTCACCGGCGGCGGCCGGCAAGCTGGTGGTCGGGAGGGCCGCGGCGGAATTGGCGGCGCTTAACGAGGAAGCGATGCTCGCGAGGTTCTCTGCGGCCGTCGCCACTGTGTCCGGAACTGCGACCAAAAACGACATGTAACAACCTCCAGATCACTTGCCCTGGACGGATATTAAGCATCTTTGGTCCGCTCAATGGACACGTTTAACAAAATGCTGACGTCCTCGAGCGCGGCGGCGATCTCGTCCGTCGGCGTGGTGAAGGGATGACCGGCGTAGCGGCTGCGCATCGAGCGGGTCCTTCCGATAAACGGGACCCAAAACCAATCACGTTGCTGCGAGTTTCGTAATTAACAGCACTACGCCGGACACATCTAGTCCGTCGTGCCGTGCGCTATGGATTTCCGTCCGCCCCCGGAGTGCCGAACGCCCCGCCGAGGCCACCCAGGCCGCCAGCCCCGCCGTTCGCCCCGGTACCCGGGGCCCCGTTGGCGCCGTTGCCGATCAGCAAGCCGCCGGCGCCGCCGTTCGCCCCGGTACCCGGGGCCCCGTTGGCCCCGTTGCCGATCAGCGGGCGACCCAGCAGCTGGGTCGGGGTGTTGATCGGCCCCCAACACCTCTTGGGCAAGCGTCTGCACGGGTGAGGCGTTGGCCGCCTCGGTGGCCGCATAGGCGCCGCCCGCGCCCAACTGGGCCTGGACGAACTGCGCGTGGAACGCCGCCGCCTGTGCGCTCATCGCCTGGTATTCCGCGGCATGGCCGGAGAACAGGGCGGCGATCGCGGTCGACACCTCGTCGTTGGCGGCGGCCAGCAAGCCGGTCGTCGAAACCGCCGCTGCCGAATTGGCGACGCTCAACGACGAAGCGATTCCCGCCAGACTCTCTGCGGCCGTCGCCACTGCGTCCGGAACTGCGACCAAAAACGACCTGTAATCAACCTCCAGATCACTTGCCCTGGGCGGATAGTAGGCAACTTTGGTCACCTAATTCGACACGTTTATAACAAATCAACGCCGTTTCCCAGCACCGACTAAGCGCAAAAGAGTTTCGGTCCGTTTTTGGGCGCCAGGCGAACCGGATAACGAGCGTCGTGGCCCCGGTTCGCACGGCCTGCAGCGGCTTCCCGCTCGCGCGGTCTTGTGGATGGTCTGATTTCCGACTTTCTCGGTCTTCCAGAATCGCGGTGCGGGTGAGGAATTGCCCGAGCCCCTGCTGGCTCGCCGGACATCCCGTCTGACGCGGGCCAGCGTCCTGAAACGTCGTAGTGCCCAAGCGCTGGCCGGGGGCGGCTGGCCACGTCAAAGCTCTAGGTACTAAACTAGAACACGTTTCAGTTCTTCAGCGTCGGTCAAGCTTTCCAGGAGTAGGCATGCACACCCCGATTTGCGACGACCTCGACATCGAGTTTCCGATCTTCGCCTTCACCCACTGCCGCGACGTCGTGGTCGCCGTCAGCAAGGCCGGTGGTTTCGGCGTGCTCGGCGCGGTCGGCTTCACCCCCGAGCAGCTGGAGATCGAGCTCAACTGGATCGACGCCAACATCGGCGACCACCCCTACGGCGTCGACATCGTGATCCCGAACAAGTACGAGGGCATGGACTCCCACCTCTCCGCGGAGGAGCTCGCCGAGACGCTGCGCAAGATGGTGCCGCAGGAGCACCTGGACTTCGCCAAGAAGATCCTCGCCGATCACGGCGTCCCCGTGGAGAACGCCGACGAGGACACCCTGCAGCTGCTGGGCTGGACGGAGGCGACGGCGACCCCGCAGGTCGAGGTGGCGCTGAAGCATCCGAAGGTGACCATGATCGCCAACGCGCTGGGCACTCCCCCGGCCGAAATGATCAAGCACATCCACGAGTCCGGCCGCAAGGTGGCCGCGCTGTGCGGCTCGCCGTCGCAGGCCCGCAAGCATGCCGACGCGGGCGTCGACATCGTCATCGCCCAGGGCGGCGAGGCCGGCGGTCACTGCGGCGAGGTCGGCTCAATCGTGTTGTGGCCGCAGGTCGTTAAGGAGGTCGCTCCGGTGCCGGTGCTCGCTGCCGGCGGCATCGGCAGCGGCCAGCAGATCGCCGCGGCGCTGGCGCTCGGCGCCCAGGGGGCGTGGACCGGTTCGCAGTGGCTGATGGTCGAGGAGGCCTCCAACACCCCGGTTCAGCAAGAGGCGTACGCCAAGGCCAGCAGCCGCGACACCGTGCGCAGCCGTTCGTTCACGGGAAAGCCGGCGCGCATGCTGCGCAACGACTGGACCGAGGCGTGGGAGAAGCCGGAAAACCCGAAGCCGCTCGGTATGCCGTTGCAGTACATGGTTTCTGGCATGGCCGTGCGGGCCACCAACAAATACCCGAACGAGACCGTCGACGTCGCCTTCAACCCGGTCGGTCAGGTGGTCGGGCAGTTCACCAAGGTCGAGAAGACGTCGGCGGTCATCGAGCGGTGGGTGCAGGAGTACCTGGAAGCCACCAACAGGCTGGACGAGCTGAACGAGGCCGCGGCGGTCTGACGGCGGCTACTCGTCGTCCAATTCGTCGCGGCCGGTAAACACCTCTTTGGCCCTGTCCACCGCGTGAGTCGCGATGTCGATGGAGTTCTGGATGATGCCGCTGGCACCGCCGGCGAGGTCGCCCCGGATGATGTCGCCGGCGTGTTCGACGATGTCCGAAGCCTTTTCGACGGCATTGGTGGCGATGTCCTTGGCGGCGTCGACCGCGTCTTTGGGATTGAAGCCCATCGAAGTGTCCTCTCGTTGCGGCGCCTTTGATACGACTCTAGACGCGCCGGGCGAGCCTTAGTAGTTGACCAGGGTGCGCCAGTAGTCTTCGGGAATCTCCGCCCCGGAGCGCAAAATTCGTGCCAGCCCGACGGCCATCGCGATGCCGAGCAGCCCGAGCCACAGCCCGGCCAGCGCGATCGCCCCCCACAGCATGGCGGTGACGGCGGGCCAGGGCGACAGCACGGCGAGCACCGGCGCGAAAAAGAAGCCGGCCCCGACGTACCAGGCCGAGCCGGCACGATCGGAGGCCAGGACGGAGCGCAGCCAGCGTGGGATCGGGGCGGCGGGAAGGGCGTCACTCATCGGCCGACCCGTCACGAAGAGGGCGGGAAGAACCCTGCCCCGGTGAACCAGCCCTCTTGCCAACCCTGGTCGCCCAAACACAGCATCGGAAGCCCGCGATCCGATTGTGCGGCGGACTGCGGGCCGGGGCACTTCGCGCCGGCCTGCTGAACCCCGTACAGCGGGTAGGACATCACCCAGTACCCGATGGTGGCGGGCGGGAACTGGTTGGGTGGCGGGAAGTGGCAGGCCTCGGCCTGGCCGCTGGGGCCGCGCCCGAAGATGAAGCGTTCGTAGTTGTCGCACGGCGCGCCCAGCGAGGCGTCGTAATTCATGTTCGGCACGTCACCGTCGTAATGCGGTTGGGCGGCGGCGCTCGGCGCCATGCCGATGGCGCCACCCGCGATCGCGGCGACGGCGAGCAGTTCGCGAACCATGCGCTCCACCCCTTCGCGTCAGCGTCACCGAAGTCCGGTGACCTGGACCAAAGCATATCCATTGTGTCTCGGCCCACAAGATCACCGGTAGCCGCAGATCAGGGCGCCGGTCGCCGAGCCGGCGGGCCAGCCCGGCGCCGAGACGACTCCGGCGCGGCGAAGACCCATCGCCGCTGAACGTGTTGCAATTCGGGTCGGCGATCTTGCGCCAATCCTTCCCAACAGCGGTGTACCAGTGGTTTATTTGGCACAAGAAGGACGACTAGACGACTTCGTATCGATTCGCATCGAGGAGTGGGAACATGCCAACCACCCAGCCAAACCTCCCCCCAGGATTCGACTTCACCGATCCGGACATCTACGCCGAACGGCTGCCGGTGGAAGAACTGGCCGAGATGCGCCGCAGCGCGCCGATCTGGTGGAACGAGCAGCCCATCGGGGTGGGCGGATTCGACGACGGCGGCTTCTGGGTGGTCACGAAGCACAAGGACGTCAAAGAGATCTCGCTGCGCAGCGACATCTTCTCCAGCCTGCAGAAGACGGCCCTGCCACGCTACAAGGACGGCACGGTCGGCGAGCAGATCGAACGCGGCAAGTTCGTCCTGCTGAACATGGACGCGCCGCAACATACCCGGCTGCGCAAGATCATTTCGCGCGCCTTCACGCCCAGGGCGGTCGAGCGCCTGCGCGACGACCTTCGCGAGCGCGCGCGCCGGATCGTCGAGGCCGCCGCCGCCGAGGGGTCCGGCGACTTCGTCGAGCAGGTGTCGTGCGAGCTGCCGTTGCAGGCCATCGCGGGCCTGATGGGGGTGCCGCAAGAGGACCGCAAGAAACTCTTCCACTGGTCCAACGAGATGGTCGGCGATCAGGATCCGGAGTTCGCGGACAACGACGCCATCACCGCCTCCGTCGAGCTGATCATGTACGGCATGCAGATGGCCGCCGACCGGGCGAAGAACCCGGGCGAGGACCTGGTCACCAAGCTGGTCCAGGCCGACATCGAGGGCCACAAGCTCTCCGACGACGAGTTCGGCTTCTTCGTGATCCTGCTGGCCGTCGCCGGCAACGAGACCACCCGCAACTCCATCACCCAGGGCATGATGGCGTTCACCGACTTCCCCGACCAGTGGGAGTTGTTCAAGAAGGAGCGGCCGGCCACCGCGGCCGACGAGATCGTGCGGTGGGCCACCCCCGTCACGTCGTTCCAGCGGACGGCCCTCGAGGACTACGAACTGTCGGGCGTGCGGATCAAGAAGGGCCAGCGGGTGGTGATGTTCTACCGATCCGCCAATTTCGACGAGGACGTGTTCGACGACCCGTTCACCTTCAACATCCTGCGCGACCCCAACCCGCACGTGGGATTCGGCGGCACCGGCGCGCACTACTGCATCGGGGCGAACCTGGCGCGGATGACCATCGACCTCATGTTCAACGCGATCGCCGACGTGATGCCCAACCTCGAGTCGATCGGCAAGCCGGAACGGCTAAGGTCGGGTTGGCTCAACGGGATCAAGCACTGGCAGGTCGACTACCACACCAAGGGGGTCGCGAAATGCCCTATCGCCCACTAGGTTAAGTCAATGACCACTCATAGAGCCGTCCACGTACAGTCCGCGGGCGGCCCGCTGGAACTCGCCGAGGTCGAGACGAGGACGCCGGGTCGCGGCGAGGTGCGCCTGAGGGTGAGGGCGTGCGGGATATGCGGGACGGACCGCGCCTTCGTCCACGGCGGCTTCCCGAACATTTCCTGGCCGCTGACCCCCGGCCACGAAATCGCCGGGACGATAGCCGAACTCGGTGACGGGGTCGAGGATTTCGCGGTGGGCGACCGCGTCGCGGTCGGGTGGTTCGGCGGTTGCTGCTATCACTGCGAGCCGTGCCGCAAAGGCTTTTTCATCCACTGCGTGAACGGGAAGGTGCCGAGCTGGCACTACCCCGGCGGCTACGCGGAGTCGGTGACGGTGCCGGCCAACGCCTTGGCCCGGATCCCGTCGGAACTCTCCGATGTGGAGGCCGCACCCATGGGATGCGCGGGGGTCACGACGGACAACGCCTTGCGCCACACCAAGGCCTTGCCCGGCGACCGGGTGGCGATCCTCGGCGTCGGGGGGCTCGGCCACCTCGGGGTGCAATTCGCGCGAGCGATGGGGTTCGAGACCATCGCGATCGCCCGCGGCACCGGCAAGGCCGACGACGCCCGCGAATTGGGCGCCCACCACTACATCGACTCCACCGCCGGCGACGTCGCCGAGGCGCTGCAGGCGCTGGGCGGGGCGGCGGTCGTCCTGGCGACCGCCGCCAATTCGCAGGCGATGGCCGACACCGTCGGCGGGCTGGCGCCCCAGGGCGAACTGGTCACGATCGGCGCGACCCCCGAGCCGCTGAACATCAGCCCCGTGCAGCTGATCACGCCGGGGCTCAGCGTCGTGGGCCATCCCTCCGGCACGGCCAAAGACGTCGAGGACACCATGCACTTCGCGGTCCTGTCCGGTGTGCGCGCGTGGACCCAAGAGCTGCCGCTGGCGCAGGCGGCCGACGGCTACGCGGCCCTGGAGCAGGGCCGGGCGCACTACCGCACCGTTCTGACGATGTGACTACGGTCGCCCTGTGACCGACCGCTGGAGCCTGGACGCGTCCGACGGCGAGTTGGTGATCCGCACCGGCGTCACGGGCAGGGCGGCGCGGATGGGTCACCGGCTCACCGTCGCCATGACGCGCTGGCACGCCGCGGTCGACTGGGCCGGCGGCGAGCCGGTCGCGGCGGAGCTGGTCGTCGAGGCCGATTCGTTCGAGGTGCTTCGCGGCGAGGGCGGGGTGAAAGGGCTGTCCGGGCCGGAGAAGGTACTGGTGAAGTCCAACGCGCTGAGTTCGCTCGACGCCGGTCGCTTCCCCGAAATCCGTTTCAGCACAGACGATATCGACAAGACCGACGAGGGGTACCGCCTGGCCGGCAGGCTGCACATCCGCGGGAGAACGCGCGAGCACGTGATCGGCCTGCGCACAGAAGATCTCGGCGACTCGTGGCGAATGTCGGCCGAATCCACGGTTCGGCAAACGGATTACGGCGTCAAGCCCTACTCACTGCTCATGGGCTCGGTGCGGGTCGCCGACGAGGTCGCGTTGTCCTTCACCGCGGTTCACCGCAAGGACGACTGAGCCGGGGCTGTCGGCCCTACGGCGTCGGTGAGTGCGCCGAGTCGCCGGCGTCGCCGGGTATGTGCTCGAGAACCCTTGTCAGGTAGGGCTGCCGGGCGTTCCGGTCCGATTGCTGCTCGCCGCCGCCGCCGTCCTGGTCACCGGGCGCGACCGCGTCCGCGCCCGGTTCACCGGCGGGCGCCTTCGACGGGTGGGAGGGCGGCGCCTCCGGTGGCGAGGCCACCGCGGGCGTAACCGCCTGGGCGACCTGCGGCGCCGGGGCGTGCACCACGTGCTTGGCCGGCGCCCGCGCGGCGTCCGGGGCGAGCTGGATGCCCACCGCCAGCGAGAGCGAGGACACGAATGTGATCGCGCCGGCGGCGAGCGCCGCCCCGGCATAGGAGAGCTTCCGCGGCGGTGACGTCGCGGGTGCGGCGGGAGGCTCGCTGACGTGCGTCACGAGCTGATCGTCGGTGAATTCGGTGCTCGACGCCGCGGCCAGCGCCGCGCCCCGCGCGATCGTCACCTGGGCCATGGTCTGCGCGAAAACCGGTACCGGCAGAGCCTTTTCGAGCTGCCAGGAAAAGCCGTTGATTTCGCTGTCGGCGCCGACGACGACCACCCCGCCCGGCCGCCACCCGTCGCGTTCGAACATCCCGCGCAGCCAGGAGCTGAGCCCGTCGAATCCGCCGCGCACATTCTTGGTGGCCGTTTGCGTCTCGCCGTCGCGGGTGTCGACCATGACGACCGTCGCCCAATCGTGCTCGAGGATGCAGACCGCGGTCTGCTCGTAGCCGATGACGGGCGCGATGGCCTCGGCCAGGGTCTCGACCGCATCGAGCAGCCGAACGGGCACCACGTTGTCGAAGCCGGCGTCCGTCAAGGCCTCAACCACGAGCGCCGCCTGCGCGGCGGCGGCGTCGTCGCTCCAGGTCAGCCCGATGACCCGCAGATGCTGATCGTCGGCGGCCGCCAGGGCGTCCACCCGCAGCACCTCGTCGGCCACTTGCCCCGCGGTACCGACGGCGCCCACGCCCCGCCCGGCGCGCAGACGCAGCTCCTGGTGGTCCAGGATCGTGCCGTCGCCGTCGTGTCCCTCAGCGAGGACCCAGCCGACGGTGGTCGGCGTCAGTGATAGCCCCAGTACCGTGTCCAAACTTTGCACCTCAATCGGTCCCGGACCTCCGTCGCCCTCTGCCGCGTGTCGCGCAGCATGAAACTCGCTGGCGCGGCGGTTCGGTAGGGCCGGAACAGACCGGGATGCGTGGTCTTCATCGGCTTGCTTCGTGAGAGCCTACGCGGTCGGCGCGGGTTCGGCTGCACCGGTGCGGAATCGCAGGGAAAGTCACGCGCCGACGCGCCGAGGCGCCCGGGCAACGTACCTGTTTCGCGCGTTCGACGGCCCCGAAGGTGCAGCTGACCGGTCCATGATGGGCTTCGGGAGGGCTCCGCCGTCCCCGACACGGGCCCGTCTTTTTTCGAACGCGGCAATTTCCTTCGTCCGAAATCGACGCCGCGGTCCGGCGCGCGAACGCATGGCCTGACAAGGCCGCGCGCGGCCCGCGGTCGGGAGCCGGCCAATTCCATTAGAACTGCTTTGCAATTTCGGCATCGGGTACCGCCGCCCGGGCCCCCTGCCTGGCGCTTTGGGTTCTGCGGCGCGCTTCCGGGTGATCGTGCGGCCGCGGTGTCCCGTTATCCAGGTTGCGAATTTCGGAGCGGAAACCGATACAAGACTGCGACGACACCGCGTCTCAATCGACATTTGACGTATTTCCACGGTAAATTTCTGCCCAGAGCACGACACCTAACGACAAGGGGCGCAGGTATGACAGACGTGAGCGAGAAGATCCGGGCCTGGGGGCGCCGGCTTTTAGTCGGTGCGGCAGCGGCTGTGACCCTGCCGGGCCTGATCGGTCTTGCCGGCGGAGCGGCGACCGCGGGGGCGTTCTCGCGCCCCGGCCTTCCCGTCGAATACCTACAGGTGCCGTCCGCCGGAATGGGACGCAACATCAAGGTGCAGTTTCAAAGCGGCGGAGACGGCTCCCCCGCGGTCTACCTGCTCGACGGGTTGCGTGCCCAGGACGACTACAACGGCTGGGACATCAACACCCCCGCGTTCGAGTGGTACTACAAGTCCGGCCTGTCGATCGTGATGCCCGTCGGTGGCCAGTCGAGCTTCTACAGCGACTGGTACAGCCCGGCCTGCGGCAAGGCCGGCTGCACGACCTACAAGTGGGAAACCTTCTTGACCAGTGAGCTGCCCGGTTACCTGGCCTCGCAGAGGAGCGTCAAGCGCACCGGCAGCGCCGCGGTCGGCATCTCGATGGCCGGTTCCTCGGCGCTGATCCTGGCCGCCTACCACCCCGACCAGTTCATCTACGCCGGCTCGCTGTCGGCTTTGATGGACCCCTCCCAGGGCATGGGCCCCAGCCTGATCAACCTCGCGATGGGCGACGCCGGCGGCTACAAGGCGGCGGACATGTGGGGCCCGTCGAGTGACCCGGCGTGGCAGCGCAACGACCCGACCCTGCAGATTCCGAAGCTGGTCAGCAACAACACCCGCCTGTGGATCTACTGCGGCAATGGCACCCCGTCGGAGTTGGGTGGCGCGAACATGCCCGCCGAGTTCCTGGAGAACTTCGTGCGCAGCAGCAACCTGAAGTTCCAGGACCAATACAACGCGGCCGGCGGGCACAACGCCGTGTTCAACTTCAACGCCAACGGCACGCACAGCTGGGAGTACTGGGGAGCGCAGCTCAACGCCATGAAGCCCGACCTGCAGGGCACCCTGGGTGCCACCGCGGGTGGCGGCGGATAACTCCCGTCCGCTAGCTGTACTCGGCCAGGACGTTGGTAGCAGGCGTGTCGGCTTGATGTGAGGAGAACCCCCGGGTGGGGTGTGGCGTGTCG
>NZ_LQPJ01000082.1 GCF_002101785.1 Mycobacterium palustre
CAGAAAATCCCAACGCACCGCGAAGGGGGGGCCAAAACTAGCCGTCACACTGGGGCCACTTCAAGTTGACATTGCCAGGAATCGTTGCGTGGGCAATCGCGTGGCCGGTCAGGAACGCGCTGAGGCGATCGCGGCGAGCCTGCTCGGCGCGGCGATAGGCGGCCGCGACCCGCGGACCGAGGTCAGCTCCGTTCAGGACGAAACGACCGGTGGCGACGTCATACCCGTCGGTGTTGTCGGGCCCCGCGGCGGGCATGTCCGACACCATCGCCCACATGATGTCGTGGCGCCCGCTAAGTCGGGTGAGCGCGTCGCTGAGCCGGTCGCCGGCGTCGGGCTCGTCGGACACCACGATGAGCAGCAGCGTGTGCCGGTAATGCGTTGCGACGTACTCGAGTTGGGCGGCGACGTCGCTGCGGCCGGGTTCGGTCGCGCTGTGCTGATACCAGCGGTGCAGTAATCCCTCGATGTGCGACTCGCCGCGCCGCTGGGGGATGTTGACCGAGCCGCGGCGGTCACCATACACCATGCCGATCTGATCGGATCGTCGTAGCCCGATCAATCCCACCGCGCCCATGATGTGGGCGGCGACGTCGCGCTTGTACTCCCCGCTCGGCGCGAGCCCCGACATGTTGCGGCCCGCGTCGGCCACCAGCAGTATCTTGTGGTGCTTTTCGGAAACGAACCGTTTGACGAGCACACCTCCGGAACGCGCGGACGCCTTCCAGTCGATGTCCCGTACGTCGTCGCCGGGAACATACGGTCGCAGGTCGTCGAATTCCATGCTGCGCGTGTGCAATAGCGCGTAGTGGCCGCCCTCGAGCAGGCCGCGCGTGTCGGTGCCGAAGTGGGCTTTCGCCCGATTGAGGTGCTTGCCCAAGGCCGGCCTTCTCGCGCCTCACGGGACCCGGACGGCCCGCAGCACGGCGTCGACCACGGTTTCGGGGGTGACGTCGGCGCTCGCCGCTTCGAATCCGAGGATGAGCCGGTGCCGCAACACCCGGTGCGCAAGTTTCGCGATGTCCTCGGGCAGCACGTGCGCACGTCCGGACAGCACGGCCAGCGCCCGCGCCGCCTTGCAGAACGCGATCGTGGCGCGCGGGCTGGCACCGTATTCGACCAAACGCGCGAGCTGCTTGGGCAACACCCGCTCGGGCTGACGCGTCGCGTCGACCAGTTGGCTGGCGTAAAGCATCAACGCACGATCCATGTGGACGTGGCGCACCACGCCCTGCAGGCGCAGCACGTCGTCGAGGCCGGCGACCGGCGCACTGCGCCGCCCCGCGTCGAAGACGCCCGCGTCGATCCGCGCCATCACTTCCACCTCCTCCTCCGGGGACGGGTAGCGCACGATCTCCTTGATCAGGAAGCGGTCGGTCTGCGCCTCCGACAGCGGATAGGTACCTTCCTGATCTACGGGGTTCTGGGTGGCGATGACCAGAAACGGGTCAGCGAGCGAGTGCACGCGCCCGGCGATCGTGGTCTGCCGCTCCTCCATCGCCTCGAGCATCGCGCTCTGGGTCTTCGCACTCGACCGATTGATCTCGTCGAGCAGCACGATGTTGGCGTGCACCGGACCTAATTGGGTGACGAACGAGTTGGTCGCCGAGTCATAGATCTGGGTGCCGATGATGTCGCTCGGCAGCAAGTCAGGAGTGCACTGGATGCGTTGAAAGCGGCCATGAATCGATTCGGCCAGCACCTTGGCGGCGGTCGTCTTGGCCAGGCCCGGCACGCTTTCGAGCAGGATGTGGCCGCCCGCGAGCAGCCCGATCAGCAACGATTCCCTCAGGTCGTGCTGCCCGACGATTTTGGCCGTAAACGCTTCGGAGATCGAGTCGACCGTTCGCCGGATGGCGCCGAGTTCGCGTTGATCCGGTTGTGTCCGTGCTGTAGTCATACGCCCGCTGGGATACCCCGACGTCCGGTTTTGACACTTCGGCCCCGAGTTCCCCCAGCCCGAGACCTTGGCAAGCGAGCGTCCGCCCTAGTCGGCTATCGGTTCGCGACGCCATTGGCGGACCGCCGCTATCGCTGTCTTGAGCCCGCGACGGCGCCCCGACGCCCGGTCGGTCATGGCGAAACCGGGCTGCAGCTGAGCAAACATTCGCTCGCTGCGGGTTTCCGGCGCGTCGTCGGCGGTGTCGCGCAAGTACCTGTTGGGCAGTGACAGCTTGGCGATGGTGCGCCACGTCTTGGCGTACTGCGTCACAAAAGAATCCGTGGTGTAGGGCAGGTCGTATTTGTCGCACAACGCGCGCACCGGGACCGAGACCTCGTGCAGCCGGTTGCTCGGCATGTCCGGGTACAGGTGGTGTTCGATTTGGTGGCATAGATTCCCGCTGAGGAACCGCAGCACCGGCCCCGCTTCAAAGTTGGCGCTGCCCAGCATTTGACGCAGATACCACTGGCACTTGGTTTCGCCGATCATGTCGGTCTTGGTGAATTTCTCTGCGCCGTCGGGAAAGTGCCCACAGAAGATCACCGCGTTGGCCCAGATGTTGCGGATCACGTTTGCCACGGCGTTGGCCTTCACCGTCGACTTGTAGGTCGCGGCCGGCGACAGCGACGTGAACGCCGGGAAAGCGAGGTAATCCTTGAAGACCTGGCGGCCGGCCTTGGTGAAGAACTCGCGGGCCTTCTCGATGGTGATGTCGCGGTCCGGGCCGGCCTTCAAAAGCTTTTCCAAATCGACGGTCTGCAAGCCGATTCCCCACTCGAACCCGAGCGCGAGCAGGGCGTTGAAGAGCACGTTGCCGACGTTGAAACCCTCCCAAGGCTGGTCGCGCGTCACGCGCAGGATGAAATAGCCCACGTCGTCGTCCATGCCGAGGATGTTGGTGTACTTGTGGTGCTGATGGTTGTGGGCGGCGATCCAGTGTTTTGATGCCGCGCTCATGTCCCACTCCCACGTCGTGGAGTGAATCTCGGGATCGTTCATCCAGTTCCACTGGCCGTGCATGACGTTGTGACCGATCTCCATGTTCTCGATGATCTTGGCCAGACCAAGAGTCACCGTTCCCGCCCACCATGCCGAGCGTTTCGAGCTTGCGGCCAGCAGGAGCCGCCCGGCGACCTCGAGGGCACGTTGCGCGGCGATGGTGCGCCGGATGTAGCGCGCGTCGCGCGCACCAAGGGAATCCTCAACGTCCTGCCGGATCGCATCCAGTTCGACGCCCAGGTTCTCGATGTCTTCCGCAGTCAGGTGGGCAAAAGCCGGGACGTCGGTAATCGCCATGGTTTCCTTCTCTTAAAACTTCTGTGTGGGAGCTCGGCGGCGCGCGCATCGGCGAGTCTTTCGGCCGGAAGACTTAGGCGATTCACAGGCCCGTGGGACCGAATGCGATTCGCCTGAGCCTCAACGGTGTTCGTTGGTCCGCTAGCCGAGCACGGCGAAACTGTTCGTCTCGCCACCGTCAGAGCCGATGGCGAGGAGCATCATCAGGAAAGCCTCCGAGCCGCTGGTCGAGCTGACCGGCATGTGCTGCTCATCCTACGCGACGACTCGACCAAGTCGGGGGCACGGCCTTGAGATCAGTTGCCGATGGGCGGCTTGGGTTCTCCCGTCACCGGAGGATACGGACCCTCGCCGGCCTCTGGCACGACGGGCACATCCGCGTCCGCGTCCTTCGCCTCGGGCTCGGCTGTGGAGGTGGGGGGCCGCTCGCACTGTGGGGTCATCGCTGTCTCCTTCCAAGACAAATGCGGAATTCATACCCACGTGCGACGCCCGGAACACCCCGGCGGGCATGATTCGTGCCGATCCGCCGGGTTCTGCATCGCGACCGCGACAAATTCCGACCGGCCCCGGCAATGCTCAATCGCCCCGTCTCACAATGGATTCAACGCGCCGCCGCGGGGCCACTTCGTCGTCTACAACGGCACAGATGTGTTGGTCTTCACACTTGCCGTTTTCTGTCAATAAAGTTATCGGTTCGGGCCACCCCGTCGACTTGATGGGAGCCGCAAAAATGTCGACCTTCCTGATCGCAGCGCCTCAGGCGTTGGCCGCGGCGTCGGTCGGGTGCGATCGCTCGGTTGTTCGGCAGTTATGGGCGGACGTATCAGGCTCTCGGCGACGGGGCGGCGGCGTTTTAGGAGCAATACGTTGGGGCGCTGAGCGCGGGTGGGGGCTCATACGCCGCCGAGGCCGTGAACCCGATCTAGTCGGAGTATCGAGTGGTGAAATGGCGCTCAGCCGTGTCCGATCCTTTGGGTCCCAACAGTGAGCCCGCCGCCCCCATTTCGTGCTACACCGATTCGCAAAACCGTCGTGGAGTGATCGACCGGCGCGTCGCCGAGGAAAACTGTCCCAGGAAAGCATCGTTACGGATTGCCACCGGTGAATTCGTTGGCGCGAAATTTACATACGCCGCATTTGGCGCTCCGAAACCAGCACCCATTTAGCGGCGCGGCGCGTATTCTGACCGTATGGTCAAGACCAAGACCAGAGCTTGCGTGCATTGCGGCCGCACGTTCGATCCGAACGATCTGGGGCGTGACCTGTCCGATCCGGACTGGCATCCGACCGCCTCAGTCTATTGTTCACATGATTGTAGCGACCGGTTCCACTGCGATATGACCCATTGCTGCTCGGCCCACGTGAAAGAGAAGGCCCGGCGCGAAGCCGCCAAGGCGGCGCTGCGCGAAACGTAGGGCGACCGGTCGCGGCGTGGGCCGCCGATCGGTCGGCTCGCCGGGAACGCCTGCGCGGTAGCAAACGCCGTCGTGTGCCAGTGCGCGTCCCGGAATGCTACGTCTGCGGTTCCGGCTGGGCCGCGTGCCGCGGCTGATGTAACAGTGCACGAACCAGGGGGCGCGGCCCGACGGACCGAAGCATCTGGCTCGCCGGGCGAACCCGGACCCGCTTTGGCCACCAAAACCAGCGTCCCATCACCGTCATGATCGACGGCGTGATGAGCGATCGGACGACGAAGGTGTCGAACATCAGGCCGAGCCCGATCGTTGTGCCGAACTGACCGATCGCCCGAAGGTCGCTGGTGATCATCGTGGCCATGGTGACGGCGAACACCAGACCCGCCGCGGTCACCACCGGGCCGGTGAGACCCATCCCGCGGATGAGTCCCGTTTTCAGGCCGGCCCCGATCTCCTCTTCGATACGCGAGACCAGCATCAGGTTGTAGTCCGACCCCACAGCCAACAGCACGATCAGCGCGAATTCGGTTGCCACCCAGTGTAACTGGAAGTTGAGAAGGTGCTGCCAGATCAGTGTCGAGAACCCGAACGCGGCGCCCAGCGACATCACGATCGTGCCGACGATGACGCCCGCGGCGACCAAAGCGCGGGTGACGATCACCATGATGACGAAGATGAGCACGATCGAGGCGACGGCGGCGATCAGCAGGTCGAACTTCGCGCCGTTGGCGATGTCGTAAAACGTTGCGGCAGTGCCGCCGAGGTAGATGTCGGCGTTTTGTAGGGAGGTGAGCTTCAGCGCCTCCTTGGCCGCGTTGCGCTCCTGATTGACGGATGCGATTCCCTCCGTCGTCGCCGGATCGACCGAGTGGGTGATGATGAAGCGGGCAGCCTTGCCATCCGGCGAAACCATCAGGCTCAACCCCAGTTGAAAGTCCGGGTTTTGGAAAATTTCGGGCGGCAGGTAGAACAGGCTCTCGATCTGGGAGTCGTTGAAGGACTTGCCCATCACGGCGTTCGTGTCCGTCAGCCGGTCGAACTGATCGATCAGGCTGTCGAACGTGCTGTAGATGGTCAGCGTCGTATCGCGGATCGCCTTTGTGACGGCGATATTTTCGGGAATGATCGCCAGCAATTCCCGCGTGGCGGTAGCCGTGTGGTCGAGATCGCTGGTGAGGGCGTGGAACTTTTCGGCGAGTTTATCGAAACCGTCGAGGGCGTCGAACAAGCTTCGCAGCGACCAGCAGATCGGTATGTCGTAGCAGTGCTTCTCCCAGTAGAAGTAACTGCGAATCGGTCGCCAGAAGTCGTCGAAATCGGCGATGTGGTCCCGGATTTCGTCCGTGATGGCCGCGGTCTCCCCCGTGGTTTTCGAGCTGTCTTCCGCGGCGTCCGCGAGCTTTTGGGTCACCGCGTACTGGCGCTCCAAGAGGGAGATCTGGGTGTCGAGGAAACCGGTGATCTTTTTGATGTCGCCGACGCGGGCCTTCAGGTAGTTGAGGTTGTCGCGGATCGGCGCGGTTTGCACGCTCAGCTGGAACGGAACAGATCCGTCTTGAATCGGTGGGCCAAGCGGCCTGGTGATGCTCTGCACCCGTTCGATGCCGGGGACCCGAAAGATGGCTCCGGCAACCTTATCCAGGACCAGCATGTCGGTGGGATTGCGCAGATCGTGGTCCGATTCGATCATCAGCAGGTCCGGGTTCAGGCGGGCCTGGGTGAAGTGTCGATCGGCCGCGTCGTACGCCTGCACCGAGGACGCGCTCTTCGGTAGGTAGTACAGGTCGTTGTAGCGCGGGTTGAAGCCCGACAACCCCACGGCGCCGACGATCGCCAGGATGACGGAAGTGGCCAGGATGGGTGCCGGCCACCGCACGATGGCCGTCGCCAGGCGGCGCCACCGGGTGTAGTTGAACTTTCGCTTCGGCTCGAACAGACCGAAGCCGCTCGCGAACGCAATCAGCGCCGGCGTCAGGGTCACCCCGGCGGCCACCACCACCAGCAGACCGATTGCGCACGGAAACGCCAGCGAACTGAAGTAGGGCAGCCGGGTGAAGTGCAGGCACGCCAGGGCCCCGACGATCGTCAAACCCGAACCCAGCACCACCTTGGTGACGCCGGCGAAGGTGTCGTAGTAGGCGGCTTCGTGGTCCAGTCCCCGCTCGCGGGCCTCCTGGTAGCGGCCGACCATGAATATCGCGTAGTCGGTCCCGGCCGCAATCGCCAGCGCCGTCAGTAGGTTGACGGCAAAAGTCGACAGCCCCATGATGCCGGTGTTGCCCAGCAGCGCGACCACGCCTCGGCCGGTCGCCAGCCCGACGAACAGAATCACCATCGTGAGCAGCACAGTGCCGATGGATCGATAGACGAACATCAGCATGATCGCGATGATGACGATGGTGATGATCGTCATTTTGAACAGGCTGGCGTTGCCCACGACGATCGTGTCGTCGGTCAGGGCTCCCTGACCGGCAACGTAGGCCTTCACCCCGGGCGGCGGCTTCGAGTCCGCGACGATCTGGCGAACCGAATCGACCGACTTGTCGCCGACGGCGCCGCCCTGGTCACCGCGCAGGTTGACCTGGACGTAGGCGGACTTGTGGTCGTAGCTCTCGACGCCCGAGGCGGTAAACCGCTGCCCCCAGAAGTCGAGCGCATGCTCGACGTGCTTGGTGTCGTGCCTGAGCTTCTTGACCAGGTCGTCGTAGTACTGGTGAGCGTCTTGGCCGAGCGGCTTGTCACCGACCAGGGTCACCAGGACGAGGTTGTCGGAGTCGTATTCCTTGAATTTCTCCCCGATGTGCTTCATCCCGGTCACCGACGGCGCGTCGGACGGGGACAGGGGCACCGAGACGTCCTCGGCAACCGCCTCCAGCTGGGGCACGAACACATTGACGCCGACCGCGGCCAGCAGCCAGATCACGACGATCGGCAGCGCCAGGACGCGGATGGTGCGCGCCAACCGGGGTTTGCGCTGGAGTTCGTAGCCCGGCGCGACGGGGATTTTGTCGGTGTCGTCGGACTCGCTCATGACGTTGGTCACGCGGATTTGTCCAAGCAGGAAACCTGCGCGTCGCGCGCGTTGACTTGTTGTTGATCGACCAGTTTGCCGTCAACGGTGATCCGGCAGCCGATAAAGGGGCTGTCGCCCTGGGCGACGACGTAGGCGAAGATGCCGGGCATCTCGGCGACGATCGTCTTCGACCACGGCAATGTGGAGAAGCTGGCCTTCTGGGGTAGCGACTCCGCATCCATCCAGTTGACGACGCCTGTCGTCCCGGGCGGTCCCAGGATTTCGTAGACGGCGGTCTTGGCCGCGTACGGCGGGGTCGCATCGCGGGGATCCGGCTTCGGCAGTCCGGGTCCTGGGAAGACGCCGTGGAGCCGGCCCACTGCGACTCCGCCGATGATCAAGGCCATGACCACGACGAGCGGGACCCATACCAGTTTGATGAGCCTCAACACCGTGGTTCCCGCCTACGGGTTCTCGACCGGTTCATATCGAAACATGTCGTCGCTCGCGCCACGGCTAGCCGAACGCCACGGCGGTCGAGTTGATTCCCGCCGTGCGGCGTCGCTTCGGAGCGTGCCGGGCTAGCAGCGTTGCGAGGTTTGTCACAATGTGCCTTTCGCTGAGCGGGTGAGCGATCACTGCGGAGGGGGTGCTTCGGTCGCGGCCGAAGCGCCGCCGGCGAGCGCGGGTTGTACACCGGGACGGTCGCCGCATGAGGCCGCGACGTCGCAGGGCACAAATCGGACGCGGCTAGGCGGATTAATTGTTAGCACTGCGGCGCACACCGCGCACAACGCGAACAGTGCTGCGCTCACTTCTAAGACGCGGGCGAATCCGCAGGCGCTCGCCGCGCCGGCGCTGATCAGGCCCATGGAGCCGATCGACATCAGCGCGGCTAAACGGGAGACGCGTTGTTGATCGCAGACGTCAGGCCGCTGTGTTCTGTCGGCACCGAGGCCGGCATCACCGACGACAGCGGCGTGATGGTCGCGACCAGCCCGACCGCCAGCACGGTCATTTCGGGGACGAGGTCGGTGATGGCTTGGAATCCATGGGGTTTCGGGCGGATCAGCAGCAGCCCGATTCCCGCCACCGCGGGGCCGACGATCAGGAACGCGCGCGTTCCCACCCGCGCGGCGATCCGGCCGACGCGACGGGCCTTCCTGGGTGTAGGAAACATCGACGGTAAGCCCGACGCCGTGCGTGCGGCACTCAAAGAGCACCTGGCGAACTGGTCGGCACCCGGATCAACCGTCGTCACCGACCTTCGAGACCACCACCGAGAACCACTCGGCCCCTGGGGATTTCCTGGCCGGCGTGCTGTAATTTCGCGCAGTTTCCTCATGAGCCGGCGATGACGCGCGACACTACAGTTTCCTAACGGGTTGATACCGATTGATACAGAGCGGTTTTCGGCCGACATATTGGTGCACGATGTGCCAGTACACATTGTCGGCATGAAGATGCGGACCGTCCCGACGTCCATGCGCAACATAGGGAGAGCCATGAAATCCATGAAATCCGTCGCCGTCAGCGCGGCTGCACTGGCCGTCGTCGGCGGGGGCGCCGCCGGGCTCGCCCCCAGCGCATCGGGCAACGCGGCTGCGGGCCTGCCGCAGGTCCAACTGGCCTCAGCCGGCGCGCCGCTACCACAGGACCCGCCGCAACCCGCGTCGACGCTGACGCTGCCGACCGCTGACCAGCTGACTGGCATCCTCAACCAGCTCTCCAATCCGGGCGTGTCATATAGGACCAAAGATGGTCTCGTCGAAGGCGGCATCGGGTCAGGCGAAGGTCATCAGATGGATCACGAACTGAGAGTGGCCTACCGAAACGGCGGTCACGTCCCGTGGAGTGGTGTAAGAGCGGTCGCGTGTCCGCGTGTGGCTCTGTGGTAGCCACTATGCCGTGAGAG
>NZ_LQPJ01000083.1 GCF_002101785.1 Mycobacterium palustre
ACACTCAACGCCGCCACAGCGCACTCAGCGGCCTACCACCCATCAGCCGCCTGTAACCAACGTTATGGCCGGGTACACCTAGTCGCGGTCGGCCAGGGTGACTTCGATGCCGCCGATCAGGTCGGTGGTCAGGTTGTAGACGAAGGCCGCGATGGTGGCCATCGCGGTCAGCAGCACGATGTTGACCAACCCGATGAGCACCGCTCCGCCGAAGATCGTGCCGCTGGAAACCAGTTCGCCGCTGCTGCCGCTGGTGTTGTTCAACAGGTCGCCGACGTTGCTGTTGAGCTTGGCCCACACGCCCATGCCGCCGAGCACGAGATAGAGGAACGCGACGGCGATCATCCACACGAAGAACAACGCCACGGACAGCAGCAGCGACACCTTCAGCGTGCTCCACGGGTCGATCCGGCGGATCTGCATGCTGGCCCGGACCGGGCCGCGGCCCCGCCGCGACACCTGCACGCGGTTTTCGCCGGCCTCCCGGCTCTCTCGGCTGTCGGACGTCGTCGAACGCGCCGATCCCGCGTTGCCGGCGGGCTCCGCGGCGCGTTCCGGAGCGTTCTTGCGCTGCGGGGGCCGCGGGAGCGGGCCGGACAAGTCCGGTAGCTCGCTGGCGTAGGCCTCGGCCGGGGGCCCGTCGCCGCGCGACGGCGCTGCGTCGAATTCGTAAGGCGGCTTTTTAGGGTGTGCCGGCGCGCCGGCCCCCGGTGCGGAGCTGCCGGAAATGAAGCGGTTCAGGCGGGCGTCCGCGCCGCCCGACGGGGTGGGTGGCCGGCCCTCGGCGTGCTGTTCGGCCGAGTGATGCGGTGCCGGCCGCGGTCCGCCCCGGGGCCAGGACGGCGGCTCTGCCGCATCGTGAATGCGGCCGGTCTGCGGCGGCGTCGCGCGGTGTGCACCGGCTCGCTCGGCCGAACCGTCCCCATTGAGGCTTTCGCCCGTCTTGGGGGCGCTCGGCTCGTTCGGTGAGGTCACCCCGACTCCTTAGCTTTCCAACCACGGCCGCCCGCGGGGTGGCAGTCGCGTCATGTCTGGTCGGGCCGAGTCTAAGCCCGCCGCCCGCCCAAACCCTATTGCCCAGCCCCTAGGCTTCCGAATCCGAAGCCTCCTCCGCGGCTTCCTCGGTGGTTCCCTCGGCGTTGCGGGCGATGGCTAACAATGTGTCGCCCTCGCCCAGGTTCATCAACCGCACGCCCTTGGTCTGCCGCCCCGCCTTGCGGACCTGGCGGGCGGCTGTGCGGATCACGCCGCCCCCCGAGGTGATGGCGTACAGCTCGCTGTCGTCGTCGACGATCAGCGCGCCGACCAGCCTGCCCCGCCGGCGGTCGTACATGACGGTCAGCACGCCCTTGCCGCCGCGGCCCTGCACCGGGTATTCCTCGATCGCGGTGCGCTTGGCGTAGCCGCCGGAGGTGGCGACCAGCAGGTAGGTGCCTTCGCGAACCACGTTGAGCGACAACAGGTAATCGTCGGCGTTGAACCGCATGCCCTGCACACCCGAGGTGGCGCGGCCCATCGGGCGCAGCGCCTCGTCGGTCGCCGAGAACCGGATCGACTGACCGTTGGCCGACACCAGCAACAGGTCGTCCTCGGAGGAACACAAGACGGCGCCGACCAGCTCGTCGTTGTCGCGCAGGTTGATCGCGACGATCCCGCCCGACCGGTTCGAGTCGAACTCGGTCAGCCTGGTTTTCTTGACCAACCCGTTGCGGGTGGCCAGCACCAGATACGGGGCGTCCTCGTAGCCGCGAATCTGGATCACCTGCGCGATGCGCTCCTCGGGCTGGAAGGCCAGCAGGTTGGCCACGTGCTGGCCCCGCGCCGTGCGCGACGCCTCGGGCAACTCGTAGGCCTTGGCCCGGTACACCCGGCCCTGCGTGGTGAAAAACAGGATCCAGTCGTGCGTCGAGGACACGAAGAAGTGCGCGACGATGTCGTCCTGCTTGAGCCCGGCGCCCTGTACGCCCTTGCCGCCCCGCTTCTGGCTGCGGTACAGGTCGGTCTTGGTGCGTTTGGCGTAGCCGGTTTCGGTGATGGTGACGACGACATCCTCGCGCGCGATCAGGTCCTCGTCACTGACGTCGCCGTCGGCCGCCACAATCCGGGTGCGACGGTCGTCGCCGTGCTTGTCGACGATCTCCTTCAGCTCGTCGCGCACGATCCCGCGCTGCCGTTCCGGCTTGGCCAGGATGTCTTCCAGGTCGGCGATCTCGGCCTCGATCTTGGCCAGGTCGTCGATGATGCGCTGGCGCTCCAGGGCGGCCAGGCGCCGCAGCTGCATGTCCAGGATGGCCTGGGCCTGGATCTCGTCGATGTCGAGCAGCTCGATCAGGCCCGTGCGCGCGATGTCGACGGTTTCCGACGCCCGGATCAACGCGATGACCTCATCCAGCGCGTCGAGCGCCTTGACCAGGCCGCGCAAGATGTGGGCGCGTTCGTTGGCCTTGCGCAGCCGGTAGGTGGTGCGGCGGACGATGACGTCGAGCTGGTGATCGACGTAGTGGCGGATCATCTGGTCGAGACGCAGGGTGCGCGGCACCCCGTCGACGATGGCCAGCATGTTGGCGCCGAAGCTGGTCTGCAGCTGGGTGTGCTTGTAGAGGTTGTTCAGCACCACCTTGGCGACCGCGTCGCGCTTGAGCTCGACGACGATGCGCACGCCGACGCGGTCGCTGCCCTGGTCTTCGACGTTGGAGATGCCGTTGAGCTTGCCGTCGCGGACCTGCTCGGCGATCGAGGTGATGAAGTTGTCGTGGTTGACCTGATACGGCAACTCGGTGATCACCAAAGACGTTCGGCCCCTGGCTTCTTCGACCTCCACCACACCGCGCATCCGGATCGATCCACGGCCGGTCTTGTAGGCGTCTTGGATGCCCTGGCTTCCGACGATCAGCCCGGAGGTGGGGAAGTCGGGGCCTTTGACCCGCTCCATGACGGCGGCCAGCGTCGCCTCCTCGTCGGCCTCGTGGTTTTCCAGGCACCAGAACACGGCCTCGGCGAGCTCGCGCAGGTTGTGCGGCGGAATGTTGGTCGCCATGCCCACCGCGATGCCGCCGGATCCGTTGGCCAGCAGATTGGGGAACCGGCTGGGCAGCACCGTCGGTTCCTGCACCCGGCCGTCGTAGTTCGGGATGAAATCGACTGTCTCCTCGTCGATTTCGCGCAGCATCTCCATCGCGAGTGGAGTAAGGCGTGCTTCCGTGTTGTGGCTGACGAAGCCGTTGGTGATGAACGCGTGGTCGTCGGTATCGACGCGGAGGCTGTAGACCGGCTGCACGCCCGCCTCGGTCACGGTGGCCACGCGCGCGTAATAGAACCGGCCATCGGTGAGATCGGTTGCAATGGCCCGGACGTCGGGGTCGGCGATGCGGGACAAGATCTGCTCCCCGTCGCGGCGCCACCGCGATAGCCGGTCGATGTTGTGGCGGTTCAGCCAATCCTTATCGACCCAGCGGCTGCCGCAGTGCCTGCGAATGAACCGAGCCAAGCCGGGCACGTAGTCGGTGTCCATACCGGCGCACGGCGGAAACGCGTCCAGTATTGCGAGCAGTTTCTGTTGCTTGGCACCGCCGAATCCGACTTGGCTTGAGAACAGTTCGGCCTGCGCACGGTTGGTGATGACGACCTTGTGCTCGCCAACCGTGTGCCGGTACCGGCGCGAGATCACGCCGAATTCCAGCAGCATCTGCTGCACGTCCTTGGCCAGCTGCTCGCTGCGAGTCGAGTACGAGACTTGAATCGTGTTGCGCGGCAATGCCGAGCACGAGCCATCACCTTCGAACAGCGCCTGCAAGAACACCCGCTTGACGGCGGCGGGCGCGTGCCACAGCCATTCCGGCACATACTTGTCCGCCGATCGCTGGCCAATCGTCTGCCAGAGTCGGCTCCTTTTGAACGCAGTCATGTTCTGCACGTGGAGAACGCTGATCCGCGCGCCCGAAGCGGCCGTCGTCTGATAGATGGTTCGCTTGCCTCCGACAACGGCGTCGTACGCGCCGGCGACCATCGCGAAGTAGTCACGGTCCAGGTTCGCAAAGCCGGCTCGGGTGTCCGAGACATACCCCTCGCTGATGAATGCTCCCGCCAGCAGGGCCTCCATTAGGTCATGCCAGTTCCCAGGACCGAATTCCGTTGGAGGCGTGCGCTGCAGAACGACATAGTCGTCGGCGCGGATTTCCTCGATCAGTTTCCACAGCAGAGTGGGCACGCCAGCAACGTCCACAAGGCACAGCAACGGGTGGTTGGCGGTACCAGTGACCTCGTAGCCTTCGGCAGTTCGCACCGTGAACGTTTCATGCTCGCCGGAATGGAAGAGTCGATCGGCGAGCACGGGATTGCCGTGCCGGTCTATCACCTTGAGTTCGACGGTGTTGTCCGAGTGCGGACGGGGTTTGCTGACGACATCGCCGATTCGTATCGACTGCCCAAAAGGCAAGCGCAGCAACGTATCTCCCGAGCAGCAGTATCTCATGGCCGCCGGTGGGTCGTTGCCCGGCGAACCGAAGTTGCCCTGCCCGTCGACGAGCGGGTACCGCAGCGACCACGGCTGCGCCATGCGCACCAACGTGTCGTAGATCGACGCGTCGCCGTGCGGGTGGTAGTTACCCATCGTCTCGGCGACCGAGCGCGCCGACTTGGCGTGGCTGCGGTCCGGGCGGAATCCCGAGTCGTACATCGCATACAGGACGCGGCGGTGCACCGGCTTGAGGCCGTCGCGCACCTCCGGCAGCGCGCGACCCACGATCACGCTCATCGCGTAGTCGATGTAGCTGCGCTGCATCTCCTGCTGAATGTCGACCGGCTCGATCCGGTCGCCGGCCTCGTCGCCGGGCGGCAGCGTGGTGTCAGTCATGCATTCCTCGTTTGTTCGGGGTAGGTGAGTCTGACCGCTCAGACGTCGCTAAACGTCTAGGAAGCGAACGTCTTTGGCGTTTCGGGTGATAAAGCTTCTGCGCGCGTCGACGTCTTCGCCCATCAGGATGGAGAACAGCTCGTCGGCGGCCGCCGCGTCGTCGAGGGTCACCTGACGCAGCACCCGCACCGAGGGATCCATCGTGGTTTCCCACAGCTCTTTGGCGTCCATTTCGCCCAGACCCTTGTAGCGCTGGATGCCGTCCTCCTTGTTGATCTTCTTGCCGGCCTTGAGCCCGGCCTCCAGCAGGCCGTCGCGCTCGCGGTCGGAGTAGGCGAACTCCGGGTCGCTGCGCTGCCACTTCAGCTTGTACAGCGGCGGCTGGGCCAAAAACACGTGGCCGTTTTCGATCAGCGGCCGCATGAACCGGAACAACAACGTCAACAGCAGCGTCGAGATGTGTTGGCCGTCAACGTCGGCGTCGGCCATCAGCACGATCTTGTGATACCGCAGCTTGGCGATGTCGAACTCGTCGTGGATGCCGGTGCCCAGCGCGGTGATGATCGCCTGGACCTCGGTGTTTTTCAGCACCCGGTCGATGCGCGCCTTCTCGACGTTAATGATCTTGCCGCGCAACGGCAGGATAGCCTGGAACATCGAGTCGCGGCCGCTTTTGGCCGAGCCGCCAGCCGAATCGCCCTCCACCACATACAGTTCCGACTTGCGCGGGTCGGTGGAGCGGCAGTCGGCGAGCTTGCCCGGCAGGCCGCCCAGGTCGGTGGCGCTCTTGCGCCGCACCAGCTCACGCGCCTTGCGCGCCGCGATGCGCGCCTGCGCTGACGAAACCGCCTTGTTCACAACGGTCTTGGCGTCGGCGGGATTGGCCTCGAACCAGTGGGTGAGCTGTTCGTTGCAGACCTTCTGCACGAACGACTTGACCTCGGTGTTGCCCAGTTTGGTCTTGGTCTGGCCCTCGAATTGCGGCTCACCGACCTTGACCGAGATGACCGCCGCCAGGCCCTCGCGGATGTCGTCCCCGGTCAGGTTGGGGTCTTTGTCCTTCAGCAGCTTCTTGTCCTTGGCGTACTTGTTGACCACCGATGTCAGCGCGCTGCGGAAGCCCTCTTCGTGGGTGCCGCCCTCGTGGGTGTTGATGGTGTTGGCGAAGGTGTGCACCGACTCCGAATAACCGGCGTTCCACTGCATGGCGATCTCGACTTCGTGTCCCGGTCCCTTGCCGGAAAAATCCACGATGCTGCTGTGAATCGGGCTCTTGGTGCGGTTGATGTGCTTGACGAAGTCCACCAACCCGCCGGGGTAGTGGAACGTGCGGTGCTTGACCTTGTGGTGGCCCGTCGATTCGGCCGCCTTTTCCTCCGCCGACTTGGGCGCCTCGGCGGTGTCGCTGACCACATCGTCGACGACCTCTTCCTGGGTGACCCGCTCGTCGGTGAAGTTGATCGTCAAACCCTTGTTCAGGAAGGCCATTTCCTGCAGCCGGCGCGCGACCGTCTCGAAGTCGTATTCGGTGGTTTCGAAGATGTCGGGATCGGCCCAGAACCGGACCCGCGTCCCGGTCTTCTTGGTGGCCTCGCCCTGCTTGAGGGTCCCCGGCTCGGCGTGGTCGTAGAACTGCGACCACTCATAGCCGTCGCGGGAGATGTCCACCTCGAGCCGGGTCGACAGCGCGTTGACCACCGACACACCCACGCCGTGCAACCCGCCGCTGACGTTGTAGCCGCTGTTCTCGCCGCCGAACTTGCCCCCGGCGTGCAGCTGCGTCATCACCACATCGACGGTCGGCATGCCCGTGGCATGCATCGCTACCGGGATCCCGCGCCCGTTGTCGGCGACCTCGACGCCGCCGTCCTCGAGTAGGCGGACGTCGACCTCCGTGGCGTAACCGGCCATCGCCTCGTCCACCGCGTTGTCGACGACTTCCCAGATGAGGTGGTGCAGGCCGCGCTCACCGGTGGACCCGATGTACATCCCGGGGCGTTTGCGGACGGCTTCCAGACCCTCCAGTACCGTGATTTGGGCGGCGCCGTATTCGTCTTGTGGTTTCTTCTTTTGGGCAGCCACAGTCGGGATGCTCTCCTTGGGGTTGCGTGCGAGCGGTCCAGTCACCGCAGTAGTCGTACCTCCACTCTACCGTGATCGGGGGTCAGGACCGATTTTCTGGGCGCGTTTCTACCTGTCTGACCGCGCCGTGTGCTCAATATCTTCCATCTCGGCGCGTCCTGACGTTTGCCGAGTGGGTCCGGATCGTCCTGGTGGCTCTCAGCCGCTTGTTAGTCGGGTCCCGACTGGGGATGCCTTTCCGGCTTTCGATGCCTCAGCCGTAGGTGTCGCGCGGCCCGCGGCCGGCGATGTGTCGTGGTCCCTTGCGCCACGACGGGGCGGCCGGGCCGGTGATTTTCAGTGAGGTGACCACCCCGTTGCCCACCGCCGCAGCAATCTTTGCCAGCAGCTGGCCCTGGATCATCCGCAACTGGGTGGCCCAAGCCGTCGATTCGGCCGCCACGCTCAGCACACCGTCTTTCAGCGCGGTCGGGATCGCGTGGTCGGCGATCTGCTGACCCACCACCGACGACCACTGCCCGAACACCGTGCCCTCGGCGACGTGGACCGACCAGCCACGCTTTTTCGCCAGGTCGCGCGCCAGCCTGCCCAGCGGTTGCGGGTCACGTGCGTCGGGCCCCGGCCCCGACCAGCTGCGCCGCTGCCCCGCGACACGACGCGCACCGGCCGGCATCGCCCGCCCGCGGCCGGCGTCCTTCCCCTGCGCGCGGGCCGCCGCGCGTGCTTCCTCGAGCGTGCGCCTTACCAGGTCGATGCCGGTCAAGCCGCCCAGCTTTTCGGGGTCGTTGCCCTCATCGGCGCCGCTCATGAGCGCACCACCGACACCCGTCCGGAGTCCTCGTCACGCAAATCGATGTGCACCCGCATAGCGTCCCAGTCGGCCGGGATATCTTCCAGCACCGCCGCTGTCACCAAAACCTGTTCCGCCGATTCCGCCACCGTGGCCAGCGCGCGTCGCCGCGTGGCGTCGAGTTCGGCGAAGACGTCGTCGAGCAACAGCACGGGTTCGCCGCCGTCTGTCCGCAGCAGTTCATACGCCGCCAGGCGCAGCGCCAAGGCGAAGGACCACGATTCCCCGTGGCTCGCAAAGCCTTTCGCGGGTTGCTCGCCCAGCCGTAACTCGAGATCGTCGCGGTGCGGTCCAACCAGACACATCCCGCGCTCCAATTCGGCGTCGCGGCGCGCCGCCAGCGCGGCCAGCAGCGCGGCCTCCAAAAACGCGCGGTCGGTGCCGTCGAAGTCTCCCGCGGTTTCGGCGCCCAGGCTGGTGCGATACCCGATCGATGCGGCGCGGGAACCCGGTGCCAGCAGCTGGTAGGCCTTCTCCACCTCGGGCGCCAACTGGTTCACCAGCTCGATGCGCGCGGCAATCAGTTCGGCGCCGTGCTCGGCCAGCCGGCTGTCCCACACGTCGAGGGTGTCCAGGGCACCCCGATCGCCGCGGTACCGGGCCCCCGACACCGACTTCAACAAGGCGGTCCGCTGCCGCAACACCTTGTCGTAGTCGGCACGCACGCCGGCCACCGTGGGCCGGCGCACAGTCGCCAATTCGTCGAGGTAGCGGCGCCGATCGGCCGGATCTCCACGCACCAACGCCAGGTCTTCCGGCGCGAAGAGCACCGCGCGCAACACCCCGACCACCTCGCGGGTGCTGCGCACCGGGGAGCGGTTCAGGCGCGCTTTGTTGGCGCGGCCCGCGGCGATCTCCAGGTCGATAGCGCACTCCCTGCCTTCGTTGACGACGATCGTCGACACCACCGCCCGGCTGGCGCCGGCCCGGATCAGCGGCTGGTCGGTGCCGACCCGGTGCGAGCCCAGTGTGGTCGAATACCAAAGGGCTTCAACAAGGTTGGTCTTTCCGAAGCCGTTTGGGCCGACGAACACCGTCCGGCCCGGCTGCAATTCGAGGTCGGCGTGCGCCCAGGACCGGAAATCACGCAGCCCCAAATGCCGGACGTACACCTATCCGGGCAGCCGCACGGGCATCAGCAGGTATACGTAGTCCGTCGGCAACGCGGCAAACGGCCCCGTCCCGCTCGGCTGGCTGTCGCCGTCGAACGCCGGGCGCAGCAGCGCCGGCTTGCCCGGCGTGGTGAAACCGAACGACACCCGCTCGGAGTGCACCGACGCCAGACCGTCGGTGAGATAGGTCGGGTTGAACGCGATCGTCAAGGGCTCGCCGACGAAATCGACCGACAAATCTTCTTCGGCGCGGCCCACGTCGTCGGCGCCGGCGGACAGCCGCAGCATGCCGTCACCGAATTCCATCCGCACCTGCGCGCCCCGGTCGGCGACCAGCGCGACCAGCTTGATGGCTTCGGTCAACTCGGCCACGTTGATGGTGGCCACGGCGGTGTGCTCGGTTGGCAACAACTGGCGGAACTTAGGGAACTCCGCATCCAGCAGCCGGGTGGTGCTGCGCTTGCCGTTGCCGCTGATCCCGAGCAGGCCGTCCTTGCCGACACCCGAGCCGGCGCCCAACGACAACCGGACCTCCGAGCCGTCGGCGCCGGCCTTGGCGGCCTCGGACAGGGTCCGGGCGGGCACCAACACCGCAGCCTCGATGTCGGGTGACAGCGCCGACCACGTCAGCTCGCGAACCGCCAAGCGGAACCTGTCGGTGGCGGCCAAAACCACCGTGTCGCCCGAGATCTCGACCCTGATGCCGGTCAACATCGGCAGCGTGTCGTCGCGGCCGGCCGCGACGGCCACCTGGCTGATCGCCTCGGCGAACAGATCGGCCGGCAGGGTGCCGGTGCCTTCCGGCAAGGCCGGCAGCGCCGGGTAATCCTCGACCGGCATGGTCGGCAGCGAAAACCTCGCGCTTCCGCAGGTCAGGGCCACCCGGTTGCCATCGACGTAGAAGTCGACGGGCTTGTTGGGCAACGCCTTGGTGATATCGGATAACAACCTGCCGGAGACCAAAACGGTTCCGGGAGAAGCGATCTCGGCCGCGACCTGAGCTTCGGCGGATACCTCGTAGTCGAACCCGGAGATGGTCAGGCCCTCATCGGAGCCGGACAACAAGACTCCCGACAGAACCGGCACCGCGGGCCTGGTCGGCAGATTCTTCGCCACCCACGACACCGCGTCGGCGAAAGACTCTCGCGCCAGACGAAACTTCAAGTCGGTGAGCCCAGCTGTTGTCGTCGCCGCGTCCATGAGCGTCCCTTACCTGCCGTGTGTTCCAAAAACCGAAGTGGCTAGCCGCCCGCCGCTAGCAGTCGAAAGACAACCGTAGATCGTTGGCGGCCATCTTGAAAGCTAATCGCGAAGGCCGACAAGCCGGGCCAATGCCGGTGCTGCCCGGCCCCGAGTGACGGGTGTCCCCAACGCCGTTCTTCAAAGAAGAACCAACGGAGATAACTCAATAACAGTAGTAAGGGCTGTGCATTCTGGGGACAGCCGGGTCTTGACGCAGCTAGGGGAGCGGGCGAGGTGTGGATGACACGGTTGACAACGGCGCCACGCCTGTGGGGCCGCTGGGGATGACGGACGGATGTGCACGCAGGGCGCAGTACTGCACCGCGATTTCAGCCTGTTGTGCACAGCGGTGCCCACAACGCGCGGGTGTGACGCGTGTTACGGAGGGGTTTGAAGTTTTTTTGAAAAAAAGTGATTCGGAGGCGCGAAGATCAGCGCTTGGACCGCTGCCGGATGCGGGTGGTGAGTTCCTTGACATGATCGAACACCTCACGGCGCTCGGCCATTTCGGACAAGATCTTCCGTTGGGCGTACATCACCGTGGTGTGGTCACGGCCGAACGCCTGGCCGATCTTGGGTAGCGACAGGTCGGTGAGTTCCCGGCACAGATACATCGCGATCTGACGGGATTGAGCCAAAGCGCGAGTCTTGCCCGGGCCCCGCAGCTCTTCGACGGTGGTGTCGAAGTACTCGGCGGTCGCGGCCATGATGGTCGCCGCGCTGATCTGCATGGTGCTGGCGTCGGCGATCAGATCGCGCAGCACGATCTCGGCCAGCGCCTTGTCGATCGGGGTCTTGTTCAGCGACGCGAACGCGGTCACCCGGATCAGCGCGCCTTCGAGCTCGCGGATGTTGCGTTCGATACTGCTGGCGATCAGCTCGAGGACGTCGTCGGGCACCGCCAGCCGCTCCATCTGTGCCTTTTTGCGCAAGATGGCGATGCGGGTCTCGAGCTCGGGCGGCTGCACGTCGGTGATCAGGCCCCATTCGAACCGGGTCCTGAGCCGGTCTTCGAGCGTGGCGAGCTGTTTGGGCGGCCGGTCGGACGAGATGACGATCTGCTTGTTGGCGTTGTGGAGGGTGTTGAAGGTGTGGAAGAACTCTTCCTGGATACCTTCCTTGCCCTCGATGAACTGGATGTCGTCGACCAGCAGCACGTCGACGTCGCGGTAGCTGCGTTTGAAGGCGACTTTGCGGTCGTCGCGCAGCGAGTTGATGAAGTCGTTGGTGAATTCTTCGGTCGACACGTACTTGACCCGCATGCCGGGAAACAACCGCTGCGCGTAATTGCCGGCGGCGTGCAACAGGTGGGTTTTGCCCAGACCGGACTCGCCCCAGATGAACAGCGGGTTGTAAGCGCGGGCCGGGGCTTCGGCGATGGCCAGGGCCGCGGCGTGGGCGAACCGGTTGGACGCGCCGATGACGAACGTGTCGAAGGTGTAGCGGCGGTTGAGGCTGGTGCCGCCGGCGACGGCAGGGTCCGAGGCGTGGGGGCGCCCGGTGAAGTAGTTGGGCCAACTCTGTTCGCCCGCGGCGGCCTCGCCGTTGTCGCCGGTGTCGTAGCCCTCGTCGCCGTCGGGGGTGGTGTCGTCGTCGCGCAGCGCGTCGGACGGGGCGAAGGTGTCGCCTTGGGGGACGGCGCCGTCGTCGCCGTCCTCGGGCGGTGGGGCGATGCGCACGCCGAGTTGGATCTGCTGGCCGAGGCGCCGGCTCAGGGCGTCGGTGATGGGTGCGCGCAGGTGACGTTCGATCTCGGTTTGGACGAAGCTGCTCGGCACCGACAGCAGAGCAAACCCTTCGACGATGGTGAGCGGCTGCACGAGATTCAGCCACGCCCTTTGCTGCGGGGTCAGCGGCGTGACCAGTGTGGTGCGGTTGGTGCCCATGGCGTCTGGCGGGACGTCACCGTTGAGCTCGGAGACGACGGCATTCCACACTGTCGTGAAACCTGAACCGGGGTCATCGGTCAACGACGTATCTCCCTGGTCCGACCTCGAGGTGTAACCACGCCTGGCGATAAAGCAACTGTCCACATACTTATACACAGGTGTGGACAGGATGATCGTAAACGAGCCACAGCCCACCGGCGACGGCTCGCGATCTTCGTGCTGGTGACAACCGGCGTTGGTTATCTAGACAGCTAGTTGATCCGCCATCCTCGCTTTGTCGTCGAGCGCCGTTCCACTCTGAAACGGCATTGCCCGAAGTTAACAGTTTTCCGTGCGGCTGCCAACAGTTCTGCTGCATTCCAATCGGCTTCGTTAGGGTCGTTTGGGGCGGTTCGTCTTTCACTCCCGACATGCTGTCGCAGCCGCGCCGTCGAGAGCGTTTGTTTTCGCCGCCCGACGAGTTGGCTTCGTTGCGACAGAGCAAGTTTGACCCAGCGAACACTCGTCAGTACCCTCAAACAGTCGCCCGAAAGTCGGCGATACGGCTGCGACCAAGGCACCTGTGCCGGGGGACCGCGCCGGCCAGCAGCAGGACTCATCTCCGGACGACCCGCGGGAGCGCGGGCGCCCGGATGGCGTGCCAGAGATACGAGGAGAACGCCGTGGCCAAGGGCAAGCGGACCTTCCAGCCGAACAACCGGCGCCGTGCCCGCGTGCATGGCTTCCGGTTGCGGATGCGTACCCGCGCCGGGCGCTCCATCGTGTCTAGCCGGCGCCGCAAAGGCCGCCGTGCGTTGACTGCCTGATCGCAACGGCAGGTCTTTCGGCGGTGCTTCCCGCACGCAACCGTATGAGGCGGTCAACGGAGTTTGACGCCACGGTGAAGTACGGGTCGCGCACCGTGCAGCCCGACGTCATCGTCCACTTTCGGCGGGCGACCGAGGCCGGCGAGGCCGGGCCGCGAGTCGGACTGATCATCGGAAAGCCGGTGGGCTCGGCCGTGGAACGCCACCGGGTCGCCCGCCGGCTGCGGCATGTGGCGCGAACCATGCTGTGCGACCTGGATCACCGCGATCGGGTGGTGATCCGGGCGCTGCCGAGCAGTCGGCATGCGTCGTCGGCCCGGCTGGAGCAGCAGCTGCGACGCGGCTTGCGCCGCGGTTGCGAATCGGCCGGGACGCGACGATGAGTCCGGTGGCGAGAGCGCGCGCGATAACCGGTGGCGCGGGCACGGCCGTCGCCCGCGGACTGATCTTCCTGATTGAGCTGTACCGGCACATGGTGTCGCCGCTGCGCCCGGCGACGTGTCGTTTCGTTCCAACCTGTAGCCAGTACGCCGTCGACGCGCTGCACGAATACGGCGTGATTCGGGGTAGCTGGCTGTCCGCGGTCAGGCTCGCCAAGTGCGGTCCATGGCATCGGGGAGGATGGGATCCGATACCGGACCGACATGGATGCCGCCGGATCGACGCCGAAGGCGCCGACCCCGACTCCGGGCACGCGTGCGGCCGTGCGGCCAAGCAACGGGAGAGTGAGTCTTTTGTTTGATTTCTTCAGCCTCGACATCATCTACTACCCGGTGTCGTGGATCATGTGGGTTTGGTACAAACTCTTCGCGTCCGTGCTGGGGCCGTCCAACTTCTTCGCGTGGGCCCTGTCGGTGATGTTCCTGGTGTTCACCCTGCGAGCGTTGCTGTACAAGCCGTTTGTCCGGCAGATCCGTACCACCCGGCAAATGCAGGAGCTGCAGCCACAGATCAAGGCGCTGCAAAAGAAGTACGGCAAGGACCGTCAGCGCATGGCGCTCGAGATGCAGAAGCTGCAACGCGAGCACGGCTTCAACCCGATCCTGGGATGCCTGCCGATGCTCGCCCAGATCCCGGTGTTCCTCGGGCTGTATCACGTGTTGCGGTCGTTCAACCGCACGACCGGCGGGTTCGGCCAGCCGCATTTGTCGGTGATCCAAAACCGGATGACGGGCAACTACGTCTTCACCCCCGCCGACGTCGCGCACTTCCTGGACGCGAATCTGTTCGGCGCCCCGATCGGCGCATTCATGACCCAACACTCCGGGTTGGACGCGTTCACTCACTTCAGTCGGCCCGCGGTCATCGCGGTGGGTGCGCCGGTGATGATCCTGGCCGGCGTCGCGACTTACTTCAACAGCCGCGCGTCGGTGGCCCGCCAGAGCGCGGAGGCGGCCGCCAATCCACAGACCGCGATGATGAACAAGCTGGCGCTGTACGTGTTTCCGCTCGGCGTCGTGGTCGGCGGTCCGTTCCTGCCGTTGGCGATCATCCTGTACTGGTTCGCCAACAACATCTGGACGTTCGGGCAGCAGCATTACGTGTTCGGGATGATCGAGAAGGAAGAAGAGGCCAAGCGGCAGGAGGCCATTCAGCGCCGCGCCGCCAACGCGCCCGCACCCGGGGCCAAACCCAAGCGCAACCCGAAGACGGCGTCGGCGACCGGCAACGGTTCGTCGGCGGCCGCCGACACGGGCGGCGAGCCCGCGGCCGATGCGGGCGGGTCGGACGGGTCCGACACCGCCGGGTCGAAGACCGCGAAGGCCCGGCCGGAGGACGCCGACACCGCTGGACGCAACGGCAGCGCGAGCAACCGCGCCCCGCGGCCGGGGGCGCGCCCCAAGAGGCGCAAACGCTGACAGGGCCCCGCTAAATCCGGGCCGCTTTCGGTTGGGCGGCCATCGGACAGGGACCCGTGGATGAGGGAAGGAACGATATGACAGACGCCGAGACCACCGAGCGCGACTTCGACGCCGAGCTGCCGACCGACGAGGAGACGGCCGAGGCGGCGGGGGAAGCGACGACGGACGCCGACGACGGCGAGATCGACGACGTCGAGGAGCGACTGGTCGCCGAGGGGGAGATCGCCGGCGACTATCTCGAAGAGATGCTGGACCTGTTGGACTTTGACGGCGACATCGACTTGGACGTCGAAGGCGACCGCGCGGTGGTGAGCATCGACGGGAGCGACGATTTGAACAAGTTGGTCGGGCGTGGGGGAGAGGTGCTCGACGCGCTGCAGGAGCTCACCCGGTTGGCGGTGCACCAGAAGACCGGTGTGCGCAGCCGCTTGATGCTCGACATCGCGAGCTGGCGGCGTCGGCGCCGCGAAGAGCTGGCCGCGCTCGGTGACAAGGTGGCCCGCCGGGTGCTGAGCACCGGTGAGCGCGAGGAGCTGTCGCCGATGACGCCGTTCGAGCGCAAGATCGTGCACGACGCCGTCGCGGCGGTGCCGGGCGTGCACAGCGAGAGCGAGGGCGCCGAGCCGTCGCGCCGCGTCGTCGTCCTGCTCGACTGACCCGACCGAGTCACAGCCGTGTAATTCGTGGATGCCACGTCGGCCCGGAGAGACGAGGATGTTTCACGTGAAACGACAGCCGGGGATGTTTCACGTGAAACATGACGGCCCGGGCGACGGGCCGGCGGCCGCCGAGCCCGACGGGCCGAGCGATGCGGCGGCGGCGGTGTTCGGCCCTCGGGTCGACTTGGCACGGCGCTACGCCGAGATGCTGGCCGGCCCCGGCGTGGAACGCGGACTGCTTGGCCCGCGGGAAGTAGGCCGGCTGTGGGATCGCCACCTGCTGAACAGCGCGGTGGTGGGCGAGCTTCTCGGGCCGGGCGAGCGGGTGGTAGACATCGGCAGCGGCGCTGGGCTACCCGGCATACCGCTGGCGATCGCACGCCCCGACCTCGAGATGATTTTGATCGAGCCACTGCTGCGCCGCAGCGAGTTTCTCACCGAGACCGTCGCCGAATTAGGGTTGGCGGTCGAGGTGGTCCGCGGTCGCGCGGAGGAGCCCGGCATCGTACGCCGGTTGGGCCAGAGGGACGCGGCGGTGTCGCGAGCGGTGGCGGCGCTGGACAAGTTGACGAGGTGGAGTATGCCGTTGCTGCGGCCGGGCGGGCGAATGATCGCGATCAAGGGGGAGCGCGCTCCCGACGAAGTGGAACAACACCGGCGTGTGATGGAGGCTTCCGGCGCCGTGGATGTCAGGGTGGTGACATGTGGCGCGAACTATTTGCGTCCGCCCGCAACCGTGGTGTTAGCGCGGCGTGGAAGGCAGGCGGGCGCGCGGCCCGCACGACGAGCGGACAGGGGGACGCGGTGAGTTCGCCACATGACGGGCCCGCCGGGGCGCCGCCGTCGGCCGTCGCGCACGGCGTTACGCCCGCCGCGACGCCGCCCTCAGCCGCTCCGCGCGACGATTCGTTCGGCGATGTTTCACGTGAAACATCCGCCGAATACGACACCCCGATCGGCGCGGCGGCCGAGCGGGCGATGCGCGTCCTGCACACCACCTACCCGCCGCTGCGTCGACCCCGGCACCGCCGGGTGTTCACGGTCGCAAACCAGAAGGGCGGCGTCGGCAAAACCACCACCGCAGTCAACCTCGCCGCCGCCCTGGCGGTGCAGGGGCTCAAGACGCTCGTGATCGACCTCGACCCCCAGGGCAACGCGAGCACCGCGCTCGGCATCCAGGACCGCCAGGCGGGCACGCCGTCCTCGTACGAGGTTCTGCTCGGGGAGGTCTCTCTTCGTGACGCACTGCGGGTGAGCCCGCACAGCCAGCGGCTGTTCTGCGTGCCGGCGACCATCGACCTCGCCGGCGCCGAGATCGAATTGGTCAGCATGGTCGCCCGCGAGAACCGGCTCCGCACCGCGCTGGCCGGACTCGACCAGTTCGACTTCGATTACGTCTTCGTCGACTGCCCGCCGTCACTCGGCCTGCTGACGATCAACGCGCTCGTCGCCGCGCCCGAGGTGATGATCCCGATCCAGTGCGAGTACTACGCGCTCGAAGGGGTGTCACAGCTGATGCGCAACATCGAGATGGTGAAGGCCCACCTGAATCCCCAACTCGAGGTCACCACGGTGATCCTGACCATGTACGACGGGCGGACCAAGCTCGCCGACCAGGTGGCCGAGGAGGTGCGCCGGTATTTCGGCCCCAAGGTGTTGCGGACGGTGATCCCGCGCAGCGTCAAGGTGTCGGAGGCGCCGGGCTACAGCATGACGATCATCGACTACGACCCCGGCTCTCGCGGGGCGATGAGCTATCTCGACGCGAGCCGCGAGCTCGCCGAACGCGATTGACACCACCGGTGAAGGGACAATCATGACGCAGCCACTACGGAAGAAGGGCGGCCTCGGCCGGGGACTGGCTTCGCTGATCCCGACCGGCCCGGCCGAGGCCGACTCCGGGCCGGCGACCCTCGGGCCGCGGATGGGGGACGCCGCCGCCGACGTGCTGATCGGCGGGCCGGCCACCGACGCGGCCGCCGTCGGCGCGGTCTACCGCGAGATCGCGCCCGGCGACATCGAGCGCAATCCCCGCCAGCCGCGCCAGGTCTTCGACGAAGAGGCGCTGTCCGAGCTCGTTCACTCGATCCGCGAGTTCGGGCTCCTGCAGCCGATCGTGGTACGAGAGGTGTCCGGGTCGGCCAGCGGCGCCCGGTATCAAATCGTGATGGGGGAGCGGCGGTGGCGCGCCGCCCAGCAGGCGGGGTTGGCGACCATCCCCGCGATCGTGCGCGAGACCGGTGACAACGACCTGCTGCGCGACGCCTTGCTGGAAAACATCCACCGCGTCCAGCTGAACCCGCTTGAGGAGGCGGCCGCCTACCAGCAGCTGCTCGACGAGTTTGGCGTCACCCACGACGAACTCGCGAACCGCATCGGCCGGTCGCGGCCGCTGATCACCAACATGATCCGGCTGCTGAAGCTGCCGATCCCGGTGCAGCGCCGGGTGGCGGCCGGGGTGCTGTCGGCGGGGCACGCGCGCGCGCTGCTGTCGCTCGAAGCGGGCCCGGAGGCGCAGGAGGAGCTCGCCAGCCGGATCGTCGCCGAGGGCCTGTCCGTGCGGGCCACCGAAGAGGCGGTCACTTTAGCCAACCGCGAGTCCGACCGGGGGGATGCCGCCACCCCGGCGCCGCAGCGCCGCAAGCCGATCCAGATGCCCGGCCTGCAAGACGTTGCTGAGCGGCTGTCGAACGCCTTTGATACTCGCGTGACGGTCAGCCTCGGCAAACGCAAGGGACGCATCGTGGTGGAGTTCGGCTCGGTGGACGATTTGCAGCGGATCGTCGACGTGATGACCCCGCCGAAGCCGTGACCATCCATACCGTGTAATTACGTCACTGTGACGCCGAGCCGGCGCGCGGCGCCAAAGTAGCGCCTTCTCATCGCGGATTCCCGTGTGCCTCAAGCTAATTCGGCCGCCGAGCGACGTGCCCGCGACGGGTCGAAGGGTTGGACGCACCGGCGCGAGTGGCGTGTCAAACACTGGTCCGATGCCGACCAACTCTCCTATCCTGGAGGGGCTGCCAGTGGCTCGACACTTGATGACCGCGGTACCGCACGGAAGCCAGGAGGCTAGTGTCCGCTCGAATCACGCCGTTGCGGCTCGAGAGTTTCGAGCAGCTTCCCAAGCACGCGCGCCGGTGCGTCTTCTGGGAGGTCGATCCGGCGACCCTCGGGAACCAGAACCACCTCGCCGACCCCGAATTCGAAAAGGAAGCGTGGCTGTCGATGGTCATGCTGGAGTGGGGTTCGTGCGGCCAGGTGGCGCTCGCCGTCCCCGATGACGAGCGCAGTCACATCGAGCAGCAGTGCCTGGGGTACGTGCTGTACGCGCCGCCGCGGGCGGTACCGCGGGCGCAGCGATTTCCGACCGCGCCGGTGTCCGCCGATGCGGTGCTGCTGACGTCGATGAACATCGAGCCGGGGCAGGCCGCCGACGATCTACCGCATGGTCTCATCGCCCGGGTGATCGACGAGCTGGTGCGCCGCGGGGTCCGGGCCCTGGAGGCGTTCGGGCGCACGCCCGCCGCGTCCGAGCTGCAGGATCCGCGCGCGGCGGCCCCCGACGTGCGGCCGGTGTTGGAGGCCCTCGGCGACTGCTCAGTCGACCACTGCGTCATCGACGCCGAGTTCCTCAAGGACGTGGGATTCGTTGTCGTGGCGCCACATACGTACTTCCCGCGGCTGCGGCTAGAGCTGGACAAAGGCCTGAGCTGGAAGGCTCAAGTCGAGGCGGCGCTGGAGCGCCTGCTGGCCAACGCGCAACTGGAGCAGCCGGTCGGGGCGGGGTCCTCCGCCGGCAACACGCTGAAAATCACCCAGGGGGGTTAGGAACCACCGAGGCGGCTGGTCCGCTCCACCGACAGTTCGTGGGCAAGCAGCTCGGCGAACGTGAAAGTGCCTGTGGGGCGGTCGTTCTTACCCAGCAGATAAAGCCGCTTGACCGCGGCGAGGATGCCCTCGGCGATGGCGTCGCGGGTCTGCGTCGAGATCAGCATGGCGCGGTCGTGCGGGTTGGTGATGTAGCCGACGTCCACCTGAACGGTCGGCATCCGCGTCAGGCGCAGCAGGTCCCACGTCCGGCCGTGAGTGCGGCAATCGCGTAAACCGGTGCGCGCCACCACTTCTCGCTGGATGAAGTCGGCGAGGTTGCGTCCGATGGTGGATACCGACCCGTGCGAGTTGCCGAAGTGAAACGACGCCACCCCGTTGGCCGCCGGGCTGCGCTGGGATTCGCAGCGCAGGCTGATCATCAAGTCCGCGCCGACGTTGTTGGCCGTCGCGGCGCGCTCGGCGTCCGAGGGGCTGCGGTTGGTCGGCCGCGACAGGAAGGTCTCCATGCCGATGGCGGTCATGCGTCCCTCGAGCCGACTTGCCAAGTCCCACAAGATGTCCGCTTCGCTGATGGGCCCGGCCGGGCCGTGAGCGATCAGGCCGTGGTCGTCGCCGCCGCGGCCGGGGTCGATGATGATGCGCTTGCCCGAGAGTTTGGGGCCGGAGCGCCGGACCAGCTCCTCCTCGCGGATGGCGTGCGGTGACCCGCCGGTCACCCGGGAACTCAGAAAGTACAACGAGCGCAACGTTTCCGGGCCGCAGACGCCGTCGGCGGCCAGGCCGTACTCCCGTTGGTACGACATCAGCGCGTTGTGGGTCTGCAGACCGAAGTAGCCGTCGACCAGGCCGGTGTAGAAGCCGAGGTCTTGCAACCGCGCTTGCAGCGTCGCGACGTCGTCGCCGTAGAGCGGGGCCCCGAATTGGTGATACAGGGTGCGCGCGCCGAGCCGATACGAGGCCTCTTTCAGCGCGCGGTAAGTGGCTTCGCCGACGATGCCGTCCACGAGCAGGCCACGATTCTGCTGAAAGGCGCGCACCGCACGGTCGAGTTCGGCGTCGAAGACCTCGGGAATCACGTGTTGGCCGGTGGTCAGGTCTTCCTCGGTATCGTCGAGCAGCCCTAGCGCGGCCAGCGTCGCCCGGATCTCGGTCACAGCAGCGCCGCGGTCCCCATAACGCAGCGCGCCGCCGTCTACACGGCGCGGATCCGACATACCAAGGGCCCTCCGGTAAAAGGCTGAACGGGCAGCAGCTAGCCGCTATTGTCGCAGACGCTTCTCAATTTCCGGAAAACCCCAGGCTAAGCGGGGGCACGGCGTGGTGGGGGTGAAGAAGCGCTAGGTGAGGTTGGGAACCGCGTCGGACAGCTCGCGCAGCAGCGCCGCCTTGCCCTTGGCGCCGACGATGCGCTTCACCGGTTGGCCGTCCTTGAACAAGATCATCGTCGGGATGGAAACCACCTGAAAGTCGCGCGCCGTCTCCGGGTTGGCGTCCACGTCGAGCTTGGCGACCGTAAGCTGCTCGCCGCGCTCGTTGGCGATCTCCTCGAGTACCGGAGCGACCATCTTGCACGGCCCACACCACGTCGCCCAAAAGTCAACCAACACAGGCTTATTGCTCGACAGCACGTCCGACGAGAACGATGCGTCGGAGACTTCTATTGTGGCGCCACTCTTTTCGGCACTGGTCATCGTGGTGCTCCAATCAATGTGTCGGTACCCTCGGTGTTTCCGGACGCGACGCCGTCGTCCGGCGCCTCGGATTCGTGCTCGGCCAGCCATCGCTCGGCGTCGATGGCCGCCGCACAGCCGCTGCCCGCGGCGGTGACCGCTTGCCGATAGGTGCGGTCCACCAGGTCGCCGGCGGCGAAAACCCCGTCCAGCGTGGTGCTTGTGGTGCGGCCCTTGACAAGTACATACCCGTCGGGGTCGACGTCGATCACGTCGCGCACCAGCGCAGAACGCGGCTCGTGGCCGATCGCGACGAAGACACCAGTCACCGCGAGGGTCGATTCTTCGCCAGATATGGTGTCGCGCAAGCGCAATCCGGTGACCGTCGTGTCGCCCTCGACGGCGACGACGACGGCGTTGGTGACAAACGTGATCTTGTCGTTGTTGCGGGCGCGGTTGAGCATGATCTTCGACGCCCGGAATTCGTCGCGTCGGTGCACCAGCGTCACGCTGCGGGCAAAGCGGGTCAGGAAGAGGGCCTCTTCCATCGCGGAGTCGCCGCCGCCGATCACGGCGATGTCCTGGTCGCGGAAGAAGAACCCGTCGCACGTGGCGCAGGCGCTGACGCCCCGGCCCAGCAACTCCTGCTCGCCGGGGACCTGCAGGTAGCGGGCCGCGGCGCCCATGGCCAGAATGACGGCCCGGGCGTGGTGGGTTTCGCCCTCGGCGGTGGTGACCGACTTGATCGGGCCCTCCAGGGACACCGACTCGACGTCTTCCATGCGCAGGTCGGCGCCGAACCGCAGGGTCTGCTCGCGCATCTGGTCCATCAATTCCGGGCCGGTGATGCCGTCGCGGAATCCGGGGTAGTTCTCCACCTCGGTCGTGGTCATCAGTGCGCCGCCGAACGACGTGCCCTCGAACACCAGCGGCGCCAGCTGCGCGCGCGCGGTGTACAGCGCCGCGGTGTAGCCGGCGGGGCCAGAACCGATGATGATGACATCGTGGACGGTGTCGTGGGAAGCGGAAGTCGCGGCAGTCATGCGAGCCTTTCGGTGCGGAAGCTACGTCGTTGAACGCCAGGGTAGGCGCGGCTGTTCCCGTGGTGTTGGCACCACACTAGGTGAGGTGTGATGGCGGCGACCCGCCGCGCCCGGCCGCTAGGGCCGGGGGACCTGCGTGCTGGCCAGCAGCCCGGTGTCGGCGGCGCTGCAGTTCGTGGCCACCGCGAACACCGACAAGCTGTCGGGCGTGTCGCCCGGCAGCACGAGCAGCACGCCGGGGCGTGCGTTGATCTCGATCGGGCGCGCGCCCAGCACCCGTTCGGCCGCCGGGTATCCCAGCCCGGTCAGGCAGGAGGCGCGCCGGGAGGCGTCGCTGAGCGGGCCGAAGTCGGGGCTTTGGTGGACCAGCGCGACGATCTCGCTCGGCGCCAGCGGAACCGTCATGGGGGGCGTCGAGACGGTGATGTGCTCGGCGGTGGCCGGCGTGCTGGGCGTGGGCTCGGGCGCGGTGATCAGCGCCGCGGTGCCCAGGCCGATCGCCGCGAGCGCCGCGCCGATCCCGGCCACGGCGGCGACGAGCCGGGTGGGGCGCAGGCGCGGCCGGGCGGAATGGGCGGCACCGCTGTCGTTCGCCGACGCCAGCGCCGCCGAGACGCGGGCGACGACCTCGGGCGGGACGTCGGGCGCGGAGCCCGGGTCGGAGCCCATCGTGGCCACGTCGCAACGCACCCGGTTCAGCGCGCGCAGCGTCTTCTCCGCCTCGGGGTCTTGTCGGACCCGTCGGCGCACGCGGGCCGCCGAGTCGTCGTCGAGCAGACCGGCCTGCAGGTCGGCGAGGAGCTCGACCGTCAGGGGCGGTTCCGCGTCGGAATGGCCCGCGGAGGCGTTGTCGGCTGCACCCATCCGCCCCAGTGTCCGTCATGCGCGCAGCGAAGGCCACGCGCGGCGCGGCCCGGCGTCTCAGGGGGCGTGGCCGGCGGCCCGCGGTGCGCCGGCGTTGAGGTAGCCGAGCAGCTCGGCGAGGCGAACCCGGGCACGGGAACATCGGCTCTTGACCGTGCCCTCCGCGACGCCGAGCAGCGCGGCCGTATCGGCGACGGAATAACCCTGCATGTCGACGGCCACCACCGCGGCCCGTTGCTCGACGGGAAGCCGCATCAGCGCGCGTTGCACCAGAATCGCCGTCTCGACCTGGGCCGTGCGATCGGCCACCGGGTAAACGTCCTCGAGCGGGGCGGTCGGGTGGGCCTTGGCGCGGCGCAGCCGGTCCAGACAGGCGTTGAACACGATGCGGTGCAGCCAGCTGCCGACGGCGGCGTCGTGCCGGAACGATCCTGCGCCCCGGTGCGCCGAAAGCATCGCGTCCTGGAGCGCGTCTTCGGCGTCTTCGGGCGAGTGGGTGGTGAGCCGGGCCAGCCGGTGTAGCTGTCGGTGATGGCGGTGAAACAGCTCGCCGAAGGCCTCCCGGTCGCCGGCGACGTGGGCCGCCAGCAGCTCGGCGTCACTGCGTTCGCGCCGGCCTGTTACCCGGAAATCCCCGCTCCCGAACCCCACGGCCGGACAGTAACGAATCGGTGGTCGGGCAGCACTTCACCAACGCACCGATCTGTGAGCGTCCGTTAGGAGGCGGCCTGAACCGTGATTTCGGAGATGGTGGCCTGGCTCTTGCCGTTGGTGGTGCCCAGCGTGGAGATCCACACCAGCAGGTTCGACGTCGGCGAGCCGGCCCTGACGGGAATGACGTTGTGGCCCGGCTTGAGCGGGAACGCCTGCGCCAGCACGGTCGTGTCGTTCAGCGACGCCGGCGATGGCGTGGATGCCGAGCGGATCTCGACCTTGGTCCCGGTGCTCGTCGTGTCGATGGTCACCTGGCCCACCACTGTGGGCTTGGGCAGCTGCAACATCAACCCCTCGCCCTGCTTGAAAGAGGGGAACGGCACGGCGTCGGTGTAGATCTCGGTGGACCAGGCGGTGGAGGGGTCGCCGTCGATCGCCTGCCCCGCCTGACCCGGGTTATCGGCGTCGCCGTCGGGCGAATAGACGGACGCCTTGGTCGGCCTGACGACGCTCCCGGCGGTCGCCGAGCTGGTCGTCGACGACGTGGCCGACGAGGACGGCCCGTTGAGCCCGAGCTCCTCCTTGTTGAGGCCGCCGCCGACGTTGCCGAAGATCTTGCTGACGACCGACGCCAGCACCAGCAGGGCCACGACGATGATTGCGAGGGCCGCGCCGAGACCGATCAGCAGGTTGCGGCGGCGCCGCGCGAAGGTCGCGTACTCCTGCCCGGTCGACGGCCGGGGGCTAGGCGGTGGCGGGGAATCGTCGATCGGGCCGAGGATTTCGGTGCGGTCGGCGACCGCGGTGGCCTGCTGGAGCAGGTTCAAAAGCGTTGAGGCGCTGCGTATTCCGCCGTCTTCCTGAACCGCTCGGACGGCGACCGCGGAAATCTGGAACGGGATGTCGCGGTGCACGGCCATCGGTTCGACGGGATTGCCCGAGGCGTCCCGCTGGGCCGGTGCCAGGCCGCTGCGCACCCCGGATTCCGGCAGCGGCCACCGATTGACCAACAGTGCATACAGCGCGGCGCCGATGCCGCGGATGTCGCCCTGCGGGTTGGCGTCGGGCATCGTCGCTGGGTAGGCCAGCACCACGTCGCCCTCGATGCTGACGCGCACCCGGCTGGGGTGGTCGATCGACAGGGCGACGCCGGCGCGGTGGGCCGCCTCGGCGGCGGCGGCCAGCGACTGCATCGCCCGCACGGCGCCGACGGGCGACGGCGAGGTGTCGGCGACCTCCTGCAAGGAGCCGCCGCGGATCCATTCCGCGACCACCAGGCCGCCGGAGCCGGTGTGGACGACGTCGAGCACGCGGGCGATGCCGGGCTTGTCGACCCGGCTGAGCCGCAGCGTGCGGGCCAAGATTTCCTGCAGCACCTCGTCGGGCAGGGCGCCGTCGGGATCGACGAAGGTCAGCGCCACCTGCCGGTCCAGCTTGGTGTCCAGCGCCTGCCAGAACTGCAGGGGAGGGGCGCCGCCGTGAAAGACCAGCAGCCGGTAGCGGCCACCGGCGATGCGGGCGCCAGGAACCAGGTGGACGTCCTCGGCGGGCGCCGCCGACTCGCCGCCGCGCTCGCGGGGCGCATCGAACGGGATCGGCCCGCGGGCGGCGTCTTTCGGCAAATCGCCGTTCGGCCGCTCGTGCATGCGGGGGGCCGGCTCCTCGGGCGCGTGGCCCTGCGGGATGTCGGGCTGGAAGTCGTCGGCGACCGGCCGTGCCCGGTCGGCGGGCAGCTTGGCTCCCGATCCCACGCCGGATCCAGCGCTGGGTGCGCTATCCACTGGGCGGTCGGTCACCTCCGGTCCTTTCGCTATCCGGGCGCTGGCTACCCGCTCCGGAGGCCTGCGCCGGATCGGCTCCTGGACCGCACCAACCCCCGGCGGGGACGAATTCCTCTGCTCAGGGTACGTGACGCCGGGCCGCCGAGACGATCCCTCCCGCGCAGCCCGTTTGCCGGAAGCTATCGGCGGGCTGGTGGCCAGGCCGCGGCCCGACGCGCGGCGCAGGACCGCGTCCAGGGCGGCGCGCGCCTCTGGGACCCGCGCCCGGAACATGACGGTCGCCATGATCGGCAGCATGATCGTTGCCAGCATCAGCAGCCGCAGCAGCGAACCGGCCGCGCCGTACGCGGAGGTGAGCCCGCCGAGCCCGAGCAGCCGGTCGGCGACGTGCGCCAGCAGGCCGGCCAGCATCGAGGCGACGATCGTCACCAGGATCGTCCGCAGCCCGTCGACGTCGATCAGCTGGCCGCCCTTGGGCAGCAGGGCGCGCCGCAGCAGGTAGTAGCCGACGACGGCGCCGGCCACAAAGCCGATGCCGTTGGCCAGGCCGAGGAGGCCGGCGACCAGCTTGGGGTCGCCGGTGAGGTGCGGCGCCAGCACCGAGCCGACGATCTTGACCGCCGTGATGACCAGGATGATCACGATCGGGGTCCAGGGCTGCTCGCGCGCGTAGAACACGCGCAGCTGCAACAACACCAGCCCGTAGGGGATCAGGGTGAACGCCGACAACGCGATCGACGCGCCCAGGTAGCCGGCGTCGACCCCGCCGAAGTTGCCGTAGGCGAACAGCGCGCTGCCGATCGCCGGGCCGCCCACCGTCATGAACGCGACGATCGGGATCAGCGTGATCAGTGTCAGGCGGGTGGCCAGGGACAGGTCGCCGAGCACGGCCGCGGTGTCGTTGGCGGCGGCGTTGCGGCTGAGCCGGGGCATCACCACCGTCAGCACGGTCACGCCGATCATGCCGAACGGCAGCTGCAGCACCAGCCAGGTGTAGTTGTAGATCGCGGGCCCCGAGGCGGCCGCCGTGCTGGCGATCTGGTTGCCGACCACCAGGCCCAGCTGGCTGATCAGCACGTAGAGCACCATCGCGCCGGCCATGGTGCCAAACCGCTTGAGCCGCTGGTCGATTCCCCACAGCGGGCGCAGGCTGACGTGCTGGCGGTGCAGCGCGATCAGCAGCACCGCCGTCTGCGCGAACACGCCCAGCGTGGTGCCGATGCCCAGCACCAGCAGCTTGGCGTTGCCCATCTTGACCGGGTCGACCGACAGCTCGCCGGGCACCGCCAGGTACACCCCGAGGGTGGCCAGCGCGACGAGGTTGTTGACGACCGGCGCCCACGCCGTCGGCCCAAACACGTTGCGGGTGTTCAGGATTGCCATGAACACCGAGGTCAGCCCGTAGGCGAGCACCTGCGGCAGCAGCAGGTAGGCGAAGGCGGTGGTCAGCGGCTCGTTGACCTGCGGGGCGCGGCCCAGCATCAGCCGCACCAGCAGCGGCGCGGCCAGCACCGACAGCGCCGTGACGACCAGCAGCATCGCCGTGGTCAGGGTGACCAGTCGACGCACGAACGCCGCGCCGCCGTCGGGGTCGCCCTGCTCGGCGCGGGCCAGCACCGGCACGAAGATCGCGGTGAATGTCGCCTCCAGCACCAGCGCCGCGACGAGGTTGGGCAGCTGGTTGGCCACCGAGAAGGCGCTCGACAGCGCCGCGCCCAAAATCGCGGCCAGCACGACGATGCGGGCGAAGCCGGTCAGGCGGCTGACCAGGGTGGCGAACGCCATCGCCCACGAGCGCGAGACCAGGGCGGCGTCGGACAGTTCGGCGCGGCGGCGGGCCAGCTCGGGCACCGGGGGCAGCGGGCCGGTCGGCGGACCGGGGCGTGACGGCCGTGCCGGGGGCGGCTGCGGGCGCGCCGGCCGGTAGGCGGGGTTCATACGCGGGGCTTTTGCTCGACCCGATCCTCGATCTCGTCGTGCAGGTCGGTGGGTCGGGGGTGCGGTGGGTCGGGCCGGTCCAGGTCGGCTGGGTCGGGCTGGCCGCGGAACCGGTGCCACAGCCGGCGCCCGGCCAGCAGCACCAGCACCGCCGCGGCGGTCAGCGTGATCGCGAACAGCACCTTGCCGTAGGCGTTGGAATGCACCGACAGGCGAACCGGGTCGCCCAGCTTCATGCCGTCGGGTGTCCGCAGGGTCACGTCGACGGCGACGCGTTGGGTGAAGTTCACTTCGATGGGCACCCGCAGCGGCAGGTAGCCCGGCGGCAGCTCGATCTGCCCGACGTCGGTGACGGTCATCCCGGGTGGCGCGTCGACCTGCAGCCGGACCCGGATCGGGACGGCCAGGCCGTTGTGCAGCGCCAGCGGCAGCGGGCTGTGCTCGGTGGCCAGGGTGTAGGAGCCGCCGGGGTTGACGATCGTGACCGCGCCGAACAGGTCGTTAATTGTCTTGCCGACGACCGCGAGCCGCTGCTGGGCCAGCCCGTTGCGGGTGTCGGGCGGCTCGGACTGGCTCAGCGCGCGCAGCATGTCTTCGCGCAGCGGCGCGGTGTACTGCACGCCGGTCAGCCCGGTGCGTTCGTCGGTGGTCAGCGCCGACGTCAGGCCCCACAGGCGGCCGACCTGGCCGGCGATGCCGGCGGTGACGTCGTTGGTGAAGCGGCCGCGCCCGGAGTCGTAGCCGCCGGGCTGATCGGCCGGCTCGTTGCGGGCGGCGGCCTCGGCGATCACCGCCGGCAGAGGCCGCGGGACGGCCAGGCCGGAGCGGATGGAGGTGGCCAGCGCGGTCAGCATGGCCTGCGCGTCGTCGGCCTGCAGATCCCAGGTGGCCGGCGGGACCAGCAGCTGGGTGCGGGGCGCGGCGTCGTGTTGCAGCGGGTGCCAGAAGATCGAGCCCAGGGCGTCTTGGCGACGCGCGGTGTCGGAGTCGTGCGAAAGGCGCACCGACAACGACGGGTCCAGGTAGGTGGGGGCGACGGGGTCGCTGCCGGCACCGGCCAGCGCGGCGCCGACGGCCGGGTCGAACGGCGCCATCACCACCCGCGGCGACAGGCGCCGGGGGGCGGTGTCGACGTTGGCGGGGGTCTCGCCGCCGGATTCCTGGGCGGACAGGTGCCCGGCGGCGATGGCGACGGTGCTGTCGGCGCTAAGCAGGTTGACCGCGCCGCTGGTCAGCGGGCCGTCGGGCAGCAGCGTGGCCCCTCGGGTCGACGGCACGTCGAGGATGCGGTCGACGATCCCGCTGACGCCGTGGGTGGCGATGTCGCTCAGGCCGGGGTCGTTGACGCGTTGCAGGGCGTCGAGGTCCGCCTGGGCGTACGGCAGCGGCGCCACGCAGGTGTGGTGGGCCAGCGCGCGCAGCCGGTTGAGCCAGTCGGTGGCGGCGGCCTGACCGGTGCCCGGGTGCGTCGGCGTGCCCGGCAGCTGGGCCGACCCGTCGGGGGAATTGGACACCACATAGCCGCCCGCCATGGCATTGACGGTGACCAGCAGGTCGGGGTCGACGGCCAGGCACAGCGCGCGGCCGACGGCGCCGTCGGGGTCGACGTCGTGGCTGGTGGCGAACTCGGCGGCGGACAGCAGGGTGTCCAGCCGGCCGCCCTTGGCGAGCGAGGCGGCCAGGTCGTCGTCGATCAGCCGGACCGGGATGGTGCCGCCGGGCACGCCGGGGGACAGCCGGGGCCGGTCGGCCAGCGGCCACAGCATGGTGATCCACACCGGCTTGGAGGTGTCTGGCGCGACGGCGGCGTCCAGGTCGTCGGCGCGGTCGGGAGGCACGCCGATTACCGGTAGCAGGAAGCGCGCGTTGTCGAGGCGGGCGGGGGCGCCGTAGTCGGGCGTGCCGTTGACGTTGACCAGGACCGGATAGATACCGGGCTTGTCGACGCCCAGCGACGGCTTGGCCGGCGAGCGCAGCGGCGCCGTCAGCGTGAAACCCGCCTGCTGGCCGCGCGGCAGCTCGGGCGCCACCGTGAGAAAGTCCGCGGCCGCCTGGTACTGGTCGGTGCTGCCGTCCAGCGAGGTGCGCAGGGCCGCTGAGGAGGTGACCGCCGCGGCGTGTTCGAGGCGGACCATCACGTCGCGCACGGGGCGGTCGCCGATGTTGGTCACGGTTCCGCTGACGGTGACGACGGGCGGACTGGTCGTGGTGACCACGTCGGGGGTCACGTGGTCGATGCGGACGCGGACGAACGGCGTGTCTGACGGTTCGCCGGCGTCGGCGCGCGGCGCCGCCGGCCCGGTGAGCACCGCAAAACCGGTCACGATGCTGACCACCGCGGCCAGGCGCAACAAGCCGGTCCAGCAGAGTCGCGGTGCGCTCACGGCCCCGGCCCGTGACCGTTCTTGCGGCCCGCGACGGGTTTGTCGGAATGGCGGGTGCGCGAATGCGTCTGCGGGCGTCGGCGGGGCGAGCTGGGCGGCAGCGGCGGCAGCGCCGCGGGGCCGTCGCTCTGCAGCTTGTCGATCAGCTCGTCGGCGACCTGGGCCAGGCGGCGTTCGTCGGCGTAGGCGAGCCGGGACGGCAGCTCGCGGATCGGCACCCACGCGACCTCGGCGACCTCGAGGTCCTCGTCGCACAGCTCGCCGCCGGAGAAGCGCATTAAATAATGGTGCACGGTCTTGTGCACGCGGCGCCCGTCGGTGACGAACCAATAGTCGATGCGTCCGAGCGCGGCCAGCACGCTGCCCCGGATACCCGTCTCCTCGGCGACCTCACGGATGGCGGTCTGTTCGGCGGTCTCGCCCATCTCGATGTGGCCCTTTGGCAGCGACCACAGCATCCGCCCGCGCCGGTCGATGCGCCCGATCAGCGCCGCGACCTGCTCGTCGCGCGGCCCGTCGATCCCGTCGATGACCAATCCGCCGGCCGACGTTTCGTGCACCGTGCGAAGCCGCTCCGGCACCCGGCGCGGCGAGCGCGATCGGCGCGATTTGGTTGCCGCCGAGTCGCCGGCCGCTTGGACGTCCTTGTTGTTGTCCTCGGTCGCAGCGGCAGCGCCACGACGCCGGCGCCGCCCTCGGCGGCGACGCGGTTTTGCTTGTTCGCCGTCCGACACCCAAGCGATAGTAGCTGGCAGGGGTCTGTCTTCCGGAGATACTCGCCGCTAGGAGGGTCGACGACGGATTCAGATCGGGCCTATCGCGTGCGCGACGGCGAAGGCTGGAATGAACACGAATGGCGGCAGAGGCGCTGCCAAGCTACCGATGAACATGCCGCGGCCGGCTTCACCCCACTTTCCCGGAGCCTTCACCATGACGGCGCAGACGCCCGTGTAACGCTCGCCCGAGCCGGGCATGAAGACGAGGTCACCTTGACGGTTACGGTATGACCCGCGAAAGGCCCGTTGGGGTCGGCCGTAATGCCTCCTGGTGCGAAGAAGTTGCCCGCGTCGTATTTGATCCGAACGGAACCGTTGGCAAGCTGCGTCACGCTGCCCCTGGGTGTGCCAACCTTCACCTGTCCCGGCGCGCCGGTCGACGTCTCTTCGACTGATGGATTTTGACGGAGCACCACAAGTCCGTTCTCGTAGTCGATTACGTCGTGACTTTGGTGTCCTCGGGATCGAAATGGGCCCCGGGACCCCTGTTGTTGCCAAGGTCCCGAGTATTCGGCGGAAAGTTTGTCACATCCCGTTGTGAGATCCATTGTGAGACACGAACAATTCCCTGCCCCGGAACGGGGCGAGGCTCGCCGAGTCCCGTTGCGGCGTCGGTCTTTTCAAATGCGATGTCTTGCGGGACGCAGCCGACTGCCGCCGGCATCGTAGGCGACCTCAGCCCGGTCCAGCGCGCCACGCAGCGCCGCGGCCACGGCAGCCGTCAGTGACACGGGCAACGGTATGCGCGACACCGCACGCCTCGTAGTGGTGCAGCTTAAAGAGGGGACGCCCGAAACGTCGGCCCGCCCCTCTCCGCCAGCGGCGGGCGTCGTCGCAAACCAAACCGCTAGGTGTACCCGGCCATAACGTTGGTTACAGGCGGCTGATGGGTGGTAGGCCGCTGAGTGCGCTGTGGCGGCGTTGAGTGT
>NZ_LQPJ01000084.1 GCF_002101785.1 Mycobacterium palustre
GGCGGGGCAGGGGATGGGCCGCTCATACTGTCATTTTTGCCCCACCTTGGGCGGATTGAAACAAATCCGGGCAAAACCGACCGCGCAACCTGCGACGGAGACGGCGGCGGCCCGGCGGTTCTGCCGTTACTGTCTGCGTTATGAGGATGCTGCCGCGCGTGCATCGCGCGACCTTCCACTCCGCGGTGTCGCTGGCGACGGTGTGTCTGATCGCGGCCTGCAGCAACGCCGACCCGCTGGACGCGGAGACCCGCAGCCCAAAATCGATCGTAGTGGGCTCCGGAGACTTTCCGGAATCGGAAATTGTCGCCGAAATCTACGCACAAGCCTTGCAGGCCAACGGATTTGAAACCGGGCGGCGGATGGGCATCGGCAGCAGGGAGACGTATATCCCCGCGCTGAAAGATCATTCCGTCGATCTGGTGCCCGAATACATCGGCAACCTGCTGCTGTACTTCGCACCCAACTCCACCGCGACCATCCTCGACGACGTCGAGCTGGAGCTGTATAAGAAGCTGCCCGGCGACCTGTCGATCCTGACGCCGTCGCCGGCGTCGGACACCGACACGGTCACCGTCACCGGCCGCACAGCCGGCGCGTGGGACCTGAAAACCATCGGCGACCTCGCGGCGCACTCGCCCGACGTGCGGTTCGGGGCGCCCTCGGCGTTCGAGACACGCCCGTCGGGGCTGCCGGGGCTGCGGCAGAAATACGGGCTCAACATCGCCCCCGGCAACTTCGTCGCCATCAACGACGGCGGCGGCGCGGTGACCGTGCGCGCGCTGGTGGAGGGACGGGTGACGGCCGCCAACATCTTCAGCACGTCGCCGGCCATCCCGCAGAACCACCTGGTGGCGCTCGACGACCCCGAACACAACTTTTTGGCCGGCAACATTGTGCCGCTGGTGAATTCGCAGAAGAAGTCGGATCGGCTCAAGGACGTGCTGGACGCGGTCTCGGCGAAGCTGAGCACCGCCGGGCTGGCCGCGCTCAACGCCGCCGTGTCGGGCAACTCCGGCATCGATCCAGACCAGGCGGCGCGAAACTGGGTGCGCGACAACGGCTTCAACCATCCGATCGGGTGATCACTTTTGATTGTCTTCGACAGCGTGAGCAAGGTGTTCGCCGACGGCACCACGGCCATCGACCGGTTGAGCCTGGTCGTGCCCACCGGCAAGCTGACCGTCTTCGTCGGGTCGTCGGGCAGCGGCAAAACCACCGCGCTGCGCATGATCAACCGGATGGTCGAGCCGACCTCCGGCGCCATCACGGTCGACGGGAAGGACGTCGCGGGCGTCAACCCGGTGCGGTTGCGACTCGGCATCGGCTACGTCATCCAGAACGCCGGGCTGATGCCCCATCAACGCGTGATCGACAATGTCGCAACGGTACCCGTGCTGAAAGGGCAGTCCCGCCGGGCCGCCCGCAAGGCCGCCTATGAGGTGCTCGATCGCGTCGGGCTGGACCGCAAGCTCGCCAACCGCTATCCCGCTCAGCTCTCCGGCGGAGAACAACAACGCGTCGGCGTGGCCCGCGCGCTGGCCGCCGATCCGCCCATCCTGCTGATGGACGAGCCGTTCTCGGCCGTCGACCCGGTGGTGCGCCATCAGCTGCAGAACGAAATACTGCGTCTGCAAAGCGAATTGCACAAGACCGTCGTCTTCGTCACCCACGACATCGACGAGGCGCTGCGGCTCGGCGAGCGGGTCGCGGTGTTCAAGGACGGTCGTCTGCAGCAGTACGACGAACCCGCGCGCCTGCTGTCGCGCCCGGCCAACGAGTTCGTGGCCAGGTTCATCGGGCTGGGCCGCGGGTACCGGTGGCTGCAACTGATGGATGCGGCCGGCCTGCCGCTGCGCGACATCGACCGCGTCGCGGCCGACCGCCTGTCTGAAACGGGGCTGCCCGACGGCTGGGCGCTCGTCGTCGATGACGCGGGCGCGCCGCTGGGCTGGATGGACGCCGAGGGCCTGCACCGGCACCGCGCCGGCGCGTCGCTAAACGACAGCATGACCGCCGCCGGCTCGCTATTTCGCCCCAACGGCAACCTCAGCCTGGCGCTCGACGCGGCGCTGTCGTCGCCGTCGGGGGTGGGGATCGCGGTCGACGACGGCGGCAAGGTGATCGGCGGCGTGCTGGCCGCCGACGTGCTGGCCGCGGTGGAAGCCCGGCGGCGAGGTACGTAAGAGATGCATTACCTGCTCACCCACCTCGACGACGCCTGGGCGCTCACGGTGGTGCATCTGCGCCTGGCGCTTGTGCCGGTGCTCGTCGGCTTGGCGATCGCGGTGCCGCTGGGGGTCCTGGTGCAGCGCGCGCCGACCGCCCGGCGGCTCACGACGGCGACCGCCGCCGTTGTGTTCACCATCCCGTCGCTGGCGCTGTTCGTCGTCTTGCCGACGATCATCGGAACCCGGATCCTCGACGAGGCCAACGTCATGGTGGCCCTGACCGCCTACACCGCCGCGCTGCTGGTGCGCGCGGTGCTCGAGGCCCTCGACGCGGTGCCCGCTGAGGTCAGCGACGCCGCCATCGCGGTCGGCTACCCCACGATCAAGCGGATGCTCAAAGTCGAGCTCCCGCTGTCGATCCCGGTCCTGGTGGCCGGGTTGCGCGTGGTCGTGGTGACCAACATCGCGATGGTCTCGGTCGGCTCGGTGATCGGCATCGGCGGTTTGGGCACCTGGTTCACCGAGGGCTACCAGACCGACAAGAGCGACCAGATCGTCGGCGGCATCATCGCCCTGTTCGTGCTGGCGATCGCCATCGACGTGGTCATCGTGCTGGCCGGCCGGCTCGCCACACCGTGGGAGCGCGCCGCGCGCGGCCCCCGGCGCCGGCCGGTGCTGGCCCCCGTGGTGGGCGGCGCGCGATGAACTTCGTGCACCAGGCGCTGACCTACCTGCTCACCGCCCACAACTGGACCGGCCCGGTCGGGCTGGCTGCGCGCACGTTAGAGCACCTCGAGTACACCGCCGTCGCGGTGGCCGCGTCGGCGCTGATCGCGGTGCCGGTCGGGCTGGTCATCGGGCACACCGGCCGCGGCACCCTGCTGGTGGTCGGCGCGGTCAACGGGCTGCGCGCGCTGCCGACGCTGGGCGTGTTGCTGCTCGGCGTGCTGCTGTTCGGGCTCGGCATCGGGCCGCCGCTGGTCGCCCTGATGTTGCTGGGCGTGCCGGCGCTGCTGGCCGGCACCTACGCGGGCATCGCCAACGTCGACCCGACGGTGGTCGACGCCGCCCGCGCGGTGGGCATGACCGAGGCCCAGGTTCTGCTGCGCGTCGAGATCCCCAACGCCCTGCCGCTGATCCTGGGCGGGCTGCGCAACGCGACGCTGCAGGTCGTCGCCACCGCCACGGTCGCCGCCTACGCCAGCCTGGGCGGGCTGGGCCGTTACCTGATCGACGGGATCAAGGAGCGCCAGTTCCAGCTCGCGCTCGTCGGCGCGCTGATGGTGGCCGCGCTGGCGCTGATCCTCGACGGCCTGCTGGCGGGCGCGGTGTGGGCGTCGGCGCCCGGCACCGGGCGGTTCCGCGGCGTCGGTCGCCGCTACGACGTGACGCCCGCCGCAGTTGCCCCCAAACCCGTCGCACCCGCGGGACACGTCCTACGGTAGAGGGGTGAACGCAGTCTCCTCTGACCAGACTCCGCGCGTCTGGGCGGCGATGTTGACCTGGCGCGCACAAGACAGCTCCCGGATGGAGTCGGTACGAGTTCAGTTGTCGGGCAAGCGAATCAAGGCCAATGGCCGCATCGTGGCGGCGGCCACCCCGAACAATCCGGCGTTCGGTGCCTACTACGACCTGCAGACCGACGAGACGGGCGCCACCAAGCGCCTCGGGTTGACCGTCACCCTGGCCGAGCGGGAGCGAGTGCTCTCCATCGCCCGCGACGAGGAAAACATGTGGTTGCTCACCGACCACCAGGGCGAGCGGCGCGCGGCGTACGACGGCGCGCTCGACGTCGACGTGGTGTTCAGCCCGTTCTTCAACGCCTTGCCCATCCGGCGCCTCGGGCTGCACGAACGGGCGGACACCGTCGCCCTGCCGATGGTCTACGTGAACGTGCCCGACATGTCGGTGAACGCCGCGACGGTGAGCTACGCCAGCGAGGGCCGCCTCGACGGGATCAAGCTGCGCTCCCCGGTGGCCGACACCACGGTCCGCGTCGACCGGGACGGGTTCATCGTCGACTATCCAGGCTTGGCAGAGCGGATCTGATCACCCCGCCGGCCCGGCCGGCGGCGGCCAGCTCCTCGCGCCAGTTCTCCGCGCCGATGACGACGGTGAAGATGTCGGAGCGCGGGAAGCTGTCGTAGCGCGTGCGCGCGGCGTGGCCGGCGTCGACGAGCTCGGCCAGCGAATTGTGCGAGGCCAGCGAGTCGCGGGCGCGGCTCAGCAGCTCGATGACCCGGTCGACCGCCGGCAGCAGCTGGGTGCAGTTGCCCTCGCACATCGCCCGCACCAGGTCCGGGGCGGTGCCGGCGACCCGGGTCCCGTCGCGGAACGACCCCGCGGCCAGCGCGAAGGCCAGCGGCACTTCCCCGGCGGCGACGGCCAGCGCCTCGGCGAGCAGGTGCGGCAGGTGCGAGATGGCGGCCGCCGCGGCGTCGTGCTCGTCGGACTTGGCCGGTACCACCAGCGCGCCGCAGTCCAGCGCCAGCGTCATCACCAACGTCCACACCTCGGGGTCCACGTGGTCGTCGACGCTGACCACCCAGGGAGCCCGGGTGAACAGGCCGGCGTAGCCCGCGGCCCAGCCCGAATCCGCGGTGCCCGCCATCGGGTGACCGCCCACGAAGCGGTGCAGCAGCCCCGCCGCGTCGATTTCGCGCAGCACCGCCGTCTTGACGCTGGTGACGTCGGTCAACGGGCAGTTCGGGGCCACGTCGCGGACGTGGGCCAGCAGTCCCGGCAACGCCGGCATGGGCACGGCCAGCACGATCAGCGCGTCGGAGTCCGCGGCCCGGGTCAGGGTGTCGGTGAGGTCCGTGCTGGCGTCGAAGCCGTCGGCCACGGCGGCGTGGGCGCCCTCCACCGACCGGTTGTAGCCGAACACCTCGCGGCCGGCGGCCTTGGCGGCCCGCATGATCGAGCCGCCGATCAGGCCCAGCCCGAGCACGCACACGGGTGTCTTCGAAACGGGGCGAGCCACAATCCAAGGTTGGCACAAACCGCGCGCGGGGATGCTTTCAGGTGGCGTCTGCGCCCGGGCGTTCCCGCGTCTTCATCTGGCCAGAGAACCTGGTCAGCGACTAGCGTAAGCGGCCATGGGAGCACAACGGGCGTCTGCTCAGGGCCCCTCCGCGGACACACCGGACGGCTTCGGCGTCGCGGTCGTGCGCGAAGAGGGCCGATGGCGCTGCAGTCCGATGTCCCCGAAGGCGCTGACGAGCCTCAAGGCCGCCGAGACGGAGCTGCGCGAACTGCGCAGCGCCGGCGCCGTCTTCGGCCTTCTCGACATCGACGACGAATTCTTCGTCATCGTGCGCCCCGCGCCCGCCCGGACCCGGCTGTTGCTGTCGGACGCCACCGCCGCGCTCGACTACGACATCGCGGCCGAAGTGCTGGACAGCCTGGACGCCGAGATCGACCCCGAGGACCTCGAGGACGCCGAGCCCTTCGACGAGGGCGACCTGGGCGTGCTGTCCGACATCGGGCTGCCCGAGGCGGTGCTCGGCGTCATCCTCGACGAGACCGACCTGTACGCCGACGAGCAGCTGGGCCGCATCGCGCGGGAGATGGGCTTCGCCGACGAGCTGGCGGCGGTGCTCGACCGGCTCGGTCGGTGATCGCGCTCGGTCGGTGAGCGCCGACGAAGACCTGATCCGCGCCGCGCTGTCGGTCGCCGCGACGGCGGGCCCGCGCGACGTGCCGATCGGCGCGGTCGTCGTCGGCGCCGACGGCACCGAGCTGGCCCGCGCCGTGAACGCCCGGGAGGCACTGGGTGACCCGACCGCGCACGCCGAGATCCTGGCGCTGCGGGCGGCGGCCGGCGTGCTCGGCGACGGGTGGCGGCTGGAGGGCGCCACGCTGGCGGTGACCGTGGAACCCTGCACCATGTGCGCCGGGGCGCTGGTGCTGGCCCGGGTGGCGCGGCTGGTGTTCGGCGCGTGGGAACCCAAGACGGGCGCGGTCGGGTCCTTGTGGGACGTGGTGCGCGACCGGCGGCTCAACCACCGCCCGCAGGTGCGCGGCGGCGTGCTCGCCGCCGAGTGCGCCGCGCCGCTGGAGGCGTTCTTCGCCCGCCAGCGATTGGGGTGAGCGGCGGGGTGTTCGGTAAGCTGCCTGGCGGTGGCGTGTCCGAGCGGCCTAAGGAGCACGCCTCGAAAGCGTGTGACGGCTAACACCGTCCGAGGGTTCAAATCCCTCCGCCACCGCCAATCTTTCCCAGCCGTGAGCCGGCAGCTCAGGGCTCGTCAGGTGGGCTGGCTGCCGGCCAGGCTGCGGGCCGCCTGCAATTCGCTGTCCCGAAAGGGCCGCCCGTCGGGTTGCAGCAGGTCGTGAAACCACAACTTGGGCGGCGCGGCGTAGGGGTGATCCCAGGAGTCCCAGGGGAAGTAGGTCTGGGTCTTGCCCGCGACCAGGCCCCAGTTGAACGCGCCGACGTTGCGGCGCTTGGCCACGGGCAGGATGCTCTCGATGGTGCTGCCCTGCGGCCGGGCCATGTACTCGGTGCAGATGATCGGCCGGCCCAGCGGCGCCAGCTCGGCGATCCGCGACTCGAAGCCCGCCGGCTCGGCATAAGAGTGGAAGGTGATTACGTCGGAGTTGTTGAGCTGGATGTCGCTGATCGGGGTGCGGCCCCCTTGCTCCCCCTGGTCGAGGCCGCGCCACACGCCGCTCGTCAGCGGTTGACTGGGATCGACCGCGCGGGCCCAGCGGAACACCTGCGGGAGCAGCTCGGCGACCCGCTCCAGCTTGTCCCTGCGCTCCACCTTGGCGTACACCCGGGCCGGGTTGTCGGGTTCGTTCCACAGGTCCCACCCCAAAACCCGGTTGTCATTGCGGAATTGGGTCAACACGCTCGTCACGTAGTCGTGCAGGACGCGGGTGTAGCCCGGGTCGCCGAGGCGTTCGGCGCCGGGGCTCTGCACCCAGCCCGAGTTGTGCACGCCGGGCCGCGGCGCCCGCTGCGGGCCGAGCCTGGGCAGGGGATCCCAACAGGAGTCGAAGAAGACGAACAACGGCCGGATGCCATGACTCGCTGTGACGCTGACGAATTGGGCCAGGCGGTTGTGAAATCCGCGCGCGTCCTGCGCCCACAGCTGGTCATGCAGGAAGACGCGCACGCTGTTGAAGCCGTACGACCTCGCCCAGCCCAGTTCGGTGTTGATGCGGCGCAGGTCGAACGTCGCCGGCTGAAACATCTCGAGCTGGTTGATCGCGGTTGCCGGAATGTAATTGGCGCCGACGAGCCAGCCCTGCGCCTGATACCAACGGTTGGCACGGTCGGCGGACCACCGGGTCAACTCCCCGGAGGAGCGCGGTGGCGGGTCCGCGGATGCGCGCGGTGTGTGGGCCAAGGCTGCCGTGCCCGCCGCCAGCAGCAAGGGAAGCTTCAGAGCCGTTCGACGGTGCACGAATTGACGATAAATTTCGCATGGCCCTGTCCCCGGCATTTGCGCAGCGCGTCGCGACTGCGTGTCGCGCGCTAAGCAATTGTTATCTTGTTGTGACCAAGTGGGTTTGGTCAGGCTTCCCGTCGCACGCGCCCGCGTGGTTCGTCAAAGTATTTGGGCCACAAGGAATCACACGGGTTAGATGCCGAATGTCGATGGTTTCCAGCTGCTGACGACCAGGGGCAGCGAGATCGCGGTGCCGGCGCAGCTCACGTCGACCGCCCACCGGCCGTCCGAAGGCAGCCTCGCGTCGATCTCGAAGAAGGCGAATCCGGGGAACTCGCCGACGGCGGCCTCCGGTGCCTCGAACCACTTGTGCACCGGCGCGTCAGGGGTGGGCGGCCTGATCTCGACGTCGACCCGGCGGTCGCCGCCGCCGTCGTCGTCGGGCCGCGTCAGCACCACGAGCACGAACCGGGCGAACCGGTCCGGCCCGACCGTGTACTTGGAAAGCACGCCGCCCTGCACGTTGAGCTTTTGGTCCACCGTCGCGGCGGCTTCCGCCAGGAAAGCACCGGTGAGCTTCACACGCAGAAGGTACCGCGCAGCCGGTCGATTGGATACCGGACAACCCAGACGGGATGTGCCGAAGATAACACACGTAAACAATTGCCTATTGCTAGTATCCAGGGGTCGTCGGTAGGTCTGTTCGAGGGGTCAGACCACTCGACGGCAAAAGAGCCTTCAAAGTTCGTGCTCGGGAGCGCGATACTGAACGGGTGGCTGAGCGCAACGTGCTGGGCGGCCCCTTGGAGCCCTGCGGCACCGACCCACTGACCGGCTTCTACCGTGACGGTTGCTGCTCGACCGGGCCCGAGGACGTGGGCCGCCACACGATCTGTGCGGTCATGACCACGGAGTTTCTCGAGCACCAGCGCTCCATCGGCAACGACCTGCTGACGCCGGTCCCCGAGTATCGCTTTCCGGGGCTGCTGGCCGGCGACCGCTGGTGCGTCACCGCGCTCAACTGGCTTCGGGCGCACGACGACGGCTGCGCCGCGCCGGTGGTGCTGGCATCCACCCACGAGCGCACCCTGGAGGTCGTTCCCCTCGAGACGCTGCGCGAACACAAGGTCGACGTCCCCGACGACCTGGCTAACTTGTAGCGCCGGCCAGCTGATCCCGGATGCGCCGGGCGGCCGCCCGCACCTGGCCCCCGAGCTTCTCCACCCCGGTCGCCGCCAGCTCGGCGAACGGCGCGGCGCTGATCGACATCGCGACGACCCCGTCGTCGTCGAGGATCGGGGCGGAGATGGTGGCCACGCTGTGCGTGGCGGTGCCCGTGAGCTCGTCGTGCAGCACGTCGATCACCGTCAGGTCCGCGAACGCGCGGGCAAGCCGGGCGGTGATGGCGTCGGGTTCGGAGTCCCCGCCGAGCGCGCGCAGCGCGGTGTACACCCGCAGGTATTCGCGGCTGAGCCGCTCGACGGTGTATCCGCGTTCGCGAATCTCGTTGAGCACCGCGGTGATTCGCCGCTGCAGCGCAAGGGACGGTCTACCGATGCCCTCCAGCCAGGCCCGCTGGGCGCCCGCGGTGCTCCAGGCGACGTAGTCGCGGCCAAACGGTGCCACCAGCGGCATGCGCAGCCCGCGGTCGATTCGCATGCCGGACGCGGACTCGCCGGCGGCGTCGACCACCACCAGGGTGTTGGCGTCGCGGCGCGCCAGGAATACGTGAGTCCCGGTCGATTCGGCGAGTTCCTGCAGGATTCCGTGAAAGATCCGGTCGCTGGCGGGCTTGGCCAAGGAGGCGATGCCCGGTCCCCAGCAGTAGGTGGCCGACGCGGCGTTGCGCACGGCCCAGCGGTGCGCGACCAGCGTCGTCAGGATCGCGTGGCCGGTGGCCCGGCTGATGCCGAGCTCGCGGGTGATCTCCGCCAGGGTGAACGCCCGCGTCGGCTGGGAGCCCAGCAGCCGCATGATCGCGACCACCCGTTCCGTCGGCGGTGACGTGGGTTGACGACCGATCCCGACCGGGTCTAGCGTCTCGGTCATATTTCGAACACTACGTCGAATATCCGACATAGTCGAGGAGGCGATCGCGTGGGCGCTGCGGTCGGCGACGTCGACGACATCGACTTCGACGACCTGACGTCGCCCCGGCTGACCGAGGTCCAGCGCCAAATCCTGGAATTCACCGAGGCCCGGCGCGTCGACTTCGACATCGACGCGATGCTGGCCGAGGCGATCGAGCGGGCAGGCGTCGGCGCGGACCTCGACGACACCGACGGCTTCGGCGATCGGCTGAGCGCGCACGTCGCCGCGATCGAAGCCGACGACGGCCTCACCCAGCTCGCCCGCTCGTCGCTGCGGCAGCGCGTGGTTCGCCTGCTGCGCAACCGGCTGTCGCTGACCGACCTCCTCAAGCGGTACCCCGAGATCGAGTCCATCGCGATCGAGAAGCCCTTGATCGTCGTCGGGATGCCGCGCTCGGGCACCACGCACCTGGTGAATCTCCTCGCCGCCGACCCCCGCCGGCGCGCCCTGCCCTACTGGGAGAGCCAGGAGCCGATACCGGCGCGCGGTGAGGGCCCCGGCGTGTGCGGGATCGACCCCCGCTACGCGCGGGCCAAGGCCGAACACGATGCGCTGATGGCCAGCGCCCCGGTGGTGGCCGCCATGCACGACCGATTCCCCGAGGCGATCGAGGAGGAGGTCGAACTCCTCGACCTCGACCTGGCGGGCTACGTCCTGGAATGGCATGCGCGGGTGCCGGATTGGCGCGACTACTACCTGGGGCTCGACCAGACCCGCCACTACGCCTACATGAAGAAGGTGCTGCAGGCGCTGACGTTCCTGCGCGGCCCGCGGACCTGGATCCTGAAGAGCCCGCAGCACTGCGAGCAGCTCGGCCCGCTGATGGCGACGTTCCCCGACGCGACGGTGGCGTTCACCCACCGCGACCCGGTCGCGGTGGTGCAGTCGGCGGTCACGATGATGGCGTACTCGGATCGGTTGCGCCGCACCAGCATCGACCCGGACTGGCTGCTGGACTATTGGAGCGACCGCGTGCACCGGCTGCTCAGCGCGTGCGTGCGCGACCGCGACCTGGTGCCCGCCGAGCGCAGCATCGACATCGGCTTCCATGACCTCAACGGCAACGAAATACCGCTGCTGGAACGGCTTTACGAGCGTGGCGAGGTGGAACTCACTCCGCAGGTGCGGGCCTGCTTTCGGCGTTACCTGGACGGCAACCCGCGCGGCAAACACGGCCGCATCCGCTACGACCTGCGGCGGCACTTCGGCATCACCGCCGACGAGCTGCGCGGGCGATTCGGCTTCTACTTCGAGCGGTTCGACGTCCGCCCGGAATGAGGGGGCAATCCATGGGCAGCAAAGACTTCGAGCCGATCTACCGCAGCCGCCCCGGCGCCGACGCGATGGGCCCCGCCTGCGCCGAACGAGCCGAGGAGGTGGCGCCCGGACTGTGGTGTTCGCCCGGACTGTCGAACTCCTACCTGCTGACCACTCGCGACGGCCGGGTGATCGTCAACACCGGCATGGGTTTCGAGGGGCCGGTGCACCGCGCCAACTTCGATGCCGTCGACCCATCCCCGGTGCGCTACATCATCCTCACCCAGGGGCACGTCGATCACGTCGGCGGACTGGACAGCGTGCGCGATCCAGACACTACCGTTGTGGCGCAAGCGAATTGGACCTCCTGGCGCGACGACAATGAGCGCCTCATCCCGTACCGCGCCAGCCGCAGCGCCTTCGCCTTCAAGGACACCCTGGCGGGCGGCATCCAGGCCATCCAGCGGCGCCTCGGCACCACCCGCCTGCCGGGCCAGAGCGTCCCCGTCGTGGACCTGGACTTCGAGGACACCCTGACACTGGAGGTCGGCGGCCGGCGCATGGAACTCATCTCGGTGCCCGGCGGGGAAACCACCGACTCGCTGGTGGTGTGGCTCCCCGACGAGCGAATATGTTTGTGCGGGAACACTTTCGGGCCGGTGTTCGGGCACATCCCCAACCTGGTCACCATCCGCGGCGACCGGTACCGCGACGCGCTGACCGCCATCGCGTCGGTGGAGCGGGTGCGCGATCTGCGGCCCGAGCTGTTAGTGACCGGCCACTTCGAGCCGATCGCCGGCGCCGAGCGCATCGAGGCGGAACTGACCCGGCTGCGCGACGCCATCCAGTACATCCACGACCAAACGGTGGCCGGCATGAACGCCGGCAAGGACGTCCGGGCGCTGATGCGCGAGATCACGCTGCCACCCGAATACGAAGTGGGCCAGGGCTATGGCAAGGTCGACTGGGACGTGCGGGCCATCTGGGAGAACTACTCGGGCTGGTTCCACCACCGGTCGACCACCGAGCTCTACCCGATCGGGTTCGACGCCGTCGCCGCCGACGTCGTCGAGCTGGCCGGGGCCACCGCACTGGTGGAGCGGGCGCGCGACCACCTGGACGCCGGGCGGCCGGTGCACGCCATCCACCTCGCCGAGTTGCTGCCCGCCGACCACGCGGGGGGCGCGGGACGTGCTGCGGAGGGCCCACGAAAGCCTGCTGGCGGGCAGCGCCAACTTCTGGGAAAGCGCCTGGCTGACACACCAACTAGCGAGGAACTCTTGACTGCTCGAGTCGGCTTCGATTTCACCGGAACGACGGCGCTGATCACCGGCGCCACCAGCGGGATCGGCCACGCCACCGCCACGTTGTTCCGCGAAGCCGGGGCCGAGGTCACGATCACCGGAACCAGACCCGCCGCGACCGACTACGACATCGACCTGTCCGGCATGGCCTACCGCCAACTCCAAATCACCGACCACAACTCGGTGGACGCGTTGGCGCAGTCGTTCACCCGCCTCGACGTGTTGGTCAACAACGCGGGCGCGAATTTCCCTGGCGGCCTTGACGAATCGAAGCCCGACGGGTTCGACGCGTCGGTCGCGGTCAACCTGACCGGCCCGTACCGGCTCACGATCGGGCTCTACCGCGCGCTGAGGTCGTCGACCGCGACCGGCGGCGCCAGCGTGGTCAACCTGGCGTCGATGTCGGCGCTGCGTGCCGTCCCCCTCGTGCCCGGTTACGGGGCGGCCAAGGCCGGCGTCATCTGCATCACCCGCAACCTCGCCGTCAAGTGGGCGCCCAAAGGCATCCGGGTCAACGCGGTGGCGCCCGGGACGATCGACACCCCGATGACCGCGCCCATGCACGCGGCTCCCGAGCTCGTAAATTCCGAGCTGGCCCACATTCCGTTGCGCCGGTTGGGGTCCGCCGGCGAGATCGCCCCGACGGTGGCCTTTTTGTGCACCGAGCAAAGTAGCTACACCACCGGCGCGCTGTTCGTCGTCGACGGCGCGTCGGATTGCGTCTGAGATGAGGCACCGATGACATTGGCGCTGCGCCCCGAGGACTTCTACCACACCGGCATCGTGGTGCCCGACCTCGATGCGGCCATGGCCCGCCTGAGCGCGCTGGCCGGCTACCGGTGGATCAACCCGCTGACCTACACGCTGCCGTTTCGCACCGCCACCGGGACCCGCGAGCTCACCTCGACATTCGTCTACTCCCTGCAGGCCCCGCACGTCGAGCTGATCCAGGAGGTGCCCGGGGGCCCCTGGGCCGCGGCGCCCGGCAATGCCGTCCATCACCTCGGCTACTTCACCGACGACCTCGCCGAGGCCGCACGAACGCTGGAATACAACGGCTTTGCTTTCGAGGCCACCGCCGACGTGTCACCACCGGGTCTGGCGTTGTTCGCCTACTACGTCGACGAATTCGGCACCCGCATCGAGATCGTCGACCGCGCGCTGTTCCCGGACTTTCCAGCGTTCCTGCGGTCCTCCTCGGCGCCGGAGGCATGACATGCTGCTGACGGTGCTGCGGTTCAATTTCGCTTCGCCGCAGGGTGATCCACGCAGGCAGAGCGAACTGCTCAGCGCCGCACTCGAACTCGCGCAGTGGGGTGAGTCGCATGGATTCACCTCGGTGAGCGTCGACGAGCACCATGCGACCGGGCACGGGTGGAGCTGCAACCCGATCATGGCCGCCGCGATGTTCTTGGCCCGCACCACGACGCTGATCGCCAGCGTGGACTGTGCGCTAGGCCCGCTGTGGAACCCCGTCCGGCTCGCCGAAGACATCGCGCTGGTCGACAACATGAGCCGCGGCCGCCTGCACACCACGGTCGGCCTGGGCTATCGCACCATCGAATACGACTCGTTGGGAGTCGATTTCGGCCGCCGCGGCGAGCTGATGGACGGGCTGGTCGAGCGGATCCTGTCGGTCTGGGGCGGCGCCGATTCGGACGCGGGAGTCTGCACGGGGACGTGGACCCGGCCGCACCCGCCGCTGTACATCGGCGGTGGCTCGCGCGCCACCGCGCGGCGCGCGGCGCGTTTCGGGTTACCGCTCAGCCTGGCCGATCACCTGCCCGACATCGCCGCCTACTACCGACACCTGTGCGCCGCCGCCGGCACCAAGCCGTTCGTCCTGATGCCCGGGCCGGTCAATCGGGGGATGATCTATCTGCACGAGGACCCGGACCGCGCATGGGCCGAACTGGGACACCACATCCTTTGGGAGGCAGTCACTTACGGCCAATGGTCGACCGACCACCGATCGTTCATGCACCTGCCCGGCGTGCGGACCCTCGACGAGGTGCGGGCGTCGGGGCGATACCGGTTCCTGACCCCCGAGCAGCTCATCGCCGAAGTCACCGAGGCCGGCGAATACGGGCCCCTCGTCATGCACCCGCTCGTCGGCGGCATGCCCGTCGACGAGGCCTGGAAGTCGGTTCAGCTGCTGACCGACAAGGTCCTGCCCGCGCTCGCCTGATTGCCCGCCCGCATAACGGGTACGGAAGGTGCATGAAAACCGATGCCACCGAGGAATACGCCAGGGTGCACGCGGCGCCCGAGCGCGGTGCGCTCGCCTCCGAAAGATCGGTTGCTAGCGGCCCACCCCCGGCGGGAGTCTAATTGGTGGATGGACCTGATCGCCCCCACCGATGCCGTGTTCTTGCTAGGCGAATCGCGTGAGCATCCCATGCATGTGGGCGGCTTGCAGTTGTACGAGCCGCCCGACGGGGCCGGTCCCGAGTTCGTCCGGGAGTTCACCGACGCGCTGGTCGCCGACGACGAATTTCAGCCGACGTTCCGCAAGCACCCGGCGATGACGATGGGCGGGATCGCGCCGTTGGCTTGGGCTTATGACGACGAGGTCGACGTGGACTACCACGTTCGGCGCTCGGCCCTGGCGTCACCGGGCCGGGTTCGCGAACTGCTGGAGCTGACCTCCCGCTTGCACACCGGCCTGCTCGATCGCCACCGCCCGCTGTGGGAGCTGTACGTGGTCGAGGGGCTGAAGGACGGTCGGTTCGCAATCTACAGCAAAATGCATCACGCGCTGATCGACGGCGTTTCGGCGATGAAGTTGATGCAGCGCGCATTGTCGAACGATCCGAGCGACAACGAAATCCGCGCGATGTGGAGCCTGCCCAGGCGCAGGCGCACGCCCAGCCCCACCTCCCGCATGGGCGCGCTGCTGAAGGCGGCGGGATCCGTTGCCGCACTTGGCCCGTCGGCGGTGTCACTGGCCCGTGCGGCGCTGCTCGAGCAGCAACTGACGTTGCCGTTCGGGGCGCCACGCACCATGCTCAACGTCAAGATCGGCGGCGCCCGCCGGTGCGCGGCGCAGTCGTGGTCGGTGGAGCGCATCCGGAACGTCAAGAGGGCCGCGGGGGTGAGCCTCAACGACGTCGTCCTGGCGATGTGCTCGGGGGCGCTGCGCTACTACCTGCTCGAGCAGAGCGCGATGCCGGACGCGCCGCTGGTGGCGATGGTTCCCGTGAGCCTGCGCAAAGAGGACGAGGCCGACGCCGGCGGCAACCTCGTCGGGGCCATCCTGTGCAACCTGGCCACCGACACCGACGACCCCGCGGCGCGGTTGCAGACCGTCAGCGAGTCGATGCAAAAGAACAAGACGGTGTTCTCCCAATTGCCGCGGGTGCAGGCGCTGGCGCTCTCGGCGATGAACATGGGTTCGCTTGCGCTGGCGGCGGTCCCGGGCTGGGTGACGTCGACGTCGCCGCCGTTCAACCTCGTCATCTCCAACGTGCCCGGGCCCCACGAGCAACTGTATTATGGGGGAGCGCGCCTCGACGGCAACTACCCGCTGTCGATCGCGATGGACGGGCAGGCCCTGAACATCACCCTGGTCAGCAACGCCGGAAACATCGATTTCGGCCTCGTCGGATGCCGCCGCAGCGTGCCGCACCTGCAGCGCCTGCTCGCGCACCTGGAGTCCTCGCTCAAGGACCTGGAAGCCGCCGTCGGGGTCTGAGCGCGGATGCCCAAGCTCAGTGCGGGTGTGCTGCTGTACCGGGCGCGTGCCGGCGTGGTCGAGGTGCTGATCGCGCATCCCGGTGGCCCGTTTTGGGCCCGCAAGGACGACGGGGCGTGGTCGCTGCCCAAGGGGGAGTACGCCGACGGCGAGGACCCCTGGGCCGTGGCGCAGCGGGAATTTCACGAGGAACTCGGGCTGCCGGTGCCCGCCGGGCCGCGCGCCGACCTCGGCGCGGTGCGGCAGCCGGGCGGCAAGGTCGTCACCGCTTTTGCGGTGGGGGCCGACCTCGACGTCACCGACACACGCAGCAACACCTTCGAAATGGAATGGCCTAGGGGCTCCGGCCGGATGCGGGAATTCCCCGAGGTCGACCGCGTCGGCTGGTTCCCGGTGGCCCGGGCGCGCGCCAAGCTGCTGGCCGGCCAGCGTACATTTCTGGATCGGCTGATGGTGCTTCCAGCGCTGGAGGGACTAAACGAAGGATCTTGAGATGCGAACGCTGCGCACGCCCGACGAGCGGTTCGACAACGTGCCCGACTTCCCTTATCCCCCAAGCTATTGCGAGGTTCCGGACGGTGACGGCGGCGCGCTGCGGGTCGCCTGGGTCGAGGACGGCCCGCGGGGCGCCGACCCGGTCCTGATGCTGCACGGCGAGCCGTCGTGGTCGTACCTGTACCGCAAGATGATTCCGATCCTGGCCGCGGCCGGGCACCGAGTCGTCTGCCCCGATCTGGTCGGGTTCGGTCGTTCCGACAAGCCAACCCGCCGTGAAGACCACAGCTACGCGCGCCACGTCGAATGGATGCGGGCCGTGGCCTTCGACGTCCTCGACCTTCGCCGGGTGACCCTGGTGGGGCAGGACTGGGGCGGCCTGATCGGGTTGCGTTTAGCCGCAGAGCATCCCGAGCGGTTCGCCCGGATCGTGGTCGCCAACACCGGGCTGCCCAACGGGGAACAGCCGATGGCCGAGGTCTGGTGGCGCTTCCGTGAGGCCATCACCACCGCGCCGGAGCTGAACATCGGCTGGTTTGTGCAGGGGGGATGCCGCCGCCCGATGAGCGACGACGTGCGCGCGGGCTATGACGCGCCCTTCCCGGGCGACGAGTACTGCGCCGGCCCGCGCGCCATGCCCGCCCTGGTGCCCACCTCGCCCGACGACCCCGCGGCGGCGGCGAACAAGGCGGCCTGGGCCGCGCTGACCGAGAGTCCGACGCCCATGCTCGTCGCCTTCAGCGACAGCGACCCCATCACCGGACCGATGGCGAAAATCTTTCAGCGCCAGATGCGCGGCGCGCAGGGGATCGAGCACCCGACGATCCGCGGCGCCGGCCATTTCCTGCAGGAGGACGCCGGCGAAGAGTTGGCCGATCGCATCGTCGAGTTTCTGTCCCGCTGAGCGCCCGCGCGCCGCGGGCACAATGTGGGTATGACGACCGCGCCGGCCGAAGCCGACTCCCGGGGACTTTTGCTGCAGCTGCTCGACCCGGCCAACCGCGCCGACCCGTACCGGATCTGCGCCCAGTTCCGCGAGCGCGGGCCTTTGCAGGTCCCGGACTCGCCGTTGACCGTCTTCCCGACGTACCGGGACTGCGACGAGGTGTTGCGGCACCCGTCGTCAAGCAGCAACAACATGAACTCGACGGCCGCCAAGCGGCAGCTCGAGGCGGGCCTGTTGCAGCCCCGCCAGTTCCCGCCGGGGTTCTTGTTCCTCGATCCGCCCGATCACACCCGGCTCCGCCGGCTGGTCAGCAAGGCGTTCGCGCCCGGAGTGGTCAACGCGCTGCAGCCCGAGATCCGCGGGCTGGTGGACGGATTGCTCGATCGGATCGCCGAGAACGGCCGCTTCGACGTCGTCGCGGACTTCGCCTATCCGCTGCCCGTGGCGGTCATCTGCCGGCTGCTCGGGGTGCCCCTCGACGACGAGTCGCAGTTCAGCCACGCGTCGGCGGTACTGGCGCAGGCGCTGGACCCGTTCTCGACGCTCACGGGCATCCCGCCCCAGTTCGTCAACGAGCGGATGCAGGCGATGACGTGGCTGCGCGAATACTTTCACGCCCTGATCGAGCGGCGCCGGTCAAGCCCGACCGACGATCTGCTGTCGGGCCTGATCGCGGTCGAGGAGTCCGGTGACCAGCTGACCGAGGAGGAGATCGTCTCCACGTGCGTTCTGCTGCTGATCGCCGGGCACGAGACCACCGTAAACCTGATCGGCAACGCGATCTTGGCGATGCTGCGGACCCCCGGCCAGTGGCAGGCCCTCGGCGCCGACGCCGATCGCGCGCCCGCGGTGGTCGAGGAGACGCTGCGCTACGATCCGCCCGTGCAATTGGTCAGTCGAGTTGCCCTCGCGGACATGACGATTGGGGACGTCGACGTGCCGGCGGGTGATTTCGTCATGCTGCTGTTGGCCGCGGCCAACCGCGATCCCGCCGAGTTCGATCGACCCGACACCTTTGACCCGGACCGAGGAACGGTGCGGCACTTGGGATTTGGCCGCGGGGCGCATTACTGCCTGGGTGCGCCGCTGGCCAGGCTGGAAGCGGGCGTGGCGCTGACGGCGCTGACCGCGCGCTTCCCGCACGCCCGGCTGGACGGGGACCCGCACTATAAGGCGAACGTCACGCTGCGGGGTCTGTCGGAGCTGACGGTCGCTGTCGGCACGGCGTAGTCAGCCGCGCTCCCAGGGCGCCGTTTCGCCCATCTTCTTGTAGTACTTGGCCAGGTGGCTCTTGACGCGGTCGATGTCGGCCTTGGGCAGGTCGATGCCGCCACGCGCGCCGCCCATGATCGCGCCCGCGATCATGATGCCCCGTGGCACCGCCTTGAGCTCGCCGCCGATCACGTCGGCGAACAGCAGCTTGTAGGACGTGAAGTTGTCCTTCTTGTCGCTGTCGTACCAGATGTGGGCGTCACGGTATTTCTCGTTCGGCCCGTCCTGTGCGCCGGCCCACTTGCGGACGCGCTTTTCGGCGGCGTCGCCGTCCCAGTTGCGGTCTCGGTCGGCCAACGGCAGGTCTTTGAACGCGGTCACTGACATACGGCTCGCTTGCCCGCTTCGGACGCTGGATAAACGCGCGCGCTAGCCGGCACCGGCACCGGTTGCCGGCAACGCGATGTAAATCGGTATGGGAGTGGCCATTTCGATCTGACCTTGCGCGTCATAGTAGCCGCCGATCGTGTATTCACCCTCGGTGTCGATGGGGAACGCGAGATCTTGGGTGAAGCAGCGGTACTTGGACGGCCGGTTTTCCTCGTCCGGCCAGTACCAACTCGCGCGCATGCTTTCGCGCGGCGCGCCCGCGGGGTCTTTGCACACGATGTGCAATTCCGGGTGGTAATCCGAGCCGGCGCGCGCGTGCACCACGAGAACGATGGGAATCCTTGCGGTTATGGGGATTTGCTCGACGTCGTACCAGGTGGTGGGGATGCGGGTGGCATAGATCGCGCCAGAGTCGTCGAGCCCGGCGGTGCCCGCCACGAACAGCGCGGCGATCTGCAGCATCACGCCAGCTTAGTGGTGGCCTGCTAAGACGGGCCCAGCCCGGGCACGATGTCGCCGAGCTCGAAGGTGACCGGCTGCTCGAGCTGCTCGTAGGTGCAGGAGCGCGGGTCGCGGTCGGGACGCCACCTGCTGAATTGCGCGGTGTGGCGAAACCGCGGGCCTTCCATGTGGTCGTAGCGCACCTCGACCACCCGCTCGGGCCGAAGCGGGACGAAGGAAAGATCCTTGCCGGCGTTCCAGCGGGAGAATTCGTTCTTGCGCGGCGTTCGCTCTCCGGCCTCGTGCGCGGCCCAGTTCCACGGATGGCCCTCGAAGGTGGTGACCAGCGGCTGCAGCTCGGCGAACAGCCGGCGCCGCTCGGTCATCGGGAAGGCGCCGATCACGCCGACCGAGGCGAGCTGGCCGTCGTCCTGATACAGCCCCAGTAGCAACGAGCCGATCGCGTCGCCGCCGGACTTGTGCACCCGGTAACCGGCCACCACGCAGTCGGCGGTGCGCTCGTGCTTGACCTTGAACATCACCCGCTTGTCCGGCTGGTAGGTGATGGTCAGCGGCTTGGCGATGACGCCGTCGAGTCCGGCTCCCTCGAACTCGGAGAACCAGCGCTGCGCGGTCTGCATGTCGGTGGTCGCCGGCGTGACGTGGATCCGGCGGCGTGTTCCCGCGAGCGCGTCGAGAAGGGCGGCGCGCCGCTCACTGAACGGCCGCCCGGTGTAGTCGTCGTCGCCCAGGGCGAGCAGGTCGAACGCGATGAAGGAGGCCGGTGTCTTTTCGGCCAGCATCCGCACCCGCGAGTCGGCCGGGTGGATGCGCTGCTGCAGCGCCTCGAAGTCCAGCCCGTGGTCGGTGGCGATGACGATCTCGCCGTCGATCACGCAGCGTTCCGGCAGCTCGGCGCGGGCCGCGGCCGCGAGTTCCGGGAAGTACCGGGTCATCGGCCGCTCGTTGCGGCTGCCGAGCTCCACCTCCTCGCCGTCGCGGAACCAGATAGACCGGAACCCGTCCCACTTCGGCTCGTACGACGCGGCCGGCGGCATCGAGCGCACCGGCTTGGCCAGCATCGGCGACACCGGCGGCATCACGGGCAAGTCCATCGCTTCATTGTGGCGTGCGGCGTGCTGGAATCGGGGGGTGGCTGCTCCAGCGGAAGAAATCGACGTCGACGGCATCGCGGTGCGGCTGACCAACCCGGACAAGGTGTACTTCCCCGCGCTGGGCTCCGACGGCAGCAAGCGACGGCTCGTCGAGTACTACCTGGCCCTGGCAGTCGCGGGCGGTCCGATGCTGAGCGCGCTGCGCGACCGGCCCACCCATCTGCAGCGCTTCCCGGACGGCATCGACGGCGAGGAGATCTATCAAAAGCGGGTGCCGCAGCACCATCCCGACTACCTGGAGACCTGCCGCGTGACGTTCCCGTCGGGGCGCACCGCCGACGCGCTGAAGGTGACCCATCCGGCCGCGATCGTGTGGGCGGCGCAGATGGGCACGGTCACGCTGCATCCGTGGCAGGTCCGCTGCCCGGACACCGACCATCCCGACGAGCTGCGCATCGACCTGGACCCCCAGCCGGGCACCGGGTTTCTGCAGGCGCGGACCGTCGCGGTCGAGGTGTTGCGGCCGCTGCTCGCCGAGCTCGGCCTTCTCGGCTACCCCAAGACGTCCGGCGGCCGCGGGGTGCACGTGTTTTTGCGGATCGCCACCGACTGGGACTTCGTCGCCGTGCGCCGGGCGGGCATCGCGCTGGCCCGTGAGGTGGAGCGCCGCGCGCCGGACCTCGTGACCACGTCGTGGTGGAAGGAGGAACGCGGCGAGCGGATCTTCATCGACTTCAACCAGAACGCCCGGGACCGGACCATGGCGTCGCCGTATTCGGTGCGGCGCACGCCGATCGCGACCGTGTCGACGCCGCTGACGTGGGACGAGCTGGCCGGCGCCGATCCCGACGACTACACCATGGCGACGGTGCCCGATCTGGTGCGGCGCCGCGACGACCCGTGGGCCGGCATCGACGACGTCGCCCAGTCGATCGCGCCGCTGCTTGAGATGGCCGCCGCCGACGAGGAGCGTGGCCTTGGCGACATGCCCTATCCGCCGAACTACCCCAAGATGCCGGGCGAACCGAAGCGCGTGCAGCCGAGTAAGGACACGGATCGCAAGAGGGAAAAGTAGCCTTCGTTCCTATGCCGGTCGCTGGTCGGGCCTTCGCAGCGATGTTTGCATTACTGCTGCTCGGTATGGGTGGCGTGGCCGCCCCGGCCACGGCTCCCGCCGAGCCCGTTATCACCGGACCGGGCGAAAGGCCGGTGGGCTGGGACACCTACCGTCGATTGGATCTGTTGCCATACCTGAGCGCCGACACACAGAGCCTGCAGGTGTCGAGCTTCGATCGAAGCGGCGGCGACTTCGACATCTCCACCGGCAACCGGAACGGCAGCGGTGGATGTCTGGCGTCCGGCGGCGCCGGCTGTGTCGTCGCGGAGGATCGCGGTGCCGGCGAGGTTGATTCGATCTGGTTCACCCGCGATGGCGGCAATGTCCGCGCAATCGGAATTATCCGCATCGATCTGGATGGGCGGACGGTGGTGCAGACACCACTGCAGTCGTTGGTCGACGGGTCGCTGGGTGCGCCGTTCGTGTGGCCTCTGGTGGCCAACGCTGGGCAGTCGCCAGGCGGCGTTTACGTCAAGGTGCCGATGCCGTACCGGCAGTCGATGCGGATCAGCGTCGCATCAAATTTGCAGTATTACCACGTCGACTATCGCCACTTCTCGACCGCGGACGGCGTCACCACATTCTCGCCCTCCGACCCCGCGCTCGACGTGCTCGCCACGCTGCGCGCCGCCGGCACCGTCGACCCCAAACCGGCGGCCCCCACGGCACGGCACGACCACCGCGTCGTCCACGTCGACGCCGGTGCCGGGGCGACGATCGCGGAATCCACCGGGTCGGGCACGATCTCGGCGCTGCGCGTACCGCTACCCGAACCGGCGGATCAACTGCTGAGCGGGTTGCGGCTGCAGATGGAGTTCGACGGCCAAACCATGGTCGACGCGCCACTCGGGGAATTCTTCGGCGCCGGGCTGGGCGCCGACAACGTGAGATCGCTGATGTTCGCCGCGAACCCCCAGCCCGGCGGGTCGTTGTCGTTGTCGGAGTGGTGGCCGATGCCCTTCGCCCGCACGGCCCGCGTCACCCTCGTCAACACCATCGGCGATCCCGTGGCGGGCATCGGCAGCGACGTCGAGACGACGCCCGATCCCCAGTGGGCGCCCGCGCTAGCCAGTGGCCGCGCCGGCTACTTCACCGCACGCTCGCATGCCGGACCCACGACCCTCGGTCAGGACTGGTTGTTCGCGGATGAACACGGCCACGGCAAATTCGTCGGCGTCAGCCACACCATCCGCGGTTCACGGATCAAGACGTCGTTCAGCGACGACGCCCCTTACTTTCTCGAAGGCGCCGAACGCGTATATGCGGACGGCTCCGGGTCACCCCAGTGGTACGGCACCGGCACCGAGGACTTCTACGAGGGAGGCTGGTATTTCAAAAACGGAACCCGCTACAGCGACCCGCTCACCGGCCAACCCGACCAACGAACCGCCGCCGGCGGATGTGCAGACTACTGTGTCGCGGCCTATCGGCTCATGCTCGCCGACGCCATCGACTATCGTTCCGCCCTCCGATTCGGCATTGAGCACGGCAAACGCAACATGGTCGAACCCGATTACAGCTCAACGGCATTCCTCTACACGCAACCAAACGACACCATCACACCCAGCGACGACGTCAACGCAGGCGATCCTGTCAGTCGGCTCCTGCATGGCTACATCGATGACGCCGCCACCGAACAGCCGTTGATCAGCGCATATGAGGGCAACGACGACATCCACCCGGTCTTTGAGTTGGTCCGCGCCACCCACGCTGCGATCACATTCCACGTCCGAACTGGCCCGGACAACCACGGCATCCTGCTGCGCCGCACCTCCGACCAAGCGATCGGCTATCAAGCTGCGAACGTTGCCATCGACGGCGTACCGGCCGGGATCTGGTTACAGCCGCGCAGCAACGGATCACATCGATGGCTCGATGACGCCTACCCGGTGCCGGAATCGCTCACCGCAGGCAAAGCCCTGATCACGGTCACGCTCACCCCTATTCGCGACTCCCCACTGTGGACCGCCAGCCGCTACCACGTCGATAACCTGACGCTGTCCGACTAGGGCGGCGAGTTACTCCGGCCCCTCGATTCACATGCCGGGGCCCTTGAGCCGCTCGGCGACTATGCCGGCGCGGGCTGTGGCAGGAATTCGGGCGAAGAGATATCGCTGCGCGGCCGCAATGCCCGGGCGGCCAGGAGCGCGCTGAGCATTCCCGCCACCCCACCGGCCGTGGCAGGCACCGATGACCCCGAAAGCACGAAGTAGCCGAAGGCGGCCCCGACGCCGAGCAACGCGAGGTGGATCGGCGCCCAACCGCGCGCCGCGGGCAGCCGCGAGGACAGTCCGATGCCGAGCAGCAAGGCCAGCACGTGCCCGACGGCGGTGAAGTCGAGTCCCACGGCCGCCGTCGCCGCGATGCCCAGCCACCAGCCGACCCATGCCGGCCACCAGCGTGACGGTATCGACGCCGTCAACGCACCGAGCACGCACACCGCGCCGTAGCTGACCCCCACGTCGGTCGCGCGTGTGACGGAGACGGGAAGCCACCCCACCTCCAGCGCGGCGACCAACCCGGCCGCGACCAGCAGCGTCGCGCCGATATGACCGACCGCGAACGTGATCACCAAACCCCTGCCGCGCCAGATCAATTCGCCAAGCGCCAGCAGGCACACCAGTCCGGGCAACCAGAGATACACCTTGCCGCCGTCGTCGACGAACGCGCTGCCGACCAGAGTCGTCAGGCGGCCGTGCGCCAGGTTGTGCAGATTGGTGCTCATGTGGCTCACCACCGCGTCACGCGTGTGCGGGCCCAGGGCCGCCAACACGAGCCACACCGCGATCAAGATGGCGGCGTACGCCGCCGTGACGCGCACCGACGCCGCGCGAGACAGGGCGCGCGCCACCATGGCAGGCGGCGGTCCGAACGGCGTCATACCTCCACAGTGCGGGCATGAACGGGGATCGGCCACCTTCTTAACGAAGCCTTCACACCGGTGTGATCAAACTTCACGGTTCGGCTAAGCGACGTAGTTCGCCGGGATGAATGGGACGTCGTCGGGCGCCGCCTTCCGCGCCGCCAGGAGCTTGCGCGCGGCGTCGCCGATCGGTATGCGCAGCGGCAGCTCGGGCTTTTCGGCGGCGTCGGCGACCTCGGCGGCGACTTGCTCGGGCGTGATCATGCCGGCGCGCGGGCCGCCGCCTTCCAGGATTGCGGCGTAGGGATCGCCGGGCAGGGTATAGGTCGTCACGTCGTCGAGCGCCCCGGAGCTCACCGCGCCGGGCTCCAGCAGGGCAGCCTGCACGCCGAAGGGCGCAACCTCGATCGCGAGCGCCTCCACCAGAGCCTCTAGCGCCCATTTGGTGGAGGCGTAGGCCGCGCCGGGCGGCAGCACGACCCGCCCGACGACGCTCGACATGAACATCAGCTTGCCGTCGCCGCGGGCGCGCATCCGCGGCAGCACTGCTTGCGCAACCCGGATGGCGCCGACGGTGTTGAGGTTGAGCAGTCGCTGCAGTTCCGCCAGCGGCGTGGCCTCCACGGCGGCGTAGAAGATGACGCCGGGGTTGGCGACCACGACGTCGATGTCGCCGGCCGATGCGACGGCCGAGGTGACGCTCTCGTCGTCGGTGACGTCCAAAGCCAATCGCTCGCTGACGTCCAAGCCCTCCAGCGTGCGCGGATCGCGGGCGGTGGCCACGACGCGATGCCCGCGCCGGGCGAACTCGATGGCCATGGCGCGGCCGATGCCGCGGTTAGCCCCGGTGATGAGGACGGATGACATCGCTTGCGCTCCTTGCTGGTTGGGGGTTCACGTCACGCTCGAAGATCAAAAGGGTGCTGCTCGCGGTGGCGACGAGGCGTCCCGCTTCGTCGGTGACCTCGCCTTCGGTGAATCCGATTCGGGACCCCGCTTTGACGACCCTGCCGACGGCCGTCAACAGCCCACTGGCGACGGTGACGGCCCTGAGGTAGCTGACCTTGATTTCCACCGACGTGTACGCCACGCCGGGAGGCAGGGTGGTGTGCAGCGCGCAGCCGACCGCCGTGTCGAGCAGCGTGCAGAGGGCGCCGCCGTGGACGACCCCGAGCGGGTTGTACATGGACCCGTCCGGTGTGCAGGAGAACGTGATGTGGCCGTGCTGCGCCTCTACCACGCGCATCCGCATGAGCTCCCCGATGGGCGGCGGCGCCAACCGCCCGTCGGCGACGGCGCCCCAGTAGGCGAGACCGGACATCGAGGCGGCGGCGGCCCGGGTCGCGAGGGGGTCACGCCAGCTCACCAAGCGCGACTGCTCCGTGCCCTCAGCGCACGCCGTCATGGGCGACCTCTTTGAAAACTGATCGGTTTACCCACCGGGCCCACCATAGCGGCGTTTCCGACCGTTGTAAACCGACCGGTGTACGCTAGCGGGATGGCGGCGACGACGGTACAACCGCGTGGCGGGCGCGGAGCGCGCGAGCGTATCGAGCGCGCCGCGGCCCGGCTGTTCTACCGCAACGGAATCCACGCGACCGGTGTCGAGCTCATCGCCCAAGAGGCCCAGGTGTCCAAGCGCACGCTCTACCAACACTTTCCGAGCAAAAACGAGCTGGTGGACAACTACCTGCGCAGCCTCGACGCTGCCGGCGGCTCACCCAGCGAGCGGCGCCTGGAAGATGCGGCCCTGGCCGCCCGTGAGCGGCTGCTGGCCATCTTCGACCTGCCGCGACGAGACATACTGCGCGGCTGTCCTTTTCACAATGCCGCCGTGGAATCGGCCGGGGCGCTGCCGAGCACCGATGAAATCGTGCGGGCCCACAAGCGGCAGTTCACGCGGCGCCTGGTCGCCGTTGCGCGGGAGGCCGGCGCAGTCGATCCGCAGCTGTTGGGGCAGCAACTCGCCGTGTTGTTCGAGGGCGCCACGGCGATGGCGACTTCCCTGAATGACACCGCGCCCGCCGTCCACGCCCGCGCCGCCGCGGCCACGCTGATCGACGCCGCACTGAGGTCTTGACGCCCTCGTCCCCGTGCTGCTAGACATGGCTGCGGTACGTGTTTTGGGCGATCGCCCAAACCGACCAGCGAGGTCAAGGGAGCGTCGATGGCCGTCGCCAACGACACGGACGTCTATTACGACCCCTACGACGTCGGCATCATCGCCGACCCGTACCCGGTCTACGCGCGCCTGCGTGAAGAAGCGCCGATCTACTACAACGAGCGGTACGACTTCTGGGCCATCTCAAGGTATTCCGACGTCGAGCGGGCACTGGCCAACTGGGAGGTCTTTTCCAACCGGCGCAGCGACATCCTCGAGTTGATCCAGTCGAAATTCGACATGCCCGGCGGCGTCATGATGTTCCAGGATCCCCCCGAGCACACGCGACTGCGCGGCCTGATGTCGCGGGTGTTCACGCCGCGGCGGATGGCCGAGCTGGAAGACCAGATCCGCCGCTACTGCGTGCGATGCCTGGAGCCGCTCGTCGGGTCGGACGGGTTCGATATCATCGCCGAGCTGGCGTCGATGATGCCGATGCGCGTCATCGGCATGCTGCTGGGAATCCCGGAGTCGGAACAGATCTCGGTCCGCGACGCCAACGACGCGAACTTGCGCACCAAGCCGGGTGCCCCGTTGAAGGTCGCCGACGCCGACTCCATCGCCGACGGACGCATTTATGCCGACTACGTCGAGTGGCGATCCAAGAACCCGTCCGACGACCTGATGACCGCGCTGCTCAACGTCGAGTTCGACGACGAGCGCGGGGTGCGCCGCAAGCTGACCCGCAAGGAGGTGCTGCACTACACCCAGGTGGTCGCGGGCGCGGGTAACGAGACCACCGGCCGGCTGATCGGCTGGCTGGCCAAGGTCCTCGCCGAGCATCCCGACCAACGCCGCGAGGTTTACCGGGACCGGTCGCTGCTGAACCGCACCGTCGACGAGACGCTGCGGTTCGAGCCCACCGGTCCTCACGTCGCGCGCTGGATGACAAGGGATTTCGAGTGCTACGGCACCACCGTTCCGGCGGGCAGCGCCATGCTGCTGTTGTTCGGCGCCGCCAATCGCGACCACCGCCGCTACGCCAATCCCGACACCTTCGACATCCACCGCGACAACGTCTCGCACATCACCTTCGGCAAGGGCGTGCACTACTGCCTCGGGGCGAACCTGGCCCGCCTGGAGGGCCGCGTCGCGCTGGACGAGATTCTCAACCGCTGGCCCGAGTGGGACATCGATTACAGCACAGCACAATTGGCGTCGACGTCGACGGTGCGCGGCTGGGAGCGGTTGCGGATCGTGCTGCCCTAAGCCTTCGGTGCGGGCATCTCGTAGCGGTCCAAAAATCGGTTGACCAGCGCGACGGCCTCGTCGTGCCCCCCGGAGGTGCCGAGCGCGCGCTCCAGGATGAGCATGCGGCCGATCGCGGCGCCGATGACCGCAATGCCCGCAGGCGGGAATTCGGTTGTGTCGAACCCATGTTCGCGCACAATGAAGTTCAATGCGGTGATCTGCATTTCCCGCCACCGCTCCTGCCAGGCCGAGATCTCGGCCCGGATCTCCTTGCGATGGTTCGCAAGTCCCATGAACTCCAGCAGCAGGCGGGCGTCCTTGGGCGCGACGAGCGTTTCCCACAAGGCGTGCAAGGGACGGTCGGACGCCAACGCTTCCCGTTGCCGCGCCAGGTAGGCGGCCGCTCCCCGGCGGAACACTTCCAAGTACAAGCCGTCCATCGTGGGGAAGTAATAATGCACCAACGCGGGTTTGACGCCGGCCCGCGCGGCCACCCGGCGTGACGTCGCCGCGGCGTAGCCCTCTTCCACCATGACCTGAATCGTCGCGTCGATCAGCGTGTCGCGGGTGGTGGAGTCGCGAACCTTCGGCCGTTGCGATGCGGTGATGGGGCACCAACTTTCGGGTGGGCTTCCCTGGGGATCCTTGGACTGCATTGAGCGATCGCCCAATGTTGCGTTGTTGCCATGCTCGCATCCCGCATGGGCACGGTCAAGAAAGGTGGTAAGGAGGAGGGGTGGCACCCAGCTTTCAGGACGTCATCGCATCCAAGTACCTGTTGTTGACGACCTTCACCAAGGACGGCCGCCCCAAGCCGACACCGATCTGGGGTGTGCCCGACGGTAACAAGCTCCTGGTCATCACGGACGACGGATCGTGGAAGGTCAGGCGAATCAACAACACGCCGCGCGTGACGATCGCGCGCAGCTCGGCGCTGGGCAAGCCCAAGGGCGAGCCCGTGGAAGGCATTGCCCGGGTGTTGCCGAAGTCCGAGACGCGGCGCGTCTACAACGCGGTGCTCAAGCGGTATTGGTACCACGCGTGGTGGTTCTACGCGCACTCGATCGCGCGTGGCGGCATCGGCAAGGTGCACGTGGGGCTCGAGATCACGCCGACCGCATAGCGTCGCTTTGGGGGTTAGCTTGGGGCGGCGGCGCGGATGGCCTCGACCGTGTCGGCCATCGTCTCGGCGGGATCGCGGTAGGTGATGCCGAGTTCCCTCTCGCTGGGCGAATCGTCGGAGGCGGGCATCCGCGTGTAGTACTGCATGCCCGCCGACGTCAACGGTGTCTCGAAGGGCAGGAACCGGCCGGCGCGGTCCAACACCGCCCCGGCGACGCGCAGCGCGGTGTCGGGGATGGGAACCGCCACCATCGTCGTCCCGGCGACCTGGCCGAGCATGGCCGCGAGCCCGGCGGCCGGAACCCGATGGCCGCCCGCGGTGTAGCGGCGCGGCCCGCGACCCGGTTCCAGCAGCGCGGCGTGCAACGCGGCCAGGTCGCGGACGTCGACGACCAACCACGCCGCGCTGCGGCCGGGGATCGCATGCATCTGCACCGCGGCCCTGACTCCCTCGCCGACTTCGCCGAATTGGTCGCCCACCGGCGGGCCCAGAACCATGCCGGGATAGGTGATGTTCACCGGCGCGCCGGCGTCCTGAAGGCCGCGCGCGTAGATCTCCACCTGCGCCTTGGACGTCCCGTAACCGTCCGCACCGCCGACCACCGGCAGGTCGGCCGTCAGCACCCGCAAGCCGGGGTGGAACAGCGCGGTGAAGCTCGACACGTGGATGATCGGGTCCAGGCCAAGCTCGACGGACTGACCGAGCACGTTTTGCGCGCCCTGCATGTTGGTGGTCAGCATTTCGTTGGTCCGGCGGGGGTCGACCGCCACGAGGGCGGCGCTGTGCACGACGGCGTCGCAGCCGCGCAGCGCGTCGCGGACCGATACGCGATCGGTGATGTCGCCGACGGCGAAGTCGGACACGTCGACGCCCAGCTTGGCGACGGAGGTCTGCAGCCGATCGGGGTTGCGCACCAGGAACCGCAGTGAATGGCCGGCGTCGGCGATGGCCTTCGCGGTCCACCCGCCGACGAATCCGGTACCGCCGGTGACCAGTACGCGCACGGTTACAGATGGCTCGCGGCGTAGCCGGCGGCCTGGGCCGTCATGCCGTTCGCGGCGTACGAAGTGTGCGCGGCGAAGCTGCCGCCGTCGCTGCAGACCGGGTCGCCCGGAGCGCACAGCTCGAGGGTCTTGCCTTGATACAGCGGGCCGATGGTGATGGCCGGCGCGTGGTACTTGTCCAGAAACTGACCCGACGGCGTACCAAACAGCGTGACCGCGGCGACGTGGTTAGCGACGTCCGGGGGCATCGGCGGCGGCACGGCCGCCGCCGGAACGCCCTGCGGCACGGCGGCCGAAGTGACATAGCCGGCCACGGCGGCGCCCTGCGAGTACCCGCCGAGCACCTCCCTGGTCTTCGGGCAGTTCGCCGCCATCGACTCGATGTGCGCGCTGGCGTCACGAATGCCGTCGATCACCGTCGCCGGGAAGTTGGGGTTCTGGAAGTCGCTGCTGGCCTGGTAGTTGACCGGATACACGCCGAGCGAGCGGCCGCCCAGCTGGCCGCGCAGCGCGTCGACGAACGCTCCGCCGATGCCGCCGACGCCCGGGGGCTCGCCGGTGCCGCGGGCGAACACCACCTCGACGTCCGGGCACGGCTCGGCTGACGCCGGGGTCGTCGGCGCGCTCACCAGCGCGGCGCCGGCCGCCGCCCCGAGCGCCGCAGCGAGCCGGCGCATTCGTGTGTTTCGCATTCCGTGTGCCTTACGTGATGCCCGTTGCTGTCCTGAGCAGAAGAAAACCAGCGGGTTTGTCGACCCGCAACAAGCCCGCTGGTCACTCGGTTGCGATTACTTCTTGAAGGCGTCCTTCACCTTCTCGCCGGCGTCCTTCAGGCTTGACTTCGCCTGATCGGCCCGACCCTCGTCGGTGGTGTCGGCGTCACCGGCGGCCTTGCCGATGCCCTCCTTGGCGCGCCCGCCAAGGTCCTCGATCTTGTTCTTCAGCTTGTCGGTGCCACTCATGTCCTTAAGACCTCCTTCTGGATTTGCTGGGTATGACTACCCGGGGGTGGGCGACCTTGAAACCCCGGCCGTCGCCCGCCCATGATGGACTTCGTGAGCACCGCAATGGTCGTAGCAGTCGTGGCGGTGCTGATGCTGCTGGGCATCGGCATGGTGGTCAACCAGCTTTTCCGGCTCAGGAAGTGGTTGAACGCCGCGCCGCCGGTCACGCCCGTCGCCCAGCCGCCCGACGAAGAGGTCCGCCGCCCCCCGGAACCGCCCGCCTGGTGTACTCGGCCAGGACGTTGGTAGCAGGCGTGTCGGCTTGATGTGAGGAGAACCCCCGGGTGGGGTGTGGCGTGTCG
>NZ_LQPJ01000085.1 GCF_002101785.1 Mycobacterium palustre
CGGCGCCGGCGGAGCCGGCGGGTTGCTCTACGGCGGCGGTGGCGCTGGTGGAGCCGGCGCCATCGGTGGCACCGGCGGCGACGGCGGCGAAGGCGGCGGCGGCGCTCTTCCCGGCCTTGGTGGCAACGGCGGCAACGCTGGCAATGGTGGTACCGGCGGGACCGCCCGGCTGATCGGCACGGGTGGCACCGGCGGGGCGGCCGGGACCGGCGGCGCCGGCGGGGCCGGCGTGATCGATGGCATCGCCGGTTCCGGCGGGCTGCCCGGGGTCGGCGGCACCGGCGGGCTGCTGTCCGGCCCGCCCGGACCGAACGGATAGCGCTTTTACAGCCAGGTGTCCTGGGTGGTCGTGGTGAGGAACGCCTCCAGGTCGTCGCGCCACTGGGCCGGCGTCGTCTTGTCGGGTTCGATGCCGGTGTAGTCACCGCGATAGAACAGCAGCGGCCGGGGCTTGATCTTGGGGGCCTCCGACAGCGAGTGGACCGCGCCGAACACGACGAAGTGGTCCCCGCCGTCGTGCACGGACGCCACCGTGCAGTCGATGTAGGCCAGCGACCCCTCGATGATCGGCGAACCCAATTCCGAAGGATGCCAGTCGATCCCGGCGAACTTGTCGGGCTCCTTGGACCCGAACCGGGCCGACACGTCCCTCTGCTTTTCCCTCAGCACGTTCACACAGAACCGGCCCGTGGCTTCGATGGCCTTGAAGGACCGCGACACTTTGGTCGGGCAGAACAGCACCAGCGGCGGGTCCAGCGACAGCGCCGCAAACGACTGGCAGGCAAAGCCGATCGGCACGCCGTCGTGCGCGGTGGTGATGATGGTGATGCCCGTGCAGAACTGACCCAGCACCTGCCGAAAGGCCCGCGGATCGATCTGTGCTGACATGGCCAGCTCCGGCTAGCTTCTGAATCCGACCGAGAAGTCGTGGCCCCACAGGCTCACCGCGGTGCTTTCCCGCGCGATCCAGTCGGTGTCGTCGACTTGCCTGCCCTCACAACCGAATTCGATGTCGAAGCCGCCGGGTGTCTTCATGTAGAACGACAGCATCAGGTCGTTGACGTGGCGGCCCAGCGTGGCCGACATCGGCACCTTGCGGCGCAGCGCCCGGTCCAGGCACAGGCCCACGTCGTCGGCGTTTTCCACCTCGACCATCAGGTGCACGATGCCGCTGGGCGTCGGCGCCGGCATGAACGCCAGGCTGTGGTGGCGCGGGTTGCAGCCGAAGAACCGTAGCCAGGCGGGGGCGCCGTCTGCCGGCCGGCCCACCAGCTGCGGCGGCAGGCGCATCGAGTCGCGCAGCCTGAACCCCAGCACGTCACGGTAGAAGTGCAGGGACTCGGCGTCGTCGCGGGTGGACAGCACCACGTGGCCCAGGCCCTGCTCGCCGGTGACGAACTTGTGCCCGTACGGGCTGACCACCCGGCGGTGCTCCAGGGCGGCGCCGTGGAAGACCTCGAGGCAGTTGCCCGACGGGTCGGAGAACCGGATCATCTCGTCGACGCGGCGGTCGGCCAGTTCGGCGGCGGTGGCCTCCTTGTACGGGGTTCCCTCGACGTCGAGGCGATCGCGGATCTCTTGCAGCCCTTCGGCATTCGCGCATTCCCAGCCGGTCTCCGAGAGCCGGTCGCGCTCGCCCGGCACGATCACCAGCCGCGCGGGAAAATCGTCCATCCGCAAGTACAGCGCGCCCTCGGTGTTGCCCTTACCCTCGATCATGCCGAGCACCTTCAGGCCGTATTCGCGCCAGGCCGCCATGTCGGTGGCCTCGATGCGCAGATAGCCCAGAGACCGGATGCTCATCTCGCGCCTCCCAGGAAATCGATGGTGAGCTTGTTGAACTCGTCGAACTTTTCCACCTGCGCCCAGTGCCCACATTGCCCGAAGACGTGCAGCTGCGCACGCGGAATGGTCTTCAGCGCGACCAGCGCGCCGTCCAGCGGATTGACCCGGTCCTCGCGACCCCAGATCAGCAACACCGGCTGGCGCAGCTTGTACGCCTCGCGCCACATCATGCCGAGCTCGAAATCGGCCCCGGCGAACGACATTCCCATCGCGCGGGTCGCCGTCAGCGACTCCGGGGTGCTCGCCAGCGCGAAACGCTGGTCCACCAGTTCGGGGGTGATCAGGTTCTTGTCGTAGACCATGACCCGCAGGAAGGCCTCGAGGTTCTCCCGGGTGGGGTCCACGGAGAACGCCCCCAGGCGCTTGACCCCCTCGGTGGGATCGGGCGCGAACAGGTTGACGCTCAGGCCGCCCGGACCCATCAACACCAGGCGACCCGCCCGGTCGGGGTAGTCGAGCGCGAACCGGACGGCGGTGCCCCCGCTCAGCGAATTGCCAACCAGCGGAACGCGTCCCAGGCCCAGCTCGTCGAAGAGCCCCTTGAGCGCGCGGGCGGCGTAACGGTTGAACTGCCCGTGCTCGGCGCGTTTGTCGGAGTGTCCGTAGCCGGGTTGATCGACGGCCAGCACGTGGAAATGCTGCGCGAGCACCGCGATGTTGCGCGAGAAGTTGGTCCAGCTCGAGGCGCCCGGACCGCCGCCGTGCAGCAGCACCACCGTCCGGTCGTCACCTGCAAAAGACGAGCCCGCCTCGTGGTAGTGCAGCTTGAGCGGTCCGTCGACGTCGACTTCGACGAAGCGCGACGTGGACTCGAACGTCAGCTCCTGCGTGGAGGTCATCACACCATCGTGTCGCCGGGCGGCAGCCCGAACTCGTGGTTCCCGAAGATCACGTAGGCGCGCTCGGGGTCGTTGGCCGCGTGCACCCGGCCGGCGTGCGCGTCGCGCCAAAACCGTTGCACCGGTTGGTCGTTGGCCAGCGCGGTGGCGCCGGACGCCTCGAACAGCCGGTCGATCGAGGCGATCGAGCGGCCGGTGGCGCGCACCTGGTCGCGACGGGCGCGGGCGCGCAGCTCGAACGGGATCTCCTTGCCCGCCGCCAACAGGGCATACTCGTCGCCGACGTTGCCGATCAGCTGGCGCCAGGCGGCATCGATGTCGCTGGCCGCCTCGGCGATGCGGATCTTGGCGAACGGGTCGTCCTTGGCCTTCTCGCCCGCGAACGCCGCCCGCACCCGTTTGCCCTGGTGCTCGACGTGGGCGTCGTACGCGCCGTAGGCCATGCCCACGATCGGCGCCGAAATGGTGGTGGGATGCATTGTGCCCCAGGGCATTTTGTAGACCGGCGCGGCGTTGGTCCGGTATCCGCCGGCGGAGCCGTCGTTCATCGCCTTGTAGGACAGAAAGCGGTGCCGGGGCACGAAGACGTCCTTGACCACCAGGGTGTTGCTGCCGGTGCCGCGCAGGCCGACGACGTGCCACACGTCGTCGATGCGGTACTCGCTGCGCGGGATCAAAAAGCTGCCGAAGTCCACCGGCCGGCCGTCCTTGATGACGGGGCCGCCCACGAACGTCCAGCTGGCGTGGTCGCAGCCTGACGACCAGTTCCAGGAACCGTTGACCAGGTAGCCGCCGTCGGTCACGACGCCCGCGCCCATCGGCGCGTAGGACGACGAGATCCGCGTCGTGGGGTCCTCGCCCCACACCTCGACCTGGGCCTGTTGGTCGAACAGCGCGAGGTGCCAGTTGTGCACGCCGATGATCGAGGCCACCCAGCCGGTGGAACCGCAGGCGCTCGCCAACCGGCGGACGGCCTCGTAGAAGAGCGTGGGGTCGCATTGCAGGCCGCCCCACTGCTCGGGCTGCAGCAGCGTGAAGAAGCCGACGTCCTCGAGATCCTGGACGGTCTCGTCGGGCAGCCGGCGCAGTTCCTCCGTCGCCTGGGCGCGCTCCCGAATCCGCGGCAGCAGATCGTCGATGGCGGCCAAAACCGACTGCGCGTCGCGCTGTTGAATGGACGTCACTTAGGTTTGCCTCCTGGGCCGGACTTACACAGTGGACTTACCCGAGAGACTAGAACACGTGCCGATTTGTGTCGAGCAGGGTATTCCTGCGGCTGGTAGCGGTACCAAACGGGGTTTCTGTAACATGTTCTAGTTGTGATCAAGGAGGGGCGGTCGTGACCGAGGGAATTCCCGACGAGCCACTCGGCGACCACGTCCTGGAGCTGCAGATCGCCGAGGTCGTCGCCGAGACCGACGATGCGCGCTCGCTGGTGTTCGCGGTGCCGAGCGAAAAGGGGGACCCCCACATCCCGCCCGCTCGGCTCAGGTACGCGCCCGGACAGTTTTTGACGCTGCGCGTCCCGAGCGAGCGCACCGGCTCGGTGGCCCGTTGCTACTCGTTGTGCAGCTCGCCCTACACCGACGACGCGCTGACGGTCACGGTGAAACGCACCGCCGACGGATACGCCTCCAATTGGCTGTGCGATCACGCGCACGCCGGCATGCGCATCCACGTGCTGGCCCCGTCGGGGACCTTCGTGCCCAAGACGCTCGACGACGACTTTCTGCTGCTGGCCGCCGGAAGCGGGATCACCCCGATCATGTCGATCTGCAAGTCGGCGCTCGCCGAGGGCGGCGGGCAGGTGACGCTGGTCTACGCCAACCGCGACGACCGCTCGGTGATCTTTTCCGACGCGCTGCGCGAGCTGTCGGCCAAGTATCCCGACCGGCTGACGGTGCTGCACTGGCTGGAATCGCTGCAGGGACTGCCCAGCGCGGCCGCGCTGGCGAAGCTCGCCGCCCCCTACACCGACCGGCCGGTGTTCATCTGCGGCCCCGGCCCCTTCATGGACGCGGCGCGCGCCGCGCTTGAATCGCTGAAAGTCCCTGCCGCCCAAGTCCATATCGAGGTGTTCAAGTCGCTGGACTCCGATCCGTTCGCCGCGGTCGAGATCGCCGATATCGACGACACCGCCGAAGGCGACCAGCCGCCGGCCACCGTGGTGGTCGAGCTGGACGGGGAAACGCACACCGTGTCCTGGCCGCGCCACGCCAAGCTGCTCGACGTGTTGCTCGCCGAAGGTCTCGACGCGCCGTTCTCCTGCCGGGAGGGCCACTGCGGCGCGTGCGCCTGCACGCTGCGCAGCGGCAGGGTCGACATGGAGGTCAACGACGTGCTCGAGCAGCAGGACCTCGACGAGGGCCTGATTTTGGCCTGTCAATCTCGCCCGGAATCTGATTCGGTAGAAGTCACCTACGACGAGTAGTGGCACAGCGAACCGAGAAGGGGAGCACGATGAAGCGGCTGATGGCGGGCTTTGCGGTCGTCGCGGGCGTGTTGGCGTTTCCCCCTCCTCCCCTTTGCGCGGCCGCGAGCAACGGCGCCACCACGCTGTTCCCGCTGGAAGGCCCCAATCAGCTGGAGACCCACATCTTCCTCAACTGCTTCAAGTCGGATGGCCACTGCGACTTCGTCGCCGGGGCCGACACGCGCACGCCCGACGGGGTCACCGGATTCCCGCCGGGCCTGTGGGCCCGCCAGACCACCGAGGTCCGCTCGACGAACCGGATGGCCTACCTGGACACCCACGCCGCCGGCCAGTACGAGCGGGTCCACAAGGCGATGGGCAACGACGAGATCACCACCGTCTACTTCGGCGAGGGCCCCCCGGACAAATACCAGACCAACGGGCGCATCGACTCGGCCGACTGGTCCACGGGCCAGCCGAAGACGGACGTCAACGTCATCGTCTGCACCCACATCCAGGTGGTCTATCCCGGGGTCAACATCACCTCGCCCAGCACCTGCGCGCAGACGACGTTCTCTTGACGATGCGAACATGGTCCGCCTACGCCCGGTGGGCCGAACCGGGCGACGACGGAGACTTGGGCGAGATGGCGTGCCAGGCGCTGCGCGAATTGCATGCCGCCGCAGCCGATCTCGGCTAGCGGGGCAGCCCGAGCAGCCGCTCGGCGGCGACGGTGAGCAGGATCTGCTCGGTGCCGCCGGCGATCGTGAGGCAGCGGGTGTTGAGGAAGTCGAACACCGCGCGGTTGTCGACCAGGCCGCCGCCGTCGGAGACGTCCATCATGAACTCGGCCAGCGCCTGCCGGTAGCGGACGCCGATCAGCTTGCGCACGCTCGACTGCGCCCCGGGGTCCTGGCCGCCGACGGCCAGCTGGGCGATGCGCTGATCCAGCAGCGCACCCGTCTGGGCGGTGGCGATCAGCCGTCCCAGCCGGTCCTGCTGGGCGGCGTCGAGCTCCAGTTCGGCCAGCACCTTGAGCAGCTCTTCCATCGGATTGCCCAGCGCGGTCCCGGTGGCCATCGCGACCCGCTCGTTGGCCAGGGTGGTCCGGGCCAGCCGCCAGCCGTCGTTCACCGTGCCGACCACCATGTCGTCGGGCACGAACACGTTGTCCAAAAAGACCTCGTTGAACAGCGAGTCCCCGGTGATCTCGCGCAGCGGGCGGATCTCGATGCCCGGCGATTTCATGTCCACCAGGAAGTAGGTGATGCCCTTGTGCTTCGGTGCCTCGGGGTCGGTGCGCGCCAGGCACACACCCCACCGCGCCTTCTGCGCCGCCGACGTCCACACCTTTTGACCGGTCAGCAGCCAGCCGCCGTCGCCCCGGACCGCCTTGGTGCGCAACGACGCCAGATCGGACCCGGCGCCCGGCTCGGAAAACAGTTGGCACCAAAGGAATTCGCCGCGCAGGGTGGCCGGCACGAACCGCTCGATCTGCTCGGGCGTGCCGTGTTCGAGAATCGTCGGCGCCGCCCACCACCCGATCACCAAATCGGGGCGCACGACCCCGGCCGCCGACAGTTCCTGATCGATCAGCAGCTGCTCGGCCGGCGTGGCGCCGCGCCCGTACGGGGCCGGCCAGTGCGGCGCCAGCAGGCCCGCATCGGCCAGCGCCACCTGACGCTTCTCCTCGGGCAGCGCGGCGACGTCGGCGACGGCCGCGGCGATCTCGGCCCGCTGCCCCTCCGCCTCGGACAGGTCGATCCCCAGTCGGCGGCGCACCCCGGCCTGGGTCAGCGCGGCGCTGTGGCGCAGCCAGCGCTCGGAGCCGCCGAGAAAGCGGCCGATGGCGTGCGCGCGTCGCAGGTACAGGTGCGCGTCGTGCTCCCACGTGCAACCGATGCCGCCGAGCACCTGGATGCAGTCCTTGACGTTGGCCTTGGCGGCGGCGATGCCGATGCCGGCGGCCAGCGCCGCGGCGACGGAGAACTGGTCCGGGTCGGGGTCGGCCGCCGCGCGGGCCGCGTCGGCCGCGGCCACCTCGGCCTGTTCGGCGCGGCACAGCATCTCCGCGCAGATGTGTTTGACGGCCTGGAAGCTGCCGATCGGCTTGCCGAACTGCTCGCGCACCTTGGCGTAGGCGACGGCGGTGTCCAGCGACCAACGCGTCACGCCGGCGGCCTCGGCGGCCAGCACCGTCGCGGCCAACTCCTCGACCCGCCGCGCCGACGCCCCGAGCGCGGCGGCCGGTGCCGAGGCCAGCACCACCCGGGCCAGCGGCCGGGAGAAATCGGTGGCCGGCAGCGGCTCGAGCTCCACACCGTCGCCGCCGGCGTCGACGAGCAGCGCCTTGCCGTCGGCGGCGACGATCACGATGCCGCCCTCCGCGCCGCCCAGCACCCAGGGCAGCGTGCCCGACACCCGCTCCCCGTCGAACCGCACGTCACCCTCGAGGGCCAGTCCGGCGAAGCGCTCCCCGGCGGCCAGGGCGGCCAGCAGCTGGGGGTCCTCGACGACGAGCGTGGCCAGCGCGGTCGTCGCGACCGGGCCGGCGATCAGGGCCTTGGCGGCCTCCTCGACCATCGCGCTCAGGTCCTCGACGCTGCCGCCCGCGCCGCCGCAATCCTCGGGGATCGCCACCCCGAACAGCCCCAGGTCGGCCAGCCCGGCGAACACCGGGCGCCACGCATCGGGGTTGCCCCGCTCGACCGCGCGGATCGCGGCGGTCCCGCCGGGCCCCGACGTGGTGTTGCGGGCCCAATCCCGCACCAGCGCACGCGCGGCAGACTGTTCGTCGGTGACGGTCGCTACCACCCTGAGGGCCCTCCGCGTGATTGGTTCTGCGATGCCGATAAGGGGCCCTAAAGGCCACTAGAACGTGTTCTAATAGTGCCAGCGATCGAGCGTCAAGTCGAACGCCATCACAGCAGCACACGTCGGTGTCCCCGCTGCGGGGAGGTGGGAAATTCACGCGCAGCATGCGTATCGTTTGCGAACGAACCACCTGGAAAAGGAGCATCCCCTCAGATGTCGTCAGCGAACCCGAACTCGGCCCGCGTCTCTGACTCGCAGCCGCGCGAGGTGATGAACGTGGCGGTACTGGCCGAGTCGGAGCTGGGCTCGGAGGCACAGCGGGAACGCCGCAAGCGCATCCTGGACGCCACCATGGCCATCGCGTCCAAGGGCGGCTACGAGGCGGTTCAGATGCGCGCCGTGGCCGATCGCGCCGACGTGGCGGTGGGCACGTTGTACCGGTACTTCCCGTCGAAGGTGCACCTGCTGGTGTCGGCGCTGGGCCGGGAGTTCAGTCGCATCGACGCCAAGACCGACCGCTCCACCGTGGCGGGGGGAACCCCCTTCCAGCGGCTCAACTTCATGGTCGGCAAGCTCAACCGCGCCATGCAGCGCAACCCGCTTTTGACCGAGGCGATGACGCGCGCCTACGTGTTCGCCGACGCCTCGGCGGCCAGCGAGGTCGACCAGGTCGAGAAGCTGATCGATTCCATGTTCGCGCGGGCGATGGCCGACGGCGAGCCGACCGAGGACCAGTACCACATCGCCCGGGTGATCTCGGACGTGTGGCTGTCGAACCTGCTGGCGTGGCTGACCCGTCGCGCCTCGGCGACAGACGTCAGCAAACGGCTGGACCTGGCGGTGCGGCTGCTGATCGGGGATCAGGACGGCGGCTGAGCCCTAGGCCGGCGGGCCGGCGGTGCGGCCCCGGATCAGCTCGGTGTCGAGCAGCTCGACGACCGGCAGCCCCGACCTCGGGGGGTTAAGCAGCAGTTCACCGGCGCGGTGGCCTTTGCGCAGGCTCGGCTGCGCCACCGTCGTCAACCCGCGGCCGATCGCGTCGGGCACCCCGTCGAACCCGGTGACGCTCATCTGGCCGGGGACGTAAATGCCATGGGCGCGAAGGTAATCCATGGCCGACAGCGCCAGGATGTCGGCGGTGCACATCAGCGCCGTGATCCGCGGATTGGCCTCCAGCGCCGCCTTGGCGGCGGCCCCGCCCGATTCCGGCAGGTGCTCGTAGCTTTCCACCACGGTCAGCGAATCCGGGTCAACGCCCGCGGCCGTCATCGCCTCCCACACGCCGACGATCCGTTCGCGCTGCACGTCGAAGGCCGGCGACCGCAGCCGCTCGGCGTCCACCAGGCCCTGGCGGCGGTCGCGGCCCAGCCGCATGGTCAGCAACCCGATCTCGCGGTGTCCCAGCCCGAGCACGTAGTCGGCCAGCTCGCGCATCGCCGCCCGGTCGTCGATGCCCACGCGGGACACCCCGGAGAGGCCCTTGGGCTGGTCGACGACCACCACCGGCAACCGCCGCTGCAGCACCACCTGCAGGTAGGGGTCGTCGTCGCAGACCGAGTACACGACGAACCCGTCGACGCCGGCGCCCAGCACGGCGGCGGTCCCGTCCTCGCGGCTGCGGCTGGCCCCGACCGCCACCAGGAGCAGGCCCTGCCCGAGCTCTTCGCACGACTGCGCCACCCCGGCGACGAAATCGCGCGCCGCCGGGTCGCTGAAGAAGTAGGTCAGCGGTTCGGCCATCACCAGGCCGACCGCGCCGGCCTTGCGGGTACGCAACGACCGCGCCACCGGGTCGGGCCCGGGGTAGCCCAGCCGTTTCGCCGTGGCGAGCACGCGCTCGCGGAGGTCGGCGGAGAGCTGATCGGGCCGGTTGAAGGCGTTCGAGATCGTCGTGCGCGAAACCTTCAGCTCGTCGGCCAACGACGCCAGAGTCGCACGCCGGCGCGGTGTGGGACTCACGTCCGGTGACGCTACAGCGGATTGCCCATCTCGCCTACGCGCCACTTTCTAATGGAAACGATTTTCATTAGTATTGTGGGTCGGCTGACGGGGCCGAGGAGAGGATGCGAATTGGCGGCGGTAAGTGGTGTGCCGCGCTGGCTGTCGGTGGCCCTGGCCGGCCTGACCGCGCTCACCGGCTGCGCGTCCTCGGTGCATCAGCGGGCGGCCACCGTGATCGCCTCCACCGACGTGTGGGGCAGCGTGGCCAGCGCCGTCACCGGCCGTCACGTGCCGGTCAAGTCGATCCTCAGCGGCTCGGATGTCGACCCGCATTCGTACACGGCAAGCCCGTCGGACGCCGCCGCGATCACCGACGCCGACCTGGTCGTCTACAACGGCGGCGGCTACGACCCGTGGGTGGACCAGCTGCTGGCCCGCCACCCGGCCGTCAAGTCGGTCAAGTCGGTCGAAGCCTATTCGTTCGCGGCCCGCCCCAACGGCGGGCAACCCCCCAACGAACACGTCTTCTACGATCTGAACGTCGCCAAGTCCGCCGCCTCCTCGATCGCCGACCGGATGGCGGCCATCGACCCGGCCAACGCCGCCGACTACCGCGCCAACGCCGCCGCGTTCTGCCGCGACGCCGACGCGATCGCCATCTCCGAACACGCGATCGCCAGCGCCTACCCCGACGCCGCGGTCATCGCGACCGAACCGGACGTCGACTACCTGTTGTCGGCGGCGGGCCTGGTCAACCGCAGCCCGGCCGCGTTCACCGCGGCCAACGAGAACGAAACCGAGCCGGCCCCGGCCGACATGGCCTCCGTCCTCGACATGATCGACCGCCGCCAGGTGGCGACGCTGCTGGTCAACCCCCAGACGACCGGCACCGCGATCAACCGCCTCGAGGACGCCGCGCGGCGGGCGGGGGTGCCGGTCACCGAGGTGACCGAGACGCTGCCCGCCGGCACCGACTACCTGACGTGGCAGCGCAACACCGTCAACCGGCTGCTGGCCGCCCTGCGGACGAACCGGTAAGCGCGTGAGCCTGAAAGCCGTCCAGGCGGTCGACCGCCGAACCCCCGCCGTCGCGTTGCGCGGGGCCCGGCTGGCGTTCGGCGCCCGGGTGCTGTGGGACCACCTCGACCTGTCGGTGTCGCCCGGCGAGTTCGTCGCGGTGCTCGGCCCCAACGGCAGCGGCAAGACGTCGCTGCTGCGGGTCCTGCTCGGGCAGCTGCCGCTGGACGCCGGGGCCGCGCTGGTCGACGGGAAGCCCGTCACCTTGGGCAGCGGACGCATCGGTTACGTGCCGCAACACCGCCCGATCGACCGCGACGTGATGCTGCGCGGCCGCGACCTGGTCCGGCTGGGCATCGACGGCGCCCGCTGGGGCGGCGTGCCGCTGCGGTCCGCCGACCGGGCCCGCCGGCGCGCGACCGTGTCGGAGGCGCTGCGCCGGGTCAACGGCGAACACCTCGCCGACGTGCGGGTCGGCGTGATGTCGGGCGGCGAGCTGCAACGGGTGCGGATCGCCCAGGCGCTGGTCGGCGACCCGACGCTGCTGCTGTGCGACGAGCCGCTGCTGGCCCTGGATCCGGCCAACGCGAAGCTGGTGTCGGCCGTGATCGACCAGCGCCGCCGGGACGCCGCGACGGCGGTCGTCGTCGTCACCCACCAGCTCAACCCGATCCTGCCGTACGTGGACCGGGTGCTGTATCTGGTCAACGGCCGCTTCCAGGTCGGCACCGTCGAGCAGGTGATGACCTCGGACACGCTGTCGGCGCTCTACCGCGCCGACATCCAGGTGGTGAAGGTGAAGGACGGCTTCGTCGTGGTCGGCGAGCCCGACGGCGGGTGTCACCGATGAGCCGCCGGATCGACGAGATGGTGGACCACCTGTTCTCCTTCGACATCACCGCCCACCTGCTGCGCCACGACTTCGTCCAGCAGGCGCTGCTGGCGGCCGCGCTGCTGGGGCTGGTGGCCGGGCTGATCGGGCCGTTCATCGTGATGCGCCAGATGTCGTTCGCGGTGCACGGGTCCAGCGAATTGTCCTTGACCGGAGCCGCTTTCGCGCTGCTGGCGGGCTTCGAGGTGGGCCTGGGCGCGCTGGTCGGCAGCGCGCTGGCGGCGGCGCTGTTCGGGTTCTTCGGTCAGCGCGCCCGCGAACGCGATTCGGCGATCGGCGTGGTGCTGGCGTTCGGGCTCGGCCTGGCGGTGTTGTTCATCCACCTCTACCCCGGGCGCACCGGGACCGCTTTCGCGCTGCTGACCGGCCAGATCGTCGGCGTCGGCTACACCGGCCTGACCATGCTGGCGCTGGTGTGCCTGCTCGTGGTCGCCGTGCTCGCCACCTGCTACCGCCCGCTGTTGTTCGCCACCGTCGACCCCGACGTCGCGGCCGCGCGGGGCGTGCCGGTGCGCGCGCTGGGCATCGTGTTCGCCGCGCTGGTCGGCGTGGTCGCGGCCCAGGCCGTGCAGATCGTCGGGGCGCTGCTGGTGATGTCGCTGCTGATCACGCCCGCCGCCGCGGCCGCCCGGGTGGTCAGCTCGCCCGCCGCGGCGATCGCGGCGTCGGTCGTCTTCGCCGAGGTTGCCGCCGTCGGCGGCATCGTGTTGTCGCTGGCGCCCGGCGTCCCGGTGTCGGTGTTCGTCGCGACCATCTCGTTCGCGATCTATCTGACCTGCTGGCTGCTGGGGCGCCGCCGCGAGGCCGCCCCGGCAATAAGCTAGGCGGGTGGCCGTCATCGACCTCAACGCCGACCTGGGCGAAGGCTTCGGCGTCTGGCGCCTCGGCGATGACGACGCCATGCTCGGGATCGTCACCAGCGCCAACGTGGCGTGCGGCTTTCACGCCGGCGACCCCGCCGGGCTGTTGCGGGTCTGCCGGACGGCCGCCGAGCGCGGCGTGCGCATCGGGGCGCAGGTCAGCTACCGCGACCTGGCCGGGTTCGGCAGGCGCTTCGTCGACGTCACCGCCGAGGACCTGATCGCCGACGTGGTCTACCAGATCGGCGCCCTGCAGGCGATCGCGGCGGCGGCCGGCTCGACCGTGTGTTACGTCAAACCCCATGGGGCGCTGTACAACACGATCGTCACCGACCGCACGCAGGCGGGCGCGCTCGCCGAGGCGGTGCGACTGGTGGACCCGGCGCTGCCGGTTCTGGGCATCGCGGGCTCGGCGTTTTTCGACGAGGCCGCCCGCCGCGGCCTGCGCACGGTGGCCGAGGCGTTCGCCGACCGCGCCTACCGCCCGGACGGCCGGCTGGTGTCGCGCCGCGAACCGGGCGCGGTGCTCGACGACCCGGCGGCGATCGCCGAGCGCGTGGTGACCATGGCGACCTCGGGCCGAATCATCGCGATCGACGGCACCGAGATCGGTGTGAGCGTGGAATCGGTTTGCGTGCACGGTGATTCGCCGGGCGCGGTGCGGATCGCGACCGCGGTACGGGAGGCGTTGGCGGCCGCCGGCATCGACGTCAGGGCCTTCTGCTGATGCGACTCAAGCTCGGTCGGCCGGACCTGTCGCGTTACTCCGACCGGTTCGACGCGCCCGCCGCCGGGCCCGACTCGCCGCTTTCGGTGACCTGGATGGGGGTGGCGACGCTGCTGGTCGACGACGGCTCCTCGGCGCTGATGACCGACGGGTACTTCTCGCGCCCCGGCCTGGCGCGGGTGGCCGCCGGCAGGGTTGCGCCGTCGCCGGCCCGCGTGGACGGCTGTTTGGCGCGCGCCAAGGTGTCGCGGCTGCAGGCCGTCGTCCCGGTGCACACCCACCTCGATCACGTGATGGACTCCGCCCTGGTCGCCGACCGCACCGGCGCGCGATTGGTCGGCGGCCGCTCGGCCGCCAACGTCGCCCGCGGCTACGGGCTGGCCGAGGACCGCATCGTGGTCGCGGCCCCGGGCGAGCCGATCCGGTTGGGCGCCTACGACGTAACGCTCGTCGAGTCGCGGCACTGCCCGCCCGACCGGTTCCCCGGTGTGATCGACGAACCGCTGCGCCCACCGGCGAAGGCGTCGGCCTACCGCTGCGGCGAGGCGTGGTCGACGCTGGTGCATCACCGCCCGTCGGGCCGGCGGCTGCTGATCCAGGGCAGCGCCGGCTTCGTCAAGGGCGCGCTGGCCGGCCGCCGCGCGGACGCGGCGTACCTCAGCGTCGGGCAGCTGGGGCTGCGGCCCCGGTCGTATCTGCTCGACTACTGGGACGAGACGGTGCGGGCCGTGGGCGCCCGCCGGGTGGTGCTGATCCACTGGGACGACTTCTTCCGCCCGTTGTCAAAACCGTTGCGGGCCTTGCCCTATGCGGGTGACGACCTCGACGTGTCCATCAGTGTCCTCGACGAGCTGGCCGCCCACGACGGTGTCGCGCTGCACATGCCGACGGTGTGGCGGCGCGAAGACCCCTGGACGTGAAGCGGTTTCGGCGTTGGGACTGACCGCCGCGCTGGTGCTGCTGGCTGCCGTGCTCGTGTTCGCCGTCGCGCGCCCCCGCGGCTTGCCCGAGGCGGTGGCGGCCGTTCCCGCGGCCGCGATCCTGGTCGGGGTCGGCGCGATCTCGCTGCGTCAGGCGGCCGACGAGGTCGCGGGCCTATGGGAGGTGGTCGCCTTCCTCGGCGCCGTCCTCGTACTGGCCAAGCTGTGCGACGACGAGGGCCTGTTCGAGGCGGCGGGCGCGGTGATCGCGCGGGGCCGGGTCGGCTCGGGCGGCCTGCTGCTTCGGGTGTTCGCCATCTCGTCGCTCATCACGGCGGTGCTGAGCCTGGACGCCGCGGTGGTGTTGCTGACGCCGGTGGTGCTGGCCGCGGTGCGCCGACTGCGGGCCCCGGTGCGGCCCTACGCCTACGCCACCGCTCACCTGGCCAACGGCGCCTCGCTGCTGTTGCCGGTGTCCAACCTCACCAACCTGCTGGCCTTCCACCTCGCCAAGCTCTCGTTCACGAAGTTCACCCTGGTGATGGCGCTGCCCTGGCTGATCGCGGTAGCCACGCTATACGCGGTGTTCCGGCGGTTTTTCGCCGGCGACCTGCGCGCGCAGCCCGACCCCGAGAAGCGCGGGCCCGCGCCGCGGCCCCCGGTGTTCGTGTTGGTGGTGGTCGGGCTGACCCTCGCCGGGTTCGCCCTCGGCGAGTCGGTGGGCGTCGCCCCGGCCTGGGTGGCCGTCGTCGGTGCCTCGGTGCTCGCGGTGCGCAGCCTCGGTCGCCGGCACACCACGGTGACCGAGATCGCGCGGTCGGCGCACGTGTCGTTTTTGCTGTTCGTGCTCGCGCTGGGCATCGTGGTGCGGGCGGTGATGCTCAACGGCATGGACCGGGCGATGTCGGCGGTGCTGCCGTCCGGCTCGGGGCTGCTTGGGCTGCTCGGGATCGCCGCGATCGCCGCCGCGCTGGCCAATGTCGTCAACAACCTGCCCGCCACGCTGGTGCTGCTGCCGCTGGTGGCGCCCGCCGGACCGGTGGCGATCCTGGCCGTGCTGATCGGGGTCAACATCGGCCCCAACCTGACCTACGTCGGTTCGCTGTCGAACCTGTTGTGGCGGCGGGTGTTGCGCCGCCACGACGTCGACGCCGGCGTGGGCGAATACACCCGCCTGGGCCTGTGCACCGTGCCGCCCGCGTTGGTGCTCGCGGTGCTGGCGCTGTGGGCGTCGGCGCGGCTACTCGGCGTGCAGTCCTAGACGGGTCAGTTGTCGCCGCGCCGGTATCGCATGATCGACGCCAGCTCCTCGCGCGACTGCGCTCCCACCCGCTGGCAGGCCCGGTAGACGTGACCCTCCACCGTGCGCACCGACATCACCAGCTGGTCGGCGATCTGCCGGTTGGTCAGACCTGCCACCACGAGCTCGATGACGTCGCGCTGGCGACCCGACAACTTCACACCGGTCGGCGTCCGCAGCGCCGGCGTCTGCAGGCCGCCGCATTCGTCGGCCAGTTCGCGGGCCAGCGCCGCCGCGTAGAGGCCGCGCTTGTGTTGCTGGCTTTCGTCGAACGCGACCGAGGCCTGCGCCGCCGCGTCCGCCGCGGTGGCCCGGTCACCGATCCGGCGGTAGGCCGCCGAGGCGGCCAGCAGGCCTTCGCCCTTGCCGGCCGCCAACGCCTCCGCGTGCGCGGCAACGGCTTCGGCGAGCGGCAGCGACAACGCGTCGGCCAGTTCCCGAGCCCGCGCCGCCGCGGACGCGTCGCCCCACTGCGCCGCGGCCTGGATGCACGCCAGCTCGTGGGTGGGCTGCCCCCGGTCGCGCGCGAGCCGCGCCGCCTCGCGGGCGGTGGCCACGGCGTCGCTCAGCCGGCCGCTTGCGGCCATCGCCCACCCGTCGGACAAAGACATGGCGGTGTGCATGAACAGAAACTCGGGTGAAACGGTCGGGCGCACGCTGGCCATCGCGTCGGTGGCCTCGGCGGGCTGTCCGAGCTTGGCGTGCGCCTCGGCCAGCGCGAAATAGCTCGCCTGCCGCAAACCCGTTGTGACGGCGTGCCTTTGCACGCCGGCGAGCGCCTCGTGTAACAGCCGGGCCGCGTCGCCGACGGCGCCTCGCGACAGCTCGGCGTATCCGAGTAGGAAGGCCAGGTTGGCGTAGGCCAGTCCGGGAATGTCGCGGGCGGAGTCGGCCACCTGCCGCGCGGTGCTGACGAGTTCGTCGAGGCGCCCGGTCAGCCGGCACGCGCGGCCGTACACCGCGCCGAACCAGAAGCGCATGTGCGACGCCTGAAACGACGTAGTGGCGCGCCGCAGCGCCTGTTCGGCGACGGTGGCCAGCCCGTCGATCTGGCCCAGCGCCCCCCTCGCCATGATCAGCGCGAGCGAGGCCATCATCGCGTGAAAGTCCGGCAGCTCCACGAAATCCAGTGCCGCCCCGGCGCTTTCGGTCGCCGCTTCGCAGCGGGCCGACACCGCGTCCAGGCACGCCTGCACCGCCTGACGCTCGGCAACCTGCGCCGCCGTCTCGGGGCGTGCGGCCAGGCCGTCGAGGATCGCGCCCGCCTCCGCGGGCCGCCCGACCATCCAGATCAGGTTGGCCGCGCGCACCGTCGACCAATGATGGCCCTCCGGCGAGTCGGCGTCGGCCAGCTCGCGCAGCGCCGCCTCGGCCTCGTCGCCGCGCCCCAGCAGCACCAGGTTCATCGCCCGGACCCCGGCGGCCCCGGGCGCGCCGGCCCGCGCGGCGGCGGTGGCGAACCGGTCGGCCAGGTCCAGATCCAGCAGCGTCATCGCGTGCCGCGCCGATTCCAGATAGAGCTCGGGTTGGGGGTCTAGGTCCGACTCGAGGCTGAGCAGGGCCCGGCGCACGGTGGCCTGCACGTCGGCGTCGCCGCTTTGCGCCAGCCGCGTCGCGAGCCGGCCGCGGATCGACGACAGGTACATCTCGCCGGCGGTCGCGCGGCGCAGCTCGCCGAACAGCGGGTGCGCAAGCCTGGCCATCAGCCCGCCCGCCGTGCGCTCGACGCTCACCAGGCCCATCGACTCGGCGACCGCCAGGTCGCGCCGCGGCAGCAGGTCGCAGAGCACGTCGACGGCCAGCGGCTCGCACTGCGACAGCGTGTCGACCACCAGCGCCAGCGGCGGGCTCAGCCGGCTCAGCTTGCGCCCCACCGTGTCGGACAGGCTCGCCGACACCGCGACGTCGCCGTCCCACATCCACACCCCCGCCGATTCCCGCATCCGCCCGGCCGCGACCTGATCGGACAGCAACTGGCGAAGGAACAGCGTGTTTCCGCCGGTGAGTTTGCGGAACCGGACCGCGCTGCGCGCGTCGACCGGGCCGCCGAGCGTGCTCTCGATCACCTCGCGGGTCGCCGCGACCGATAGTGGTTCGAGGTCCAGGCGAACGAGCAGCCCTTCCTTCCACAGCGCCGTCACCGCATCGGGTTCCTCGGCGCCGGTGCGCACGGTGACCACCAGCCGCGCCCCGCCCGATTGCGCCAGCTCGTGAACGACCAGCGCCGACAACCCGTCCAGCAGGTGCGCGTCGTCCACCCCCACCACGACGCGACCCCGATGCTGTTGCGCGACAAAAGAATTGATCACCCGCCGGACGTTGGTGAGCGGATCGGACATGGCCTGGCCCAGCAGGCCGATGAACGCGCCCAGCGGCAGCGCGCGCGCCGATTCGGTGCCGACGATCCACTTTGTGCGCTCGCCCGACGCCTCGGCGCACCGCAGCGTTTCCCGGGCCAACCAGGTCTTGCCCACGCCGGCGGCTCCGGCGATCACCACGCCGGAGTGGTTGCCGGCGCCGCTCAGGGCGCGCCGAATGAGCCGCATTTCGCCATCGCGGCCCGCCAGCGGTTTACCGCTGATCACTCGGCGACTATAACTTCGCTTCCGCGTCAATTGGGGAAGTCTTCGGCGTTAATCGCGTAGCCCACTACGCTATCGGCGCCCACGGCTCGACGTGAGCATGACCATCGTCAGCTAACGGCTGGGTAAGGGCGGTGGGACATGGGCAACGACAGGGCGCCGATCGGCGGCCAGGCGGTGGTGTTGGGCGCGAGCATGGCAGGCCTGCTGGCCGCGCGAACGCTCGCCGACTTCTTCGACACGGTGACGGTGGTGGAGCGCGACCCGCTGCCGGACACCACGGCCGGTCGCCGGGGCGTGCCGCAGGGCCGGCACCTACACGCCCTGTTGGCCCGCGGCGCCCAGACGATCGAGGAGCTGTTCCCCGGCGTCCTCGACGAGCTGGTGCGCGACGGCGCGCAGTACTTCGACGGCCAGGACCTGTCGCGGCTGCACTACAGCCTGGGCGGGCACCTGATGGCGCGCAGCGGCCGCGCCCCCTCGTTCACCGCCTACTGCGCGACCCGGCCCTTCCTGGAGGGCCACGTGCGCCGGCGGGTGCGCGGCATCCCCAACGTCACGCTGCTCGACGAGCACTCCGTCGCGTCGCTGACCTGGGCGCCCGACCGCCGCCGCGTGACAGGCGCGCGGGTCGTCGACCGCCACAGCGGCGAAGGCAGCACGCTCAAGGCGGACCTGGTGGTGGACGCCACGGGGCGCGGCGCGCACACCCCGACGTGGTTGGCAGACGCCGGCTTCGACCGGCCGCGCGAAGATCGGGTCGCGGTGCATTTGACGTACATGAGCCAGCGGCTGCGCGTGACGACCGATCCCCCCCACGAAGACGCGTTCCTGGTCGGGATCGTGCCGGGCAGGCCCCGAGGGGCGGGCCTGCTGCACTGCGAGAACGACACGTGGCTGTTCACGGTGATCGGCGTGGCGGGTCACGAACCGGCCGCCGACCTGGGCGCCATGTGCGAATTCGTGCGGGACTGCGCACCCGCCGAACTGCTTGCCGCGGTGCGGGGCGGCGAGCCCGTCGGCGACCCGGTGCGGCACAAGATGCCGTGCAGCCGCTGGCGGCGCTACGACAAGGCCCGGCGTTTCCCGGAGGGCCTGCTGGTCACCGGCGACGCGGTGTGCAGCTTCAACCCGCTCTACGGGCAGGGCATGACGGTGGCCGCGCTGGAGGCGTCGGCGCTGCGCGATTGCTTGGGCCGCGGCACCGGCGGTTTGGCGCGGCGGTTCTTCCGCGCCGCGGCGGCACCGATCCGCCAGGCCTGGCAATTGTCGGCCCTGCCCGACCTCTGCCTGCCCGAAATCGATGGCGCCCCACCCCTGTTGGCGCGTGCGCTCAACGTCTACATGGAGCGTGTCCTGACCGCCGTCGAATCCGACACGGCGGTCGTCGACCAGTTCACCAGGGTGATTTCGCTGCTCGATCCCGCGACCCGGCTGCTGCGCCCGGAGATGGTGTGGCGAGTCGTCCGCGCCAACCGCCGCCGACGCCAGTCGGGAATCGGGGAGCGCGACACGGCGTCCGGCGTTTTGGCCGAAAGCCTGCCGAGCTAGGCCCGCCGATAGGCCGGCGGCAGCGGCATGCCGAGCCCGGCCAGCACGTGCCTCGCCAATGCCGGGAAGTCGGTGATGAGGCCGTCGACGCCGTAACCGATCTGCTGGCGCATCGCGTCGGCATCGTCGACGGTCCACGGAATCACCTTGAGGCCCAACGAGTGCGCATGTTCGACGTACGGTTTACCGGTGACCAACTGGTATCGCGGTGAGACGACGGCGGCGCCCACCGTCAGCGCCCCGATCATCGGGTCGCCGACCACGGCGGCGTCCACGCCGTTTAGCCACGGCGAGCCCGGCGCCCAGGTCTCCTCGTTGTACAGCGCCACCAACGGAATCGACGGCTCGGCCCGGTGCACCATCGGCAGGGTTCGCCAGTCGAAGCTCTGGATCTCCACGCGATCGACCTTGCCGGCCGCCCTGACCGCGGCCAGGATCACGTCGACGAATTCCGCCGGCTCCGCCGACGCGCCCGGGTGGTCGGCCTCCACCTTGGTTTCGATGTTGTAGCGCACGTCGGCGCGATAGGAGTCCGCGAGGGCAAATACCTGCGGCAGGACGGCAATCCTGTTGTGCCGCACCGGCTCCGCGTCCGGAAACTCAGCGAGCCGGCGGCCGCAGTCCAGCGTCTGGATCTGCGCCAGGGTGAGCTCGTGCACCAGCTTCCCGACGTAGGGGTACGCCGGGTCGCCGGGGAAGGCCGGCGCGGTGTCGGCGCACTTGTCGGCACCGATCGTGGGGTCGTGCCACACCAGCGGCTGGGCGTCCTTGGTGATGCCGATGTCGAGTTCGAGTGTGCTGACGCCGAGTTCGAGGGACTTGGCGAACGCCCGCAGCGATTCCTCGGTCGTCTCGCCGCGCCCGCCGCGATGGGCCTGCAGGTCGAACCCCGACGGTTGCGCGGCAGCCGGCGGCGCGAGCAACACCGCCAGCGCAACCAGGGCGGCCGCGACGCGGGCGATCATCTAACGCCTGCGCTGCCGGGCGATTTCGGCGAGCACCACCCCGGCGGCCACCGACGCGTTCAGCGATTCGGTGTCACCGGCCATCGGGATCGACACCACCTGGTCGCAGGTCTGCCGCACCAGCCGCGACAACCCCTTGCCTTCCGAGCCGACGACCACCACCAGCGGGTCGGTTCCGTCCAGCTCGTCGAGGGTGGTGTCGCCCCGGGCGTCCAGCCCGATGACCCGAAGCCCGCCGTCGGCCCAACCCCGCAGCGCCCGCGTGAGATTGGTGGCGCGCGCCACCGGGACGCGGGCGGCCGCGCCGGCGCTGGTGCGCCACGCCACCGCCGTCACCGAGGCCGAGCGGCGCTGCGGGATCAGCACGCCGTGACCGCCGAAGGCGGCGACCGACCGCACGACGGCGCCGAGGTTGCGCGGATCGGAGATGTTGTCCAGCGCGACCAGCAACGCCGGCGGTGTTTCCTGGGCCGCCGCCAACAGGTCGTCGGGGTGGGCGTAGTTGTAGGGCGGCACCTGCAGCGCGATGCCCTGGTGCAGGTGGTTGGCCGTCATCCGGTCCAGGTCGGTGCGCGGCACCTCGAGGATGGCGATGCCCGAATCGGCCGCGCGGGCCACGGATTCGGTGAGCCGCTCGTCGGCCTCGGTGCCCAGCGCGACGTAGAGCGCGGTCGCCGGGACGCCGGCGCGCAGGCACTCCAGCACGGGATTGCGGCCGAGCACCGTTTCGGGCTCGTCGGTGCGCTTGGCGGGCCGCCGCGACGGGGCTTGGGCCCGCTTGGCGGCGGGATGGTGGGGCCGCAGGTGCGCGGGCGGGGTGGGGCCGCGACCCTCCAGGCCGCGGCGGCGCTGGCCGCCCGAGCCGACGACCGCGCCTTTCTTGGTGCCGGATTTTCGTACCGCCCCGCGGCGCCGCGAGTTACCGGCCATCTACTTGCCGTCACCGCCCAACGTCCACTGCGGCCCGTCGGCGGTGTCGGTGACCTCGATGCCGGCGTTCTTCAGCCGGTCCCGGATCTCGTCGGCGAGCGCCCAATTGCGTTGCTGGCGCGCCTTTTCCCGGTTCTCCAGCTCGGCTTGCACCAGCACGTCGAGGGCGGCCAAGGCCGCCGACGTCTCGTCGCGGGATTCCCAGCGCTCGTCGAGCGGGTCGCAGCCCAGGATCCCCATCATCGCGCGGATCGCGCCGGCGTGCTGCAGCGCGCCTTCGTGGTCACCGGCGTCGAGCGCCCGGTTGCCCTCGGCGCGGGCGTGGTGCACCTCGGCGAGCGCGATCGGGACGGCGAGGTCGTCGTCTAGGGCCTCGGCGAACTTCTGGGTCCACTCGCCGGGCTGGACGGCACCGACGCGGCTGCGGACCCGGTGCAGGAAATCCTCAACGCCGACATAGGCTTTGACCGCGTCCTGCAGCGCGGTTTCGGAGAATTCCAGCATCGAGCGGTAGTGCGCGCTGCCCAGGTAGTAGCGCAGCTCGGCCGGCCGCACCCGCTGCAGCATCGCCGGGATGGAAAGCACGTTGCCCAGCGACTTGCTCATCTTCTCCCCGCCCAGGGTCACCCAGCCGTTGTGCAGCCAGTAGCGGGCGAAGCCGTCGCCGGCGGCTCGGCTCTGCGCGATCTCGTTTTCGTGGTGCGGGAACACCAAATCCATTCCGCCGCAATGGATGTCGAATTCCGGCCCGAGGTAGGTGCGGGCCATCGCCGAGCATTCCAGGTGCCAGCCGGGGCGTCCGCGCCCCCAGGGCGTGGGCCACGACGGCTCGCCGGGCTTTTCGGCCTTCCACAGCGTGAAGTCGCGCTGGTCGCGCTTGCAGGTGGCCACGCCCTCGCCCTGGTGGACGTCGTCGATCTTGTGGCCGGACAGCTGGCCGTACTCGGGGTAGCTCAGCACGTCGAAGTACACGTCGCCGCCCGCCGCGTACGCGTGGCCGGTGTCGATCAGGCGCTCCATCAGCTCGACCATCTGGGTGATGTGCCCGGTGGCGCGCGGCTCGGCCGACGGCGGCAGCACGTCCAGCGCGTCGTAGGCCGCCGAAAAGGCGCGCTCGTAGGTGGCGGCCCACTCCCACCACGGCCGCCCCGCGGCGGCGGCCTTGTTGAGGATCTTGTCGTCGATGTCGGTGACGTTGCGGATGAACGCGACGTCGTAGCCGCGCGCGATCAGCCAACGGCGCAGGATGTCGAACGCCACCCCGCTGCGGACGTGCCCGATGTGCGGCTGACCCTGAACCGTGGCCCCGCAGAGGTAGATGGAGACGTGTCCCTCGCGCAGTGGAACGAAATCACGCACGGCACCGGCTGCCGTGTCGTGTAGCCGCAGGCGGGCGCGATCGGTCACGACGTGCCAGCTTACCTGCCCAATTGCGGTGACCCGCGACCGCGAGCGGGTTATCCGACCGGGACCACCAGCGCCGTCGCGATGGCGGCCAGGCCCTCGCCGCGGCCGGTCAGGCCCAGGCCGTCGGTGGTGGTCGCCGACACCGACACCGGCGCCCCCAGCAGCGCGGACAGCACCTGCTGCGCCTCGGCGCGTCGCGGCCCCACTTTCGGCCGGTTGCCGATCACCTGCACGGCGGCGTTGCCGACCCGGTAGCTGTGCCGACCGAGCAGCTCGAGGACGTGGCGCAGCATGTCGGCGCCGCTGACGCCCTGCCACCGCGGGTCGTCGACCCCGAACACGCCGCCGATGTCGCCCAGCCCGGCGGCCGACAACAGCGCGTCGCACAGGGCGTGGGCCCCCACGTCGCCGTCGGAGTGGCCGGCGCAGCCGTCGGCGCCGTCGAACAGCAGGCCCACCAGCCAGCAGGGCCGCCCGGGTTGGATGGGGTGCACGTCGGTGCCCAGGCCGACGCGCGGAAGCCCGCTCACCGGCGCACGATCGCTTCGGCGAGCCGCAGGTCCAGCGGGGTGGTGATCTTGAACGCCAGCGGGTCGCCGTCGACGACCTGGACCTGGCCCCCGAGGTGTTCGACGAGCGAGGCGTCGTCGGTGACGCCGGCCGAACCTTCCCGCCGATACGCCCGCAACAGCACCTCGGTGGCGAAGCCCTGCGGGGTCTGCACCGCCCGCAGCCCGGCCCGCTCCGGCGTACCCAGCACCACGCCGTTGGCATCCACGGCCTTGATCGTGTCAGACAGCGGCAGCGCGGGCACCACGGCGGCGTGACCGGCCCGCAACGCGTCGACCACGCGCACGATCAACCCCGGCGGCGTCAGCGCCCGGGCGGCGTCGTGGACCAGCACGTAGGCGGGTTGACCGGGCAGCGCCGCGAGGGCAAGGCTCACCGATGCGGTTCGGTCGGCCCCGCCCGCGACGACGGTGGCGCGCCCGCCGAGAACCCGCTTGGCCTCGTCGATGCGGTCGGCGGGGACCGCCGCCACGACGTGGTCGATGACGCCCGACTCGAGCAGCCCGGCTACGGCCCATGCCAGCAGGGTGCGTCCGCCGAGCTCACAGAACGCCTTCGGGATTCCGGCGGCCAGCCGCTCCCCCGAGCCCGCGGCAGGAACCACCGCCGCTACCGAGCCAGAGGGTCCCCCGACCACAGCAGGGTCAGGGCTTTCAAGAAGCGGCGGCCAGGACCTCGTCGAGGATGGTCTCCGCCTTGGCGTCGTCAGTGCTCTCGGCCAGCGCCAGCTCACCGACCAGGATCTGGCGGGCCTTGGCCAGCATGCGCTTCTCGCCCGCGGACAGGCCGCGTTCCTGGTCGCGGCGCCACAGGTCGCGCACCACCTCGGCCACCTTGTTGACGTCGCCGGAGGCCAGCTTTTCGAGGTTGGCCTTGTAGCGGCGGGACCAGTTGGTCGGCTCTTCGGTGTGCGGGGCGCGCAGCACCTGGAACACCTTGTCCAGGCCTTCCTGGCCGACAACGTCACGGACGCCGACGTATTCGGCGTTTTCGGCGGGCACTCGAACGGTCAGGTCCCCCTGCGCAACTTTCAAGACGAGATACTCTTTTTGCTCCCCTTTGATGGTCCGGGTTTCGATCGCCTCGACTAACGCAGCACCGTGATGTGGATAGACAACGGTGTCGCCGACCTTGAAGATCATCTGATTAGAGCCCCTTTCGTTACTTCATCCTAACACGTGGGCCCAAGCCGTGCGGAACAACGGTGCAGGTCAGGGGCACAACGCGCGCAGATTAGGGGTTGACAGGCGGACCAAGACGTGCAAGGGGACACATTACCAACGCCCTTATTGGACCCCTGCAGGCACCCGACGGGTACCCTGCCGCGCCGGTCCGGTGCCCTGCGCTACCGCCCCGAGGACCTTCCTACTACTGTGCATAGTTGCACATTCGAACCAGGAGGCATGCAGTGAACCGCTTCGCCGTCGTCGGTCTGGTCGCCCTGGTCGCCGCGTTGCTCAGCGGTTGCGGCGCCGGTCAGGTCTCGCAAACGGCCAACCAGGAACCCGCCGTCAACGGCAACCGCGTCACGATCCACAACGTGGCATTGCGCGACATCCGCATGCAGGCCGTCCAGACGGGCGACTTCCTGCAGCCGGGCCGGAACGTGGATCTGGTGGCCGTGGCCGTCAACCAATCGCCGGACGTCGAGGACCGGCTGGTGGGCATCACCAGTGACATCGGAACGGTGACGCTCAGTGGCGACGCCAAGCTGCCCGCCGCCGGCATGCTGTTCATCGGCACGCCCGACGGCCCGAACGTGGCGCCGGGCCCGCTGGGCAACAACAACACCGTCAAAGCCACGGTCAACCTGACCGAGCCCATCTCGAACGGCCTGAACTACAACTTCACCTTCAACTTCCAGAAGGCCGGGCAGGCCACCGTGCAGGTCCCGATTTCCGCCGGATTGGGGCCCCAACCGGCCTAAACCGCGAACACCCGCCGCCCACACTTCACACGCGCCGCCGCCGGCTTTCAGTGTGTAAAGTGGGCGCCCTGCATGCACATTCGCCGCCCTCAGCTCACACCAAAAGCCCACACTTCACACTCGCCGCCCACACTTCACACCCGCCGCCCACACTTCACACCCGAAGGCGCCGGCTTTCAGTGTGTAAAGCGGGCGCCCTGCATGCACATTCGCCGCCCTCAGCTCACACCAAAAGCCCACACTTCACACGCGCCGCCCGGCCTGTCACAGCCGGGATTGTCACACCGCCCCGATACGGTCATGACGTGGCAAACGCGCGCTCGCAATACCGCTGCTCGGAGTGCCAGCACCTCACGGCCAAGTGGGTGGGCCGCTGCATGGAATGCGGCACCTGGGGCACCGTCGACGAGGTGCCGGCGCTCGCCGCGGTAGGCGGCCGCGGCCGTCGTCCTGCGGCTTCGGCGTCTCGAGCCGTGCCGATCAGCTCGGTCGCGCCCGACGCCAGCCGGCACCGCGCGACGGGCATCGGCGAGCTCGACCGGGTGCTCGGCGGCGGCGTGGTGCCCGGATCGGTGACCCTGCTGGCCGGGGATCCGGGCGTGGGCAAGTCGACGCTGCTGCTCAAGGTCGCGCACCGCTGGGCGCAGTCGGGTCGGCGAGTGCTGTACATCTCCGGCGAGGAGTCGGCCGGCCAGATCCGCCTGCGGGCCGACCGGACCGGTTGCGCCGGGGACGAGGTGTACCTGGCGGCCGAGTCCGACGTGCACACGGTGCTCGAGCACGTCGCGACGGTGCGCCCCGCGCTGGTCATCGTGGACTCGGTGCAGACGATGTCGACCACCGAGGCCGACGGCGTCGCCGGCGGCGTCACCCAGGTGCGCGCGGTGACCGCGGCGCTGACCGCGGCGGCCAAGGCCAGCGGCGTCGCCCTCATCCTGGTCGGGCACGTCACCAAGGACGGGGCGATCGCGGGGCCGCGTTCCCTGGAGCACCTCGTCGACGTGGTGCTGCACTTCGAGGGCGACCGCAACGGCACCCTGCGGATGATCCGCGGCATCAAGAACCGGTTCGGCGCGGCCGACGAGGTCGGCTGTTTCATGTTGCACGACAACGGGATTGAGGACGTCAACGATCCGTCGAGCCTCTTTTTGGATCAGCGGCCGGCGCCGGTGCCGGGCACCGCGATCACGGTGGCCCTGGACGGAAAGCGGCCGCTGATCGGCGAGGTGCAGGCGTTGCTGGCTGTGCCCTCGGGCGGCTCGCCCCGCCGCGCCGTCAGCGGCATCGACCACTCCCGCGCCGCGATGATCACCGCCGTGCTGGAGAAGCACGCCCGGTTCAACATCGCCGTCAACGACATCTACCTGTCGACGGTGGGCGGCATGCGGCTGACCGACCCGTCCTCGGATCTGGCCGTGGCGATCTCGCTGGCCTCGGCGTACGCGGGCGTGCCGCTGCCCGCCACGGCGGTGATGGTCGGCGAGGTGGGGCTCGCGGGCGACCTGCGCCGGGTCACCGGGATGGAGCGGCGGCTGGCCGAAGCCGCACGCCAGGGGTTCAGCATCGCGCTCATCCCCGACGGCGACGACCCGCGGCGGGAGATAGTGCCGGCGGGGATGCGGGCGCTGCGGGCGCCGACCATCGTCGCTGCCCTGCAACACATGAGAGCGATCGCCGAGCGGCCCGTTGGCTGGACGCATAACGCCGTGGGGCCGCACAATGACTCGCTGTGACCCGTCCAACACTGCGTGAGACCGTTGCTCGCCTGGCGCCGGGCACCGGGCTGCGCGACGGCCTGGAACGCATCCTGCGCGGCCGCACCGGCGCGTTGATCGTGCTGGGCAACGACGAGAACGTCGAGGCCATCTGCGACGGCGGCTTTGCCCTCGACGTCCGCTACGCGCCCACCCGGCTGCGCGAGCTGGCGAAGATGGACGGCGCCGTGATCCTGTCCACCGACGGCAGCCGCATCGTGCGAGCGAACGTGCAACTGGTGCCCGACCCCTCGATACCGACCGACGAATCGGGAACGCGCCACCGCTCCGCCGAGCGGGCGGCGGTCCAGACCGGCTACCCGGTGATCTCGGTGAGTCACTCGATGAACATCGTGACGGTCTACGTCGCCGGGGAACGCCACGTGGTGGCCGACTCGGCGACCATTCTGTCGCGCGCCAACCAGGCCATCGCGACCCTGGAGCGGTACAAGACCCGGCTCGACGAGGTCAGCCGCCAGCTGTCGCGGGCCGAGATCGAGGACTTCGTGACGTTGCGCGACGTGATGACGGTGGTGCAGCGCCTGGAGCTGGTGCGGCGCATCGGGCTGGTGATCGACAACGACTGCGTCGAGCTCGGCACCGACGGGCGCCAGCTGCGGCTGCAGCTCGAGGAGCTGCTGGGCGGCAACGACGTCGCCCGGGAATTGATCGTGCGCGACTACCACGCCAGCGCCGAGCCGCTGTCCGAGGCGCAGCTGACCGCCACCCTCGACGAGCTGGACGCCCTGTCGGACACCGAACTGCTCGATTTCACGTCGCTGGCGAAGGTGTTCGGATACCCGACGACCGCGGAGGCGCAGGATTCGGCGCTGAGCCCGCGCGGCTACCGCGCGATGGCCGGGATTCCGCGGCTGCAGTTCGCCCACGCCGACCTGTTGGTCCGCAAGTTCGGGACGCTGCAGGGCCTGCTGGCCGCCAGCGCCAACGACCTGGAATCGGTGGACGGCATCGGCTCGCTGTGGGCCCGCCACGTGCGTGAGGGGCTGTCGCACCTGGCTGAGTCGACGATCACCGACCCGCTCGGCTGAGGCCGGCTACCCGGCCGGAACCGGGGCGGGGGTCGGCGGGGACGGTTGCGCTCGCGGGCGTCACCTGTCCTG
>NZ_LQPJ01000086.1 GCF_002101785.1 Mycobacterium palustre
CAGAAAATCCCAACGCACCGCGAAGGGGGGGCCAAAACTAGCCGTCACACTGGGGCCACTTCAAGTTGACATTGCCAGCCCGGGCCGCTTCTCGCGTCGGCGCAGGCCTGGCGCAGCCTTGCCGCCGAATATGCCGCAATCGCTGCCGAACTCGATTCGTTGCTGGCGGCTGTTGCGGCGGCCGCGTGGCAGGGGATGACCGCAGAACGCTTCGTCGCGGCTCATCGGCCGTACCTCTGCTGGCTCTGGGAGGCCGTCGCGGCGGCCAGCACCGCCGCGACTGGACACGAAACCGCCGCCGCGGGCTATAGCGCCGCACTGGCGAGCATGCCCACGCTCGCCGAGTTGGCCGCCAACCATGCGCTGCACGGCGTCTTGGTGGCCACCAACTTCTTCGGCATCAACACCATCCCCATCGCCCTCAACGAGGCGGACTACCTGCGGATGTGGATGCAGGCCGCGACCACCATGGGCACGTATCACGCCGTCGCCGAAGAATGCCTCGCAACGATCCCTACCATCTCGGCCGCGCCGCAGATCGTCACGAGGGAAACGACTGCGGCGGATGGGAGCGACCCCGGAGACCCGACCGCGCTGATCATCCAGGCGCTGCAGAACGTTCTGACTCGCCTCGGCGATCTGGCCACGCAGTATCTGTCGGGACCCGCCGGCAGCCTGATCAGCCAGATGCTGGACTCGGTGGTCGCCTTCATGTCTACCCAGCTGTTCTTGATCCCCGCCTACTCGATCCTGGACCCGCTCATCTACATCGGGCCGTTCACCCCGGCGGTGCTGCCGTTCCTGGCTCCCATTGGGCTCGTCGGGTTGGTCGGCGTTGCCGAGGCTCCGACCGGCGAAGGCGCCACGCCGTTGGTTCAGGGAGAGTCACCCGAACCCCGCAGCCCGATGGTGGCGCCCGCGCCGCAGATCACCCTCGCGGGCAAGGCCACCGGCGCCCCAACCACGTCCGGTGGCGCCCCGGCCACGGCGACGCCTGCATCCGCAGCGCCGTCGGGGGTTCCTGCCACGCAGGTCTTCTATGCCGTCGGCGGCGGCCCCGACGGCGAAGGGTTCTCCCCTACGTCCGGGACCAAGGGCAGCGCCGCGCCCGCCGCGAGCGCGGTCGCCCCGGCCGCCGAAATGCCGGGCGCGAGCCAGCAGATCCGCGACAAACGCAACGCCAGGCTGCTCCAGCGTGGCCATAAGTACCAGTTCGCACACCTCGATGGCGACGCACCGGTGCTGCGACCGGAGGACCCAGCACCGGATTACGGCGCTCTTGCCTCCGATTCCGGGTCAGGGCCCTTCGGGTTCGGCGGAACCAACCCCAGAATCGCTGCTGCAAAGGCGAAAGGACTCACGCGCCTGGCCGGTGGCGCCCTCGACGACCTTCCCCGCGCGCCGATGCTACCCCGAAACTGGGACACCGATCGTTCGCCATGAGATCAGCAACAGCGCAAGTGCCCGAAGAGTGGGGCTACCAGTGAAGCGATTCGGATGTTGATAGAGATCTCCTCGGCGAGCCGGACCTAGCCACCGTGTCCAGGAACTGTTCAAAGCGGTGGTCGATGTGACCCTGACGATCAGCACGGGCAGCCTCGTCGCCATCGTGGATAGCCATAGCGCTATGGAAACCAACGATCGCTTGCGGCCCAATAAATATCCGCGGCCGCGGAACGGTCCTAGCCGAGCGGGAATGCGAATCGGCAGCCAAGGCAGTCGGTAAGCTAGCGGTTTGTCCAGTAGATGTCGCGACTCTTAACGCTTAAAGCTGCATTGGCACAGCGGTAAGAGCTTGAGCAACAGATCCACCATCGTGGCGGCGCTAGGCGAAGCCGCCAACGGTGTGTGCGCAAGGAATTAAGGGGCTCGCTAGATGTTCGATCTGACGCTAGAGCATTACGATTGGCTTCGGTTCAGAGCGGCGCAGGCATCGCCGTTTGAAGTCTGTGGCTTCATTATGCGCGACGGTTCCATCACCGAAATTCGTAACGTCGCTGAAAACCCTTACGATACTTTCACAATGGACCTACGCCAGATCAGTCGCCACGTTGACGTCGAACGGATCGCCGCGATCTGGCACACGCACCCGGGGGGCGACATCAGAGACCCAGCCAGGCTGATTTGAAAGCCATCAGTTTGTGCGAGTGGGACTATCTGATCGCTACAGCAGATGAGGTCGCTTGGTATGAAACCCAAGAGAGCGGTTTGCGGGTGTGGTGACTTCACGAGGATAAGGTCCAGCCGTCGTGCCGCCCGTCCTGATACGTAATCAAATGAATCCTGGGTATGACGATAGGGAGGGTCGGTTCAGGTCTTTTTCCGTGCCGCAGTGAAAACGAAGAATAACAGTGCATTACGAATCGCTGGACGTTGCGCGCAGGGACGTGCGCGTCAGTTCTTTGCGGTCAGCGCGAACACCGGGTGGTCGGCCTCGTCGGGCAACTGCCGAAAGGGTTTCTCCACGGCCCTGCCGACCTTAGCCTTATAGGCATCGATGATGGGTTTCCGGGCGCCCACCGGCGTTTCGGCTGCAATGTACTCATCGTGGCCAAGCTTGACATTCGGATTGGCTCGCACGTTCTTCGCCCACTGGGTCTGGCCATAGGCAGAGACCAAGTATTTGACGCCATCCACCTCCACCGGCGTGACCGGGACCTTCTGCGGCTGCTTGGTTACACGCTTGACGGCGGTTAGCGTCTCGACCGGGCCGAGCCCGATAGCCATGACGATGCGGTTGAAGACGGCGCGGTTTAACCACGGAGGTTCGAGATAGTCCATGAGTTGAGTGTGACCGTTGGGCTGCGATTTCCGCAATGGACTTGGGCCTGTAGGGCTTCGCGGTGGCGGTTGTACCCACCTGTTCAGGCAAGCCTTAACCAGTCGTTGCAGCGCTGGCGCCCTACCTATCGGATACCTTCAGCCTCAACGTCATCGTGCCGTCGCCATAGGAAATGCGAAGGCAGACCCCTCGTGCTTGCGCACTGGGCGACGATTTGAACCGTCGCGCGCAGGGGGTTGCGTTATGCGGTTGCGGTGTAGGAGCGCGCCCCCGTGCCAGCTAGTTGTCCGCCCGCAACGATCAGGTACTCGTCGCGGATCGGGGTGCCGGTGAAATAGCTTTCCAGGATCTCGCGCGTCCCTGCGGCGTAACGAGCTTGCGCCGACAGCGATGATCCGGAGATGTGGGGCGTCATGCCCTGGTGCGGCATGGTCCGCCAGGGATGCTCAGCAGGTGCGGGCTGCGGGTACCAGACATCGCCCGCATAGCCGGCGAGTTGCCCAGTTTTGAGCGCCCGCACTACAGCATCGCGGTCAACAATCAAGCCGCGGGCAGTATTGATGAGGTAGGCGCCGCGCTTCATCGTGGAAATCAGCTTGTCGTCGAACAATCCCCTGGTCTCGGGATGCAGCGGTGCGTTAATCGTCACAACGTCGAGATCGGGAATCATCTCCTGCACCGACGCGTGGTACGTCAGGCCCAGTTCGGCTTCGACATCGGCGGACAAGCGGTGGTTGTCGTAGTAGTGCAGACCCACCTCGAACGGTGCCAGCCTACGCAGGACCGCCAGACCGATCCGCCCGGCGCCTACCGTGCCGACCTGCATGCCTTCAAGGTCATAGCAACGTTGCACGCAGTCGGCGATGTTCCATCCGCCGTCGAGGACCCACTGATGTGAGGGAAGGTAGTTGCGGACCTGAGACAGGATCATCATAACCACGTGCTCGGCCACGCTGATGCTGTTGGAAAATGTGACTTCGGCGACGGTGATACCGGCCTTGATCGCCGCGTCCAGATCGACGTGGTCCGAACCGATTCCGGCGGTGATTACAAGTTTGAGTTTCGGTGCCCTGGCGATGCGTGCGGCGGTGAGGTAGGGGAGCGTCCCGGGGAGTGGTGTAAGTGATGGCGGCGTGTCGGTCCCTGACGTAAGAGGGCCATCGCGTGAGTCTCT
>NZ_LQPJ01000087.1 GCF_002101785.1 Mycobacterium palustre
CGACACGCCACACCCCACCCGGGGGTTCTCCTCACATCAAGCCGACACGCCTGCTACCAACGTCCTGGCCGAGTACACCTAGGGTGTGGCGCCTAGGGTGTTGCTATGAAGTATCTCGACGTCGACGGGGTCGGACGGGTCAGCCGAATCGGCCTGGGCACCTGGCAGTTCGGGTCGGTCGAGTGGGGCTACGGCGACAGCTATGCCGGCGGCGCCGCCCGCGACATCGTGCGCCGCGCCCTCGCCATGGGGGTGACGCTGTTCGACACCGCCGAGGTGTACGGGCTGGGCAAGAGCGAACGGATCCTCGGCGAGGCCCTCGGCGACGAGCGCGCCAACGTCGTGGTGGCCAGCAAGATCATGCCGGTCGCGCCGTTCCCCGCTGTGATCAAGCAGCGCGAACGCGCCAGCGCGCGGCGGCTGGGGCTCGACCGCATCCCGCTCTACCAAATTCACCAACCCAACCCCGTGGTTCCCGATTCGGTGATCATGCCGGGCATGCGCGATTTGCTCGACGCCGGGCGGATCGGCGCGGCCGGCGTCTCAAACTATTCGCTGGCGCGCTGGCGCAGGGCCGACGCGGCCCTCGGGCGGCCGGTGATCAGCAACCAGGTGAATTTCTCGCTCGCCCACGCCGGTGCGCTAGACGACCTGGTCCCCTTCGCCGAGCGCGAGAACCGCATCGTGATCGCCTACAGCCCGCTGGCGCAGGGGCTGCTCGGCGGAAAGTACGGCGTGGACAACCGCCCCGGCGGGATCCGCGCGCTGAACCGGCTGTTCGGCACCGAGAACCTGCGCCGCGCCGAGCCGCTGCTGCAGACCTTGCGCGACGTCGCCGCCGAGGTCGACGCCAAGCCGGCCCAGGTGGCGCTGGCGTGGCTGATCAGCCTGCCGGGGGTGGTCGCGATTCCCGGCGCGTCGAGCGTCGAGCAACTGGAGTTCAACGTCGCCGCGGCCGACATCGAGCTGCCCCCGGCGTCCCGCGACGCCCTCACCGAGGCGGCGTGGGCCTTCCGGCCGACGTCGAGCGGGCGTTTCCTGGCGGAAAGGATTAGCGAGCGGTTAGGCCGCTAGGCCGATGGTGGCGGCCCGCCGCGCCCGGCCCGGCCCGGCTACGCGAACGCCGCGGGGCTCGCCGACGCACCCCGGGCCACCACGACCGGCATCGACGTCGCCGCGTCGGTGCGCAGGATCGTGTGCACCACCTCGACGAGGTCCTCGACGGGCATGAGTTTGCCGGGCATGCAGCCGCGCGAGGACCAGAGCGGGACGGCCTTGACTGCGAGGTCCATGTCCCAGCCGACGTTCATTCCGGTTTGGCCGTCGCCCTCCCCGCCCGCGCACTCCCCCACGATCAGCGAGGTGAACCCGATGTCGGGGTGCTCGGCACGCCACGCCTCGACGAGCCGCTCCAGCGCGGCCTTGCTGACGCCGTACGCTCCCAGCCCCGGCCAGGGCGGCCCGAATGTGCCCGCGTCGGAGGACAGGTAGACCGCCTTGCCCGCCGACGCGGTCAGGTGCGGCACGGCGGCCGCCGTCACCAGCGACGCGCCGATGACATTGGTGTCGAAGATCCGCCGCCACGTCTGGGCGTCGGTGTCGACCATCCGGACCAGCGGCCCCACAGCCGGCGTGTAGACGAGGTTGTCCATCCCGCCGAGCGCGTCGGCGGCGGCGCCGATCGCCGCCCGGCACGACGACTCGTCGGTGACGTCGCATTCGACGGCGACAGCCCCCGGTCCCGCCTCCGCGGCCGCCGCCTCGATCCGCTCCCGGCGCCGGGCGAGCAGCGCGACCCGGTCACCGCGCCGCGCGAGGCCGACACCGATGCAACGCCCGAGTCCGCTCGAGGCGCCAACCACGACTGTCCTTGACATATTCGCCCTCTCCTGTAACGAGCACGCCGCAGGCACAGCGTATCTACCAGGAGCGGGTCAGAACACCCGCGCGCCAAAGCCCTGAAGCGCTCAGCTACCCTCGGGGGCTTGCAGCACCACGGCGGTGTGCGCGTCGACGGTGAGCGCGCCGCCCCCGGGGACCTCCTCCGCCGGCGTCTCCTCCTCCGGCCCGGTGAACAGCACCAGCCGCCACGAAGCGCCGAATTCCTTTGCCGGAAGGGTGAATTCGATCGGCTCGTAGTGCGCGTTGAAGCACAGCAGGAATGAGTCGTCGAGCACCCGCTGGCCGCGCGCGTCGAGGTAGGGGATGCCGTGGCCGTTGAGGAAGACCGCGACGGACTTCGCAAATCCCGCGCCCCAGTCCTCCTCGGTCATCTCGGTGCCCTCCGGGGTGAACCAGGCGATGTCGGGCAGCCCGTCCTGGCCGCGGCGGCCGAGCGGCTTGCCGGAAAAGAACCGGCGGCGGCGGAAGACCGGATGCTCGGCGCGCAGCGCCGACACCACCCGCGTGAACTCGAGCAGGCCGGCGTCGGCTTTGGACCAGTCGATCCAGGTGAGCTCGTTGTCCTGGCAGTAGCCGTTGTTGTTGCCTTGCTGGGTGCGGCCGAGCTCGTCGCCGTGGCAGATCATCGGCACGCCCTGGGACAGCAGCAGCGTGGTGAGGAAGTTGCGCTGCTGGCGGGCGCGCAGCGCGTTGACGCCCGGGTCGTCGGTGGGCCCCTCCGCGCCGCAATTCCACGACCGGTTGTGGCTCTCCCCGTCGTTGTTGTCCTCGCCGTTGGCCTCGTTGTGTTTCTCGTTGTAGGACACCAGGTCTCGCAACGTGAACCCGTCATGCGCGATGACGAAGTTGATCGAGGCGACCGGCCGGCGCCCGGTGTGCTCGTAAAGGTCGGCGGACCCGGACAGGCGGTAGGCGAACTCGTCGAGCGTGGCCGGCTCGCCGCGCCAGAAGTCCCGGACCGTGTCGCGGTACTTGCCGTTCCATTCGGTCCACTGCGGCGGGAAATTGCCCACCTGGTAGCCGCCCGGCCCGACGTCCCACGGCTCGGCGATCAGCTTCACCTGGCTGATCGTCGGATCCTGTTGCACCAGTTCGAAAAACGTCGCCAGCCGGTCCACGTCGTAGAACTCGCGGGCCAACGTGGCGGCGAGGTCGAAGCGGAAGCCGTCGACGTGCATCTCGAGCACCCAGTAGCGCAGCGAGTCCATGATCAGCTGAAGCGCGTGCGGGTGGCCGACGTTGAGGCTGTTGCCCGTGCCGGTGTAGTCCATGTAGTAACGCCGATCGTCGTCGACCAGCCGGTAGTAGGCGGCGTTGTCGATCCCCCGCATCGACAGCGTCGGGCCCATGTGGTTGCCCTCGGCCGTGTGGTTGTAGACCACGTCGAGGATGACCTCGATGTCCGCCTCGTGCAGGGCGCGCACCATCGCCTTGAACTCCTGCACCTGGCCGCCGGGAGACGCCGCGCTGGAGTACTTGAAGTCGGGCGCGAAGAACCCGATCGTGTTGTAGCCCCAGTAGTTCGACAGGCCCTTGTCGACCAGGGTGGAGTCGTTGGCGAAGTGGTGCACCGGCATCAGCTCGATGGCGTTGGCGCCGATGCCCTTGAGGTGCTCGATGATCACCGGGTGCGCGACTCCCGCATAGGTGCCGCGCAGCTGTTCGGGGACGTCCGGATGGGTCTGCGTGAGACCCTTGACGTGCGCCTCGTAGACAACGGTGTCGGCGTACTGGTGGTCCGGCGGGCGGTCGTTGCCCCAGTCGAAGAACGGGTTGATCACCACCGACTTGGGCATGAACGCGGCGGAGTCGTCGTCGTTGCGGCTGTCCGGGTCGCCGAAGTTGTAGCTGAAGAGGGCCTGGTTCCACTCGAACGACCCGTCGATGGCCTTCGAATACGGGTCCACCAGCAACTTGTTGGGGTTGCACCGCAAGCCGTTCTGCGGGTCGTACGGGCCGTGGACGCGGTAACCATACCGTTGTCCGGGTTCGATGTTGGGGATGTAGGCGTGCCAGACGAATCCGTCGACCTCGGGCAGCACGACGCGACTCTCGGCGCCGCCGCCGTCGAACAGGCAGAGCTCCACCCGCTCGGCCACCTCACTGAACACGGCGAAGTTGGTGCCGGCGCCGTCATACGTCGCGCCGAGCGGATAGGCCTTGCCCGGCCACACTTCACCGGTGGGCGTGGGGGCGACGTTTCCTGGGCTGGTCATGGCCGGCTTCATACCCCGTCCGAGCGGGGCGCAAACTCCGCTGGCCGCCGGCTTGCGCCTTGCCGCCGTGTGGATGCGAAACGTCTTGGCGCATTGTGCCTTTCGTACTCAGGCGCGAGGGCGCTGCTTGAGCGGGTGCTCGCTTTCGATCAGCGCTCTGGCGATGTCGATCACCTTGATGTTCGATTGTTGGGAAAGCCGGGTGAGCAGCTCGAACGCCTCGTCGGCGTCGAGGTTGAAGCGCTCCATGACCACCCCTTTGGCCTGCCCAATGGTGTCGCGGGTGGCCAAGGCGCTGCTGAATTGGTCTTGGCGGCGCATCACCGACCAGGCCAAGGCGACGTGGGTGGCGAAAATGCCGCCCAGCTCAAGTGATTCGTCGCCGAACGCGCGAGGGGCGTCGGCATAGAAGCTGAGCGCGGCCATGGCGGCGCCGTCGACGAGCAATTCGTAGGACAGGATCGAGCGGATCGGGGTCTGCTCGAGCGCACATTGCTGGTACCTCGGCCAGCGCCGGTCGACTTTCAGGTCGTCGACACGCATCATGCAGTGCTCCCAGGCGGCGGCCAGGCACGGCCCTTCCGCGAGCTGGTTCTGAATCGAATCCAAGACCATCGGGTATCTATGCGTGGCCGCCGCGGTGGTGACCTTTTTGTCCTTATGCGCCAAGGTGATCCCCGCGTACTGGCAACCCGGTACGTGCCGGGCGCCACTGTCGGCGAGCTCATGCAGCCCGACGGTCGTTTCCGTTGCGTGGCGGCCCAGGTCGGCTACCAACCCCGCCAGCTGAGCAACTATGGTGCTGTTGCCACCTGGCATGACTCTCACCCCCTGAGGGTTCCGGGTCACCGCCCTGGCGCGGTGATCGGCCCGGACAACCGCATGGCCAGCCGGTGCCGCTGCGGCGCCGTAGCCGAACGTGCGGATGCCCGGCGCGCCGCCATCACGTGGCCCGGAACGCCGTTGCGGCTAACAACGCGGTTACGCACGACACAAACTCTACGAGCCTAAAAGCGAAGCGCAAGCCGTCCCGACGACCCGGCCGGCAACCCCGACCGCGCAGCGTCGGACGGCGCGGTTCTCTAGACTTGCCGGTGATGACGTCCATCGTGATCATCGGCAGCGGCTTCACCGGCTTCACCTGCGCCCGACATCTGACCCGGATTCTCGGCCGCCGGGGTGCACCAGTCGACATCACGATGATTTCACCGGTCGACTACATGCTCTACACGCCCTTGTTGCCAGACGTGGCCGGCGGGGTGGTCGACGCCCGCTTCGTCGCGATTCCCCTGGCCAACAGCCTCAAGGGGGTCCGCGCCGTGCGTGGCCGCGTCGACGCGGTGGACTTCGCGCGGCGGACGTTGACCTACCGCGATCCCGAGGAACGCGGCCACAGCATGTCCTGGGATCGGTTGGTGCTTACACCGGGATCGGTGACGCGGCTCTTCGATGTGCCGGGGCTCGCGGCGCACGCGCGGGGACTGAAGACCACCGCCGAGGCGCTCTATCTGCGCGATCACTTCGTCGAGCAGCTGGAGTTGGCCGCGATCGAGGAGGACCCCAAGGCGGCTGCCGCCCGGCGCACGGTCGTCGTGGTGGGGGCGTCCTATTCGGGCACCGAACTGGTCGCCCAGCTGCGCGCGCTGGCCGACGCCGCGGCCAAACAAATGAGATTTGACGCCGCCGACGTCAAGTTCTTGCTGCTCGACACGGCCGAGCAGGTCATGCCCGAGGTCGGCAAGAAGCTGGGCGATGCCGCGCTGGCGGTGTTGCGCCAGCGCGGCATCGACGTCCGGCTGGGCACGACGCTCAAGGAAGCGCACGCCGATCACGTTGTGCTCAGCGATGATTCGCGGGTAGACACGCACACGCTGGCCTGGGTGACCGGGGTGACCGGCGCACCGTTGATCCAGAATCTCGGATTACCGACCGAGCGGGGCCGGCTGAAGGTCCAACCGGACCTCCAGGTGCCCGACCACCCCGGCGTGTTCGCCGCCGGCGACGCAGCGGCGGTTCCGGACCTGACGCAACCGGGAAACTTCACCCCGCCCACCGCGCAGCACGCGACCCGGCAGGGCAAGGTGCTCGCCCGCAATGTGGCCGCCAGCCTCGGCTACGGCACCAGCAAGCGCTACAAACACCGCAACCTGGGGCTGGTCGTCGACCTGGGACCGAGGTATGCGGTGGCCAATCCGCTCAACGTGCACCTGTCCGGATTTCCCGCCAAGGCCGTCACGCGGGCCTACCACCTCTACGCCATCCCGCGACCGGTCAACCGGTGGGCGGTGGCGCTGGCCTACCTGACCGACGCGCTGTTCCCGCGGTCGGTGGTATCGATCGGGCTCTCATCGGAAGACGATGCGCGATTCACGGCCAGCGAGGGTATCCCCATGCCCAAGACCAGCTGAGGCGCTGGGGGCCGGCGGCCCCGAGCGTCAGCGGGCGTCGCGGTGGTTTCGCCTTTTCGACCGCGCGCCCTTGGCCGCGCTGCGCAGCGACCGGTTGGTGGTGCGCAGGTTTGTGTTGGCCGCCGAGAGCGCGGCGTTGTCGTCTTCCAGGCTCAGGATGCGGCCGATGCCGGCCAGGTTGACGCCGGCGTCGACGAGCGCGCTGATGCGCTGCAGCCGGGCGATATCGGCCGCGCTATAGCGGCGGGTTCCGCCGTCGCTTCGAGCGGGGGTCAGCAGCCCATGCCGTTCGTACAGGCGCAGCGACTGCACCGGAACACCGGACAGTTCGGCGGCCACCGAGATTCCGTAAACCCCCTGATCGGGCGCCGGCGTACCGCTGTCGCCAGTGCTGTCCGTCACCGGGATCTTCTTAGCTACTCGCACAGAAACCATTTACCACGCTTGCGCTCTTCTGTCGAGAATGATATATAAAATCTATGTCATTAGGCATAGGAATAGCCGCTTCACGACCCGCAGATTGGAGTGACAGAGGTGACCGCCATGCCGATGCGAACCGACCCCTTCCGTGAGCTCGACCGCTTCGCCCAACAGGTGATGGGCACGGCCGCCCGGCCCGCGGTGATGCCGATGGACGCCTGGCGTGAGGGAGAGCAATTCGTCGTCGAATTCGACCTGCCAGGGATCAACGCCGACTCGCTCGACATCGACATCGAGCGCAACGTGACCGTGCGCGCCGAGCGGCCCGCGGTCGACCCCAACCGCGAGATGCTCGCCACCGAGCGGCCCCGCGGTGTGTTCAGCCGCCAGCTCGTGCTCGGTGAAAACCTCGACACCGACAGGATCGAGGCCGCCTACCACGAAGTCGTCCTGAGCCTGCGCATCCCGGTGGCCGAGAAGGCCAAGCCGCGCAAGATTTCGGTCGCCCGCGGCAACGGGCACAAGGCCATCGACGAGAACTCGTCGAAGCGGGAGGTCATCGACGCGTGATCCTCGGCCGGCGGCTCGGCACCCGGCTCGCGTCGGGTGCCGGCCCGGCGCCACGACCGGCGAATACCCGGCCCTAGCAGGCCCCTAGGAGGCGAGGTTCAGCACGATGAAATGGGAACTTGACGGCCAGACGCCCGACGTCGAGCGGGCGTTGGCCGGGGGCGTGCCGCAACGGGTGGGCTGGTTCCGGTTCTACTTCGCCGATCAACGGTGGGAATGGTCCGCCGAGGTGCAGCGGATGCACGGCTACGAGCCGGGCACCGTCAGCCCGACCACCGACCTGGTGCTGGCGCACAAACACCCCGAGGACCGCGGGCAGGTCGCGGCCACCATCGACGAGATCGTGAACACGCGAAAGGCGTTCAGCACCCGCCACCGCATCATCGACACCGCCGGGCAGGTGCGCCACATCATCGTGGTCGGCGACCAGCTCGTCGACGCGGCCGGCGATGTCATTGGGACGCACGGGTTCTACGTCGACGTGTCTGCGCCGCTCGAGCAGGCACAGGAGGACGCCGTCACCGCGAGGCTGGCCGAGATCAGCGAAAACCGCGCCGTCATCGAGCAAACCAAGGGCATGCTGATGCTCATCTACGGCGTCAACGAAACCGCCGCCTTCAATTTGCTGCGATGGCTGTCGCAGGAGGCCAACATCAAGCTGCGGGTGCTGGCCGAGCGGATCGCCGAGGACTTCCGCGGCGCGGGGGTGGAACTCAACGCCCAGTCGGAGTTCGACCATTTGCTGCTCACCGCGCAACGGCGCGTCCGCCGCGCGACCGGCCGGCCGTCACGCAAGCGCGGGGTCGACGCCGCCGGAGGAACCGAGGAAACCGGTTGAGCGGCGCCGCTTTCGGACTACCTTGACCGGCTGGCCAGCGGTCGCCGCTCCGCGGGCCAAACGCGGACTCCAGCAACAGCCGACGTTCGGCGGCGGCGACGGTGCGCCGGGTGGCGGGCACCGCGTCCGGATTGACCGACACCGAGGTGATCCCCATCCGGACGAGGTGTTCGGCGAAGCTCGGTTTGGTCGACGGCGCCTGGCCGCACAGCGACGAGGTGATGCCCTGCTTGCGCGCGATCGCCACGATGCTGGCGATGGCGTCGAGCACGGCGTCGTCGGATTCGTCGAACAGCTCGGCACAGATATCGGAATCGCGGTCGACGCCGAGGATCAGCTGGGTCAGGTCGTTGCTGCCGATCGACACCCCGTCCACCCCCAGGCCGATGTACTCGGGAAGCCAGTACACGACCGACGGTACCTCGGCCATCACCCAGCGGTGCAGGCCGCGCTGCGAGCCCAGCGGGCTCCGGTCGACCAACGTCAGGCAGGCCTCCAGCTCCCATCGCGTCCGCACAAACGGAATCATCAAATGCACGTTAGGGTTTCGCTCCCGCACGCGGGCCAGTGCCTGAAGCTCGAGGGCGAAGAGGTGCGGGTCGCTGATGTAGCGATAGCAACCGCGATAACCGATCATCGGATTGTGCTCGACCGGCTCGTAGGCTTCCCCGCCGCGCAAGCCGCGAAACTCGTTGCTGCGGAAATCGGTGGCCCGGTAGATGACCGGCCGGGTCCCGAAGGCCGACGCGATGCGGCCAATCGACGACACCAGGGCGTCGACCAGTTTGTCCTGCTCGCCGTGCGCGATGAGGTCACGCGGATGCCTACCCGAAAGCGCCTGAGTAAGCATGAATTCGGCGCGCAGCAAACCCACACCGTCGACATCCTGCGCGGCGACCGCTTCGGCTGTGTCGGGTATGGCCAGGTTGACATAGATCTTGGTGGCGGTCGTTTCGTGGCTACCGGCCGCAACGGGGGGCGGCTGCACCGCTGCGGCCCGCGCCTGCGGGGCAAGGCCTCCGGCGGTGACGCTTCCCCGGCCGCCGTCGACGCTAACCGTCTGGCCGTCATGCAGGACGATTGTCGCGTCCCGGGCGCCGACCACACACGGCACCCGCAGCTCGCGCGCCACGATGGCCGCGTGGCAGGTCATGCCGCCGGTCTCGGTCACCAGCGCCGCCGCGCGGCGGATCGCCGGCAGCCAATCCGGGTTGGTCATCGGGGCGACCAGGATCTCGTTGTCCCGTAGGCGGGCGCCCTCTTCCGGACAGCGCAGCACGCACACCCGCCCGGACGCCGAACCGGGCGCCGCGGGCAGTCCGCGCAGCAGTACCTCGTCTGGCCGCGAGTCCTCGGATGCGTCGTGGCCCAGTGTGGTGATGGGCCTGGCCTGCACCAGCCAGATGTTGCCGGAGGCGATCGCCCATTCCACATCCTGTGGGCAGCCGTGGTGCGTTTCCACCGCGATCGCCAGCTCGGCGATGCGGCGCAACGACGGGTCGTCGAGGACGCGCGCCCGGGCCTGTTCGGGATCCAAATCCACGGTGACGTCTCGCCCGTCGGGTCCGCGCTCGATCTTGAACGCCTGGTAGCCGACCTTGACATCGATTACCTGCAGGGACTTCTTGTCGACGACATAGGTGTCGGGTTGCACCTTTCCGGACACCACGACTTCACCCAGGCCGAGCGCGGCTTCGATGACGATGTGCGCCGGATCCCCGGTGCTGGGGTCGGTTGTAAACGCGACTCCCGACTGCTCGGAGGCGATCATCTGCTGGACCACGACGGCCATTGCCGGATCGGCGGTAAAGCCCCGGCTGGCGCGGTAGCTGATCACGCGCGGACTGAACAGTGACGCCCAGCATTGCGTGACGGCTTTCACCAGCGCTTCCTCGCCGGTCACGTTGGTCAACGTTCGGTTCATGCCGGCGAACGACGCGTCGCGACCGTCCTCGCCGGTTGCCGAAGACCGCACGGCTACAACACAATTCGGGCCGAGCCCGCGATAGGAGCGCAGCAGCTGATCGCGCACGCCCTCGCTCACACCGGCCTTGGTCACCAGGCTTTGCATCCGCCGGCAGAGCCCGGAGAGCCGGGCGTCGTCGTCGACCGCGGTCAGCGCCTCGCGATGCAGCGCGGCGAGTTCGGCGTCCACTCCCCCCGCCCGCATCGAGGACTTGTAGGCGCCGCGCAACAACACGAATCCCGGCGGCACCGGAAGGCCCGCGGCAACGAGCTCGCCCATGTTGGCGCCCTTGCCACCGGCCTCCTCGGCGTCGGCGAGGCGCAATGCCGAGATGTCTGCGACATATTCGCGTGCGATTTGGGTTGTCACGTCTGCTCCCTTTCGTTCAGGATCTGTCTCTGCGCTGCAAGCCGGGCGCGTGGATCGTTCGACGCCAGATGTCGTGGGCCCGCTGCACGGAGTGCTCAAGCGATCCAGAGGTGTCCAGTGGGTGCGCGGTCTCCCAGCAGTCGCGATGGGATGCCAACGCGGCGGCGATCTCGGGAGTCACATCGGAGTTCCCTGGGCGCCGCGTCGCTATTCTCCCGGCGGCCAGATCCACCGTGGCCACGCACACGAGCTCCACCAGAGCCGAAAACGTCTCGGAGGCAACGCGATGGGCGTGAGCACGAACGTGGGGATCGCGCCAGGTCCCGTCGAGGATCACCGATTGCCCGCTGCCCAAAAGCGCGCGTGCGCGGTGCAGGGCTACCTCGTAGACCGTCCGGACGTTACGGGGGCTATACAGCCCGGCATTCAGAACGCCCGAGTCCCCGGTGATGGCACCCGATTCTCGTAGTTCCCGCCGTATGTCATCGGTTGAAATAACTTGAGCATCAACTTTTTTAGCGAGTGAGTACGCAATGGTCGATTTGCCGGTGCCGGGATTCCCGCCGACGAGCGCCAGGCGGACGCTACCCTTTTGAAGGTGCTGGGAAGCGATCGCGAGGTGCCGCGCAGCGTCTTCGGCGGCCTGGGATTTTCCCTGAAACAGCCGTACGCAGTCGACCTTCGCCCTCACGACGGCACGATAGGCGACGTAGAAGTCGCGCAACGACGACGGTGCCGCGTCGGCCGCATATTCGGCGTAGCGTTCGAAGAAATAGTCGGCCAGGTCTTTGCGGCCCAAAAACTCTAGGTCCATCGCCAGGAAAGCCGCATCGTCGATGCGGTCGACATAGCGGAGTCGGTCGTCGAACTCCAGGCAGTCGAGCAGCGCCGGTTCGCCGTCAACCCAGAAAATGTCGTCGGCCTGCAGATCGCCGTGGCCGTCGACGATGCATCCGTCTTCGATGCGGCGGTTGAATACGGCGGCCCGTCCCGAAGTGAAGTCGCAAGCAAGGCGCTGGATCCGCGACAACGTGTCGAAGGAAACCCCTGCGATCGACTGGTCCGCGAAGCGATTCAGTTCCACCAGGTTTTCGCGCCAGCGTTGGTCGACTGCGCCGACCGTGCCCTGGGCGTCGATCAGCCGACTTCGCTCACCCCGTTTGTGAAAGCGGGCCAGGACACCGGCGATGGTGTCCAGTACGCCTCGAATGGATGGCTCGGGGCCACGAGTCACCATGGAGGCCAACCGGTCGTCGTCGTGGTAGCGCCGCATGACGACGATCGGTTCGGCCGACCCGCCCGCGGGGTCGGTGAGATGGGCGACCCCGAGATAGCTCTCTGGCGACAAGCGGCGGTTCAACTCGACTTCGCGGCGGCAGGCGCGCTCCCTCTGCTGCGGCGTGCGAAAGTCGAGAAAGCCCGTCAATACCGGCTTCTTTGCCTTGAACGCTCGGTCGCCGGCCAAAACCACCACGCCCGTGTGGGTTTCGTGCACCTCGACGTAGGGCGCTGCGATCCTCGTCGCCGAGTGGCCGGCTGGTGATGCGGACATCCGTGCCACGCCCTAGGACGGCCGCGCGACGATCACGGGCATCCGGACAGAGTGGACGACGGCGTTGCTGACCGATCCCAACAGCGTCCTGGCGATGGCGCCGCGGCCGTGGCTGCCGACGACAACCAACTGCGCGGTTTCCGACCGTCGAATCAACTGATGAGCCGGCCGGTCGCACGAGAGGATGCGGTGGACCGTGACGTCGGGGTAGCGCTCCTGCCACCCCGCCAGGCGCTCGGATAGGCTGCGCTCCGATTCGGCCTGCGCCACTTCCCAGTCGAATCCGGGGAATTCGAGCGCCTGGGTGTCGCTCCAGGCATGCAGCGCTTCTAGGTCGACCCCACGGCGGGACGCCTCGTCGAACGCGATGGCCGTCGCGAGTTCCGAGGCCGGCGATCCGTCAATGCCCACCAGTACGGGAGCCCCGCGGGGGTGCGGCATCAACGGATCTTCGTCCCGAACGACCGCCACCGGGCACTTCGCGTGCCGGACCACGCTCGAGCTGACCGAGCCCAACAGCGCCCGGCCCACCGCTCCGCGTCCGGTGCTGCCGACGACGACCATCTCGGCCTCGCCGGACATGTCGATTAGGGTGGGCACGGGGGGTGAGCACCTCATCTCCGTGGTGGTTGTGATCGTTCGGTCCGGCGCGACGGCATCTTCGGCGATCTTGACGGCCTGCTCGAGAACCCGGCGGCCGTCGTCTTCCTGCCAGAGCGCAACTCCGGCAGGAAGCGGTATCTGGGGAAAGGTGGGCACGTAGGTGCTGTAGGCGTGGACGACGGTCAGCGGGACGTTGCGCATCGCCGCATCACGAGCTGCCCAGCAAACGGCGGCGTTTGACGCGGGCGATCCGTCGACCCCGACGACGATGCCGTAACGCGTTACGTGCGTGGCCATTTTTCTTCTCCTTCGGTTGCCGAAAACGCTATTGCCGGAATCGTCGTCGCACATGAGGCTTTAGTGCCTAACCTGGTGGCCCTGAGACCTTGCCGCTTCGGTGACTCGGCGGCCGGTCGAGGACGGCAGGGCCTTCATGACTGTAAGTTCTTGTCGACGTGGATATTTCGCGACGCAGCTTAGGAAGGCCGCGCGACGATCACGGGGGTATGGCTGGCGTGAACGACCGCATTGCTGACCGAACCCAACAACGTCCGGGCGATGCCGCCTCTGCCGTGGCTGCCGACGACGACAAGCTGAGCCGATTCCGACTCTTCGATCAGCGCTCGGCCCGGGTGGTCAAAAGCGAGGAGTCGGCGCACTTTGACGTCGGGGTAGCGCTCTTTCCAGCCGGCCAGATACTCGGCCAGACTGCGCTCCGCTTCCTCCGCCCAGTCCACCCATGGCAGCTGGTACACCGCGGCGTCGCTCCACGCGTGGAATGCCGTCAGCTCGACACCGCGACGCGACGCCTCATCGAGCGCAATTTCCAGCGCACGCTCCGACGCCGGCGAGCAGTCGATTCCCACCAGGACGGGGGCTCGATCGGAACGCGGCGTGTACGAAGCCTCGGAGCGAATCACCGCGACCGGACACTTCGCACCGTGGACCACACCCGAACTGACCGACCCCAGCAAAACCCGGGCGACCGCGCCGCGCCCGTTGCTGCCGACAACGATCATCTCTGCCTCTTTGGACAGCGCGATTAGCGTCGACACTGGGGGTGAAGGCCTCACCTCCGTTGCGATTGAGATCTTCCGGCCCGTCGGCACGGCGTTTTCGGCGATCTTGACCGCCTGTTCGAGAATTTTTCGTGCGTCGTCTTCCTGCCCGACGCCGCTCGGCATCGGTATCCGCGGAAACGTCCGCACGAACGTCTCGAACATGTGGACCAGGGTCAGCGGGACATTTCGCATAGCCGCCTCGCGTGCGGCCCAAACGACAGCGGCATCCGATGCCGCCGATCCATCAACCCCGACGACGATGCCATGGTGGTTCACGGGTGCAGACATGTTGTTTTCCTTCGGTCTCGGTCACCGAAAACGCTATTGCCCGAACAGTCGACGATCATGAGGCTTTGGTCCCCGACCGGATGGACGAGAGACCTTCATCGGTCCGCCGGGGTTGATCGGGGACGGCGATGTGGCATCGTCACAGGGGTGACCGAATGGCCCGCCACCATCGACCGGCGATACCACGATGCGGTGATTCTGGGGCTCGACAGCGTGGTGGACGAGACCGCGCCGGGAGTCGCCGAGGCACGAGACTCCGCCGGTCCACTGCTGCGGCGGCTGCGCGACGTGGGCGCCACGGCGGCCGTGTACTCAGCCACCCGAGACTGCGCGCGAGTGTTGCGCGCCGCGGGAATTGACAGCCTTGTCAGCGTCGTGGCCGGCGAACCCGAGATCGCCGGGAAGCCCGACGCTTCCCTGGCCGAAGCGGCGAGGCGCCTGGGGGTCCTCCCCGTTCGGTGCGTGGTTATCGACCGCGACCAAGCCGTCCTAAGAGCCGGCAGGGAGGGCGGCTTCAACCTCGTCATCGGGCTCGAGTGCAACGGACACGCCGATGAACTGTTGTCCTGCGGGGCCGATGCCGTAGTCGCCGACCTCGCCGAGATATCCGTGCGAAGCGGTGGCACCGCCAGGTCGGCCATAGCCGACGCCATGCAGGGCTACAGCCAGCTCAAGGAACTGCTGATGACCCGGCGACCGGTGGTGTTCCTCGACTTCGACGGCACGTTGTCCGACATCACCCGGGACCCGGAATCGGCGGCATTGGTAGACGGTGCCGCCGAGGCGTTGGGCGCGCTGGCCGCCCAGTGCCCCGTGGCGGTGATCAGCGGCCGCGATCTGGCCGATGTCCGTGAACGCGTCAAAGTCGGCGGGGTGTGGTATGCCGTCAGCCACGGCTATGAATTGGCCGCGCCCGACGGCAGCCTGCACGAGAACGCAGACGCCGGCGTGATCGCTAGCGTTGCCCGCGCGGCCCACCGATTGGCAAAGATGCTGAGCGGTTTGTCGGGAATAGTCGTGGAGCACAAGCGCTTTGCGGTCGCTGTTCACTACCGCAATGCCGATCCGGCAGACATCGACAGGGTGATCGCGGCGGTCCATACTCTCGGACGTTCCGAGGGTCTGCGGATCGCCAACGGCCGCAAGGTGATCGAGCTGCGTGCCAACATGGACCGGGAAAGGGGCACGACGCTCAATTGGCTGCTCGAGCACATCGAGGCCGGCGATAGCCCCACCGAAGCTAATGCCGTCCTGCCGATCTACATCGGCGACGGCATCACCGACGAAGATGCCTTCGACGCGGTCGAATTCGACGGAGTGGGGATCGTGGTGCGGCACAGCGAGGACGGCAACCTCCCGTCCGCCGCCCTGTTCAGTCTCGAAAGCCCCTCCGCGGTTGTAGAATTCGTCCGTCGGTTGGCCAAAGATCTGGAAATCTTCTCGTCGAGGCCTGGCGACGCCTGGGAACTCGTTTACGAGGGCTACGACCCGAAGTATGAGCGGCTGCGCGAAACCTTGTGCACCGTCGGCAACGGCTATGTCGCTACCCGTGGTTGCGCGCCGGAGGCGACGGCATCCGAGGCCCATTACCCCGGCACATACGCCGCCGGCGTCTACAACACACTGGCCGATCGAATCATGGGCCGCAGCATCGAGAACGAGAGCCTTGTCAACCTGCCCAACTGGCTTTCGCTGACATTTCGGATCAACGACGGGTCGTGGTTTCACATAGACGACGCCGAATTGCTGGACTATCGGCAGACATTCGACCTAAGGCGGGCGACGCTGACCCGCAGACTCCGATTCCGAGACGGCGCGGGGCAGATCACCACACTGACCCAGCAACGGTTCGCATCCATGCACCAGCCTCACGTGCTTGCCATGCAGACCACGATCGGTGCGGAGAATTGGTCGGGCACGGTCGAGTTCAGGTCTCTCCTGGACGGAACGGTGCAAAACACGATGGTCGAGCGCTACCGCTCGCTGTCGAGCGCTCATCTCACCGAATCGGTGATACACGAAACGGCATCCAACTCGGTGGCGTTGTGGACACAAACCTCGCAGTCGCGCATCTCGATCGCGGTCGCGGCCCGCACCACCGTGTGGTGCGACGATGCATTGGCCGACGCACACTACAAATTCGTGCGGGACGGCAACCGTGGCGGTCACGATATTCGGGTCGCGCTGTCCGCGGGACAGTCGGTCGCACTGGAAAAGGTCGCGACCATCTTCACCTGCCGGGACAGCGCCATATCCGAACCGGCGAGCGCCGCGCAGCAACATCTCGATGCGGCCGGTCGATATGCCGATCTTCACCATCGGCACGCCCGGGCGTGGGCCCGGCTGTGGGAGCAGTGCAGCGTGGGCCTGTCCGACAGCGCGGGGGCATTGCGGGTCCTCCGGCTGCATCTGGTGCACTTGCTGCAGACGCTTTCGCCGCACACGGCCGAACTCGACGCCGGAGTCCCGGCGCGGGGGCTGCACGGCGAGGCCTACCGGGGCCATGTCTTCTGGGATGCGCTGTTCGTCTCCCCGGTTCTCAGTCTGCGGCTGCCGAACATCTCCCGGTCGCTGCTGCTCTATCGGTATCGGCGGCTTCCCGAGGCGCGACGCGCCGCTCACCGGGCGGGCTATCTCGGCGCGATGTATCCCTGGCAATCGGGCAGCGACGGGCGTGAGGTGAGCCAGCAAGTGCACCTCAATCCGCGGTCCGGGCGGTGGAACCCGGATGCCAGCGCGCGTGCGCACCACGTCGGTCTCGCCATCGCGTACGACGTGTGGCAGCACTACCAGGTGACCGGTGACCGCCAGTTTCTCATCGACTACGGAGCCGAGATGCTAACCGAGATCGCACGTTTCTGGGTGGGCCTGGCCAACTTTGACGACAGTCGCGGCCGCTACACGATACGAGGGATCATCGGTCCCGACGAGTTCCATTCGGGCTATCCCGGCAAGGAATACGACGGGATAGACAACAACGCCTACACCAACGTGATGGCGGTCTGGGCGATATTGCGGGCGATGGACGCACTGGACCTGCTGCCGCTGCGGGACCGGCTCGATCTGGTCGGGAAAATCGACCTGGGCGCAGCCGAGCTCGATCGGTGGGATCACGTGACCCGGCGCATGTTCGTCCCCTTTCACGACGATGTCATCAGTCAGTTCGAAGGCTATTCTGAACTGGCCGAACTGGATTGGGAGCACTACCGTCGGCGGTACGGAAACATCCAGCGACTCGATCGCATCCTGGAGGCGGAAAACGACAGCGTGAACAACTACAAGGCGTCCAAACAAGCCGACGCGCTGATGCTGTTCTACCTGCTGTCGTCGGAACAGTTGCTGGGCCTGTTCGGCCGGCTCGGCTACCACTTCACGCCCGAGCAGATCCCGAAGACCATCGATTACTACCTGTCGCGCACCTCGGAAGGATCGACGCTCAGCGCGATCGTGCATTCGTGGGTTCTTGCCCGCGCCAACCGGCACCAAGCCATGCGGTATTTCGGGCATGTGCTGGGTTCCGATATCGCCGACACCCAAGGCGGTACCACGTCGGAGGGGATACACCTGGCCGCGATGGCCGGCAGTGTCGATCTGCTGCAACGGTGTTTCACAGGACTGGAGACGCGCGATGACCGGCTGGTGCTCGGCCCGCACTGGCCGGAAAGCCTCGGCCCGATCGAGTTCCCATTCGTATACCGCGGCCACCGCCTGCACCTGCGGATCAGCGGACGAACCGGGCATTTGACGTCCGAGGGCGGCACCTCGGGACCGATCATGGTCGAATGCCGCGGCCGCGTACAGCATCTCCGGCCCGGATGCACCATCGAGGTCGCCTGAACGCCACCGCCGGTGACCCTGGCCCCCGTAACGGGGGACGAACGACCCTGCCGGCATGCCGCATCGCCCAATAACCTTTGAGTTTGTCGGCTCCCGGGACTGTCCGGTACCCGGTTTTCAGGAGGACGCAAATGAACCATGCGCAAGCGCCAACGCGGATAGTCGTCGGTATTGACGGCTCGGACGCGGCGATCAATGCGGCCAAATGGGCGGTCCCCGAGGCCGTCAGCCGCAACATCGCGCTACGGCTCATCCATGCGATCCCCGAACGGAATGCGGATGCGACCGGGGGCGATGAGAGCCTGGATGTCGGATTCGCCGAGGCGTCGCTGCGCGCCGCCGATGCGGCGGTGCGGGCCATGGGCGAGCCGGTCAAGGTTGAATGCGGCATCGTGCACGGATCGCCGGAAAACGCCCTGATCGACGAATCGCGAAACGCTGCAATGATTTGTGTCGGTTCCGTGGGCATCGGGTGGGTGGCACGCAAGGTCCTCGGCTCGACCGCCAACGCCGTGGCCCTAAACGCCCATTGTCCGGTGGCGATCATTCGTTCCAACCGCGAAGCCGCGGAGTCAGATTCCGCGTATGTCGCCGTCGTCGTCGAAGACTCACCCGGCAACGACGCGGTTCTCGAACACGGCTTTCGGGAAGCGCGGCTTCGTCAGGCACCGATTCTTGCGATGGGAGTGTGGCCATGGGGCCTCGGTGAGATCCCCTACCGCCAGCTGGATGATCGGCTCGGTCCCTGGGTATCGCGGTATCGCGAGGTGCACGTGCTCCCGGCCGCCGCGAGGCGCGGGGCCGCCGAATTCCTCACCCACACCCAGGAATCCGTTCAGCTCGCCGTGGTGGGGAATGACGACGCGAACAAGGTGGCGCGGATCGTCGGTCCGATCACTCCACACCCGCCCGGCCGCGCCGTATGTTCGGTTCTCGTAGTGCGCAGCTGACGGCCGAGGCTGTCGTTCAGCCGGCGGCCCATTTTTTGGCGCGTTCAAGCTCACCGAGCCCGAATACCGCGACCTCGCCGGGGATCACCCATGCCAGCGCATGCACGACATGGGCGACCCAGTCTTTATCGGACACGACGGCGATTCGCCTGAAGGCCGAATGATGCGGCAGGACAGTGCCGAAGCCCAGCTTCAGGTCCTCGACGAACCCGCCGGCCCCGAAGCCTTCGTAATCGGAGGCGATGACTTCCACTATCCTGATCTCGTCAGTCTTCAGCAGCTCTTCGATGGCGGGCTTGAAGTGGCGCAGCTCGTCACCTTTCAGCCGGCCCGACACGCGGATACCTGTTACGCCTTCCGGCATGTGGCTGTGACAGCCTGATTTGGCCCCGGGTGGGCGGTCGAAAGTGGCCCCACCTGTGTGGTCGCGGGTGTGCTGTTG
>NZ_LQPJ01000088.1 GCF_002101785.1 Mycobacterium palustre
CAGCCAATCGAGCTCCTCACGAGGATGATGGCCCAACGCTTGGCCCCGGCCTGGGCGAACCGGGATCGTATCACCCGATTTCCACCGGAGCCCGCGGCGATGGGCGGCCGCGATTCGATGTTGGAAAAAACTCTTAAACATGTGTCCAATGGCCGTCTAAACTCAGCGCCAATAGGGCCGGCATGCGAGACAGGGGCGATCTTGACCATCACCGAACACGATGTCCGATCGCTCTACCTCGACCTGCTGCGACGCAACCTCACCCGATACGGCATGCCCGAGCGAATGCCGTCCGACTGGCCGCTGCGCCGACGCCTCTTTTTGAAAGCGTGGAACCTCATCCACGAGCGCACCAACGCGCATCGGCTGTCGGGCGCGACGCCGCGCGAGTTGGGCCTGGACTGGCCGGCCGAGGCCGAGACGATGATCGGAATGCAACGGCTCACCAGCCTGCAGCACTGCGTCGAGACGGTGCTGGCCGACGACGTCCCCGGCGACCTGATCGAATGCGGCGTGTGGCGCGGCGGGGCCTGCATCCTGATGCGCGCGGTGCTGGCGGCCTACGGGGACGAGACGCGATCGGTGTGGCTCGCCGATTCTTTCGAGGGCGTGCCGCGCTCGGATCCAAAAAATTACGCGGCCGACAAAGGAATCCGGGCCGAGCTGGCCGCCGGAATACTGGGAGTGCCCGAAGCGGTGGTCCGGGCGAATTTCGAGCGCTACGGGCTGCTCGATGACCGGGTCCGCTTTCTTCCCGGTTGGTTCAAAGACACGTTGCACGACGCGCCGATCGATCGGATCGCCTTGTTGCGGCTCGACGGCGACCTCTACGAGTCGACGATCCAAGCGCTCGACGCGCTCTATCCGCGGCTGTCGCCCGGCGGTTTCTGCATCGTCGACGACTATCAGGCCGTCAAGGCCTGCGAGCGAGCGGTCACCGACTACCGCGCCACGCACGGGATCACCGCGGACATCGTCGACATCGACGGGACCGGTGTCCTGTGGCGGAAGTGATGCCGGTGCGCATCGGCATCCTGGGCGCTTCGAAGTGGGCGCCGACGACGCTCATCGACCCGGCCCGGGACAATTCCGACGTCGTCGTGGCCGCTGTCGCCTCGCGCGACGTGTTTCGTGCCCACGCCTTCGCCGGCAAGCATCGCATCGCCCGGGTCCACGACGATTACGAGGCCCTGGTCGCCGACCCCGACGTGGATGCCGTCTACAACCTGCTGCCGACCAACGTGCACGGCAGGTGGACCCGGGCCGCGCTCGCCGCGGGCAAGCACGTGCTGTGCGAGAAGCCGTTCACGGCCAACGCCGCCGAGGCCCGCGAGATCGCCAAGCTGGCCGCCGCGTCGGACCGGGTGGTGATGGAGGCGCTCCAGTACCGCTACCACCCGCTGACTTCGCGCGTCGAGCAGGTCATCGCGTCGGGGGAGCTGGGCAAGCTGGAGCGGCTGGAGGTCGCCGTGTGCGTCTTGCTGCCCAAGCGCTCGAACCCCAACGTCTACGACTACTCGCTGGCCGGCGGCGCGCTGATGGACGCCGGGGTCTACACCGTCGACATGCTCCGCACGTTCGGCGGCTCGGTCCCGGAGGTCGTCTCGGCGCGGGCGAAGCTGGACGGTCCTGAGGTGGACCGGGTGATGACGGCCGAGCTGCGGTTCGCCGACGGGCACACGGGGCGGCTCCACTGCGCGCTGTGGTCGTCGAGCCTGTTTTGGGCGAGCGCCAAGGTGGTCGGCGACCGCGGCCAGCTGCGTTACCTCAGCCCGGCGGCCCCGCACCTGTTGCCCCGGCTCTCGATCCGCTCGGCCGACGGCAAGCGTGTGGAGCGCTTCCCGCGGCGCACCACCTACGCGTATCAGCTCGACGCCTTCGCCGCGGCGGTGCTGCGCGGGGAGCCGGTAAAGACGACGGCCGAGGACGCGATCGACAACATGACCGTCATCGACGCGATCTACGGCGCCGCCGGCCTCCCGATCCGACAGCCGACCTGAACGGTCACCACGACTGAAAGGGCCAAGCCCGCAATGAGATTCGTGCTGGCAAGCTACGGGGGTCGCGGCGACGTCGAGCCGGCCGTCGTGGTCGGGCGTGAGCTGGCGCGCCGCGGGCACGACGTGCTGATGGCCGTCCCGCCCAACCTGGTCGGCTTCGCCGAGGCGGCCGGGCTGGCGGCCGTCGCCTACGGGCTGGCTTCGCAGCCCGTGCTCGACGCGCAGCGCGAACTGTGGACCTGCTATTCGCGCACCCCGTGGAAGCTCAAGGAGCTGACCGGGCTGCAGCGCGAAACACAGCAGTTCGCCGCCCGATGCTGGCGGGAGATGACCACGACGCTCGCGTCCGTGGCGGCGGGCGCCGACCTGCTGCTCACCGGCCTGATCTTCGAGCAGCCCGCGGTCAACGTCGCGGAGTATCACGACATCCCGCTGGCCACGCTGCATTTCTTCCCGGTCCGCGCCCAAGGCCAACTGCTGCCGTTTCTGCCGGGGCCGGTGATCCGCGCCGCGATGGCGGCGAACGACTGGTTGGTGTGGCGCGGGACGAAAAAGGACGAGGACGCGCAGCGGCGTGACCTCGGCCTGCCGCCGGCCACGGCGCCCGCGTCGCGACGGGTCGCCGAACGCGGATCGCTGGAGATCCAGGCCTACGACGAGGTGTGCTTTCCCGGGGTGGCGGCCGAATGGGCGAAATCGGGTGGGCGGCGGGCCTTCAACCGGCCACTCGTCGGCGCGCTGGCGATGGAGCTGCCGACCGACGCCGACGAGGAGGTCGCGTCGTGGATCGCGGCGGGGACGCCGCCGATCTGTTTCGGGTTCGGCAGCATTCCCGTCGGATCCCCGGCCGACACCATCGCGATGATCGGTGCCGCCTGCGCGCGGCTGGGAGAGCGGGCGCTGGTGTGCTCCGGCTCGACCGACTTCAGCGACGTCGCCCATCCGGAGCACGTCAAGGTGGTGGGCGTGGTGAACTACGCGACCGTGTTCCCGGCCTGCCGGGCGGTCGTCCATCACGGGGGCGCCGGCACCCTCGCGGCGGCCCTGCGGGCCGGCGTTCCCCAGTTGGTCCTGTGGACGCTGCCCGACCAGCCGTTCTTTGCCGCCCAGCTCAAACGACTTCGGGTGGGGGCCGGACGACGGTTTTCGGCCACCACCGCGCGATCGCTGACCGCGGACCTGCGCCGGATCTTGGCCCCGGAATATGCCGCCAGGGCCCGCGAGGTCGCCACTCAAGTGAGCAAACCCGCCGAAAGCGCTCGCGCCGCCGCCGATCTCGTCGAGGACTACGCCCGCTCCAATCGCGCCGTGGGCGCACGACGCGATCAATCCGGCCGCTGAGCCAGACCGTCGTTCACGCCGGGGCCCGCGATCAGAACTTCTGGATTTCGAGTCGGCCGCCCTATTAGACTCCCGTGCAGTAAGCCGGGACGGGAGGTCCTCGCTTCAGTTCACAGCACGCGCACGGGGGACTGAAGGGCTGGTTCCGCGATGGGCGTAGGCGTGTTCGGACGTAGCGACGCTGAGATCGATCTCCTGGTGCGCGGCAAGCGGTCCGGGATCGCGGTCGTGGGCTTCGGCTACATCGGCACGGTGATCGGGGCGGTCCTGGCCGATCGCGGCTGGCCCGTGACGGGCATCGACGTGCGACAGAGCGTCGTCGACGAAATCAACCTGGGCAAGAGCACCGTGCCCGAGCCCGGGCTGGGCGACCTGGTCGCCAACAACGTGCGGGTCGGTCGGCTTCGCGCCACGAGCGACTTCGGCGTTCTGGCCGACCACGACTTCATCATCGTCACCGTCGGCACGCCGCTGGGTCCCGACTTCGACCCCATCGTCGACGACATCAAGGCCGCGGCGCGCGCCGTCGGGGAGCACCTGCACGCCGGCCACCTGGTGATCCTGAAGAGCACCGTGCCGCCCGACACCACCGAAAAGCTCGTCCGGCCCATCCTCGAAGAGGCGTCGGGGCTGCGGGCCGGCGTCGACTTCGGGTTGGCGTTCTGCCCCGAGCGGCTCGCCGAAGGCCAAGCCATCCACGAACTCACGTCGATTCCGGTGGTGGTCGGCGCCGTCGAGGAGCGCAGCGCGCGCGCCTGCTCCATGTTGTGGCGCCATGCCCTGGGCGTCGACTCCGTCGTCGTCGACGACCCGCGGACCGCCGAGATGGTCAAGCTCGCCGACAACCTCTGGGTCGACCTCAACGTCGCGCTGGCCAACGAGCTCGCCAAGGTCTGTGACCGCCTCTCGATGGACGCCCTTCAGGTGATCGAGGCGGCCAACACGATGCCCAAGGGCGGCCGCGATGCGAACATCTTGCGGCCGAGCATGGGCGTCGGCGGCTACTGCTTGACGAAGGATCCGTGGTTCGTCAACCACCTGGGCCAATCCGTCGGTTTGGACCTGACGATCCCGCGGACGTCGAGGACCGTCAACGACACGATGCCCGCCTACACCTACGGGCTGCTCACGCAGTTGCTGGGCGATCAGGGCAAGACGATCGAGGCCAGCAAGATCGCGGTGCTGGGCATCGCGTTCAAGAACAACACCGGCGACTGCCGCCTGACGCCGACCAAGTACGTCGTCGAATTGCTCGAGGAGTCGGGCTGTCAGCTTTCGATTCACGACCCGTGGGTGACCGACGAGGAGGCGTGCACCGTCACGGCCATTCCCTTGACCCCGGACATCGAGTCCGCGGTCAAGGACGCCGACGCCGTGGTGGTCCTCGCCGGGCACCGGGAGTTTCACCAGGTGCCGCTGGCCCGGCTGGCGGACTTGACGGCGCCGGGGTGCGTGTTCCTGGATGGACGCAACAGCTTCGACCCGGCGGCGGTGCGCGCCGCCGGCTTCGTCTATAAGGGGATCGGCCGGTAAAGGGGAGTTCATGTCCAACGTCGTCGTGACGGGCGGCTACGGCTTCATCGGATCGCACCTGGTCTCGGCGCTGCTGGACCGCGGCGACTCGGTCACGGTGTTCGACGTCGCCAAAAACACCCGCGACACCAGCATCGACTTCGACCGGCGCCCCAACTTTCGGTTCGTGCAGGGCGACGTCACCGACATCGCCGCCCTAAAGACGGCCCTGACCCCCGGCGTGGACACGGTTTTTCACCTGGCCGCGGTCGTCGGCGTCAAGAACTACCTCAAGAACCCGCTGCGCGTCCTCGACGTCAACGTGACCGGGACCCGCAACGTCCTGGAGCTCAGCCGGCGGCACGGCACCCGGGTGGTGTTCGCCAGCACCTCGGAGGTGTTCGGCAAGAACCCCGACCCGCCGTTCGCCGAGGACGACGACCGGGTGCTCGGCTCGACGAGGACGGCGCGGTGGAGCTACAGCACCAGCAAGGCCATGGCCGAGCATCTGGTGTTCGCGATGCACACGGCTTACGCGCTGCCGGTGACGGTGGTGCGGTATTTCAACGTCTACGGCCCGCGGCAGGCGCCGATCTTCGTGGTCTCGCAGAGCATCCACCGCATCCTCAACGGCCTGCCGCCGTTGCTCTACGACTCGGGGCATCAGACGCGGTGCTTCACCTACGTCGACGACGCCGTCGCCGGCACCCTGCTCGCGGCCGCCAGCGCAGCGGCGACCGGCGAGGCGTTCAACATCGGCAGCATGACCGAGACGACGGTCGGCGACGTCATCGACCTGGCCATCAAGATCGCGAACGTCGCCTCGGTGTCGCAACCCGAGGCCGTCGACACCGCGGCCCGCTACGGCGGCCGCTACGAGGACATCCCGCGCCGTATCCCAGACTCGACCAAGGCGCAGCGGGAGCTGGGCTGGCGCCTCGAGGTCGACGTCGAGGAGGGGATCCGCCGCACCGTCGAATGGGCCCGGGCAAACCCCTGGTACCTCGAGGGGCCCGCCGGCAATGAGGCGTGAGACGGCCGACGAATACGGGAATTGACTTCCCACCCCGCGAAACGCTCAGCCCGCTCCTGAGGAGTCGTTGTGACCACATCCGCAGATGTCGCAAAAAGCAGCAAACATCGCAAAGATCGGCGCGCGCATCCGATCTTCAACCGGTACTGGTATCGCCTCAACAGCCGCTTTTTCAGCACCGATGACACGGTGTTCATGAACTGGGGCTACGAGGAAGACCCGCCGATGGCCCTGCCATTGTCGGAATCCGACGAACCCCATCGCTACTCGATTCAGCTCTACCACAGCGTGGCGACCCAGGTGGACCTCACCGGCAAGCGGGTGCTGGAGGTCAGCTGCGGGCACGGCGGCGGCGCCTCCTACGTGATGCGCACCCTGGGGCCGGCCTCCTACACGGGGCTGGACCTCAACCCCGTCGGGCTGGACTTCTGCCGACGAAAGCACCACCTGCCCGGGCTGGACTTCGTCGAGGGCAACGCCGAGGATCTGCCCTTCCCCGATCAATCGTTCGACGCGGTCATCAACATCGAAGCCTCGCACTGCTACCCGCGGTTTCCCCGGTTCCTCGAGGAGGTGGCGCGGGTGCTGCGCCCCGGGGGTCATCTTTTGTACGCCGACGCCCGCCGGCGCCGCGAACTCGCCAAGTGGGAAGCCGAACTGCACGACGCGCCCATGCGGCTCGTCGCGGAACGGGTGATCAACGAGCAGGTCGCCCGGGGGGTGGAACGGCTGTATCCGGTGACGCTGTTCAAGCAGGCGCGGTTCCAGGCGATGTTCGGGTTTGCGATATGGATGACCCTCTACCGCAGACTGCTGAACGACGACGTCAGTTACCGGATTTACTGCTTCGCCCGCGATGAGGCGTCGCATACCGAAGCGAGAGGCCGGATTTCGCGGTGAGAATCGTGCTGGCAAATTGGGGAAGTCGCGGCGACATCGAGCCCTGCGTCGCCGTCGGCCACGAGCTGCAGCGGCGCGGACACGATGTGCGCATGGTCGTGCCGCCCGACTCGGTCGGCTTCGCCGAGTCGGCCGGCCTCGAGGCCGTCGCGTGCGGGCCGGATTCCCGGGCCGCGATGGACGTGGTGCGCGATTACTGGACGTGCTATTGCGGCACCCCCTGGAAGATCCGCCGGCTCAGACGGCTGCGGGCCGAAATGCACGGCACCATGTTCGAGTCGTGGCAGGCGATCAGCAGGACGCTGATGTCCCTGATGGACGGGGTGGACGTGCTGTTCACCGGCATGAACTTCGAGGCCGCCGCCGCCAACGTCGCCGAGTACCACGGCATCCCGATGGTCACGCTGCATTACTTCCCGCTGCGGCCCAATAGCCAGCTGCTGCCCTTCCTGCCGGCGCCCCTGGGCCGATCCGTGTCGCGGATGTTCTGGTGGCTGGCCTGGCACGCGTCGAAGAAGGTGGAGGACGCCCAGCGTCGCGAACTCGGTCTGCCCAAGTCCGCCGGCACCGCGGCGCGGCGGATCACCGATCGGGGGTCGCTGGAAATCCAGGCCTATGACGAGGTGTGTTTTCCGGGACTGGCGGCGGAATGGGCGAAGCGGGACGGGCGGCGGCCCGTGAACAGGCCGTTCGTCGGCACGCTGACGCTTCAGGCGCCGACCGGGGCCGACGAGGAGGTCGCGTCGTGGATCGCGGCCGGGACGCCGCCGATCTTCCTGGGCTTCGGGAGCATCCCGGTCGAATCCCCCGCCGACACCCTGGCCATGATCGGTTCGGCCTGCGCGCGGCTGGGCGAGCGGGCGCTGGTCGGCGCCGGCTGGAGCGACTTCGGCGAGGTGCCTCGGTTCGACCACGTCAAGGTGGTGGGCACGGTGAACTTCGCGACGATCTTTCCCGCCTGTCGGGCCGTCGTGCACCACGGAGGCGCGGGTACCACCGCGGCGGGCCTGCGCGCCGGCGTCCCCCAGCTGATCCTCTGGACGCTGCCCGACCAGCTGACCCACCGGGGAGCCGCCGTCAAGCGACTGAAGGTGGGCACCGCCCGGCGCTTCCTGGCCACCACCGAGGAAACGCTGGTCTCCGACCTCCGCACGATCCTCGACCCGGACTACCTCACCCGGGCCCGCGAGGTGGCCACCCGAATGAACACGCCCGCGGACAGCGTCGCGGCGGCCGCGGACGCCGTGGAAGGTTTCGCGCGCCTCCAGCGCGTCGGCTGACCCGCTTCTCAGGCGGGGGCCAGGGCGCGCTCGGCCAGCAGGCCGATCACCGGCGCCAGGGCCCGGGCGTATTCGAGCGTCACGTGATCGCGGTCGACGTAGACCAGGGCGTTGCCGACGATGGCCGGGCAGCGATCGGTGGTGCAGAACAGGTCGGTGAGGTCGGCGTATTGGCCGCCGCCGGCCTGGGTGGCGGCGGCCTCGGCCGCGATGCCGGGCTGGTTGACCGCGCCGGACCGCCGCGGCGCGCAGGCCGACGCGTCGTCGAGGTGTCCCGACAGGCAGGTCGGCACCGACGTGTGCGGATCCGGGATCGGCCCGAGGACCAGCACCTGCGCGCCGGTGCCGCGCAGCTGCCGCACCAGGCGGGTCAGGCTGTCGATCCACGCCGGGTCGTAGGACGTGAAACCGGACGGCCAGCCGTAGCGCGAACCGTAGAGCCGCTTCGCGCTGAGCACGATCAGCCGCGGGCGTTCGGCGCGCAACCGGGTCAGGGTGTCCCCGCGCCAGCGCTCGCACTCGGTGAACTCCCGGTGCAGGACCGGGTTGGTGATGGGAAGGTCCATCAACGGGCAGGAACCCATGGCCAGCAATTGGACCCGCCAGCGCTGCTGCGCGGCGATTTGCTGGAACGCCGGAGTCCACATCGCGGCGTTCGAGTCGCCGACCAGGGCCACCGACGTCGGCGAGGCGGCGTCACCCATCGCGCAGTCGGGCTGGCCGCGTTGCAGGGGCTTGCGCAGGCAGCCGTGGAAGGACATGACATTCTTTTCGGCCGCCGCGCCGGCGAGCGGCGGCGCCAGGTTGGCCGGGACCGCTTGCAGGTCCGCCGACGCCGCGACGGCGGCCTGCGCCTGGGCGAATGCGCGCTGGATCGCCGCGTCGTAGGCGTCGACGCCGGAGCCCGGAGGCGGCGGTGCCGCGGTGACGGTCGGGGTGGTGGCGGGCGGGCCGTGCCCGACGGGGGTGGGCACCGCTAGCAGCAGCGCGGCGCCGACGCAGACGGCGAGGGCGGTGGCGGCGCCGCCCAGCGCCAGGCTGGCCCGCGGGGAGCGGCGGATCGGTGTGGCGAAGCGCAGCGGGTTTTCCAGCAGGCGCAGGGTGAGCGCGGCCAGCGCGGCGGAGATCGCGGCCGCGGCCAGCCGGGCGGGCAGGCTTAGGGGGTGGCCCAGCAGCGGCGGGGCCAGCAGCAGCACCGGCCAGTGCCATAGGTACCAGGAGTAGGAGAGCCGTCCGAGGGCGCGCAGCGGCGGGATCGCCAGGGCGCGGGCGCATCCGTGGGTGGGGGCGGCGGTGCCGGCGCCGATCACCAGCGCCGCGCCCAGCACCGGCAGCAGCGCGGCCGTTCCCGGGTAGAGGGTGGTGGCGCTCAGCCGGGTGCAGGCGGTCAGGATCAGGGCCAGGCCGGCCCAGCCGGTGAGCGCGGCGGCTCGTGGCGGCAGCCGGCGCCACCGCCCGGCGGTCAGGGCGATCAGGCCGCCGGCGGCCAGCTGCCAGGCCCGGGTCGGCAACGAGAAGAATGCGGCCGGCGGCATCATCGAGGTGATCGCCAGCGACAGCCCGAACGACACGGCCGCGACCAGCGTCAGGACCAGCAGGTACGGGCGCCGCCCGCCGGCAGCCTGGCTTGTAGCCGCCCCGGTGCGCCGGCGCCACCGACGGATCAGCCAGGCCGTGGCGATGAGCAGCGGCGGCCATACCAGGTAGAACTGCTCCTCGACGCCCAGCGACCAGTAGTGCTGAAACGGCGACGGCGGCAGCTGACCGCCGAAGTAGTCGACGCCTTGCAGGGTGAACCGGTAGTTGCTGACGTACAGCGCGCTGGCGATGCCGTCACCCAGCACGCTTCGGGCCTGCAGCGGCGGCAACAGCGCCGCGGCGCCGATCGCGGTGACGATACCCACGGTTGCCGAGGCCGGCAGCAGCCGGCGGGCGCGCGCGCCGTAGAAGCGGGCCAGCTTGACGGTGCCGGTCGCGCTGGCCTCGCGCCACAGCAGCCCGGTGATCAAAAAGCCGGAGATGACGAAGAACACGTCGACGCCGACGAACCCGCCGCCCACCCCGGGCACGTCGGCGTGGAACAAAACCACGGCCAGCACCGCCACCGCGCGCAAACCCTCGATGTCGGCGCGGAACCGCGGCCGCTCGCCGCGCCGCTCCCGCGCTTCGTCAGCGCCGACAAACGTCTCAACCATGGGCAAGCGCACGGTCGGCCAAGGCCCCGATCGCCGGCGCCAGCAACCGAGAGTATTCAAGTGTCAGGTGCGCCTCGTCGACGTAGACCAGGGTGTTGCCGACGATGACGGGGCAGCGGCTCGCGGTGCAGAACAGCTCGGTGAGGTCGGTGTATTGGCCGCCGCCGGCCTGGGTGGCGGCGGCTTCGGCCGCGATGCCGGGCTGGTTGACCGCGGCGGACCGCCGCGGCGCGCAGGCCGACGCGTCGTCGAGGTGTCCCGACAGGCAGGTCGGCACCGACGTGTGCGGATCCGGGATCGGCCCGAGCACCAGCACCTGGGCGCCGGTGGCGCGCAGCTGCTGCACCAGGCGGGTCAGGCCGTCGATCCACGCCGGGTCGTACGACGTGAAACCCGACAGCCAGCCGTTGGCGTTGCCGTTGCCGTACCCGCGCCACAGGCTCAGGGCGATCAGCCGAGGATGCTCGGCGCGCAGGCGGGAAATGATCTGGCCGCGCCATTGCTCGCAATGCTCGAAGCGTTCGACCAAGCCACTGAAGAGGTGGCTGGTGATGGGCAGGTCCGCCAGCGGGCATGCGCCCTTCGCCAGGGTTTCCAGCCGCCAATGCCGCTGGGTGGCGACCTCCCGAAACGCCGGGTTCCACATGGCGGCGTGTGAATCGCCGACCAGGGCCACCGTCGTCGGCGAGGCGGTGTCGCCGGACGCGCACTCGGGCTGTCCGCTTTGGAAAGGCTCGCGCAGGCAGCCGTTGAGCAACATCGCCTTGAGTTCGGCCGCCACGCCGGCGAGCGGCGGGTTCAGGTTGGAGGGGACCGCTCGCAGGTCGGCCGACGCCGCGACGGCGGCCTGCGCCTGGGCGAACGCGCGCTGCACCGTCGCGTCGTAGGCGTCGATGCCCGAGCCGCTTGGCGCGGGCGCGGCGACGATGGTCAGCGCCGCCGCAGGCGCGCCGCGCCCGACCGGGACGGGCACCGCTCCGAGCAGGGCAACCCCCACGCAGGCCGCCAACGCGCTGGCCGCCCCGCCGACCGCCAGGCTGGCCAGGGGAGACCGGCGCAGCGGAGCGGCGAATCGCAACGGGTTCTCGATGAACCGCAGGGTGAGAGCCGCGATCGCGCCCGATAGGAGGACGATCGCCAACTTGGCGGCAAGCCCCACGGGGTGGCCCAGCCATGCCGGTATCAGGACCAGCATCGGCCAGTGCCACAGGTACCACGCGTACGACAGCCGGCCCGTCGCCCGCATCGGTGCCGTCGCCAGGATGCGGCCGCATCCCTGCGTCGGGGTCGCGCAGCCCGCGCCGATCACCAGCGCCGCGCCCAGCACCGGCAACAGCGCGGCGGTGCCCGGATAGGGAGTTCTCGCGGTCAGTTCGTTGCAGGCCAGCAGGATCGCCCCCAGCCCCAGCCACCCCGCGACCACCGCAACCCGCGGCGGCAGCCGGCGCCACTGGCCTGCGGTCAGGGCCACCAGGGCGCCGACCGGGAAATCCCAGGCCCGGGTGGGTAGCGAAAAGTACGCCACGGCGGGCATCACGTGGGTGATTACCAGCGAGAGGGCAAACGACGTCGCCGCGACCAGCGCGAAGACCACCAGGTAGGGGCGTTTGGGCAAGGACGCCGCGGTTTTGGGGCGCCTGCGCACGAGCCGGGAGAGCCAGGCGATGCCGACGATCAGAATCGGCCACAGCAGGTAGAACTGCTCTTCGACGCCCAGGGTCCAGTAATGCTGGAACGGCGAGGGCGGCAGGTGCCCGCCGAAGTAGTGGGCGCCCTCGGCGATGAACCAAAAGTTGGGGACGTACAACGCGCTCGCGATGCCGTCGAGGACGGCCCGGTTGGCCTGCAAGGGGGGCAACAGGAAAGCCGAGGCGATCACGGTGACGACGCCGACCGTCGCCGCCGCCGGCAGCAGTCGGCGGGCCCGGCCCCCGTAAAAGCGGCCAAGCCGGAGGGCGCCGGTGCCGCTCACCTCGCGCCAGAGTTGCCCGGTGATCAGAAAACCCGAGATCACGAAGAACACGTCCGGTCCGACGAACCCGCCACCCAACCCGGGCACCTCGGCGTGAAAGCCGAGAATCGCGAGCACCGAGACGGCACGCAAGCCCTCGACGTCCGGGCGGAACTCGTTGCGGGGCGAGCGCGGCCGCGCGACTTCCTCGGTAGGGCTAACGCTGTCGGCCTGGCGCAAGATCACCTACCTGGTAAGAGGGCGCGCTCTTGGAATCGCCGAATTATTACACACCCGTCCAACACTTCCGTCCATCACTTCTTCGGCCGAACCGGAGCCGATCCGCCGCCGGCCCGCTATTGCACACTTGCCCAAGAAATCGGCAGCTTTCGGGCGGGCGCCGGGTTATGCTGCGGGCGGCTGAGCCAGGGTGCGGGGCCGCCGCTTTCATTCCGCAGGATGCGCAGGGGAAGTGAGAGGTCAGGATCCGCGATGAAGTTTGTGCTGGCGAACTGGGGCACCCGGGGCGAGGTCGAACCGTACGTCACCGTGGGCCGGGAGTTGGTGCGCCGCGGGCACGAAGTGCACATGGCCGTCGCGCCCGAAATGGTCGACTTCGTCGAGTCGGCCGGGCCCGCCGCGGTCGCCTACGGACCGGACCTGAAGGTCATCCTGGACCCGCACCGCGACTTCTGGACGTATTTCTTCGGCAACCCCTGGAAAGTTCGGGAGTTGGGCAGGATGTGGCGCGAAGTTTCGGAGCCGCTCACCCGGTGCCGGCGGGAGGTCAGCAGGACGCTGGCGTCGCTGGCCGAGGGGGCCGACCTGTTGCTCACCGGGATGAACTACGAGGACACCGCCGCCAACGTCGCGGAGTATCGCGGCATCCCGTTGGTCACCCTGCACATCTTCCCGTGGCGGGCCAACGGCCGGCTCCTGCCACTCCTGCCGCCGCCACTGGGGCGCGCCGCGATGACGGCGTTCGAGTGGCTGTCCTGGCGCGGGCCGAAGAAGGTCGAGGACGAGCAGCGCCGCGAGCTGGGCCTGCCGGCCGCCACGAGTCCCTGGACGCGCCGGATCGCCGAACGCGGGTCGCTGGAGATCCAGGCCTACGACGAGGTGTGCTACCCCGGCCTGGCGGCCGAATGGGCGCACTGGAACGGGCAGCGGCCGCCCAAACGGCCCTTCGTGGGCGCGCTGACCATGGAGTTGCCCACGGACACCGACGACGAGGTCGCGTCGTGGATCGCCGCGGGGAAACCGCCGATTTGCTTCGGCTTCGGCAGCGTCGGCGTCGAATCCGCGACCGACACGCTCGCCATGATCGGCGCGGCGTGCGCCGAGTTGGGGGAGCGGGCGTTGATCTGCGCGGCCGGGACCGACTTCAGCGGCGTCTCCCACCTCGACCACGTCAAGGTGGTGGGCGTGATGAATTACGCCGCGGCCCTTCCCGCCTGCCGCGCTTTCGTTCACCACGGCGGCGCCGGCACCACCAACGCGGGCCTGCGCGCCGGCCTGCCCACCCTGATCCTGTGGACCCTGCCCGACCAGGGGGCCTGGGCGGCCCGCGTCAAGCGGCTGAAGGTGGGTACCGGGCGGCGCTTCGCGGCGACCACTCGCGAATCGTTGCTGGCGGATTTGCGCGTGGTCCTGGCCCCGCAGTGCCTCACCCGGGCCCGCGAACTGGCCTCCCGGATGACCACCGCCGCCGAAAGCGTCGCGGCGGCCGCCGATCTGGTGGAAGATTTCGCCCGCCTCGGGCGGGTCGGGCGCGCCGGCTGATCGGCGACGGCGCCCAGTCCTACGTCAGGGCGGCGGTCGCCTGCAGGTGGGCGCTTGGCGCGACGCGGGATTCGGCCCGCTCGGCGATCCAGGCGAGCAGTGCTCGCAGGCCGTCGGCAAGCGTCACCTTCGGGCGCCAGCCAAGCTCGAGCTTCGCCGCCTCGATGTCGCATCTCGCGGCGCGCACGTCACCGTCGCGGAATTTCCCGACCACGGTCGGTTCGGGGGCATCACAGATTGCGGCGATCTGGCGGGCCAGCTCGTGAATGGTGGTGGGAACCCCCGAGCCGATGTCGAGGCAGCGTGAACCGGGTGCCTCGATCGCGGCGAACAGCGCGTCGACGACGTCGTCGATGTAGACGAAATCGCGCACGATTCGGCCGTCCTCGTAGACCTCCAACGCGCGCCGCTCGCGGGCCAGGCGCGCGAACAGGGCGACGATTCCGGTGTAGGAATTCGTCAGCGACTGGCCCGGCCCGTACACGTTCTGCAGGCGCAGCACGCTGAGTCGGGCGTCATGCGCCGCCGCCCAGGCGCCCAGGATCTGCTCCTGGGCGAGCTTGGTCGCGGCATAGATGTTGGTCGGCCGCGGCTCGGTTCGGTCGGCGCGGCTCGCAAGCGGGACCGCGGGTCCGCCCGTGGGGGCCTGCGGATCCCAGATCCCGGCCAGCAGCTGCGCGTGGCTGCGGGGCTGCGGGTAAAAGGTCACCGAGCCGCACCGCCACGCGCCCTCGCCGTAGACGGCCCGCGACGACGCCAATACCAGCTGGTCAGGCGCGTGCGCCGAGCGGCCGAGGGCATCGAGTAGTTGGGTCGTCCCCACCACGTTGACCGAGCCGTGGCGCGTCGCCTCGGACAGCGACTGCGCCGTTCCCGTCTCGGCGGCCAGATGAACCACCTGCGTCGGCCGAAACAACCGGAGCACGGCGTCCCAATCCGGTGCGTGGGTGACATCCCCGGTGAACAACCGCACCGATGGCGGCAGGTCGATCGCGTCGTGACCGGCATGCACCTGCGGATGCAGGACGTCCATCACGGCCACGTCGTAACCCGCTCCGACAAGGCGGCGCGCAAGCGCGGACCCGATGAATCCAGCCCCCCCGGTGATGAGCACGGATTTCAACACCAACAGACGCCTCCGGTTTCTTCGACCCCCGCGCCCGGTTAAGGGCGCGCGTGCATCGAATCGAGGCATTATCACACACCTGTCCAACAAGTTGGTATGTTGTCGGCTCGAGAGCCTGTGACTCCCCGGCTGTCGGGACGCGGACGGAAGGCGGTCTGAAGGTTGGCCTGGTGGTCATAATCGGCACGCGGCCGGTCGACAAAACGAGCCTTCATCGGATCTGGAAAGCGATCCTCGTCGGCACCGCGCTCGTCGTCGCCGCGGTGTGTTTTCTCGCGCCGATCGTCTTCGTCGTGATCGGCCTGTTCTTCGGGTTGCTCCTGTGCGCGCGCGTCGCTTATCGGGACCGGGACCGCTTCATTCCGAACCTGTACTCGCGGGACACCCGGACCTACGACGAGGAGTATCGATCGTTCATCGGCCGCACGGTTGCGGACCTGCGTGGCTGCCGGATCGGCGGCCACACGTTGCTATGGGAAGCGGCGCGCCTGCCGCCGTGCCGCGGCGATTCCGACGAACTGCTGCTCGATCTGGGGGTCTGGATCGGCTGGTCGACGCGGCTGATCTGCGACGCTTCGGGCCGCAAAGTCTACGGGTTTGACACGTTCGAGGGCCTGGTCGAAGACTGGCAGATCGACGATCAGGCCGTCATCAAGCGTGGGACCTTTTCGCTGGCGGAACCGTTGGCCCAACGCTTCATCGCCGACACCGGCGTGAGCCTGCGCGGTGGGGTCCCCGACGCGCTCGGCCGTGACGTGGAGTTCGTCAGGGGAAGCACGTACCAGACGCTGGCCCCGTTCCTGGGCGGGCGGCCGGGCGCCACGATCCGGCTCTTCCACATGGACCTCGATACCTACGAAAGCTGCCTGCACGCGCTGGAGACCTGCCGGGATCGGTTTGCGCCGGGATCGATCCTGGTCTTCGACGAGTACCTGGTCACCAACGGCGAAATGCTGGCCTTCTACGAGTTCCAGCGCAAATACGAGCTGGAATTTCGCTACCGGGCCTGGGGCCTGGAGGCGTGGGAGATGAACATCGAGATGGTCACCTCGCGTCGCCGGCGGTTCCTGTACAGCCTGGTCATGATCGCCTTGTACTGGTCGAAGGGCGACGGCAGCTACGCCTGGGCATTCTTCCGCAGGAGATTCTGGCGATTCTGGTTGGGCGCGCCGTGGGGCGACATCTTGTTCATGCTCGGGGCCGCGGGACAACGCAAGTCGGTCAGCCTCGAAATCACCGGTTTGGGCAAGCTCGATCCAAGCCGCCGCGACCGGTGATCGCGGGCCCTTGTCAGACATGTGTTCAATGGGAAGGATCGTCGCGTGAACATCAACAACGGGCTGGTGATGTTGGCCGACGCGTGGCCCGGTTTGAACCGCATCAGGGCCGTGCAGCGGGCGCTTGCCGGCCGGGTGAATCCCGTCTACCTCGAGATCGGGGTCTCGCGCGGCCAGGCCTTCCAGCGAATCAGCGCCGATGTGAAAATCGCCGTCGATCCGGCGTTCAAGCTGTCGGAGCGGACCCGCGAACTCGCCGACGCGAAGGCGCGCGAGACCCATTACTTCGAGACGACCAGCGACGCCTTCTTCGACGATCAAACAGAATTCCTCGAGCGGCACCCCATCGACGTCGCGCTGATCGACGGGCTCCACACGTATGGGCAGGTGGTGCGCGACGTCGAGCAGACCCTGCGCTACCTGCGCGACGACGGCGTCATCTTCCTGCACGACTGCAACCCCCCGTTTGCCCTGGCGGCCCGCCCCGCGGCGTCGTGGGACGAATTCATCGCGCAGCAGTCGGGGCCCCTGGCGATCGGTGTATGGAACGGCGATGTCTGGAAAGCGATCGTCCATCTGCGCAGCACCCGCCACGACCTGCTGGTCGGCGTCCTCAAATGCGACCAGGGCGTCGGTTTCGTGCGGAAAGGATCGCCGGAAACGTCGCTGAGCTATTCCGCGGAACAGGTCGAGGCCCTCACCTACGCCGATCTCAAGGCGGACCGGCAGCGCCTGCTCAACCTCAAACCGGCCCGGTATCTGAACGAATTCCTGGCCGCGGGGGCCATTTCCCCGCCGATCTAAAAGCGCGGTGAGTTTCCCGGCGTTAGTTGCGGATCAGGTATCCGTTGGGCGCCTGCGTCCAGCCGAATTTGTTCTCCCGCGTCACGTCGTGCTTGTAGTCGTGGGGGAATTCGCGCTCGTATGCCTCGATCGCCTCATACGGGCCCGGTCCCCAGCCGGGAAGGACGGGGTGGCCGTTCATATTGGAGTCCTCGACTATCAGGTAGTCGCCCGTCGAGAGTAACGGCCGCAGCAGGTTCATCTCGGCCAGCACATGGTTCATCGAGTGGTCGCTGTCCAGGATCGCGAAGACTTTTCCGGGAAATTCGCCTTTGAGGCGTTGGATGTGCTCGGCGACGGCCGGCACGGTGGATCGTGATTCGACGAACAAAATATCGGAATCGTGCCGCGCTTTCGGCGCAAGATTTCCGTGGTAGACATCCACGGAAAGCACCTTGAATGGCTCGCCTATCTGCCGCAGGACGTTGGCGAAGTACAACGCCGAGCCGCCGTGGTTCGTGCCGAATTCGATCACCAACGAGGGTTTCAGGTCAAACAAGATCTCCTGATAGTTCCACATATCGCTGGGCGACTTCTGGCACAGGACACCCATCCACGTCGTCTTGTTGAAAACTCCGGTGTTGTAGAACCACTTGTGATATTCTTCGCATTCCGAACCCGCCGGCTGGTAGAAATAGCGAGCCAGCGCCGGAATTGCCACCGTTTTTTTGAAGAATTTCCAAGGGGTCGGTGTGGATTCGAACATGGCCGCGGCAATCCGCAGCACCGCGTTTTTGTCCACATAACTGGTGTCGTGACCCGTTGCGGGGGCGGCGCTTTCGCGATCCGGTGCCCGCCGAGGGCGCACCGCCCTCCGACCAGCACGTTCCCGACGCCGCCACGGCACCGCAGCATGGTAGCAGCAGATGCCGCGAATCGTCGGCGTCGGTTTGCGCGCGCTCGCCAGGCGAATTGGCTCTTGATTCGTGGCCGTGCAAGCGCGCCCGGCGGCGCTTCGGAATCCGCGAAATCGAGGCGATCGGGTTATGCTGCCGGGCGGCTGGGCCGGGCGTGCGAAGACGACCGCTTGCATATCTCATCAACGCGCACGGCTAGTGAAAGGCTAGGGTCCGCGATGAAATTCGTGCTGGCGAGCTGGGGCAGCCGCGGGGATGTCGAGCCCAACCTCGCCGTCGGCCGCGAGCTGGTGCGCCGGGGGCACGACGTGTGCATGGCCGTCCCACCCGACCTGGTCGGGTTCACGGAGGCGGCTGGGGTCGCGGCGGTCGGCTTCGGTCCGGAAGCGCGGTCCATCCTGGACGCGCACCGCGACTTCTGGACGTGTTTCTTCGGCCATCCCTGGCGGGTCCGCGAACTGGTCAGGTCGCGACTCGAAATCGCCGCACCCCTGCTGAGGGGGTGGCAGGAGATGGGCACGACGCTGAAGTCGTTGGCGCAGGGGGCCGACCTGATTTTCACCGGCATCAATTTCGAGGACGCCGCGGCCAACGTCGCGGAGTACTACGACATCCCGCTGGCCACGTTGCACTACTTCCCGCTGCGGCCCAACGGCCAGACCCTGCCATTCTTGCCGGCGCCCTTGGCCCGCCTGGCGGTGCGGGCCTTCTGGTGGGTGTCTTGGCGCGGCACCAAGAAGGCCGAGGACGCCCAGCGCCGCGAACTCGGCCTGCCCAAGGCGGCGGGCTCCGCGCATCGGCGAATCACCGATCGCGGATCGCTGGAAATTCAGGCTTACGACGAGGCGTGCTTTCCCGGGCTGGCGGCCGAATGGGCGAAGAGGCGCGGGCGCAAGCCCCTCAATAGGCCGTTCGTCGGCACGCTGACGCTGGAATTGCCGACGGCCGCCGACCACGAGGTGGCGTCGTGGCTGGCGGCCGGCACGCCGCCGATCTTCTTTGGCTTCGGCAGCATTCCCGTCGAAGCTCCCGCGGACACGATCGCCATGATCGCCGCGGCCTGCGCGCGGCTGGGCGAGCGGGCATTGGTGGGAGCCGCCGGGACCGATTTCGGCGATGCCCCACAATTCGAACACGTCAAAGTGGTGGGCACGATGAATTACGTGACCGTTTTTCCGGCCTGCCGGGCGGTCGTGCACCACGGCGGCTCGAGCACCACGCCGATCGCCATGCGAGCCGGGGTCCCACAGCTGATCCTGTATTGGGACATGGTCCACGCGGTGTATGGAGGTGCGGTCAAGCGCCTGAAGGTGGGCACCGCCCGGCGGTTTTCGACCGCCACCGAGGAATCGCTGGTCGCGGATTTGCGTACCATCCTCGCCCCGGAATACGCCGCGCGCGCCGGCGAGCTCGCCACCCGGATCACCGAACCGGCCAAAAGCGCTGCCGCCGCCGCAGACCTGCTGGAAAGTTTCGCCCTTCGCAACCGGGCGGGCTGATACCGAACGCCGTCAAGACCCGCGGCATGGTTCGGGGTGCGTGGACGGGGTCACGGCCAACCTCGTGACAGCGGTCACACCAGCAAGTATGGTCTAGAACTTGTTACACCCATGTCAAGTAAATGGTCGGGAGACGCGGTTGAGCACCAAACCATTCGGGGATGTCAGTTGCAGCTTTTTCGCCGCAGCCAATGACGGCGGGCTCACCGAAGGGGATCGCAAGTGACCGATCGGCAGAATCAGGCTCCACACGGTTTTGCGATCGTCGGCTACGCGCTGCGCGTTCCCGGTGCGGCCGACGCGGAGCAGTTCTGGGATGTGCTGCAGCAGGGGCGCGATGCCGTAACCGAGGTGCCGGCTGACCGCTGGAATGTCGACGAATTCTTCGACCCCGATCCCGACGCGCCGGGCAAGATTGTCAGCCGGCGCGCGGGCTTCATCGACGACGTGACGGGGTTCGACGCGCCATTCTTCGGGCTGTCGAAGCGCGAAACCATGCTGATCGACCCCCAGCATCGGATCTTGCTGGAGACGGCGTGGCAAGCGGTGGAGCATTCCGGCACCGCGCCGTCGGCCTTGGCGAACACCAAGACCGGTGTGTTCATGGGTCTGGGCACCCATGACTACCTGGGGTTGATATCCGAGCAGCTCAGTTACGCCGAGATCGAGGCGTACGTGGCGATCGGGACGTCGTCGGCCGCGGGCGCGGGCCGGATCAGCTACGGGCTGGGGTTGCAGGGACCCGCGGTGTCCGTCGACACGGCCTGCAGCTCGTCGCTGGTCGCCGTCCACCAGGCGTGCCAGGCGCTGCGCTTCGGGGAGTGCGACCTCGCGCTGGCCGGCGGGGTGAACGTCATCCTCAGCGCGAAGACCGCGATGACCTTCTCGCACGCGCACATGCTGGCTCCCGACGGCCGGTGCAAGACGTTCGACGCGGCCGCCGACGGCTACGTGCGCGGCGAGGGTTGCGGTGTCATCGTCGTCAAGCGGCTCGAGGACGCGATCCGCGACGGCGACCGGATCCGGGCGGTGATCCGGGGCAGCGCGGTCAACCAGGACGGCGCATCCGGTGGGTTGACGGTGCCGAACGGCGTTGCCCAGCAACGCGTCATCAGCGAGGCGCTCGAGTCCGCCGGGGTCGCCGCGGGCGACGTCGGCTACCTCGAGGCGCACGGCACCGGGACGTCGCTGGGCGACCCGATCGAGGTCCAGGCCGCCGGTGCGGTGCTCGGCGCCGGGCGCGAACCCGGCCGCCCGCTGCTGATCGGGTCGGTCAAGACCAACATCGGGCACCTGGAGGCGGCCGCGGGCATCGCCGGTCTCATCAAGGTCGTTCTGTCGCTCGAGCACGAAAAGTTGCCGAAGCACCTGCATTTCCAGAAGCCGTCGCCGCACATCCCCTGGGACCGGCTCCCGGTACGGGTCGTGGACGAGGCCGTGCCCTGGCCGCGCGACGGGCGGCCCCGGATCGCCGGCGTGAGTTCGTTCGGGTTCTCCGGCACCAACGCCCACGTCATCGTCTCCGAGGGACCCGCCGAGGCCGGCCCGACGGTGACCACACCGGTGGTGCCGTCCGACGACCGGCGCTTCCACCTGTTGCCGCTGTCCGCGCGCAGCCCGGAAGCCTTGGCGCAGCTCGCGGAGGCGTACGAGAGCTGGCTGGCCGCGCACCCGGAGGCCTCGGTGGCCGACGTGTGCCTGACCGCCGGCGTGGGCCGATCGCACTTCGAGCACCGGGCCGCCTTGGTGGTGAATTCGACGGAATCCGCGCGCCAGTCGCTGCGCGCGCTGGCCGACAACCGCCGGGCGCCGGGCCTGGTGCGGGGGGATTGCACCGACCGGCCGAAGACGGCGTGGTTGTTCCCCGGCCAGGGCAGCCAGTACGCCGGCATGGCGCGGGAGTTGTTCGAGACCGAGCCGGTGTTCGCCGAGACGATGACCCGGTGCGCCGCGGCGGTCACCGACGTGCTCGAAAAGCCGTTGCTGGACGTCATTTTCGACGCGGACGGCCCGGACGGCGAGGACACCCTGCGGCAGACCAGCTACGCCCAGCCCGCCCTGTTCGCGGTGGAGATGGGCCTGGCCCGGCTGTGGCAGTCATGGGGCTTCGAACCCGACGTGGTGATCGGCCACAGCGTCGGCCAATACACGGCGGCTTGCGTCGCCGGCGTGTTCGGTCTCGAGGACGGCGCCAAGTTGCTGGCCGAGCGCGGCCGCCTGTTCGGCAGCCTGCCCGCCGGCGGTCGGATGGTCGCGGTCTTCACCGCCCCCGAGCGGGTGGAGGGTCTGACCGACGAGTTTCCGAGCCTGTCGGTCGCGGCCTACAACGGCGCCAACACGGTGCTGTCGGGACCCGCGCAGGACCTGGAGCAGGCGGTGGCCCGGCTGGGCGCCGACGGCGTGCGCTGCGACTGGCTGGACACCAGCCACGCCTTCCATTCCGCGCTGCTGGATCCGGTCCTCGACGAATTCGAGTCGTACGCGAACCGGTTCGAATATGCCGCGCCGCAACGGACATTGGTGTGCAACCGCACCGGTGCGCCCCTGCGCAGGAGCGCGAAACTGGACGCCGCCTATTGGCGCAGCCACGCCCGCCAGCCCGTCGAGTTCGCCAAGAGCGTGCGCACGCTGGCCGACCTGCGGTGCACGATGCTGCTGGAGGTCGGCCCGCAGCCGGTGCTGACCGCCGCGGCCCTGCGGGCCTGGCCCGACCCGGCCACCGCACCGCGGGCGATCGCGTCGCTGCGTCGAAACATCGCCGATCACCGCCAGATCACCGAAGCCCTCGCCAACGCCTACGTCGTCGGCCACCTGCCCGACTTCGGTGCGCTCGTGGGGCCGGCCCGCAAGGTCGACCTGCCCACCTACCCGTTCCAGCATCGCCAGTACTGGTTCCGCGAGCAGCGGCTCGGCGCCGCTTCCCAAACCATCGACCCGGCCCCGGCCGCGCGCACCGAAACCGTCCGGCTGCTCGAGGACGGCAGGATCGAGGAGCTCGCCGGCCTGCTCGACGGAGGCGGCGACAACCAACAGGCCATCGGCCTGCTCAAACAGCTTGCGGCACAACACAACCGGCAGCGAAGAGTGCAGTCGATCACGGACTCGCGCTACGAGATCCGCTGGGAGCGGGCCGCCGCCCCGGCCGCGCAACCCGCCGAGGGCTCCGCCTGGCTCATCGTCAGCGATGATGCCGAGGCGGTCCAGCCGTTGGTCGACGCGCTGAGTGCGCGCGGGCATCGGCACCGCATCGTCGGGCTGCCGATGTCCGACGCGCACGGGCAACGGCTCGAGGCCACCTTGCGCGCCGCGGTGGCCGACGAACCGGCGCTGCGGATTTTGCACCTGGCGGCCCTGGAGCCGGACCCCGCGCCGTCGACGCAATCGTTGTTGCGGATGCAACACGAGGTCATCAGCGGAACGCGGCGACTGTTCTGCGCCGCGGCCGCCGCCGAGCTCCGCGCGCCCATCTGGCTGATAACCCGCGGCGCACAGCGCGTTACCGGTGCGGACGCGGTATCGCCGGTGCAGTCCTGCCTATGGGGCTTCGGCCGCGCCGCCTCGTTGGAACACCCGCGCCTGTGGGGCGGGCTGGCGGACCTGCCCGCGGGCGGTGGCTTGGACGACGCGGTGTGCTCGCGGCTGGTCGACCAGCTGGCGGCGGCACCGGCGGGTGAGGACCAGTTCGCGGTGCGCGATCAAGGGGTCTACGTGCCCCGGCTGACGCGGCGGGCAGGCCTACCGACCGCGACGCCGGTGGCGTTGCGGGCCGACGCCACCTACCTGGTGACCGGTGGATTGGGTGCGATCGGACTGGAAGTCGCCGGGTACCTGGCCGCCCACGGCGCCCGGCATCTGGTGCTGACCGGCCGCCGCGCACCCGGCGATGCCGCGCGGACGCGCATCGATGCCCTGCGCGAACAGCATGACTGCGACGTCCGGGTCATCGCGGCCGACGTCGCCAACCCGCATGACGTCGCGCGCGTCTTGGCCACCGTGCGGGCCGAACTGCCACCCCTCGCCGGCATCGTGCATGCCGCCGGCGAGATGGGCAACACCCCGCTACAAGCGCTCGACGACGCGGAAGTGGATCGCGTCTTCGACGGAAAGGTCTGGGGCGCTTGGCATTTGAGCGAAGCGACCGCGGACGCCAAGCTGGACTTCTTCCTGAGCACCTCCTCGATTTCCGGGGTGTGGGGCAGCTTCGGTCAAACGGCCTACAGCGCGGCCAACGCCTTCCTCGACGGGCTGGCCTGGCGGCTGCGTGAGCGGGGGATTCCCGGGATCAGCGTCAACTTCGGTCCGTGGGCGGCGGGCATGGCCGACGAGCAAGCCCGCGCGCGGCTGGAGGAGCGGGGGGTCAAGACGTTGTCGCCCGCTGACGCGCTGGCGGGGATGGCCGAGCTCTTGGTGGCGTCTTCGGTGCAGGGCGTGGTGGCCCGGGTGGACTGGGCCCGTTTTCTGCCGCTCTATCAGCTGGGCGGGAAGCGGTCGTTCCTGTCGCAGCTGGCGGCCGAGGTGCCCGAGCCGGCGCCGGCGCCGTCCGCAACGTCCTCCGGGAGCACGCAATTGGTCGAGCGGCTCACCCTCGCCCCGACGCAGCAGCGCAAGAAGCTCGTCGTGGATTACCTGCGCGACGTCGTGGCCGACGTGACCCGGATCGATCCCGCCGAGATCCGCGACGAGGCCGGGTTTTTCGACGTCGGCATGGATTCGCTGATGGCCGTCGAAATGCGGCGGCGGGTCGAGCGCGCCGTCGGCAAGGAGCTGCCGTCGACGCTCGCGATGGACTATCCACGCCTGGTCGATGTGGCGGACTACCTGCTGCGTGACGTCCTTTGCATCGACGCACCGGCGCCGAGCGCCCCGGCCCCGGCGCAGCCGGCGGCGCCGGCGCCGGCGCACGCCGATGAGCCGATCGCGATCGTCGCGGTCGCGTGCCGTTTCCCGGGCGCGCCGGATCCCGACGCGTATTGGGAGTTGTTGTCCGGCGCTGTCGATGCGATCCGGGAGATCCCGGACGACCGCTTCGACGTCGACGAGTATTACGACCCCGATCCCGAGGCGCCCGGCAAGATCTACACCCGCTACGGCGGATATTTGGACAGCATCGACGGCTTCGATCCGGAGTTCTTCAACATTTCCCCGCGCGAGGCCGTGTGGATGGATCCCCAGCAGCGGTTGATGCTCGAAATCGCGTGGGAAGGGCTTGAAAGGGCGGGGTACGCGCCGTCCGCCCTGCGCGGCAGCCGCACCGGCGTGTTCGTCGGGGTGGCCGCCAACGAGTATTCGCAGCTGCTGAACGCCAACTCGGTCGAGACCATCGAGGCCCACTTCATCACCGGCAACGCGCTCAACGTGATCGCGGGCCGGGTGGCGTTCGCGCTCGGGCTGGAAGGGCCGGCGATGGCGGTGGACACCGCGTGCAGCGCGTCGCTGGTCGCCGTCCATCAGGCCTGCCAGGGGCTGCACTCCGGTGACTGCGACATGGCGCTCGCCGGCGGGGTGAACGTCCTGGTGAGCCCGGCATCCGTCGTCGCCACCTCGCGCGCCCGGATGCTGGCCGCCGACGGCCGATGCAAGACCTTCGACGCCGCCGCGAACGGCTATGCCCGCAGCGAAGGGTGCGGCATCCTGGTCCTCAAGAGGCTGAGCGACGCCGAGCGCGACGGCGATCAAATCTGTGCGGTCATCCGGGGCAGCGCGGTCAATCAGGACGGCGCGTCCAGTGGTTTGACGGTGCCGAACGGCGGTGCGCAGCAACGGCTCATCGCCGCGACGCTGGCTCGCGCCGGCGTCAGCGGCCGGGACGTCGATTACCTCGAGGCGCACGGCACGGGCACCTCGCTGGGTGACCCGATCGAGGTCCAGGCCGCGGCGGCCGTCTACGGCGCCGGCCGCGACCCGAACCATCCGCTGTTGGTGGGGTCGGTGAAGACCAACATCGGGCATCTGGAGTCGGCGGCGGGCATCGCCGGCCTGATCAAGGTCGTGCTGTCGATGCAGCACGGGGTTCTGCCGCAAAACCTGCACTTCGAAAAGCCGTCACCGCACATCCCGTGGGACTCCCTGCCGATCCGTGTCGTGGACAAGGCGCTCCCGTGGCAGGCCAACGGCCGGCCGCGTCGCGCCGGCGTGAGTTCCTTCGGGTTCTCCGGCACCAACGCGCACGTCCTGATCGAGGAGGCGCCGCCGAAACCGGCCGCCGCGCAGGAACTCTCGGCGGACGACGTCGCCGGCGGCGCCCCGGCCCCCGGGCCGGCCACCGGAAAGGATGCGGTCAGCGTGCTGCCGCTGTCGGCGCGGTCAGCGCAGGCGCTGGCGTCGTTGGCGCAGCGATACGGGGCCTGGCTGGAGGCGCACCCCGACGTCGGCATCACCGACGTGAGCTTCACGGCCGGGGTTGGACGGTCGCACTTCGAACACCGCGCGGCGCTCGTGGTGGACTCGGTGCAGGGCGCCCGTGAGCTGCTGGCCGGACTGGCCGAAAACCGGCTGGGACCCGGTGCGGTGCGCGGCGAGTGCGGCGACCCGCCGAAGACGGCGTGGTTGTTCACCGGGCAGGGCAGCCAGCACCCGGGCATGGCGCGCGAGTTGTTCGACAGCGAGCCGGTGTTCGCCGAAACCGTGAAGCGATGCGCCGAAGCGGTCGACGGGCTCCTGCCACGCCCGCTGTTGGACGTCGTCTTCGACACCGAGGGCGACTCGGCCGGAGAAACCCTGCGGCACACCTCTTTTGCCCAGCCCGCGCTCTTCGCTGTCGAGATGGGCCTGGCCCGGCTGTGGCAGTCGTGGGGTGTGGAGCCCGACGTGGTGCTGGGGCACAGCGTGGGGCAGTACGCGGCGGCGTGCGTGGCCGGAGTCTTCAGCCTCGGGGACGGGGCACGGCTGATGGCCGAACGCGGCCGGCTGTTCGGCAATCTGCCCGAGGGCGGCCGGATGGTGGCGGTGTTCGCCGACGCCGCGCACGTGCAGCGCGTCGCCGAGGAATTCCCGCACGTTTCGGTCGCCGCCTACAACGGACCCAACACGGTGCTGTCGGGTCCCGCCGCGGACCTCGAAGAGATCGTCGCGCGGTTCAGTGGTGACGGAACCCGCTGCACGTGGTTGGACACCAGCCATGCCTTCCACTCGGAGTTGCTGGAGCCGGCGCTCGACGAATTCGAAACGTACGCAAAGGGCTTCGAGTTCGCCGTTCCGACCCTGCCGCTCGTGTGCAACCGCACCGGCGCGGTCGTCACCGCGGACACTCCGCTGGACGCGCCATATTGGCGGTGGCATTCCCGGCAGCCGGTGCAGTTCGCCGAAAGCGTGCAAACGGTGGCGGCGCTGGGATGCTCGGTGTTGATGGAGATCGGCCCGCAACCGGTGCTGACCGGGGCCGCGGTGCAGGCCTGGCCGGAATCCTCGGCCCCCCCGCGTTCCATCGTGTCGCTGCGCAGGGGCGTCGACGCCCGGAATCAGATGGCAGAAGCGCTCGCCGCGGCCTACGTCGCCGGGCATCGGCCCGACTTCGCCGCGGTGCACCGCCGGCCACACCGCCGGGTCGAGCTGCCCACCTATCCGTTCCAGCGCCGTCGCTTCTGGCCCAAGACTTCCGGCATCACCGGCATCGATGGCCAGGGCGGCGCGATATCCGGAATACTAGGCGCTGCAAAGGATCTCGCCTCCGGCGACGCCGTATACAGCAGCCGGTGGTCGGTCAAGTCGCAGCCGTGGCTGTCCCATCACGTCATCTATGGCAGCGTCGTCGTTCCGGGCGCGACGTACGCGGCGATGGCCCTCGCCGCGGTTGGGACGCCGGCCCAGGTGCGTGACGTCTTCTTCTACGAGCCGATCATCCTGGGCGAGAAGACGTCTCGCGAGGTGCAGCTGACCGTGCATCCGGTTGAGGACGGCGGCTGGACCTTCCAGGTACACAGCCGCCCCTACGGTGATCGCGACGCCGAGTGGTCCTTGAACGCCGATGGCCGGATGGTCAGCCACGTCGACGACGAGTCGGCGCTCGAGCCCGCCGATCCCATCGACGCCGCGACCGAGCGGTTGAGCCGCATGCGTCCGCAGCAGCTGTTCGACACCTTCGCCGACATGGAGCTGACGTGGGGTCCCACCTGGGCCACGTCGCTCAAATCGCTGTGGGCCGGCGACGGTGAGGCGGTCGGCGATATCGCCATCGGTGACGAACTGTCCGAGCAGCTCGGCAGCGAGCCGATCCACCCGGTGCTGCTCGACCTGTGCACCGGCATCGCCTTCCCGGCCTTCCCGGCGGTGCTCGCGGCGAGCGAGCACGGCGGGCCGCTGACCGATCTTTTCTTGCCGTTGCGCTACGGGCGGGTGGTGCTGCGCGAGCGGATGCCTCGGCGATTCTATTGCCGCGCGCGGTGGCAGACCGGCGGGCCCGAGAGCGAAACGCAAGTCTTCGACCTCGATTTCGTGGACCGGGACGGACGCCAGCTCGGCGAGATTCGCGACTTCACGGTCAAACGCGCGCCCCGAGAGGCGTTGTTGCGCGGGCTCGGCGGCGACGCGACCCGCAACCTGTACACCGTCGGCTGGGAGGAGGTACCGCCGCCGGCGGCTGGCAACGCGGCGGGGACCGGCGGCGGGACCTGGCTGATCGCCGGATTGGACCGGCTGGCGGCCGGCCTGCCGGGCGCGGTCTCGGTCGATCCCGCCTCGATCATCGCGGACCCCGAGGCCTTGAAGCGGCTGTTCGAAGAGGCCCAGGACCGCGGTGGGGCGGTCTCTGGCATCGTGTGGCGCGCCCCGGCGCGAGGCGATGCGGAAGAGTCGGGCGCCGAGTTCGCGACCCGGCTGCAGACCGAAGTCGATCGGCTGCTCACCGTGGTGCGGACGCTGCTAGCGCAGCAAGACCTGAAACTGGTTGGCGGGCTGTGGATCGTCACCGAACGGGCCGTCGCGACCGAACCCGGCGAGCCGGTCGACCCCGCCCAGTCGGCGCTGTGGGGCTTTGGGCGCACCGTCATCACCGAGCAGCCGATGCTGCGTTGCAGGTTGGTCGACAGCGACGGATTCGACGATGCCGTGCAGTCGCTGGCCGATCTCCTCGGCGCGGCCGAGGCGTCGGTGTCCGAACCCGAACTCGCGCTGCGGCAAGGCAAGTGCTTGGTACCGCGGCTTTTGCCATGGGCGCGCAGCGGCCAACTGCCGGTACCTCGCGCGACCGACTACATCCTGGAGCCGACCGAACGCGGCGCGATCGACAACCTTCGCCTCCTCGAGACGACGGTCCCGCCGCCCGCCGAGGGCCAGGTGCAGATCCGGGTGGACGCGGCAGGCCTGAACTTCCGCGACGTGCTCAACGTGCTCGGCCTTTATCCGGGCGATCCCGGACGCGTCGGCGGTGGCGACCTCGCCGGCGTCGTCACGGAGTTGGGCCCCGGCGTCACCGGGTTCGACGTCGGCCAGCGCGTGTTCGGCTTCATGCCGGGCGGGTTCGCCACCCGCGTCAACGTGCCCGCCCAGTTCCTGGCACCGGTGCCGGACGGGGTGAGCGCGGTGGCCGCGGCGACCATCCCCGCCGGCGCGTTGACGAGCCGGCTCGCGTTCGATTGGGCGAAGGTGGGACCCGGTGACCGCGTGCTCATCCACGCCGCCAGCGGCGGCGTCGGGCTGGCCGCGATCCAGATCGCCCGGCAACGCGGCGCGACGGTGTTCGCGACCGCCAGCGCCTACAAGCGCGCGACGCTGCGCAAGCTGGGTGTTGAACACGTCTACGACTCGCGCAGCACGGATTTCGCGGATCAGATCCTCGCCGACACCGGCGGCGACGGCGTCGACGTGGTGCTCAACAGCCTCACCAACGAGGGATTCATCGCGGCGACCTTGCGGGCCACCGCACGGGGCGGCCGGTTCGCCGAGATCGCCAAGCGTGACATCTGGACCCGCGAACAGATGGCCGCGGCCCGTCCCGACGTCGCCTACGAGATCATCGCGCTGGACGCGTGCATCGAGCACGAACCCGATCGGACCGGGAGCCTGCTGGCCGAGCTGGCCGACAGCATGGCCCGCGGCGAGCTGGCGCCGATCGCCGCCGAGGTTTACCCGGTGACGGAGGCGAAGACGGCGTTCCGCCGGATGCAGCAGGCGCGGCACGTCGGCAAGATCGTGCTGCAGATGCCGAAACCGCTGCAGCCGCGCGGTGATCGGACCTACCTGATCACCGGTGGCCTCGGTGCGCTCGGGTTGTTCACGGCGGCCCATCTGGCCCAGCTCGGGGCCGGTGACATCGTGCTGACCAGCCGCCGGGCCCCCGACGCCGACGCGCTGCGGGCGATCGAGGACATCACCGAGCGCCACCGCTGCCGCATCCACACCTTCGCCGCCGACGTCGGCGACGAGGCGCAGGCCGAAGCACTGCTGGAGCGCATCCGCGCGGAATTGCCGCCGCTCGCGGGGGTAGTGCATGCCGCGGGTGTGCTCGACGACGCGCTGCTGACGCAGCAGAGCCTTCAGCGGTTCCAAAAGGTGTTGGCGCCCAAGGCGTTCGGCGCCCGCTACCTGGACCGGTTGACCAGAAACGACGATCTCGACTTCTTCGTCGTGTACTCCTCCGCCGCCAGCGTGCTCGGTTCGTCGGGTCAGGCCAACTACGTGACCGCCAACGCGGTGCTCGACGGCCTCGTCGCGGAGCGCCGGGCGCAAGGCCTGGCGGCGACCGCCGTCAACTGGGGTCCCTGGGCGAAGGGCGGCATGGCCACTTCGCACGCCGCGCGGGCCAATCTCAGTGCGCAGGGCCTCATTCCGCTGGAGCCCTCGGCCGCCCTCAACACGCTCGACGAGGTCGTCGCGCACGGGACCGGGCAGGCCGTGGTCCTCAAGGCCAATTGGCAGCGTGCCGCGAAGGGGCTGGGCGGCTCTCGCCCCTCGATGCTCGACCACGTGCTGCCCAGCGCCGTGGCGGCGACACGCGGCGACAGCGAGTTACTCCGCCAACTGCACGAGGTGCCCGAGGCCGAGCGCGGCAGCTTCCTCACCGAATTCCTGCGGTACGAAGTGCAGAACTTCTTGAGGCTCGCGCAACCGCCGGCCGCCACCAGCCGGTTCCTCGAGTTGGGCACGGATTCGCTGATGGCCGTCGAATTCAGCAACCGGTTGCTCCCGCAATTCGGCGGCGCGGTCACGATCAGCGCCACCGCGGTGTTCGACTATCCGACGATCGGGTCGCTCGCCGAGTATCTGGCCGGTCAGGTGCCAGAGGCGATCCCGCCGTCGGACGAGGCGGAATCCGTCCGGGAGCGAGAATCCGCGCAGTGACCGACTCGCCGCGTTGATCTGTTGGGCAGGCCCACCCCGGGCCTGGCCCAACGGCCAGCCCTAGGCGACGGCGCCCGAAACCCGCAGCTGGGACCTCATGATCCGGTATTCCAACAGACCGGCCCGAAGCTGCTCGTAGATCGCCGACCCGGGCAGGGCAAGAAAGTTGGCCACCCGGGGGTTCTCGTCGCCGTAAACCTCCGCCCAGTTATTGCTCGCCTGGTCGCGCGAGGCCAACACGTTGTCGGTGATATCGCGGTCGCTTTCGGTGGAAAAGCCCAGCTCTTTCACGCGCGTCCGTACATAGTCCCAGTCTTCCGCACTGAGGAAGTCGGTGTGCAAAAACCATCCGGACGGGCGGCAGATCCTCCGCACTTCATTCAAGAATTTCGGCAAATTGCCGTATGAATGTGACGACTCCACGTTGAGGATCGCGTCGCAAAATCCATCGTCGAGGGGGAGGTCCAATGCATCGCCCACTTTGAAGTCGATCGCACCGCGTGTGTGCGTCTTTTTACAGAAGGCGATCGCCTCCGCGGACATGTCGATGCCCGTTACTCGAGCGCTGAATTTCTCCGCCACAAGTGCGGCGTTTCCGCCGCGGCCACATCCAATTTCGACGATGTCGCGGCCATTCAGGTCGAGCGACCCGATGACTTCGAGCACCAGCCGGACCGAGTTCGCGTTGAACGTCCCTTCGCGAATGGTGAACGCCGATTCATTGTGGGAGTCAGTCGGGACATACCCGTAATTCAGGAAGAACGAGGAATCGGCCACGCCGATGTCCTCCAAGCGGCGGCTGAGCAAATCGTAAAAGCTGCGCCACCCGCCGGCGGTCGTGGACAGCAGGTCGTCGGCCAAATGCGTCGACATCGCCACTCGTGAATCCTCACTCGATTCGGCGTGTGCCGAAGGTTCGCTCTGGTCAATCATTTCGTCCCAACCAAATCCGGTTTACCCATGGTTTGTGACATGGTGTCTTTTTTGGATCAACCATCCGGGATGCACCCGTCAGCTCTCGGCAAAGGCGCCCGCGTCCCGGGCGCCTAACCGCTTTCAGCTACTTCCGCTTTCACGCACGCTGGAGTCCATCCCTGCAAATTGTGTCGTCGCCACGATAGCCTCGATGTTCGCAATCTGGGAAGGCCGCCGCATCGCTTCGGCGATCCCGACGGGATCGCGGCGGGCAACGAAGATGCCGCGCGGCCGCCCCCCATGCGTCGGGCGACAACGGAGGCGGCCGAGCGCCCGCCGCGAAGGGGTGTCGTGCCGCGCAGGGGGAAGCAAGCTCGCCGACCCGATACCGCTCGCGCCATCGATCCACCGGCATCGAGCGAGCGGTAACTTCGCGTGTCGCCGTGGCCGCCGGAGCGTTCCGCGGTGGCGCCGTGGGCGCGTGAGCAGCACAAACAGTGCGAAGGGGCGGCGACCACAACACATTTTTTCGCCCCGTCGCCCGGGGGCTAGGTCGCATACCGTTGGTTGACTGTAAGGGTTCAGACCGTACCCAATGTCGGCCATTTGGCTTTTATTTCCAACAAGGCTTAGACAACCTCCGTCGGCCTCCAGTATGGTTTAGAACTTGTTATACCCATGTTCAGTAGATGGCGGGAGGCACGGTGAGCGTCAACCCCTTCGACGACGACGAGGGCAGTTTTTTCGTCTTGGTCAACGATGAGGAGCAGCACAGCTTGTGGCCGACATTCGCCGATGTTCCAGCCGGCTGGCGGGTGATGTTCGGCAAAGCCGACCGCGCGGCGTGCCTGGACTACATCGAACAAAACTGGACAGATATACGGCCCAAAAGTTTGCGCGAAAGGTTAGCGGCGCGACCCGGGTCTGACGGGTAGACCCGCATGGAGTTCGATGACCAGGCACTTCCGCTGACCCGGGGGCAGCTGGACATTTGGCTTGCGCAGGAGACCGGTCGGTCAAGCACCGAATGGCAGCTGGGCGTGCTTGTGCGATTCGACGGCACGGTCGAGCGTGCTTTGCTAGAGCGGGCGATCCGCCAGGTCGTTCAAGAGGCGGAACCAACCAGGGCCGCCATCTTCGAGGCGGATGGTCAGGTTTACCAGAGGGTGATCGATCACCCCGATGTCGAAATCGCGTTCCACGACCTGAGCGGCTTGCGCCATCCGGTGCAGGAAGCCCGACAAATGGCACTGTCGATCCAACACACGCCAATGCCGTGGGGTGGCCCGCTGTTCAAATTTGCGTTGTTCCAAACGTGGGCGGATGAATTCTACCTGTTCGGATGCTTCCACCACATAGTCGTAGACGGATCGGGGATTACCCTCCTCGCAAACCGAATTGCCACCGTCTACGCCGCAATGGCTTCCGGCGCGCCCATTCCCCCGGCTTTCTTCGGTTCATTGCGGGACCTGATTCGATGCGAGTCGGACTACGAAGCGTCCAGCGATTATCTGGAGGATGAAGCCTATTGGACTGAGAACCTTCCACCGGAAGCCGGCCTCGATCATTGGTCGCCCGACGTCGGGAACGAGGCCGACCCGCCGGTGCCCGCCACGCCGGTTCGGTTGGACCCCGCCGTCCTCCGACGCGTTCAAGAGCTTTGCCAGGCGTGGAACGTGCCGCGATCGTCCGTCATCACCGCGGCCTGCGCGTTGCTGGTGCGCGAGTGGTGCGCCGCGGGCTCACAGGTGGTGATCGACTTCCCGGTCAGCAGGCGGGTGCGCCCGGAGTCCAAGACGCTTCCGGGGATGGTGTCGGGGGTGGTCCCGCTGGCCGTGACGGTTCCGCCGGGATCCACGGTCGCCGGCTTTTGCCAGTCGGTCGACACGCGAATACGGGAGACGCTGCAGCACCAGCGATTCCCGGTGCACGCCCTCGAACGCAAAACCCATCCCCGCGCTCCGGAGCGACCCGCCACCCGGGTGAGCGTCAATTTCCTGCCGTCGAAAATGACCATGGATTTCGCCGGTGTCGAGGCTTCGGCGTCCTTCACCAATCCCGCCCAGGTGGGCGACTTCGGGTTGATCTTCTCCGGCGCCGGCGACCAACTGTTCCTCAGCACCGCGGGCACCGGCGGGCCCCTGTCCAATCTCGGCGCCGCCGATCTGGCGAGACGGTTGGAGCGGGTGTTGGCGGTGATGGTGGGTGAGCCGGGTCGGGTGTTGTCGTCGGTGGAGGTGGTTGATGGTGGTGAGCGG
>NZ_LQPJ01000089.1 GCF_002101785.1 Mycobacterium palustre
CACGCCATGTTGCGCACCCGACAGCCCTACAACCCGGCCGGCAGCACCAACGCGGCTTGACAAACGCATTAGGGAGCTTCCATTGCCTCAGATCCAAAGGGGTCGGCTCGATGCGAGCCCGCCGCTATCCCGTACCCGCCGGCGCGGCCGATAACCGCGTCGAAGCGTTTCGGTTGCCCGACGCGCGCGGGCACCCCAACCCTATTCGCCTACAGTGGACCACGATTCGACGAACCTCAAGCCGCAGGGCGACCGGAGTGGTGCACGGAAAGGCAACACCGACATGACCGACGAGCTGACGCCGCATTTCGCCGACGTGCAGGCGCACTACGACCTGTCCGACGACTTCTTCCGGCTGTTCCTCGACCGCACCCAGATGTACACCTGCGCCTACTGGCTCGGCGGCGACGACATGACCCTGGAGCAAGCGCAGATCGCCAAGATCGACCTCTCGCTGAGCAAGCTGGGCTTGCAGCCGGGCATGACCCTGCTGGACCTTGGCTGCGGATGGGGAGCGGCCATGATGCGGGCCATCGAGAAATACGACGTCAACGTCGTCGGCATCACGCTGTCCAAGAACCAGGTCGCCCACGTCGAGAAGCTGTTCGCGGCGTCGGACAGCCCGCGTTCCAAACGGGTGTTGCTCGAGGGGTGGGAGCGGTTTCACGAGCCGGTGGACCGGATCGTGGCGATCGGCCCGTTCGAACACGTCGGCTACGACCGCTACGACGCCTTCTTCGAACGCACCTACGAGCTGTTGCCGCCCGGTGGCACGATGCTGTTGCACACGATCACCGTCCTGTCGGAGAAGGAGATCATCGCCTCCGGCCTGCCGCTCACCCCGGCGATCGTCGAGTTCAGCGACTTCATGAAGACCGAGATTTTTCCCGGCGGCTTCCTGCCGACCATCGACATGGTCAAGCAGTTTTCGGCCAAGGCCGGCTTCAAGCTGAAGCGTCGCCAATCGCTGCAGCGGCATTACGCGAAGACCCTCGACGTATGGGCCGCCAACCTGGAGTCGCGCAAAGAAGAGGCCATCGCGATTCAGTCCGAAGAGGTCTACGAGCGGTACATGAAGTACCTCACCGGGTGCGCCAACCTCTTCCGCAAGGGCTACACCGACCTCAACCAATTCACCCTGCGCAAGTAGCGACGGCTCGCCGCGCGTCGCCGTCGCGCCGATAAAGCCGCTACCAGCCGCAGGTGAACATTTGCGATTTCCGCACGCCGGATGCCGGTTCGGCGGTGCGCACCCGGCGCGCCGATGGAAGTATCGCAGGGGTGGCCACCAAGAAACCGCAAACGATCGCCTACCCGGCGCCGGACTCACGCCCGCGCCGCCACGACTCCGACCCGCTCGACCCGCACGTCATCGTCCTGTTCGGGGCGACGGGAGACCTCGCCAAACGCAAGCTGCTTCCCGGGCTGGCCTACTTGGACCAGTCCGAGCTCGCCCCCGACATCCAGATCGTCGCGACGTCGCTGGAGGACTTCAGCGACGATGAGTTCCGCAACCTCGCCAAGAATGCGATCGATTCCTTCGGCATGCACAAGCTCACCGACGAGCAGTGGGCAAACTTCACGAAAATCCTCCGATACGTGCCGCAGGGCGCCGGGCCCGAAGCGCTCGCCGAGGCGGTCGCCGAAGCCGAGAACAACCTGGGACCCGACGTGCGGAGGCTGCATTACCTGTCGGTGCCGCCCAAGGCGGCGCGCGACGTCATCAATACGCTGCGCGACGCCAAGCTCGTCGAGCGTTCGCGGGTGGTGATGGAAAAGCCGTTCGGCACCGACCTGGCAAGCGCGGTGTCGCTCAACGACTTCCTGCACGAGACGTTCGACGAATCCCAGATCTTTCGCATCGACCACTTCTTGGGCAAGGAGGCGGCGCAAAACATCCTGGCGTTCCGCTTCGCCAACGGCCTGTTCGAGCCGATCTGGAACCGCAACTTCATCGACCACATCCAGATCGACATTCCCGAAACCCTGGGCCTGGACCAGCGGGCGAACTTCTACGAAAGCACCGGCGCCTACAAGGACATGGTGGTGACGCACCTCTTCCAGGTGATGGCCTTCGTGGTGATGGAGCCGCCGACCGCGCTCGAGCCGCGCGCGATCAGCGAGGAAAAGAACAAGGTGTTTCGCTCGATGCTGCCGGTGAAGCCGTCGGATGTGGTGCGCGGCCAGTACAACGGTTACCGCGACGAGGACGGGGTCGCAAGGGATTCCGACACCGAGACGTTCATCGCCCTCAAGGTCGGCATCGACAATTGGCGATGGGCCGGCGTGCCGATCTACCTCCGCACGGGCAAGAAGATGGCCGAGGGGATCCGCATCATCTCGATCGCGTTCAAAGAGGCGCCCCGCACCATGTTTCCGCCCGGCTCGGGGGTGGGCACCCAAGGCCCCGACCACCTCACCTTCGATCTCGCCGACAACTCGAAGGTGTCGCTGTCCTTCTACGGCAAGCGCCCGGGCCCCGGCATGAAGCTCGACAAGCTGTCCATGCAGTTCTCCTCCCAGGAGATCGACACCGTCGCCGATGTGCTGGAGGCTTACGAACGGCTCATCCTCGACGCGATGCGCGGCGACCACACGCTGTTCAACACCGCCGAGGGCATCGAATCCCTGTGGGAGCGTTCGCAGGAACTGCTCGACGATCCGCCGCCGGCCAAGATGTACCAGCCCGGCACGTGGGGCCCCAACGCCATCCACCAGTTGATTGCGCCGAACGCGTGGCGGCTGCCGTTCGAGCGCGAGTGGCGACAAGCCAGGGGCTGATCGCATCGTCACTCCCGCGCGACACCGGGAACCATCACGACTGGAAACGCAACCGTGGGTTCCCGTCCTCGGCGAGCCGTATCGCGGCGGACGCCTATCGTGGCCGGAGTGGCCGAACCGTCCTCGCTGTCTGCGGCGCAACTGCGCGAGCGCCTCGACGGTCTGACCATCCGCGACGCCGCGCGGCTGGGCCGGCGCCTGAGGAACCTGCGCGGCGCCAAACCCGACGGGTTGCGGCGGCTCGCGGACCAGATCGCGGCGGGCGAAGCGCTCGTTGCCGCCCGGCGAGCCGCCCGCCCGGCGATCACCTACCCCGACCTGCCGGTCAGCGAGCGGCGCCAGGACATCGCCGACGCGATACGGGACCACCAGGTGGTCGTCGTCGCCGGTGAAACCGGCTCGGGCAAGACGACGCAGCTGCCCAAGATCTGCCTGGAACTGGGACGCGGCATCCGCGGCACCATCGGCCACACCCAGCCTCGCCGGCTTGCCGCCCGCACCGTGGCGCAGCGCATCGCCGACGAGCTGGGCAGCCCACTGGGCGACGCGGTCGGTTACGCCGTCCGGTTCACCGACCAGGTCAGCGACCGCACCCTGGTCAAGCTGATGACCGACGGCATCCTGCTCGCCGAGATCCAGCGCGACCGCCGCCTGCTGCGCTACGACACGCTCATCCTCGACGAGGCCCACGAGCGCAGCCTCAACATTGACTTCCTGCTCGGCTACCTGCGTGAACTGCTGCCGCGCCGCCGGGACCTGAAGGTGATCGTCACATCGGCGACGATCGAGCCGCAACGCTTCGCCGACCACTTCGGTGGCGCGCCGATCGTCGAGGTGTCGGGGCGGACGTACCCGGTGGAGATCCGGTACCGGCCGCTGGAGGTTCCCGTCGCGTCGGGCGCTGCGGCGGATCCCGGCGATCCCGACGACCCCGACCACGAAATCGTGCGCACCGAGATCCGCGACGAGATCGAGGCGATCGTCGATGCGATCGCCGAGCTCGAGGCCGAACCGCCCGGCGACGTGCTGGTGTTTTTGTCCGGCGAACGCGAGATCCGCGACACCGCCGAGGCCCTGAGCGATCTCGAGCACACCGAGGTGCTTCCGCTGTACGCCCGGCTGCCGACCGCCGAGCAGCAGAAGGTGTTCTTGCCCCATACCGGTCGGCGCGTGGTGCTGGCGACCAACGTCGCCGAGACGTCGCTCACCGTGCCCGGGATCCGCTACGTCGTCGACCCCGGCAACGCCCGGATCTCGCGCTACAGCCGCCGCCTGAAGGTGCAGCGGTTGCCGATCGAACCGATCTCGCAGGCCTCGGCCGCGCAGCGCGCCGGCCGCTCCGGGCGGGTGGCTCCCGGCATATGCATCCGCCTCTACTCCGAGGACGACTTCGCGGCCCGCCCCCGCTACACCGATCCCGAGATTTTGCGGACCAACCTCGCCGCGGTGATTTTGCAGATGGCCGCCCTGCAGCTCGGCGAGGTCGAGAACTTCCCGTTCCTCGACCCGCCGGACCGGCGCAGCGTCCGCGACGGCGTGCAACTCCTGCAGGAGCTCGGCGCCTTCGACGGCGACGGCGCGATCACCGACCTCGGCCGTCGGCTGGCGCGACTGCCCGTCGACCCGCGGCTGGGCCGGATGATCCTGGCGGCCGAGTCCGAGGGCTGCGTGCGCGAGGTGCTGGTGCTGGCCGCCGCGCTGACGATCCCCGACCCGAGGGAGCGGCCCACCGACCGCGAGGAGGCCGCGCGCCAGAAGCACGCCCGCTTCGCCGACGAGGGCTCGGACTTCCTGTCATACCTTAACCTTTGGACCTACCTGCGTGAGCAGCGAAAGTCGTTGTCGGGCAGCGCCTTCCGGCGTATGTGCCGCAACGAATTCCTGCACTATCTGAGGGTTCGCGAGTGGCAGGACCTGGTCGGCCAGCTGCGCAGCATCGCCCGGGACTTGGGCATCGTCGAGCCCTCCGACGAGCAGGTGCCGGCCGATGCGGCCCGCGTGCACGCCGCTTTGTTGGCCGGGTTGCTGTCCCACGTGGGGCTGCGCCGGGAGGAGGCGCGCGAGTACCTGGGCGCGCGCAACTCGCGGTTCGTCCTGGCGCCCGGTTCGGCGCTCGCCAAGCGGCCGCCGCGCTGGGTGGTGGTCGCCGAGCTGGTTGAGACCAGCCGCCTGTACGGGCGGACCGCCGCGCGCATCCAACCGGAGGCGGTCGAGCGGGTCGCCGGCGATTTGGTGCAGCGCAGCTACAGCGAACCGCATTGGGACGCCAGGCGGGGCGAGGTGATGGCCTACGAGCGGGTGACGCTGTACGGCCTGCCCCTGGTCGCGCGCCGCCGCGTCGGCTACGCCGGCGTCGAGCCGCAGGTGGCGCGCGAATTGTTCATCCGGCACGCGCTGGTGGAGGGCGACTGGCAGACGCGGCACCGCTTTTTTCGCGACAACGCGCGGCTGCGGGCCGAGCTCGAGGAGCTCGAGGAGCGGGCGCGCCGCCGCGACCTGCTCGTCGGTGACGACGACGTGTACGCGCTCTACGACGCGCGCATCCCCGCCGACGTCGTCTCCGCCCGGCACTTCGACGCGTGGTGGAAGAGGCAGCGGCACAAGACACCTGACCTGCTGACGTTCACCCGCGAGGACCTGCTGCGCACCGAGGACGCCGCCGATGCCGATCGGCCGGACGTTTGGCGGGCGGGCGATGTCGCGCTGCCGTTGACCTACCGGTTCGAGCCCGGCGCGGCCGACGACGGCGTCACGGTGCACGTGCCGATCGACGTACTCGCGCGCCTGGGCGGCGACGAGTTCGCGTGGCAGGTGCCGGCGCTGCGCGAGGAGCTGGTCACCGCGCTGATCCGGTCGCTGCCAAAAGAGCTGCGCCGCAACTTCGTTCCCGCGCCAGACACCGCCCGCGCGGTGCTGGCCGGCATCGACCCGGCGGGGCAGCCGCTGCTGACGGCGCTGCAGCGCGAATTGCGCCGGCGCACCGGGGTTTTGGTGCCCATCGACGCCTTCGACCTGGGCAAGCTCCCGCCGCACCTGCGCGTGACGTTCGCCGTCGAGTCGGCCGACGGCACCGAGGTGGCCCGCGGCAAGGACCTGCGGGCGCTGCAGCGGGGGCTGGCCATGCCGGCCCGGCGCGCCGTCGCGCGGGTTGTCGCCGGCGAGCTGGAACGGACCGGACTGCGCGGCTGGCCCGAGGACCTCGACGAGCTGCCGCGGGTGGTCGAGCGCACCGTCGACGGACGCGCCGTGCGGGGGTTCCCCGGGTTCGTCGACGCGGGCGCCGCCGTCGAGCTGCGCGCGTTCGCGACATCTGAGGAGCGGGACCGCGCGATGCGACCCGGCACACGGCGCCTGCTGCGGCTCAGCGTGGCCTCACCGGTCAAAGCGGTTGAGCGGCAACTCGATCCACGGACCCGGCTGGTGCTCGGCGCCAATCGGGACGGATCGCTGGCGGCGTTGCTCGACGACTGCGCCGATGCCGCGGTGGACGCGTTGCTTCCGGCGCCGGTGTGGACGCGCGACGAGTTCGCCGCGCTGCGCGATCGGGTGGGGGAGGGCCTGCGTTCGACGACGGTGGACATCGTCGCCCGAGTCGCGGACGTGTTGGCCGCCGCCCAGGACGTACGGCTCGCGTTGCCCTCGCAGGCGCCGCCCGCCCAGGCCGAGGCCGTCGCCGACATCCGCGCCCAGCTGGACCGGCTCTTGCCGCGCGGGTTCGTCACCGCGACGGGCCGCGCGCGCCTCGCCGACCTCACCCGCTACCTGACCGCGATCCGCCGGCGCCTCGACCGGCTGCCCTACGCCGTCGAGGCGGACCGGGAACGGATGGGGCGGGTGCACGCCGTGCAGGACGCCTATGACGAACTGGCGCGGGCGCTGGGTCCCGCGCGGTCGGGGGCCGCCGACGTCGTCGACATCGCCCGCCAGATCGAGGAGCTTCGGGTCAGCCTGTGGGCCCAGCAGCTCGGCACGCCGCGGCCGGTCAGCGAGGAGCGGATCTACCGCGCGATCGACGCCGTGTTGGAAGGTTCGTGACGGCCAGCCGCTACGCGAAAGTCGAGTAGTGCATTACGCATGTGCTGGGTGTGGGGCGTGCGCGACGATGACGGCACCGGTGACGGTACCGGCGCTGAGAGCGGGACGCGCGCGGCGCGTCCGCAACCAGCGGAATGAAAGCCCCTGGGGCACAATACTGCTCGACCCAGCTCTGCGTTAGGAGGTAGAGCCATGACATCGCACGCACCACGGATCAGCGCGGCGGGGGAGCGGAAGCGATCGCGCAGGCCGGATCCGGCCGGAGCCGGCAATCGCCAAGCCGACGACGACGGCTCGTCGATGTCGGTCGCCAAGATGGGGTTGATCGGCACGCTCGGCGCCGCGGCTGTCGGCGCGGTCACCTCCATCGTCATCGCGGTCATGCACGACGGTTCTGTCCCCAACGCTTCGGCAGGGGGCACCCCCGCACCGACGACCATCACCTCACCGAAGCCGATCCGGCCGTCCCCGCGCGGCTCGTTCGACCAAGTGGCGATCAACGATTCGGGCACCGCGGTGACCGTCGCGGGCTCAGCCGCGAAGGACATCGACAGCGTGGTGGTCCTGGTGGGGCCGCGTCAGTCGGGTGGCCAGTATTGGGCCAACAGCACCAACGTGGTCAACGGGCGGTGGCAGCTGGTCGTCGCGACGGATCCCCACGTTCCGGTGCCCTACCAGATAAAGGCCTTTTACCGGGAGCGCGAGGCGGGGGCTTCCTACAGGCCGAACCAAGACGGCGCGGTGATCCGGGACGTCTCGCGCTTCAGCATGCCGCAATCCGGCCCGACGCCGACGCCGACACCGGCGCCTCCCGAGCCGTTGTTGAGCTGCGCGGAACAACACGGGGACAGCTGCTTCGATGGCCCCGGCTGGGGACCGCCGTCGGTCTACCAATCCGATCACTGACCGGGTGGACCGAATGAGGGTCAGCGCCCGGTGTGGGGCTGGCCCTCATCGGCATCCTGGTGCCGCCGCGCATCGACTGACGTCCCGTTCGCCAAGCATTCGACGGCCTCTCTGGCGATCACCCGGCCCAGCTCGGTGTAGGCGGCGAACTGCCCCTCGTTGAACCACTGATCCGACGTAGGATCGTGCGGGAAGATTTCGTTGGCCGCCGCATAAGTCAGGAGCCAATACGGACAGGCCTGCGACACTACGGCTTTCACGAAGATCAGCCGCCCCGTCCTCTGCCGCAGACCCGCCGCGGCCGGATACGTGATGGTGCCCTCGACGACCGCACCTCGGGTGATGCGGTCGTTGAGGCCCGCCAGCGCGTTGTCCTCGGAAAAGCGTGTTCCGGAGCCCGGCGCGATGGCCTCGACGGAGTACGCGCCGGTCTGGTTCAGCGTGACGTCCACGCCCAGTTCATATTTGGCCAGCCGGAGCGCGTCGGTGAGACCAAGGGGCAGCGGGGGCGGATCGCCGCCGCCGTCGATGACGAAGATCAGTTGGCACCGCCGCCGCAGCGCCTCCACCAGGCCCGAGTTGTCGTAGTGGCCGCCGTCGGTGACCTGCACCAGGCGCGCGTTCTTGTTGTTGATCCCCAGGATCTCTCGATACAGGTACCCCGCGCCCCGCACGCTCGGCAGGGACGCAGGCCATACCCGGGGCAGGTCGTCGGCGCCCGCCGGGTCGGCGCCGGAGCTGCGCCGCTCTTCGAATTCCTCGAGTTGACGGACGAAGTTCGGGTTGGGTAGCCACGTGCCCAGGCGGGCACCCGAAATCGCGAGCAGCTTCTCGATGCCCTTGTCTTGGCGTCCCATTGCCGAAGCGAACGCCGCGCCGCTCACGGCGACCGCGGCCTGCACCGTCAGATCCCGGCGGATGCGGGCCGGCGACGCCGCGAACAGTTCCCTGGTGCGAAACCAGCCGAGCTCCGGTCCGCCGATGTAGTCCGCGCTCATCACGTACGACACGGCGTTGAGGCCGGGGGCGGGCTTGTCGGGGCCGGTGATGGTGGCCGAACACGCGAATACGAATTGCGGCCCGCGGCCCGTCCGGCCGTAGAGGTGCAGCCAGGTCGGTTCGCTGGCGGGGTACGGCTCCGCTGCGTTCGGCTGCCCCGTGTCGGGCGTTCGCCGCACCGCGAAGGTGCGGGCCAGGCGGCGCCGATAAAACGGGTGCAGGCTAAGGGACGTGACGTCGGCGAAGCCCAAGAACAGCGTGGTGAACGCCAAACCGCCTAGCCACCACCAGTGCCAGGACAGCAGCACCGCGCGGTGTGGGCCCCACCCGTCTTTGGTGTCGTAGTCGAAGACACCGGCCGCGAAGCTGCCAAGCAAAGCGAGCCATACCAACAGCAGCACCGCCAGGGTGGCCAGGGTCAGCAGCAGCGCGATAACTTCCGGTGGCAGAACGCGTTTCAGAAACGACACGGACCGGTTTGCGCCGACCCGTTCGGCCAGCTTGTCTTTGTCGCGCCAGACCATCGCGGTCAGCGCGGCCAGGTAGTTAAGTCCCACGACGCCCGACACCGCGGCGAAGGCGCTTCCGGGACCCGACGGCGTGTGGTCACCCGCCCACCGGCAGAGCCGCATCAACCCCGGAATCGCGATCGTGACCGCGAAGACCACTAACGCGAACCCGGCGCTGGCGCGGGCCCATCCCGAGATTTGGGCCCGCCAGTCTTCGCTCATCGGGCCGGCCCATTTCCACTCGATGGCCAGCGCAATCAGGGTCAACAGCACGGCCCACACCGCGAAAAACCCCACCGCCCAATACGCGGCCGGCTGGGCGAACAGGGAGAGGAAATAGTCCTGGTGCTGCTTCGTCTCGGCGGCGGGTTGCCCCGGCGGCACGGGAGGAAACGCGGCGATCGGGATGCGGGCCAGTAGCCACCCTATCGCCGCACCCGCGAGAACCGGGACGCTGAAGATAGTCGCCAGCGATGCGACCAAGTTCTTGAGCACTTGCCCGAGGGCACGGACCAGTCCGAGCGGCGAGTCCGCGATGTAGCTCGATCCGCGGCGAACGTGGTCAAACTCCTCCGAACCCTCCTCGAACCGCTCAGACAGGGCCGCTACGTTGTCCAGAATCTGGTCTGGCGGTAAGGGTTTCGGCTTTCCGTCGCGGTCGAGCCGCCGTCCTTGCACCCCGAGGAGCCGCGCCCCCGCGGCATAGCCACCGCCGGACACCGAGATGACGTAGTCGAAGCCCTCCAGCAGCGTCCCGCCCGCGCCGCGCCGCCACGTCGCGCCGGCGTCGCAGGCGCGCAGCGGCGACGAAAACACCTGCATGGCCCCCATCGCCACGCACGCCGAGCGCACACCGCCCCCGGAAAGACAAAGCGCCCGAAGCGGTTCGGTTCGACCCTTCAGTGCCGCGGTGACTCCGGGCACGTTGTAGGCGTTGAGCCAGCTCTGTTGGTCTTCCATCAGTTTCGCAACCGACCCGCCGGATTCCTTGACCGCCTCGTCGGTGGGTTTGGGATCCGGTAACTCCTTGCGCGCCAGCACCCCCTCCCACCACGGGCGACGCCACACCCGGCCGATCGCGGCCGTTGCGCCACGGACAACGATCCAAGCGGAGCCGATCAACCCGACCGCGGCGACGGCTAGCGTGCACATCTTGACGATCGCCGCGGCCGCGGTTGCGGTGCGTAACCGGTCGGTATCCCACGCCGGCCTCAGGGTCGACCACAACAAGACGTCCTGGGCCACACTGGCCAACACGGCGACGACGACCGCGGCGCCGATGAAACGGGCCATCAGGCAATCCAATTCAGAGTTCGCGCGGGCCCGGCAGATCAGCGCGCATCCCGCGAGGACCGCTCCATACCCCGCGATCAACCAAAGGTCGCTGTGCAGCGCCGCGGGCAATCTCGATGGGATGTCGGCGACCCCGGGTCCGCGATCCCCGAACGTGTAACGGGTCAGTCCCGGCGTGAACGCACCGGGCGGGCCGAGGAAAGCCAGGACCGCACCGGTGGCGATCATCCCCGACGCGATCGCGGGAATCCATCGCGACAGACGTCTGTACAAACTCGCCTCCGAGGCTCGACGGTCACTCACCGGCAAACTCCGCTCTGGAAACAGCGTGACACGTTTTGCTGGATCAGACCCCGTTACGGAGGTTGTGTCGTGCGACCGGCTGGGGGCGGGCCGGCGGATGCGCGGGTCAGTCCTCGCGGTGGCGTTGGTAGTCCCAGCGCTCCAACCACGTGGTCAGGCTGTGGATTCCGATGCTGAGAAGGATCAGGACCACGCCTTCGATGAGCATGATCAATTCGTTCACAGTCGTTCCATTTCGCGCGCCATCGCCGCGCGTTCGATGTAGCTGGGGCGCAGGCGCGGGTAGTGGCGCGGGGGCTCGCGCCGCCCGGCGGACCACAGCGACACCCGTTGCCGGAGCAGGGCGATCCAGCCGCGGCGGGCCGCGGCGCCGTGCGCTGCGGAGCCGCCGGCGGTTGCAAACATCACCTGCTGCTCGGTGATGAGGACGGGCTCCGCAGATACCTCTCTCCCCACAGAGGGTGTCTGCGGGGAAGCGTGATCGACGGGTACGGGTTCAATGGCACCGCGGTCAGACGCCGCCGCCGTTGGGCCAGTTAACATTTCATCTCCCTGAGGGTGGTGTCGGGCAAAACGTTAGAAGGGCCGGTTCCCGGCGTCACGCGTAGTCGACTACCTGTTGTGCGGCCGAGCACCCCGCATGGCCGAACCGGCGGTCAACAATGGGCCTGATTGATCCGCGCTCCCGCGGCGGACTCGAACCACACGGTCGGGAAGGTGAAGTCTTCGTCCCAGGTCGTCCATTCGTCCTGCCACGTCATCGGCGGACCGACCAGCTTGGGGCCGGTCCACAGCACGACGCCGTGCACGTCGAGCAAGGAGATTCCGCCGTGGAAGACCCACCGGTCCGCGTCGTCGCTGGACTTGACGTGTGCGAAAAAGTTGGCCGTCCCGTCGGCCCGGATCGTCAGCATCTCGTCCCGCAGGGCGCAGTCGCCGACTCGCGTGACGCCCGACCAGACCCACCACTTCCTCGCCACGTCGTAGGGGCTCGGGACCGGGCGCTCGCGCACGTCGCTGAGCAAATCCACCGGCGGCGCGCTCTTGCATGCGGGCTGTTTTTTGTCCAGCGTCGGCTCGGCGTAGGGCGCATCGCCGTCAAAGGTCGTCTCAGGGGTCATCTTCGTGCTCCTAAGTCGTTCGTATCGGCGGCACCGGCGGCCGGCCACTGTCACCTTCGCCGGTGGTGACCGCGGGCGCATGCGTAGTGGACTACGCGAATTTCGGCAGACCGCCCAGCTCGCAGGCGCCGACGACCCGGTAGGTTGAACGCGAATCGAACGCTCGAAGGGAGAGATCGTGCGCCGAACCGCGGGCATGGCCGAGGCCGACCGCGCATGGATGATCGACACGCTGCTCGCGCTGCTGCAGACCCCGAGCCCGTCGGGACGCACGGATGCGGTGATGCAGCTGATCGGCGACATCCTCGACGAGTTCGGCGTGCCGTTCTCGCTCACCCGCCGCGGGGCGCTGACCGCCGAACTGCCCGGCGAGTCGGCCACCACCGACCGGGCGCTGGTGGTCCACGCCGACACCATCGGCTGCATGGTTCGCAGCCTCAAGGACAACGGCCGCCTCGAGCTGGTTCCCATTGGCACCTTCTCGGCACGCTTCGCAACCGGTGCGCGGGTGCGAATCTTTTCCGACGACCCCGACGAGTTCATCACCGGCACGGTGCTGCCGCTGAAGTCCAGCGGCCACGCCTTCGGCGACGCGATCGACACCCAACCCACCGACTGGGACCATGTCGAGGTCCGCGTCGACCGCCAGGTGTCCTCGCGCGAGGATCTGCTTCGCCTCGGCCTCAATATCGGTGACTTCGTGGCGCTCATCGCCAGCCCCGAGCTCACCGCCGACGGCTACGTCGTGTCGCGCCACCTCGACGGCAAGGCGGGGGTCGCCGTCGCACTGACGCTGGCCAAGAACTTCGCCGAGAACAAGGCGGTGCTGCCGCATCGCACGATGCTCATGGTCACCATCACCGAGGAGGTCGGCCACGGCGCCAGCCACGGCCTGCCCGCCGACGTCGCCGAACTGATTTCGGTGGACAACGCGGTGTGCGCGCCGGGCCAGCACTCCATCGAGGACGGCGTCACCATCCCGATGGCCGACCTGCACGGCGCCTTCGACTACCACCTGACCCGAAAGCTGTGCCGGCTCGCCGAAGAGCGCGGGATCAAATGCGCGCGGGATGTGTTCCGCTACTACCGCTCCGACGCGGCCGCGGCGATCGAGGCGGGGGCGGGCACCCGGGCCGCGCTGGTCGGCTTCGGCCTCGACGGCAGCCACGGTTGGGAGCGCACCCACATCGATTCGCTCGAGGCGACGTACTGCCTGCTGCACGCGTGGCTGCAGACGCCGCTGACGTTCGCGAAATGGGACGCCAAGCCCTCGGGCAGCCTGCGCGACTTTCCGTCGTCGAAGCAGCCCGCGCCGACCGAGCAGTGGGTGCCGCTGTCCCGTGGCGACCACGCCGAACCCGGCGAGGCGTCGCCCGGCTCGCCCTGGCCGCCGTCGGGCGGGCCCCAAGCCTGAGCATGACCCCGACGCTCCGCCCGCGGCGGTCCGCCCTCTACCTGCCCGGCAACAATGCGCGGGCGCTGGAGAAGGGCAGGACGCTACCGGCTGACGTGTTGATTTTCGACCTCGAAGACGCCGTGGGCCCCGACGCCAAGGTCGACGCCCGGGCTCGGGTGTGCGAGGCGGTCTCGTCGGGCGGCTACCGACCACGCGAGATCGTGGTGCGCATCAACGGCGTTGACACACAGTGGCACGACGACGATCTCGCCGCGGCGGCCCGATCGGGCGCGGACGGGGTGCTCGTGCCGAAGGTGGACCGAGGCGAGCAGGTGCGCGCACTCGTCGCGGCGCTCGAATCATTGGACGCGCCAACGTCTTTGCTGCTGTGGGTGATGATCGAAACGCCGCGCGCCTTCCTGAGGGTCGAGGAGATCGCCTCGGCCAGCGACCGGTTGGCCGCCCTGGTGATCGGCACCAACGACCTCGTCAACGAGCTGCACGCGCTGCACGTGCCCGGTCGCGCGACCGTGGTGCCGGCGTTGTCGCTGGCGGTGCTCGGGGCCCGGGCGGCCGGGAAGGCCGTCCTGGACGGCGTGTTCAACAACATCGCCGACGCCGACGGGTTCCGCGCCGAGGCCCGCCAGGGCCGGGAGATGGGTTTCGACGGCAAGACGTTGATTCACCCCTCCCAAATCGACTCGGCCAACGAGGTTTTCGGCCCGTCGCAGCAGGAACTCGCCGACGCCCGCAAGATAGTTTCGGCATACGAGCAGGCCCAGGCCGAGAAAAAGAGCGTCATCACCGTCGACGGTCGGATGATCGAGGCCCTGCATGTGCGCGACGCCCAGCGGGTCCTCGCCCTGGCCGAACGCATCTCCGAAATGGGTTCCGAGCGTTAGACCCCACGCATTTCGCCGCGCCGCAAGCGACCGTCGTGCGTCCTCACCCGGTCCCGGGTCCGTAGGCGGCGGCGATGTCGGGGGAGTCGAGCCACCCCGAGTATGTGGGCCGCGACGGCCAGCCTTCGGGCGAATCGAGCCATTCCTCCTGGCGGCCCCACGGCAGAATGTCGATCAGGCCGAAGGTGTGGCTGAGCTGCTCGGTGCCTCGGCCGTTGGTGTGCCAGGTGCGGTAGACGGTGTCGCCGTCGCGCAGGAAGACGTTCACCCCGAAGCCGCCGCCGGGTGGTGCGTCCATGTCGGCGCCGAACGGGCTTTCCGACGACGAGTACCACGCCATGCGGTTGCCGACCTTGTCTTTGTAGGCCAGGGCCTCCTCGATCGGTCCGTTGGTGACGATGACGAAGCGGGCGTCGTAGTTGTCGAGGAACTCCAGGCGGGTGAACTGCGACGTGAAGCCGGTGCATCCGCCGCATTGCCACTCCGCGCCGTCCGACCACATGTGGTGGTAGACGATGAGCTGCGAACGCCCGTCGAACACATCCGCCAGCCGCACGGGGCCGTCGGGGCCGGTCAGGGTGTAGTCGGGCAACTCGACCATCGGCAGGCGGCGCCGCTGGGCTGCGATGGCGTCCAGTTCCCGGGTGGCGGCCTTCTCGCGCTTGCGCAGTTCGTCGAGCGCGGCGCGCCAGGTGCTGTGGTCGACGACTGGCGGCAGGGCTTTCTGGTGCTCCGGTGACATGAAATCCACCCTTTCGGTCGATTGGCCTGGTTTCAGGGGTTGACCCGCGCGGCGCCCGAAACTCATCGCCCGACAAGTGGCGCAGTCCGGCTCAGTCCTGGGCTCGCATCCATCCGACGGCCGGGCTGATCCGTTCGGCGGGAGCGCCGGCGTCGTGGCAAACCTGCGTCACGAGGTCGGCGGAGTCGGCGGCGAAGACGCCGAACGCGTAGTCGTCATCCGGCACGGCGATCGCCGTCAGCAGCCGGACCCGCTTGCCACCCGTCGACATCGACGCCGCCCGATCGTTGAGGCGGTCGACGGTCTCACCGATCGAGCGCGCCAGCGTCTGCGGCCCGTACCACTCGACGAGAAACCGCTTGACGTCCGCCTCACCGCCCGACATCGTCAAGACGCTATAGGCGCCGGCGCCGGCGAGCATCAGGGATTCACCTACTCATTGCCGCGCGGTTCCCGGGCCCGAAGCGCTTGGTAGAGCTTCGTGCGCGACCGAATGTTGAGCTTGCGGTAGATGCGGCTGAGGTTGACCTCGACCGTTTTGGGGCTGACGAACAACGCGGCCGCGACGTCACGGTTGGTCATTCCCGAGGCCGCCAGTTCGGCGACGCGTTCCTCGGTCGCGGTCAGCGCCTCGGCGTGACCCCTGCCCAACCCGCCGCGGGCCAGTTCGGCCCTGGTCCGCTCCGCCCATAAGGCGGTGCCCAGTCGCAGGAACGTTTGCTGTGCTTCTTGCAGGGCTGCGCCGGCGGCGTCGCGGCGGCGGTGGCGGCGCTGCAGTTGACCGAGCAAGAGCTGGGTTCGGGCCCGTTCGAACGGCATCGGTAGGCGGTTGTGCTCGGCCATAGCCAACTCCGCGGTCGCCAGGGCCCCGGTCACATCGCCGCGCCCGGCCTGCAGCATGGCCCGACCGCGCATGCCCACTGCCAACATCCACGCGCGGTCAAGCCGGCGACCATTGCGCTCGAGGGCGCCGATCAGCGGTTCGGCGGCGTCCCAGCGGCCAAGAGCGGTCATCGCCTCGATGGCGTCGGGGAGATAGGGCGCGACGAAGATTTCGGTTCCCTCCGACGCGTCGTCGAAGGCCCGCAACAGCGGCTCGACCGTGCCTAGCGCCGCGCCGCAGTTACCCAGGGATACATCGAGAAAGCACAGCACGGTGGTCGGCCACACCGTCACCAAGCCGGGGGAGTCACACCGCTCAGCGACCACCAGGGCCTGCTCGGCGTCGCGCCGGGCGTCGCCCTCATGACCTGTGTAGGCCGCGACGGCGGCCCGCAGCATGAGCGCCACCGCGACGGGTAGGTCCCGACCCAGCTGCAGCGCCCGCTCCATCGCATCGCCGGCGATCGACGCGGCCTGGGCGAAGTCACCCCGCCAGATCTCGTTGAGACCACTGTGGAAGGCGAACATCATCAGTTCGCTTTCCTCACCGCGCTCGATGTAGCGGTCCCTGAGGGCCTGCAATTCGGCCCGCGCCTGTTCGAGGCGGCCGGTGCCGGCCAGCAATATCGCGCCCTGCACCCGCGGGCGCAGCAGCGCCGAGACCTGGGCATCGGAATCCTCCAGATCGAGCGCGCGCCGCATCCCGGATTCGTCGACGCCGGCGCCCAGCAGGAAGCGCACCATGACGCGCATGCTCAGCGCCTGACTGAGCAGGCCGGATCGCCCGTGCGCCGCCGCGCTGGTGACGGCGTCGTTCACGCTTTTCGCGGCACGATCGCGTTGGCCGACGTTGAGCAGCGCGAACGACAGCGGCACCAGAATTAAAGCGCGCAGCTCGAGGTCGTCCCCCACATCGCCGAGCGCGCGGTCGAGCAGGTCGACCGCCTCGCGCGAGCTGCCATCGAGCAAGCTCCAGAGGCCTAGCAGGCGCAATGCCGCCGCCCTCGACCTTCCGGGCGCGGATCGTTGCGCGGTTTGCTCGAGCACGGACCGGGCGTGGTCGGCGTCTCCCGCGCTGAAGTGGTAGGCCGCCGAAAGGATTCGGCGCTCCGGGCAGTCGCCACCGAGACCGATCGCCAGCTCCAAAAGCTCGGCGGCGGCTGCCGGTGCCCCCCGGCCTCGCGCGATCTCCGCCGCGGTATCGAGGGCTTCTATCGTCCGGGGCTCGCCGGTCGCGTCGGCCAGGGCCAGGTGGCGGGCGCGCAACTCGGGTTCGGCGACGAGTTCGGCTAGCCGCCGGTGCATGTCGCGGCGACGCCCGGGCGTGGCCCCGCTGTAGACGCCGTGCGCCAGAATCGGGTGGGTGAACCGCAGATGGCTGCCATCGATGGCCACCACCGCCTGGATCTCGGCCCGGGCGAGCGCGCGCACCACCTCGTCCGGCGTCGCGCCCGTCGCTTGCGCGACCACCGGCACCGTGGGATCCGGCAGGCTGGCCATGGCCAGCAGCACGTCCTCGGCGCCGACCCGGCTGACCCGCGAATGGACCAGATCATTGAGGCTGCTCGGCAGCGCCAACGCGGAAGTGCGGCCTTCGACGCCGAGTTCGCGGCCCAATTCCAGGGCGAAAAAGGGGTTACCGCCGGAGATTTCGTGAATGCGCAGCAGCGCCGGCCGGGCAACCGGCCTGCCCAACCGCATCGACAGGACGTGATGCAATTCCCCAACGGTCAACGGCTGCAAACGGATTCGGTACAAACCGTCCGGGCTGGGCAGCTGCAACCGCGACGCCGCCTCGCTGATCCGCGTCGTGCACACCAGGGCCGCACCGGGCGGAAGCCGTCGCGCCGCGAACGACACCGCGTTCGCGCTCGAGGTATCGATCCATTGCAGGTCGTCGATCGCCATCACGACGGGACCGTCGCTGGCGAGCCGACCGATTACCGCCGCAAAGCCGGCCCCCACCGCCCTGGGGTCGATGTCGCGCGCGTCGACGCGCCGGCGCAACAGCGCGCCGTCCAAGGCCTGCTGCTGCGGCGCGGGAAGGTCCGCCCAAACGGAGTCGTCGATTTCGCCGAGCAGATCGGCCAACGCCGCATACGCCAGCACCGACTCGGCCGCCGCGGCGCGAGAGCTCAAGGTGCGGTACCCGCGGGCACGGGCCCGGTCGACCGCGTCCAGCCAAAGCGTCGTCTTACCGATGCCCGCCTCGCCTTCGATGACGAGCGCGGACGACTGACGCGGCACAGAATTCAGAAATTCGGTGACGGCCTGTTCTTCAGTTCGCCGGCCGACGAACTGCTCCGCCATTGTCAGTTCCCCGTGCCGTAGCCGTCAGTGGCACCGATCGGCACGAGGTTGAGGCGCGACAATCCGGCGCTGCCCACTCCCGCGGTCCATACTTTCGGAACCCTTCTGCTCCCCCCACATTGCGGGCCGCCCGTACCCGTGCTGGATCCAAGGTACGTCCTGGCGGCAACATTGTCGCGCGAACGGACAGCGCGGATTCGGCTCTTTGCTAGGTGGTGGCCGGCGCCAGGGGGTCGTTGCTGCGCACCCCCCGGTAGTAACCCCACCCCACGACGACCGGCAGCAGCACCCTGTGGAAGGCCCATGCGGGGAAGCGGAAGACGGCGCCGTTCGGCGTGTAGACGTCGAGCCCGGTGGGCTCCACGCCCAGCACGGAACCCCATCGCCATTTGGGAGCGCGGTACTGACGCGGCGGTCGCCCGGCAAACACGGCGCGGACGTTGCGGGCGACCAGAGCGTCGGCCCTGTTTCGCGCCGAGCTGCGAAGCGGGTCGGTGGCCGCGACGTCGCCCAGTGCGAAAACCTCCGGGCGTCCGGTGATTGACAGGCTCGGTGTCACGCGCACGAAGCCGTCCGCGTCGAGCACCTCGCGGGGCAACCAGCCGGTATTGGGCCGCACCCGTCCCACCGTCCACAGCACCGCGTCGGCCGGTGCGGCCGGTTGCCCGGTGCACCACTGCACTGGGCCGCTGGTGATCTCGTCGCAGAAAAAGCCGTCGGGTATCAGGGCGCGGTGGCCGGGGTGCAGTCCGACGCCCAGGTCGCGAAGCCGGTGCGCGACTCGCTCCCATGTTCGCGGGTGATGGTGAACGAGCGCCCTATCCCCGGGGAAATACAAGTCGACGCGTTTGGCCGGCCAGCCGATGGCGAGTTGCGCCGCGCTGCTCACCGCCGCGGCGCCCCCGCCGACGACGATGATCGACCCGGCGGCGGCCAGGCGGTCATGCATCGCGCGGAGTCCGGCGCCGATCTCCTCTTCGGACTGCAGGATTGGCTGTCGCCAGAACCCGTTCGTGACGCCGGTCGCGATCACCAACGCGTCGTATCGCTCGGTGACTTCCGAGCCGTCGGCGCGGCGCGCAAAGACCGTGCGTTCGGTCAAGTCCACGCCCGTGAGCGTGGCATGAACCGTGCGTACCGGGTCCAGACCCCGGAACCGGTCGAAGGGCATCCAATTGGTGCGGGCCCACTCATCGGGACGGCGGAGCCGCCAGCCCAACTCCTGGCCGCTGAGCAGCCCCGGTTTGGCCGAAATCCCGACGACGTCGGCGTGGCGGGCCAGTCGAATCGCCGCCAGGACGCCGGTGTCGCCGAGCCCGGCGACCACGACGCGCTTGCGGCGCGTGCCGCCGGCCGAACCGGGAAAGGCGCTCATCGTCGACGCGATCCAGCCGCGGATCTGTTCTCGGCCATGCATTTCGGCGACGCATGCTCGAGGTACACCGCGTCTTCGGTGAAGAGGTCGGCGTAGCGCGCCCAGTCGCCGCTGTCACCGATTTCGACGACGGCTTGGCTGTAGTCGCGGAACGCGGCCTCGATTTCCGCGCGCGACCACCGACCCATCTGCCTCACTCCAATCAACGGGGATCGCCTTTTGCCCGCCCGCGGCCGGGGCCCGGGCGCCAGGTGGGATTCGTCACGCCGCGCAGCGCTTCGGACACCAGCTCCTGAAGCGGCCGTCGATCGCTTGTGCAGGTGCGGACCCACTGCTGGAACCCGAAATCGGCTGCCGCCAAGACCAAGTGGACGAGCAGCGCAGGTCGGCTGTCACGTTCGGGGTCGGTGCGCATGCGTGCGGCGGTGAGTTTGACCATCCGGCTCTTGTCCTCGGGGGCGATGAGGGTGAGCTTCTCCAGGAGCGTCGGGGCGGTGAGGATGGCGGCGCGCCACTGTTCGGAATCGCGCTCTTGGAAGGCGCCCGTGCGCGCTTCGATGGCCCGCGCGAGCGCGACGTCGGGCGGTTCGTCGCCGGGACGCTGCTCGAGCAGGGTCGCGATCGCTTCGCCGCCGCGCCGCACCTGCTCGAGCAGCAGATCTTCTTTGCTGGTGGTGTAGCGGAAGAACGTGCTCGGCGAAACCCCTGCGGCCGCGGCGATCTGCTCGGTGGTGACGTTGTCGAAGCCGCGATCGGCAAAAAGTCGGTACGCCGCCAACCGGATGTCCGCGTGGACCTGCGCGCGCTGCCGGTCACGCAGCGACAGCTGGCCGGTGGGCTTGTCGGGCAAGGGATTTGCGTGGATGTGGTCGGCCAAATCGTCTTACCGCGCGCTCCGGCCGAGCCGGGGATCGGGCCGGCCGGCGATCATCGGCAGGTCGAGATAGGTCTTGATGCCGGGCTCGGCGGCGCACACGAACGGTATCGCGTGCACGCAGTGATTGGCGGTCGCGACCACACCGGGGTTTTTCTTCAGACCCTCGGCGATGGAATCCGGTTGCAGCCCTTTGACAATCAGCTCGACGTCCGGGTCGCCGGTGACCTGGATTTCGAAGCGTTCGCCCCGCTCGCCAAAGCTCCAATCGGGTTCGAGGTTGTCCTCGCCCATCAGCCAGTTCACCGCCGCCGTGATGACCGGCTGCCCGTCGACAACCGCTTGCCACCGGAAGCGCCGCGCCGCAACCATGCCGGGCTCTATCTTGAGGTAACCGGCGTCGATGGGGGCGGTCGCGACCGCGACCTCCTGTGTCGATGCGAACGTCGGATCCCGGAAGCCCAGATAGTCGGCCACCATCCATACGGAGGATTTGAAGCCTCCCTCCAGGAGGCTGGCCATCGGGCCCTGCGCGGCCTCTTGGGGTGTCTTCCCGAAGCCCATGATGTGGTGCACCACGTCGGGCGCGTTGTAGGTGCGGATGTCGGAGAATTCCTCGGCGCGCACATGGGTGATCGCGGTGGACAGCGCCGAGATCATCAGCGGGAACCGTTCGGTGATCCCCCCGGGATGGATGCCCGAGCCGTGCAACGTGACCCCGCCGTCCCGGCACGCCTGCTCGAGGGCCTTCACCCGCGGGTCGGTGCGGTCCGGATACACCCAACCGACCGGTGTGACGACGTTCTTGCCCGACCGCAAGATGGCTTTGACCTCGTCGTCGTTGGGAATCAGCGGCGAATACACCACGCAGTCGGCCTCGACCGCTAACACGTCGTCCATGTTGGAGCTCGCGGTGACTCCCAGCGCCTCGCGACCCAGGATCTCTCCCACGTCGCGGCCATTCTTTTCGGCGCTGTGCACCCAGCAGCCGGCGAGTTCCAGCTCGGGATGATTGAGCACAGCTTCCACGGCCGCCCGGCCGACGCCTCCGGTCGCCCACTGGATGACTTTGAACGGCTTGGTGTTTGGTGATCCCATGTGCGCCTTCCCGTTTGCGCCGCGCCGCGCCTGCGCGCCGCGAAGGCGCGAATGCAGCCGCCGGTAGCGGCTACATTTTCAGGAGGCTATTGCTCCTTGGGAGTCACTGTCAAGGCCGGCTCGCGCCGCGCTTCGGCTTCGCCAGTCGAGGCCCGGCAAAAGCGAGCGGGACGGTATTGACCGCCATGCCCGGGCTCGCTTCGATGAAGGACTACGCGCTAGGGGAGGCCTGCATGAAAGAGTTCATCCGCCACCTGACGATCGTCGTCATGCTCGCGTTCGGGTCAATGGCCGCGGTGACGGTCGTGACTCCCGCGGTCAGCCGGGCCTGCGCGGACGGCGAGTGGTGGGACGCCAAGGCCAATCTATGCCGGCCCGCCGGGGCACCGATACCGCTGGCGTGCGACCCCGGCCAGTGGTGGGACCCGACGGCCGACACCTGCCGGCCGCTCGGCGTCGGGCCCCAGCCCTTGGCGTGCGACGCCGGCCAGTGGTGGGACCCGACAGCAAACGTCTGCCGGCCGCTGGGCGTCGGACCGCAGCCGCTGGCATGTGACAACGGCTGGTGGTGGGACCCGACCGCCAACGCATGCCGACCGCCGCTGATACCTGCTGGCTAGTAAGGGTTTGAGGCGCGCCGCCGTTGTGAAGCACGTCATACCTGCGCTAAATTGCGTCGTAGATCACAACGGGAGGTGTTCACCGATGGGTGGTCCGACCAAGCCGATAATCGTGGCGCCGGCGTGGAACCGAGCGATCACCTCGAACCGCGTCGTCCTCGCCGCCCTCATGATCTCGATCTTTGTCGGCGCGATTGTGGGCATCGTCGTGACGCTGTCCATGGGGCAGACGACGGCCGCGCTCGTCATTGCGCTGGTCGCCGGCGGGTTTTTCTCGGCCGCCCTCTGCTGACGCACCATACGTCCGGGCTCTGACGTCGCCGGCGCTGGGACAGTTCGGACCGGTAACCTGCGCGGCATGAGCGACTCCGTCGTCGTCAGGGTCAAGCCAGGCAGCCGCAAAGGACCGCTGATCGAAGTCGGTCTGGACGGTGAGCTGACGGTCTACGTGCGCGAGCCGGCGGTTGACGGCAAGGCCAACGAGGCGGTCACCCGCCTACTCGCGAAGCACTTTCAATTACCAAAAAGTCGGGTCGAATTGGTGTCCGGAGTGACCTCGCGGCGCAAGGTGTTCCGCTTAAGACCTTGAGCACGGGCCGCTCGTCGAAGCGTGGCCCTTAAAAGCGGTCTAGAAAACCCAATGGGCTGGCGCGAAGCGATCGCACCAGCCCATTGTCACGTATGTGGGTTCTCAGACGGCCGTGACCCCCACTGCCTGGGGCCCTTTCGCTCCTTGCGCGACGTCGAACTGGACGCGCTGGTTCTCCTCGAGCGAGCGGTAACCGCTGCCCTGGATCTCGGAGTAGTGGACGAAGAGGTCCTTCGCACCGTCGTCGGGGGTGATGAAGCCGAAGCCCTTCTCACCGTTGAACCATTTCACAGTTCCCTGTGCCATTTACTTACTTCTCTCATTCAAATGCGGGATGTACCAATAAACATCCACACAGCTAAACTAGCACGCCCCCGGGGCGATTGCCGAAAACTTCTGTCGCGTCAAGACAATCGCTCCTGCGGGCGGGCCGAGCGGCGGCCCCGTCTGCGGTTGGCGGAGCCTGCCCGACGTGGAAGCGACGGGCGTAGCGGAACCGCCTTCTTCGGTGCGGGAGCCCGATACGGCGCGATGTCGCCGGCCACCGCGTGCACCGCGGCCGAATCGACCGTGACTTCCTGCGGGGTGACGCGGATGCCTGCGCGGCGCATCAGCGCGTGTGTGTCCCTGCGCTGCTCGGGCAAGACTACGGTGACGACGTCGCCCGCATTTCCGGCCCGTGCCGTTCGTCCGGACCGGTGCAGATAGGCCTTGTGCTCAGCCGGCGGATCGATGTGCACCACCAATTCGATCCCGTCGACGTGCACGCCGCGCGCGGCGATGTCGGTGGCCACCAAGACCCGGGCCTCGCCCGTGCTGAAGGCGGCGAGATTGCGGTCGCGTACCGGTTGAGAAAGGTTGCCGTGCAAGTCAACTGCGGGAATACCCGAGTCGGTGAGCTGCTTGGCGAGCTTGCGCGCCTGATGTTTGGTGCGCATGAACAGGATTCGGCGGCCGGTCCCGGAAGCGAGGCGGTGTACCAACTCCTTTTTGGCCAGCGCGCCGGACACGTGGAACACGTGATGCGTCATCTCCGGCACCGGGGAGTGGGAGCCGTCCACAGAGTGCAGCACCGCGTCGCGCAGGAACCGATTGACGAGCTTGTCGACGCCATGGTCGAGGGTCGCCGAAAACAGCAGCCGCTGGCCGCCGCTCGGTGTTGCCGCCAGGATGCGGGTGACGACGGGAAGGAAGCCGAGGTCGGCCATGTGATCGGCCTCGTCGATCACCGTGATGTCGATCGAGTCCAGGCTGATGACGCGTTGGTTCATCAAGTCTTCGAGCCGCCCGGGGCAGGCGACGACGATGTCGACGCCGGACTTCAGGGCGGCCACCTGCCTGCCCTGTGGCACGCCGCCGAAAATCGTGGTCACGCGCAGATTGCCGGCGGCGGCCAACGGTTCCAGCGTGGCGGTGATCTGACTGGCCAGCTCCCGGGTGGGCGCCAGGACCAGCCCCGACGGCCGGCCCGGGCGACGTGGTCGTCCGGCCAGCCTGCTGACCATGGGGATCGAGAACGCGAGCGTTTTGCCGCTGCCTGTCTTGCCGCGGCCGAGGACGTCCCGGCCGGCGAGCGTGTCGGGCAGGGTTTCGATTTGGATGGGGAACGGATGGGTGATCCCGCTCGTGGCCAGCACGTCGATGAGCGATTCGCGCACGCCGAGATCGGCAAATGTCTTGCCAGTAGTCAATTGATGTCTTTCAGCATCGAGTTGTGCCTGATCGGGGCGAAACACGTACGGTCGATCAGCACAAGGTGGCGAGATTGCCGGTGGGCAAAATCGATCGCCGCGATACGAACTGCGCCGGGTTCAGTACGTCAACCACAGGTCGGGGCGGACGCCGGAAGGATGAAGAAGCGTTTCACGACGTGCTGGCCATCGAAGCGACAGCCAACGTTACAGCCAGCATAGCAGCCCGACGAGCCGGCACGTTGCTCGGCCTCCGACGGGGCGCCCGCGGCGCGCCATGTACAGTCGAGGGTGCACCGCGTTCTAGCGGTCAACATCAATCGTCAACGCATTGCGAAAGAGATCCGTGCGCGATTTCGATCGTCGTCCGCCCGTCGTCAATGCGTGTCGGCGAACTCTTCCGTCGTAAGGACAGTATGGACAACTCGAATCTCTTCTCCCACCCCGAAATACCGGAACACGTTGCCTCGGAAGAGGTTTCGCAGAAGCCGGTCGAATACCCGAAGTTCTCGGACCGGCCCGATGGCGGCGCGGCCGCCGCGGCGAAGCGGCAGCCGTAACGGCTCAGCCGGCGCTCAGGATTTTGATCGCGAAGACGAGCGTGTCGCCCGGGCGGATGCCAGCGCTGGGCTGACCGTCGGGGTAGCCGTCGGCGGACGTCATCGCCACGGCGACCGTGGAGCCCACGTTTTGGCCGGCGATGGCCTTCTGGAAGCCCGGCACGACCCCGCCAAGCGGGAAGTCGACGGGGGCGCCGCGTTGGTAGCTACTGTCGAACCCCGACCCGTCGCGCCCGTTGACGCCCATGTAGCAGACGGATACCCGCGCCGTTCCCGGGACCACCGGGCCGTTTCCGGAGCGCAGCGTGTGCACCTGGGTCTGAGCCACGCTGAACGGCGCCACCACGTTCACGCCCGGAGCCGTCGTGTCCGTCGGCCCCGTCACGGCGACGCTGCCGGTGGTGCCGGCCAGCGACCAGTCAGGCGCCCCGCCGGTCGGTGGTGGTGCGCTCGGGCAGGAGCCGGCCGCGGTTGCGTCGCCCGATGCGGCGAGCGTCAGGACGGTTGCCGCGATGGTCGCCGCGAGCGCGACGGGGGAGTACAGCCAGGAAGATTTCACGGCCGTCACGCTACAGCCAGCGGTCCGGAACGGTCCCGGTAGCCCGCCCTGAGTCGGCGCAGGCAATGCCATATTGTGGCAGAAACGTTGGGGCACAAGCGATCAGCGCAATCGTGCGCTAGCTGGTGACGCCGGCCAGTTCGTGCGCCACCGCATCGAACGCGCGCAGGGTGTCCAACATGTGCGGCTCGTGGGAGTGCGGTTGAGCCGATAACTTGGCCGCGACCATTTCGGCGGCCCGGTTGACGTAGATCATCTGGCCGCACATGCCCAGGCACAACACGACGTTGTCGCCCGGGCGCGGGAACCACATTTGGTTGCGATACATCCCGCCGGGCATTTCGGTGTCGTCGGGGCTGGCGGCGAACGCCTGACGCGAATCGGGGCCTCCGGCAAGGGTGTCGGCGATCCACGCCGCCGGCACCACTTGCCGGCCGGTCAAGGAGGCGCCGTCGCACAAGAACAGCGACCCGAACCGGATCAGGTCGGTGAGGCAGGCGTTGATGCCGCCGTCGAAGAATCCCGTGCCCGCCGGATCGACGCCGATGGTGGCGTCGTTCCGGGCGCCGATGCGGCTCCACAGCAGTTCCGACATCAGCTGTGGCATTCGCTGGGCGCCGGCGACTTCGCAAATCCAGCCGAGGACGTCGGTCTCAGACGAGCGGTATTGGAACGGGCCGCCGTGCTCCGACTTTTGTCGCAAGGTCAGAAGGAAGTCGCGCAGCGTGGCGGGGGCGTCCGGACCGCTCCGGGGCGCCCATCCCATCGCCTGGTCGAGGAGATGAATTTCGGCGGCGGGGTCGTCGTAGTCCTCGGAGAAAGCGATTCCGGACCTCATGTCCAGCAGGTGGCGCACCGTCGCGCCGGCATAGCCGGACTTCGCAAGGGCGGGAACGTAATTCGTGACCGGTGCCGCTAGGTCGATCGCGCCGGCACCGTGCAAGACGCCGACGACGGCGGCCACCATCGACTTGCTCACCGAGAACAGCAGGTGACGGGTGTGGGCCGTCATGCCGTCGCGGTAGTCCTCGGCGACCATCGACCCGCGGTGGGCGACGGCCCACCCGTCGGTGGCGGTGGCGGCCATCACCGCGCCGACGGTGGTCACCGTCCCGCTGGTGTTGGCCACCGGGATCTCGGCCAGGGGAGCGGGGGCCGCGGGCAGTTCCGCGGTGGGCCCGGTTCCGCGCGCGATCCGCGCGGTCGGCACGAAGTCCTCGACGTGCTGGAAGGACCAGCGCGCATGCGGCGGAGACAGCCAGTTGTCCAGTGAAATGCCGTCCGGGACGCTCACGCGCGTGCGACGAGCCGCGAGACGATGGGCGCGGCGGGCGTCAGGGGCGTCGAGGTGAACTTCGCCTTCATGCCCTTGACCCAGCGTTGGCAGCGCTCGCTGAGCTTATAGTCGTCCGTCTGCAGGTGTGAGCGGGTGACCAGCACGCCGAGTTGGGCGCCCTCGGAACGCAAGTCGCCAGGCGCCGCGACCCGCATGTAGAAGGCCTCGGACCCGTCGAGCAGCGTGGCCCAGTCGTTGGCGGTCCGCGAAAAGGAGACCCGACCGTCATCGTCGATGCGCCAAACCCCGGTGCGTGGCGTCGCGGTGAAGATCTCGATATCGGGCGAGGTCTCGGTGAGTATCACCTGGCCCCAGACCTCGTCCTCGCCATAGCCCCGCTCCCACCGCGAGTTGATCTCGTCGATGTCGAGCTCGTAGTCCACGTCCATGTACTCGAGCAGGTGGAAAAGAAACAGCGGGATGTCGGCGTAGGCCTCGGTGGTCAGGTTCGTCATCGGGCTGGCGCCACTCAGGCGCGGATTCACCTCGCCGAGGTAGAGCTCGTCGGAGTCGAGGTCGTGCAGCAGGTCCACCTCGAAGTAGCCGAGGTAACCCTCGCGGCGCATGACGTCGCCCAGCTTTGTCACCATTTCCCGCGCGGCATGCGTCTGGGCGGGCGGCAGCACCTCGTGTCAGATGTCGTTGCCACACCAGCTGCCGCGGCTCGGCGTCAGCTCGGAATAGCCCACGAGGCTCGTCATCGCGGGTCCGACCACGGTGCCGTGGCGGGTCACGGCGCCCTCGAGGCACACCTCGACGTTGCGGATCCGCTTCATAACCTTGAGGTCCTGCCCGACCAGGTTGCCGGCATGCTCGTCCCAATCGCGCTGGCCGTGCACAAAGAACGTCCCGCTGCCGGCGTTGCCGTACGCGATCGAGATGACGAGGTCATCTCCCAAGCCGGCGCCCTCGGCAAGGGCCAGCAATTCGTCGTAGGAGCCGGCCCGCCCGATCGTGTTGGGCACACTGGGCACTCCCGCCTCGTCGGCCAGGCGCGTCATGACGATCTTCGAGCCCAGGCGCTGGCGCAGCTCGATCGGCGGATGCATGACCTCGAGACCCGCCGACCGCGCCAGCGCCTGGATTTCCTCGTTCATCATCACAAAGCAGCACTTGCCGCCGGGACCTTTGCCCGCGATGAACTCGAGCGTCTCGGCATCGGATAGCAGGTGGCTGCACACCTCGTCCATCGAGTCGAAATCACGGCGATCGCGCCGGCGGGGCACGAATACCCGCGAGTGCGTGCCCTCGAAAGAGTCAAAGTAGGTCAGGTAGAAGAAGTTTCGTATCCAGCGGTCGACGCCGAGCAGGTTGAACGGGGTCGGCGAGATAAAGAACAGCGGCACCTTGTTGGTGTGGAAGAACGCGCGCACGTCCGACAGGCCGCGCAACGTGCGGCGCGGCATGGGCTCGCCTTGCGCGTTCATGCCCTCGGCCCTGTCGCCAGCGCCCGGAACCGGCGCACGGACGGCGGCGGGTACGGGGCGGTGGGCGGCGCGGCGCTGATGAAAAGACTTAGCTCCATTGCACAATTGTGCGCCCCGCCGATCGGCGGGGAAAGTCGACGTGCGCCCGAGCCGACGCGCGCTAGCTGAAATCGGCGTTTCCGATTTGGCGGTTCGGCACGCCTGCAAAGATCGGTTATTGCGGCGTGACGTGGCCCGGGCCGGAGGGGGGTGCGGCCCGGGCTTCGCCGATCGACGACGAAACCGCGCCACGAGTGCGCGCCATCCGTAGCGCACCCGTGGCCAACATTGCGCGTCGGTTTCAGTTGGGCAAAGGTACTGCAGCGTAGCCGTGCCGCGAGGCGCCGAGACCGCCTTGTCGGCTTTAGAGTTGGCTGCTATGGCCGGACTGAGCAATTGCGGGAAGCGCTGGCGCGCAGCACTTCACGTAACCGTGTCGGCATTGCTGGTTGCCATCCTCGGGCTCGCCGTCACCCCGGCGGCGCATGCGGCGGCGGCCGCGGCGACGTTGTCGGTGGAACATACGTGGCAGACCGGTTTCATCGCCCGCTTCACCGTCACCAACTCGAGCGCGGCGCCGCTCGCCGACTGGAGGATCGACTTCGACATGCCGGCGGGACAATCGGTCTCGCACACCTGGAACAGCAACATCACCCAATCCGGCACGCACTTTGTTCTGACCCCCGCGAACTGGAATCGCGTTATCGCACCCGGGGGTTCGGCCACCGGTGGTATGAGGGGAGTGTTGACCGGTACCTACTCGCCACCGGTGAATTGCGTGCTGAACGGGCAATATTTATGCACCTAGGCGGCGACCGCGCGCTGGGCTCGGCTCCGCTTCTCAATTCGGCGGCACTGTAACGCATCGGGCAAGTGCTAAAGCCTTCGTCGATTTCGTCGTGCATCTGACGGTGCACCCTCGCCACGCTTCGGCCGTCCTCGGCAGGGCTCAGTCGAATTCTCTTGCGATCTTGATGAACCGGATGGCGCTCGACAAGGCTGGCGTCGACCAGTCGCTGCAGGTGTTGCAAACCGCGCCCTTGGGTTGGGCGGATTGCGATCGAGTCCGACGATATTCGTTGATCCGTCGCGATCTGGCCGAGCAGGTGCGCGGCCAGCGTCGGGACCCTGCGGGCCGCGTGCTCGCTGGGCCCGGTCAGTGTTGCGCCAAGTGATCCCGTTCTTCGTCATCGTCGGTGTCGAACTTGCCCGACAGTGCGACGAGGTAGGTTGCTAATCGCACCGACGGCCCTCGGCCCTGGTTCTCATGGAAGCTACCTCACCCCACCGTGCTGCCGTTCAATAAGGTTTTCGTAGAAATCGTGTGACTCGAACTGAAATCGGGAGAATCGTGAAAGCTGCCGTCGTCAACACCCTCGGACCGGCGCCGGTCTATGCGGACTTCGTTGAGCCACAGCCGGAGGATGGAGCGGTGGTTGCCGCGGTCGAAGCCGCAGCCTTGAAGAACATCGATCGCGCCTTGGTCTCGGGCCGCCACTACAGCAGCTCTACACTCCCGCTCCCCATGGTGGCTGGCGTGGATGGAGTGGCCCGGCTGGACGATGGCCGCCTGGTCTACGCCGCAGCGGTGGCGCCGTTCGGCATGATGGCCGAACGCGCGTTGATCGACCCGAACCGGGTGGTCGAGCTACCCGAAGGCTTTGATCCGGTGACCGCGGCGGCGGTGCCCAACCCCGGTATATCAGCGTTTTATTCGCTGCAAGAAGTAGGACATATCCGGGCGGGCAGCCGGGTGCTGATCCTCGGGGCCACCGGCGTGGCGGGCTCGATGGCGGTCATGCTTGCGAAGTCGTATTTCGGCGCTGGGCGAGTCGTCGCGGCTGGCCGCAATACCGAGCGGCTGGACTGGCTGCGCACAGTCGGCGCCGACGAAGTGATCGAACTGGGCATTGATGACGTGACCGAGCGCGTCGCCGCCGAACATGATGCCCAGCCGTTCGATATCGTCATCGACTTCCTGTGGGGCGAGCCGACGGAACAAGTGCTGGCCGCGCTGGCCAACGAGGATTTGCAGGCCAGCTTCCACTTGACCCGATTCGTCCAGGTGGGAGAGTCGGCCGGCCCGAGCATCAACCTGCCGGCCGGAACCATGCGCAGCGCGGGAATCGAACTGTGCGGATTGGGTCCCGCGAGCATCCCCGCGGACGCGCAGGCGCGCATCACAACCGAAGCGCTGCCAAGGCTCTTCGCCATGGCGGCCGACGGGCGACTGCCTATAGACACGCGGGTGTACCCGCTAAGCGATGTCGAAAGCCTGTGGACGGCTCGTGAACCGTCGGGAACCCGGGTGATTCTGGTGCCCCAGTGATCTTCCAGACGGTGATGATTCATGAGATGGGTCGTCTCGGTTGACGCCTAGCTGGGCCATGGCGTGGCACGCTTGCGAGATGGCTTGGCTGTCTTCGTACGCGCATAGCTCGCAACTCCACATGACGAAGCACGGACTCTGCGAGTAAACCCCATGGCAGATCCGGTTTCCGCGCCGTTGCAAACCAGAACGCGTTGACGAACCGGTAGTCGCTGCAGGTCCGTCTCAGCCACACCGCGTTGTGGGCACGGAGCCACGAAAGGGCGACTCACAAGTATTGAGAGGACTCATCTCATGCGGATTCCCTCTATCCTGCGGCAAGGCCAGTCGAGAACCGTGCACATTGGGATCGCCGCTGTGGTCGGCGCGTCCGCCGGCATCGTGGTCGGGACTACGGCGGGATGGCAGTATGCCCCTGCGGCGGGATGGATCGCGACCGCGGCCGTGTACCTGATTTGGACTTGGACCAGTATAGGAAACATGACCGCTGCCGCGATCGAAGCCGTTGTGCAGCAGCGGCGTCCATCGCGCGGCCCCGCCGATACCATCATCGTGATAGCCAGTGTCGCCAGCCTCGGCGGCGTTGCGTACTTGCTCATCGCCGGGACCGCCAAAGGGCCCGACGCCTCGATCGCCGCAGTGGTCGGGTTTTTGAGCGTGATCGCTTCCTGGTTGGTGGTGCACGCGGTCTATACCCTGCGGTACGCGATCTTGTACTACACCTACCCCGTGGGGGGAATCGACTTCAATGAGGATGAAAAGCCGACCTTTGCCGACTTCGCCCACCTCGCATTCACCGTCGCCGTGACCTACGGGGTAACTGACACCGTGGTGAAGAGCCGCCCGATCAGGAAGTCGGTGTTACAGCACGGGATGGTGTCGTACCTATTCGGCACCGTCATCTTGGCAATCACTGTCCAAGTGATCACCACACTGAGCGGTATGTAGACCTAATCGGCGGGCGACGGCTGGCGAAAGGCCGCCCTTAGACCAGAATCCGACGATGTGCTGTCGATGCTGCCGTCGACAGCGTGGCTGACCCGCGGCTGCGGTTCATCCCGTTGCGGGGTATTGGCTCGGCGCGGTGTGTGCGTCGTCCTCCGCGGTAAGGCGTCCCGTAGAGGTCGCGTCCGAAAGTTGGTGTAAAAGCACCGGCTGGTTCGCGGCTTCGTCGTCAGCATACGGGCTGAGGAACTTAGGTGACAGCCCGCGTGCGGTTGGGGCTGAGGTGTCGGGGGATAATGTTTGCCATTCACCGCTCCAGTTGCTTTGGCAGCCACCGGGACCGACGCTGCAAAGCCTGAGATTGTTCAGCTGTAGCGGGTTTGGGCGGCTTTGGTGAGTGCGTTAAACGCGGCGTCGAGGCGGTCTTGGCGGCGCCGGTTGGGTTCGTGGTTGGATTCGGCGGCCACGAATCCGATCAGCGCTGCTTGGGGTGTCTGAGCCGGCCATCGGCGAAGCCTGCGCGCGGGACTGGTATGCCCAGCTGGTCTGGATCGACCGACGCAAATGCCTGCTGGTGACCCACGCCGGCACCTTGTTCTCGGTGTTCATGCCGAATGTCACCGCCGCCGGGCTACGCCCGATCGGCCCGCCCGTCGTGGCGGCGATCCAGGCCGCGCTGGCCGCTCCAACGTGACCGGCCCGGTGGTGGTTTTGACCGTCACCGACCGATACCCGTTGCGTGAGCCCTCGTTAGCGTCCGCGTCCGGACAGGCCGAGGCGCGTTGGTAGCGGTCGCGACCGAGGAACTCGGTGACCTCGGCCTCCAGAGCCGCCTGCATCAACAGCTGGGCGCCCAGGCGGGCGACTTCGTCAAGGATCTCCGGGGGGCAGCTCCCCAGGCCCCGTAGGCGACTTGGCTACGTAGGGAGAGGTGATTCCGGCCGGTGACCGAGGGCGCGAACCAATGCAGGAATTTCTGAGTGGAACGGAAACCCCCGAATACGTACGGCATCCGCTCGCGGCGAATTTCGCGGTCGTCGACGCAGAAGCCTGGCACCGCTGGATCATTACGGGCGACGGCTAGACAGGCGGGGCCAGCCAGGTGTCGAGCGCGGATCGCAGTGTTGTGGTGAAGTCGACCTGTGAGCCGGCCGCGACAAGGGCTTGGGCCGCGATGGAATTCGGTTCGCGGTCTAAGACGATGAGGCCGACGGCCGGGCCCGGGGTTTCTTGCACCATGGGCCGTGCGCTGAGACCGTGGGGAACCCCGAACCCGTACAGCCATGTGTGTGACGCAATTGTGGCCATATTCGGATTACTCAGGTGCGCGTAGAGGGCGCCGACAGTGTCGGCTTCAACTACCGGGTGCAGCCGCGCGCCGTCGGCGGCCATGTGCGCGTCGATGATGCGACGGTTGCGCATCGCAGATGTCAGCGCGCACAACGGCAGCTCGGCTGCCTGCGCCCACTTCACCTGCTTCTGACTCATCAGGGGGTGGGCGCAAGGAGCCAAAAGCACGTAGCATTCTCGGTACAGTTCGATGCGTCTGCACCCGGGCGGGGTTTCGTCGTCGAGGTAGGTCAGACCGGCATCGATCTCGAAATCAGCTAACCGCCTGGCGATCTCACGAGACGACATCGCCTCGACGCGGATGGTGGCATCAGGGTTGTCCCTGAGGAACCGCCCAGTCAGCAAAGGGCTCGCGGGGATCGCCGTCGGTATCGCGCCGACGCGGGCCGTCGCGGTCAGGCGTCCGCGCATCCGCTCCACATCGGCCAACAGCTCGTCGCGCTCGGCAAGAATGCGGTGCGCCCAGGTAACGACCCGGTTGCCTTCGTCGGTGAATCCCTCAAACCGGCGGCCTCGCAAGACGATCACGACACCGAGTTCTTGTTCGAGGCGCCTGATCGCCACCGACAGCGTCGGTTGGCTGACGTTGCAGGCCTTGGCGGCGCGGCCAAAGTGACGCTCATGCGCGAGCGACACCAGGTATTCGAACTGCTGCATGAGCAGTTCACTGTGTACGACCATGTCTCGGGCCCCTCTAATAGATACGAACTATCACAGCATGTCAGATCCCAAACAGCGTTCCCTTGTCGCCTTTCCCGCGGATGGAATAACGTCGATTCGTCGGCAAGGAACTCGGTCTGCAGCCTGATCAGATGCGGACAGTGACCTCGGAGGACGTGTTGGCCATGCCGGGCAGGTAACCGGACCGGCAACAGCCGGTCGGTCCTGAACCCGTGATCTTCGGGAGCGTCCCGGGGAGTGGTGTAAGTGATGGCGGCGTGTCGGTCCCTGACGTAAGAGGGCCATCGCGTGAGTCTCT
>NZ_LQPJ01000090.1 GCF_002101785.1 Mycobacterium palustre
GGGCGGGGCACCGTAGCCGGGCGGCGGCGGGTAGCCCGGTGGATTGTGCTGTCCCCCACGGGGGTCGGCCGGAGTGCCTGGATATTCCGGAGGCTGGCTCATGTCCGTCCTAGCTGTGTGCTTCAAACATGACGAAGGGGACGCACCGATGTAGACAACCTGGAACTTAGCAAAGATGGGTTGGACATGCGCGGATTAATATCGTCGCGTGTCCGACGGTCTGTTCGACCTGCCCGGCGCGGCGCCGGCAACCGGCCGCGACCCGGGTGTCCCGGCCGGCGCGCCGCTGGCCGTGCGGATGCGGCCGGCCTCCCTGGACGAGGTGGTCGGCCAGGACCATTTGCTGGGACCCGGCTCGCCGCTGCGCCGGCTGGTCGAGGGCTCCGGCGTCGCCTCGGTCATCCTGTACGGGCCGCCGGGCAGCGGGAAGACGACCCTGGCCGCGCTGATCTCGCAGGCGACCGGACGCCGGTTCGAGGCGCTGTCGGCGCTGTCGGCCGGCGTCAAGGACGTGCGCGCGGTCATCGACCAGGCGCGGCGGGCGCTGCTTTCCGGCGAGCAGACCGTGCTGTTCATCGACGAGGTGCACCGGTTCTCCAAGACCCAGCAGGACGCCCTGCTCTCGGCGGTGGAGAACCGGGTGGTGCTGCTGGTGGCGGCGACCACCGAGAACCCGTCGTTCTCCGTGGTGGCGCCGCTGCTGTCGCGGTCGATGATTTTGCAGCTGCGCGCGCTGAGCGCCGACGACATCCGTGCGGTGGTGCGCCGGGCCATCGACGACCCCCGCGGCCTGGGCGGGCGGGTCGCGGTGGCGCCCGAGGCCGTCGACCTGCTGGTGCGGCTGGCGGCCGGCGACGCGCGGCGCGCGCTGACCGCGCTGGAGGTGGCTTCCGAAGCGGTAGGGGCAGCGGTGGGGGCGGGCGGTGAGGTCGGCGTCGAGACCATCGAGCAATCGCTGGACGAGGCCGCGGTGCGCTACGACCGCGACGGCGACCAGCACTACGACGTCATCAGCGCGTTCATCAAGTCGGTGCGCGGCTCGGACGTCGACGCCGCGCTGCACTACCTGGCCCGAATGCTGGTCGCCGGGGAGGACCCGCGGTTCGTCGCGCGCCGGCTGATGATCCTGGCCAGCGAGGACATCGGCATGGCCGACCCGACGGCGCTGCAGACGGCCGTCGCCGCCGCCCAGACCGTGGCGCTGATCGGCATGCCCGAGGCCCAGCTGACGCTGGCGCACGCCACCATCCACCTGGCCACCGCGCCCAAGTCGAACGCGGTCACCACCGCGCTGGCGGCGGCGATGGGCGACATCAAGGCGGGCAAGGCCGGGCTGGTGCCGCCGCACCTGCGCGACGGGCACTACTCCGGCGCCGCGGCGCTGGGCAACGCGCAGGGCTACAGGTACTCCCACGACGACCCGGACGGCGTTGTGCCGCAACAGTATCCGCCGGACGAGCTCGTCGGTGTGGACTACTATCGCCCGACCGGCCGCGGCTTCGAACGGGACATGGCGGGCCGGTTGGACCGGCTGCGCGCGATCATCCGCAGGAAGGGGCGCCCGTGAAGACCTTCACCGACGAGGAGATGGGCGCGTTGCTGCCCACCGCCAAGGAATACAGCGTGGTGATCCTCAAGCGCGGCCCCAGGTTCGGCGACGAGTCGTCGCCCGGGATCATCTGGGAGCACGGGCGGCGCAACTTTTCGCTGCGCGACGACGGCGTGCTGGCGGTGGTGCTGCCGGTGACCGACGAATCCGACGTGTGCGGCGTCGGGGTGTTCGCGGCGACCGTCGAGGACACCACAGCGCTGATGGACGGCGACCCCGGGGTGGCGGCGGGGGTGTTCACCTACCAGGTGCACCCGTGCCGCGGCTTCCCCGGGGACGCCTTGCCCTGAGCCGCCCTACGCGGCTCTCAGACCAGCTCGGGCACCCGCAGCCGCGCGATCGCCAGCTCGAACTCGGCCACGTCGATCACCTCGGCGCCCAGGTCCCGCACCCTGCGGCTGCGCAGCTCGGTGGCCTTGTCGCGGTTGCGCGCCATCGCGTCCATGCTGTCGAACGTCGAGCACGACACCGCCCGCCGGCACGCGGGGTGGTCGACCATCAGGCTGGCGCTGCAGAACCCGTCGAGCTCCTCCATCTCCGGCAGCACCGAGTGCCGGTAGAAGTCCAGCGATCGGCTCAGCTGATCCGGCACCACCTTGAGCCAGGAGGCGCGCACGCACGCCCCGTCGCGCGAGCGGTGATCGCGGTGCAGCAACGCGATGTCCCACTCTTCGACCTTGGCGCTGCCGTCGAACATCAACGCCGCGCGGTCCCGGACGGGCGCCACCCGCTCGGCGCTGGCGCGCATCGCCTCGATGGTCTCCCAGGCGCTGGTGGCGATGCATCTGCCGGACTGGCGGTCCACCAACAGCGACAGCCCGACAAACCCGTCCATCTCGGCCAGCGCGGGCATCACGACGTCGCGAACGTGCGCAATGCCGATGTCGACCGACAGAGGTTGCGCCTGGATAGTGGTAGAGCGTGCGTACACGATCCACCCCCTCGTTGTCGGGGCAGCGCCCCGGTGGCGCCACCGGTCCACCCAAATACGTTCCTCCTGCCGATCGGCCCCCGCAATGCCCCCCGGGGGTGTGGCCGGGCTCACAACCGATTGGCCGGTGGCGCTCGCTGCGCCGTAGGCTTGACCGGGTGCATACCGATGTGCTGGAGGTGGATACCGCCCGTCGCCGCGTCGTCGACCTGACCGATGCGGTGCGCCGGTTCTGTTTCAGCTACGGCGACGGTCTGTGCAACGTGTTCGTCCCGCACGCGACGGCCGGTGTCGCGATCATCGAGACCGGCGCCGGCTCCGACGACGACCTGGTCGAGACCCTGGAGCGGCTGTTGCCGCGCGACGACCGCTACCGGCATTCGCACGGCTCCCCGGGGCACGGCGCCGACCACGTGCTGCCGGCGCTCGTGGCGCCGTCGGTCATGGTGCCCGTGGCCAGCGGCGACCCGCAGCTGGGCACCTGGCAAAGCATCGTGCTGGTCGACCTCAACCGGGACAACCCGCGGCGGTCGGTCCGGCTGAGCTTCCTGGAGGGTTAGCGGCGGCGCACTGCACCGGCGAATAGGCTGGCAAGGTACGGCGGGGCTGACGGGCTGACGGGAAGAGCGAACAACAGTGCAGACACACGAGATCAGGAAGCGATTCCTCGATCACTTCGTGAAGGCGGGCCACACCGAGGTGCCGAGCGCCTCGGTGATCCTCGACGACCCCAACCTGCTGTTCGTCAACGCCGGCATGGTTCAGTTCGTGCCGTACTTCTTGGGCCAGCGCACGCCGCCCTACGCCACGGCCACCAGCATCCAAAAGTGCATCCGCACGCCCGACATCGACGAGGTGGGCATCACCACCCGCCACAACACCTTCTTCCAGATGGCCGGCAACTTCTCGTTCGGCGACTACTTCAAGCGCCGGGCCATCGAGCTGGCCTGGTCGCTGCTGACCAACGGCCGCGACGACGGCGGCTACGGCCTGGACCCCGAACGGCTTTGGGCCACGGTCTATTTCGACGACGACGAGGCGTTTGCGCTGTGGCAGGAGGTCGCCGGGCTGCCGGCCGAGCGGATCCAGCGCCGCGGCATGGAGGACAACTACTGGTCGATGGGCATCCCCGGGCCGTGCGGCCCGTCGTCGGAGATCTACTACGACCGCGGCGAGGAGTTCGGCGTGGGCGGCGGCCCGATCGCCAACGAGGACCGCTACATCGAGATCTGGAACCTCGTGTTCATGCAGAACGAGCGCGGCGAGGGCACCGGCAAGGCCGACTTCGAGATCCTCGGGCCGCTGCCGCGCAAGAACATCGACACCGGCATGGGCGTCGAGCGGGTCGCGTTCATCCTGCAGGGCGTGCACAACGTCTACGAGACCGACCTGCTGCGGCCCGTCATCGACCTCGTCGCCACGCGCGCCCCGCGCCCCTATGACGTCGGCAACCACTCCGACGACGTGCGCTACCGCGTCATCGCCGACCACAGCCGCACCGCGGCCATTTTGATCGGCGACGGCGTCAGCCCCGGCAACGACGGGCGCGGGTACGTGCTGCGCCGGCTGCTGCGCCGGGTGATCCGCTCGGCCAAGCTGCTGGGCATCGAGGAGCCCATCGTCGGGGACCTGATGGCCACCGTGCGCGACGCGATGGGCCCGTCGTATCCCGAACTGGTCACCGATTTCGACCGGATCCGGCGGATCGCCGTCGCCGAGGAGACCGCGTTCAACCGCACCCTGTCCTCGGGCTCGAAGCTGTTCGAGGAGGTCGCCGGGGCCACCAGGGCCGCGGGCGCCGAAGTGGTGTCGGGTTCGGACGCCTTCACGCTGCACGACACCTACGGCTTCCCGATCGAGCTCACCCTCGAGATGGCCGCCGAGGCCGGGCTGCAGGTCGACGAGGTCGGCTTCCGGGAGCTGATGGCGCAGCAGCGCCGCCGCGCCAAGGCCGACGCCGCCGCGCGCAAACACGCGCACGCCGACCTGAGCGCCTACCGGGAGCTGGTCGACGCCGGGCCCACCGAGTTCACCGGGTTCGACGAATTGAGCTCCGAGGCAAGGATTCTCGGCATCTTCGTGGACGGCAAGCGGGTCCCGGTGGTCGCGCACGGCCCGCAACCCGACGGGGGCGGGGGCTACCGGGTTGAGCTGGTGCTGGACCGCACCCCGCTGTACGCGGAGTCGGGCGGCCAGATCGCCGACGAGGGCACCATCAGCGGCACCGGCGCCAACGAGAGCGCCCGCGCCGCCGTCACCGACGTGCAGAAGATCGCCAAAACCCTGTGGGTGCACCGGGTCAACGTGGAGTCCGGGGAGTTCGTGGAGGGCGACACCGTCGTCGCCGCGGTGGACCCCCGCTGGCGCCGCGGCGCCACCCAGGGCCACTCGGGCACCCACATGGTGCACGCCGCGCTGCGACAGGTGCTGGGCCCCAACGCCGTTCAGGCGGGCTCGCTGAACCGGCCGGGCTACCTCCGGTTCGACTTCAACTGGCAGGGGCCGCTGACCGAGGAGCAGCGCACCCAGATCGAAGAGGTCACCAACGAGGCCGTGCAGGCCGACTACGAGGTGCACACCTTCACCGAGCGGCTGGACAAGGCCAAGGCCATGGGGGCGATGGCGCTGTTCGGCGAGAGCTATCCCGACGAGGTGCGCGTCGTCGAGATCGGCGGCCCGTTCTCGCTGGAGCTGTGCGGCGGCACGCACGTGCACAACTCAGCGCAGATCGGGCCGGTGACGATCCTGGGCGAATCCTCGATCGGCTCCGGCGTGCGCCGGGTCGAGGCCTACGTCGGGCTGGAGTCGTTCCGGCACCTGGCCAAGGAGCGCGCCCTGATGGCGGGGCTGGCGTCGTCGCTGAAGGTGCCCTCCGAGGAGGTGCCCGCCCGGGTGGCCAACCTGGTCGAGCGCCTCAAGGCCGCCGAGAAGGAACTCGAACGCGCCCGGCTGGCGAGCGCGAGGGCCGCCGCGGCCAACGCCGCCGCCGGCGCCGAGCGGATCGGTAACGTGCGTGTGGTGGCGCAGCGCATGTCCGGCGGGATGACGGCGGGCGACCTGCGCTCCCTGGTCGGCGACATCCGCGGCAAGCTGGGCGCCGACCCCGCGGTGGTGGCGCTGATCTCGGACAACTCGGGGGGCGACGGCGGCGCCGTGCCGTACGCTATCGCCGCCAACGCCGCCGCGCAGGACCTGGGCCTGCGCGCCAACGACCTGGTCAAGCAGCTCGCCGTGGCCGTCGACGGCCGCGGCGGCGGCAAGGCCGACCTGGCGCAGGGCTCGGGCAAGGATCCGGCCGGCATCGACACGGCACTCGAGGCGCTGCGCTCCGAGATCGCCGCGAGAGCGCGGGTCGGCTGAGTGGTCTTGGCACAGCACCGCCTCCCCGACCGGCCCGGCGATCCCGATCAGGACACGCCGGGGCGCGGGCGCCGACGCGGAAGAAGCCTGGGTATAGACGTCGGCAGCGTGCGCATCGGCGTGGCCGTCAGCGACCCCGACGGCATCCTGGCCACCCCGGTGGAGACGGTGCGCCGGGACCGGTCCGGCAAGCACCTGCGCCGGCTGGCCGCGCTGGCCGCCGAGCTGGAGGCGGTCGAGGTGGTGGTCGGCCTGCCCCGGACGCTGGCCGACCGCACCGGCCCGTCGGCCCGGGACGCGATCGAGGTGGCCGGGGCTTTGGCCGCCCGGATCGCCCCGGTCCCGGTGCGGCTCGCCGACGAGCGGCTGACCACCGTGAGCGCCCAGCGGTCGCTGCGCGCGGCGGGCGTCAAGGCCAAAGACCAGCGGTCGGTGATCGACCAGGCGGCCGCGGTCGCGATCCTGCAGAGCTGGCTCGACCAGCGGCGCGCGTCGCCGACCGGGGGGGTCGCCGATGGTTGACAGCGCGAGGGGCCAGCGGGCCGAGCCCGAGGCCGTCGGGCCGCCCCGGCGCCGGACGAGCCGGGTCGCCCGCAACCGGGTGGAACAACGCAAGCGGCGCAAGCGCCTCGCCCGCCGGATCGTGCTCGCGCTGCTCGTCGTGATCGTGGTCGTCGTCGTGTTCGTCGGCACCAGGCTGTGGCACACGGTGTTCGGCTCGGGCGACGACTACACCGGCGGCGGCAAGCGCGACGTCGTGATCCAGATCCAGGCCGGCGACTCCACCACGATGGTCGGGGAGACGCTGCACAACCAGGGCGTGGTCGCCACGGTGCGGGCGTTCGTCAACGCCGCGCACGGCAACTCCGCGATCAACTCGATCCAGCCGGGCTTCTACCGGATGCGCACCGAGATCCCGGCCGCCAACGCCGTGGCGCGGCTGACCGACCCGAGCAGCCGGGTGGGCCGCCTGGTGATCCCGGAGGGCCGCCAGCTCGACGACACCACCGACATGAAGACCAACGTCCGCAACCCGGGCATCCTGACGCTGATCTCCAGGGCCACCTGCGTGGACCTCGACGGCAACCGGCGCTGCGTCTCGGTCGACGACCTGCGCGCGGCGGCCTCCAGCGTGACCCCGCAGGCGCTGGCGGTGCCGCCGTGGGCCGTCGAGCCGGTCACCGAGCTGGGCAAGGACCACCGCCGGATCGAGGGCCTGATCGCGCCGGGGACGTTCAACGTCGATCCCTCGGCGTCGGCCGAAAGCATCCTGGCCAGCCTGATCGGCGCGGGCGCCGTCGAGTACACGAAGTCGGGCCTGCTGGACTCGGCGCAGGCGATGGGGCTGTCGCCCTACGACATCCTGGTGGTGGCGTCGCTGGTGCAGCAGGAATCCAACACGCAGGACTTCGCCAAGGTGGCGCAGGTCATCTACAACCGCCTGCACGCCCACCACACGCTGGAATTCGACTCGACGGTCAACTACCCGCTGGACCGCCGCGAGGTCGCCACCACCGACGCCGACCGCGCCCAGAAGACGCCGTGGAACACCTACGTCTCCCAGGGGCTGCCGGCCACCGCGATCTGTTCGCCCGGCGTCGACGCGCTGCGCGCGGCCGAGCACCCCGAGCCGGGCGACTGGCTGTACTTCGTCACCATCGACGGCCAGGGCACGACGCTGTTCACCAAGGATTATCAGCAGCATTTGGCCAACATCGAGCTGGCTAAGCGCAACGGTGTCCTCGACAGCACGCGCTGAACAGGGGGCCCGGAAAGCCGCCGTCCTCGGCTCGCCGGTCGCCCATTCGCGTTCCCCGCAGCTGCACCTTGCCGCCTACCGCGCGCTGGGCCTGCGCGGCTGGACCTACGAGCGCATCGAGTGCGGCGCCGCGGAGCTGCCCGGCGTGGTCGGCGGCTTCGGCCCCGAGTGGGTCGGGGTGTCGGTGACCGCGCCCGGCAAGTTCGCCGCCCTGCGCTTCGCCGACGAGCGCACCGAGCGCGCCGAGCTGGTCGGCTCGGCCAACACCCTGGTGCGCACGCCGGGCGGGTGGCGGGCCGACAACACCGACGTCGACGGGGTCGCCGGCGCCGTGGGGCCGATGATCGGCGCCTCGGGATGGGCGCTGGTCTGTGGATCGGGCGGCACCGCCCCGGCGGCCGTCGCCGGGCTGGCCCGGCTCGGGGTCGGCGGCGTCACGGTGGTGGCGCGCGACGCGGCGAAGGCGGCCCGGCTGATCGAGCTGGGCGAGCGGGTCGGGGTGGCGACGCGGTTCTGCGACCTGGACGCCGGCGGGCTGGCCGACGAGGTGGCGGCCGCCGAGGTGCTGGTCAACACGATCCCGGCCGACGTGGCGGCGCGGTACGCGGGCGCGTTCGCCGCGATCCCGGTGCTGCTGGACGCCGTCTACGACCCCTGGCCCACGCCGCTGGCCGCCGCGGTGGCCGCCGCGGGCGGCCGGGTGATCAGCGGCCTGCAGATGCTGCTGCACCAGGCGTTCGCGCAGGTGGAGCAGTTCACCGGGATGCCCGCGCCGCGAGCGGCGATGGAGGCGGCGCTGGCGGCGCTGGATTAACGTCCCTCGGGTGCGGGTGACGGCGGCGGCGATGGTGGCCGCCTGGTTGGTGGCGTGCAGCTGCTGCGACATCCGGCGGCGCCGGCTGCCCAACCTGCTGACGCTGCCCGGGGCCGGCGTGATCCTGCTGGTCGCCGCGTGCGCCGGGCGCGGCGCGCCGGCGTCGGCCGGGGCCGCGGCATTGACCGGGCTGTATCTGCTGGTGCATCTGATCGCGCCGGCCGGGATGGGCGCCGGCGACGTGAAGCTGGCGATCGGCCTGGGCGCGCTGGCCGGCTGTTTCGGCGCCGCGGCGTGGTTCGCCGCGGCCCTGGCCGCGCCGCTGCTGACGGCGCTGTGGGGTGCGGCCGCGGCGGTGCGGGGCGTCGCCGCGGTGCCCCACGGGCCGTCGATGTGCCTGGCCACCGCGGTCGCGGTGGCGCTGCTCGGGTGAGCGCGTCGAGCGCGCCCGGCTTCGGCACGGTTCGACGGCACGGTCGAAGCCATGGTCGAATCGCAAACGCCCCCGCCAGCCGCACCGTGGCGAGGCCAGGCCGGACATCGTGGGAGAATAGCCGGGTGTTGCGCTGGATCACCGCCGGGGAATCGCACGGCCGCGCGTTGGTGGCCGTGCTCGAAGGCATGGTCGCCGGCGTGCAGGTCACCTCCGCCGAGATCGCCGACCAGCTGGCCCGCCGCCGGCTGGGCTACGGGCGGGGCGCGCGGATGAAGTTCGAGCGCGACGAGGTGACCGTGCTGTCCGGGGTCCGGCACGGCGTCACCCTGGGCGGGCCCATCGCCATCGAGATCGGCAACACCGAGTGGCCGAAGTGGGAGACCGTGATGGCCACCGACCCGGTCGACGCGACGGAGCTAAAGGATTCGGCGCGCAACGCCCCGCTCACCCGCCCGCGGCCCGGCCACGCCGACTACGCCGGCATGCTCAAGTACGGCTTCGACGACGCCCGCCCGGTGCTGGAGCGCGCCAGCGCCCGGGAGACCGCCGCCCGCGTCGCGGCCGGCACCGTCGCGCGGTCGTTCCTGCGGCAGGCGCTCGGCGTCGAGGTGCTGTCCCACGTCGTCGCGATCGGCCCGTCGGCGCCCTACGACGGGCCGCCGCCGGGGCCGGCGGACCTACCGGCGATCGACGACAGCCCGGTGCGGGCCTTCGACAAGGCGGCCGAGCAGGCCATGATCGCCGAGATCGAGGCGGCCAAGAAGGACGGCGACACCCTCGGCGGCGTGGTCGAGGTGGTGGCGCTGGGCCTGCCGGTCGGGCTGGGGTCGTTCACCAGCGGCGACAACCGGCTGGACAGCCAGCTGGCCGCCGCCGTGATGGGCATCCAGGCCATCAAGGGCGTCGAGATCGGCGACGGCTTCGAAACGGCGCGCCGCCGCGGGAGCCGCGCGCACGACGAGATGTACCCCGGCCCCGACGGTGTGGTCCGCTCGACCAACCGCGCCGGCGGCCTGGAAGGCGGCATGACCAACGGCCAGCCGCTGCGGGTCCGGGCCGCGATGAAGCCGATCTCGACCGTGCCGCGGGCCCTGGCCACCGTCGACATGGCCACCGGCGACGGAGCCGTCGCGATCCACCAGCGCTCCGACGTGTGCGCGGTGCCGGCCGCCGGGGTCGTCGTCGAGACCATGGTGGCGCTCGTGCTGGCCCGCGCGGCGCTGGAGAAGTTCGGCGGCGATTCGCTGGCCGAGACCCGCCGCAACATCGAGGCCTACCGGCGCGCGGTCGCCGACCGGGAAGCGCCGGCGGCCCGGGGTACCGCGTGATGGCCCCCAAAGCGGTTCTCGTGGGGCTGCCGGGCTCGGGCAAGTCCACCATCGGCCGCCGGCTGGCCAGGGCGCTCGGCGTCGGCCTGCTCGACACCGACGCCGCCATCGAGCAGCAGACCGGCCGCAGCATCGCCGAGATCTTCGCCACCGACGGGGAGCGCGAATTCCGCCGCCTCGAGGAGCAGGCCGTGCGCGCGGCGCTGGCCGACCACGACGGGGTGGTGTCGCTGGGCGGCGGCGCCGTCACCACCCCCGGGGTGCGCGAGGCGCTGGCCGGGCACACCGTCGTCTACCTCGAGATCGGCGCCCGGGAAGGCGTGCGGCGCACCGGCGGCAACACCGTGCGGCCGCTGCTGGCCGGCCCCGACCGCGCCGAGAAGTACAAAGCCCTGATGGCCCAGCGGGTCCCGCTGTACCGGCGCGTCGCCACCATCCGGGTCGACACCAACCGCCGCAACCCCGGCGCGGTGGTGCGCTACATCCTGTCGCGGCTGCAGGCACCCCAGAGCGTCCCGGCGGCCGGCCGATGACCGACGGCGCCGGGCCGGTCACCGTGCCGGTGGCCGTCGACCCGCCCTACCCCGTGATCATCGGCGCCGGCGTGCTCACCGAACTGGACGGCCTGCTGGCCGGCCGGCACCGCGTGGCGATCCTGCACCAGCCGGTGCTGGCCGAGACCGCCGAGGTGATCCGGAACGGCTTGGCGGACAAGGGGATCGACGCGCACCGCATCGAGATCCCCGACGCCGAGGCCGGCAAGGACCTGCCGGTTGTGGGATTCATCTGGGAGGTCCTCGGCCGCATCGGGCTGGGCCGCAAGGACGCGCTGGTCAGCCTCGGCGGCGGGGCGGCCACCGACGTCGCCGGCTTCGCGGCGGCCACCTGGCTGCGCGGCGTCGACATCGTGCACGTGCCCACGTCGCTGCTGGGCATGGTCGACGCGGCCGTCGGCGGCAAGACCGGCATCAACACCGAGGCGGGCAAGAACCTGGTCGGCGCGTTCCACCAGCCGCTGGCCGTGCTGGCCGACCTTCAGACGCTGAAAACGTTGCCGCCCAACGAACTCGTGGCCGGGATGGCCGAGGTGGTCAAGGCGGGATTCATCGCCGACCCGGTGATTTTGGACCTCATCGAGGCCGACCCGCGGGCCGCGCTGGACCCGGCCGGTGACGTGCTGCCCGAGCTGATCCGGCGCGCCGTCGCCGTCAAGGCCGAGGTTGTCGCCGCCGACGAGAGGGAGTCGGAGCTGCGCGAAATCCTCAACTACGGCCACACCTTGGGGCACGCGATCGAGCGCCGCGAGCGCTACCGGTGGCGCCACGGCGCCGCCGTGTCGGTGGGGCTGGTGTTCGCCGCCGAGCTGGCCCGGCTGGCCGGCCGGCTCGACGACGCCACCGCCGCGCGCCACCGCAGCATCCTGACCTCGCTCGGCCTGCCGGTCAGCTACGACGCCGACGCGTTGCCGCAATTGCTGGAATACATGGCCGGGGACAAGAAGAGCCGCGCCGGGGTGCTTCGGTTCGTGGTCCTCGACGGGCTGGCCAAGCCGGGCCGGCTGACCGGGCCCGACCCGTCGCTGCTGGCCGCGGCCTACGCGGGGCTGGAGGCCTGAATGACCGCCACGGTGCACGTCGTCAACGGCCCCAACCTGGGCCGGCTGGGCCTGCGCGAACCCGACGTCTACGGTCACACCACCCACGATCAGCTGGCCGCCCTGATCGAGCGGGAAGCCAGCGCCCTCGGACTCAAAGCCGTTGTGCGGCAAAGCGATAGCGAAGCGCAGCTGCTGGACTGGATCCACGCCGCGGCCGACGCCGGGGAACCGGTGATCCTCAACGCCGGCGGCCTCACCCACACCTCGGTCGCGCTGCGCGACGCCTGCGCCGAGCTGAGCGCCCCGCTGATCGAGGTGCACATCTCCAATGTGCATGCGCGTGAGGAGTTTCGGCGGCACTCCTACATCAGCCCGGTCGCGACGGGGGTGATCGTCGGGCTCGGGATCCAGGGCTACGTGCTGGCCCTGCGGTATCTGGCGTTGGAGGGCTAACCCTGCTCCGGCCCCGGCTTGCCGTGCCGGGCGTCGGTGTCGGTGCGGATCACCTCGGTCTTGGCGTCGTCGCCGCGCGTCGGGATCGTCTCGGTGGGCGCGTCGGCGCCCCGATCGGCGACCGCGACCGCCGACGGGCGTTCCTCGGTGCGCGCCTCGGGCGACGCCTGCGTCGGTATCTCGCCGGTCGGCGCGTCGTCGCCGCGGACGGCGGAGAAGACGTCGGTGTCGGCGCGCTCCTCGTCGTCGCCGGCCCGCCGCGGCGGGGGATTGCGGTCGATGCGCCAGCGGCCGAAGGCCACGCCGATCACCGCCGGCACGAAGACGATCAGCGCGGTGAACGCCGCGAACGTGGTCAGCTCGTTGAGCAGGCCGCCGGTGTAGATGTCCTTGTAGACCAGCGCGAGCAGCCACGCGACCGCGCCGCTGAGGATCCCCGCCAGCAGCCCGGCCAGCAGCCAGGTCATCGCCAGGTCCTCCCGGCGGTCCGGGTCGGGCTGGGCCTTGGCGTCCGCCCGGCCGTCCAGCACCCCCCACACGACGACGCCGGCGATGAACAACAGCAGCAGCACGATGCTGATCAGCCCGGCCTGGGTCTGCCACGCGTTGATCAGTGCTCCCTGAAACACTCGGACGACGACCATGGCGGCCGCATACACCAGTCCGCGCAGCATCCAGTTCCTCATGAGGCAAAAGCGTAGCGAGTACCGTCAAGGGTCGTGACACATTCCCAGCGTCGAGACAGGCTGAAAGCGCAGATCGGGGCCAGCGGATTGGACGCGATGCTGGTCACGGACCTGGTCAACGTCCGCTATCTGTCCGGATTCACCGGGTCCAACGGCGCGTTGCTGGTATTCGCCGACGACCGCGGCGCCGTGCTGGCCACCGACGGCCGCTACCGCACCCAGGCGGCCGACCAGGCGCCCGACCTCGAGATCGCCATCGAGCGGGCGGTCGGGCGTCACCTGGCGGGCCGGGCCGCCGACGAGGGCGTGGGAAAGCTGGGCTTCGAGAGCAACGTCGTCACCGTCGACGGCTTCGACGCCCTGACCAGCGAACTCGGCGAGCGAAACGCGGCCACCGAGCTGGTGCGGGCCGCCGGAACCGTGGAGGCGCTGCGCGAGGTGAAGGACGCCGGCGAGCTGGCGCTGCTGCGCCTGGCCTGCGAGGCCGCCGACGCCGCGCTGACCGAGCTGGTGTCCCGCGGCGGGCTGCGGCCCGGGCGCACCGAGCGCGAGGTCAGCCGCGAGCTGGAAGCGTTGATGCTCGACCACGGCGCCGACGCGATCTCGTTCGAGACGATCGTGGCCGCCGGGCCGAACTCGGCGATCCCGCACCACCGCCCGACCGACGCGGTGCTGGCCGACGGCGACTTCGTCAAGATCGACTTCGGCGCGCTGGTCGCCGGCTACCACTCCGACATGACCCGCACGTTCATCCTGGGCAGGGCCGCCGACTGGCAGCTGGAGATCTACCAGCTGGTCGCCGACGCGCAGCGGGCCGGGCGCGAGGCGCTGAAGCCCGGCGCCGGGCTGCGCGACGTCGACGCCGCCGCGCGCCAGCTGATCGCCGACGCCGGCTACGGCGAGAACTTCGGCCACGGGTTGGGGCACGGTGTGGGCCTTCAGATCCACGAGGCGCCGGGGATCGGGGCCACGTCCACGGGGACGCTGCTTGCCGGCTCCGTGGTGACCGTCGAGCCCGGCGTCTACCTGCCCGGCCGCGGCGGTGTCCGCATCGAGGACACGTTGGCCGTCGCCGAGGGGCATGCCCCGGAACTGCTGACCCGGTTCCCGAAGGACCTGGCCGTTTTGACCTAGGCGGGCGGCTCCCGTTGGTCCCGCCCTCCAGCCGGTCCCGGTCGATGTGGCCACGGGTAAGCTCGCTCGGGTAGTTAGCCGACGACGGGCCGAGCCCCGTTTTAAATCACAGGCCATCCCTGTAGGAGATACACCGACCGTGGCATCGACCGCCGACTTCAAGAACGGACTGGTGCTGGTGATCGACGGCCAGCTGTGGCAGATCGTCGAGTTCCAGCACGTCAAACCCGGCAAGGGGCCGGCCTTCGTGCGCACCAAGCTCAAGAACGTCGTCTCCGGCAAGGTCGTTGACAAGACCTACAACGCGGGCGTCAAGGTCGAGACCGCGACCGTCGACCGCCGCGACGCCACGTACCTGTATCACGACGGCTCGGACTACGTGTTCATGGACAGCGAGGACTTCGAGCAGCACCCGCTGCCCGAATCGCTGGTCGGCGACGCGTCCCGGTTCCTGCTGGAGGGCCTGCCGGTGCAGATCGCGTTCCACAACGGGTCGCCGCTGTACATCGAGCTGCCGGTGTCGGTCGAAATGGAGGTCACCCACACCGAGCCCGGCCTGCAGGGCGACCGGTCCAGCGCCGGCACCAAACCCGCCACGGTGGAGACCGGCGCGGAAATCCAGGTGCCGCTGTTCATCAACACCGGCGACAAGCTCAAGGTCGATACCCGCGACGGCAGCTACCTGGGGCGCGTCAACGCGTGAGCCGGCCCGCGCGGCCCGTTAAAGGACGCCACCAGGCCCGCAAGCGGGCCGTCGACCTGCTGTTCGAGGCCGAGGCGCGGGGCCTGAGCCCGGCCGAGGTGGTCGACGTCCGCACCGCCCTGGCCGGCTCCAACCCGGACGTGGCGGCGCTGCACCCCTACACCGTCGCGGCGGCGCGGGGCGTCGGCGAGCACGCCGCCCACATCGACGACCTGCTCAGCTCGCACCTGCAGGGCTGGACGCTGGACCGCCTTCCCGCGGTGGACCGGGCGATCCTGCGGGTCGCGGTGTGGGAGCTGCTGTACGCCGAGGACGTGCCCGAGCCGGTCGCCGTCGACGAGGCCGTGCGGCTGGCCAAGGAGCTGTCCACCGACGACTCGCCCGGCTTCGTCAACGGCGTGCTGGGCCAGGTCATGCTGGTGACGCCGCAGATCCGGGCCGCCGCGCGCGCCGTCAGGGGCACCGAGGGGTGACCCGGCCGGATCGCTGAGCGAAACGATCCCGCGGGGCGCCCGTCCGCGGGCACAATGACTGAGATGAACCGAGACAGCGCGCGCCCGCGCCGACTTCGTGTGTCCGCGCTCGCGGCGGTCGCCAACCCGTCGTACACCCGCCTGGACACCTGGAACCTGCTCGACGACGCCTGCCGGCACCTCGCCGAGGTGGACCTGGCCGGGCTGGACAAGACCCACGACATCGCCAAGGTGAAGCGGCTGATGGACCGCATCGGGGCCTACGAGCGGTACTGGCTCTACCCCGGCGTGCAGAACCTGGCGACGTTTCGCGCCCACCTGGAGAGCCTGTCGACGGTGCGGCTGGCCGAGGAGGTGTCGCTGGCCGTGCGGCTGCTGTCCGAGTACGGCGACCGGGCCGGGCTGTTCGACACCTCGGCGTCGCTGGCCGAGCAGGAGCTGGTCGCGCAGGCCAAAAAGCAGCAGTTCTACACCGTGCTGCTGGCCGACGACGCCCCGGCGACGGCCCCGGACAGCCTCGCGGAATGCCTTCGCGCGCTGCGCAACCCGTCGGACGATCTGCAATACGAGCTGCTGGTGGTGGGCAGCATCGAGGACGCGATCACCGCGGTCGCGCTGAACGGCGAGATCCAGGCGGCGATCATCCGCCACGACCTGCCGCTGCGGTCCCGCGACCGGGTGCCGCTGATGACGACGCTGCTGGGCACCGACGGCGACGACGCCGTCACCGACGACACCCAGGACTGGGTCGAGTGCGCGGAATGGATCAAAGAGCTGCGGCCCCACATCGACCGGTACCTGCTCACCGACGAGTCGATCGCCGCGCAGACCGAGGACGAACCCGACGTCTACGACCGCACGTTCTACCGGCTCAACGACGTCACCGATCTGAACAGCACCGTGCTGGCCGGCCTGCGAAACCGTTTCGCCACACCGTTTTTCGACGCGCTGCGCGCCTACGCGGCGGCCCCGGTGGGCCAGTTCCACGCGCTTCCCGTCGCGCGGGGCGCCAGCATCTTCAACTCCAAGTCGCTGCAGGACATGGGCGAGTTCTACGGCCGCAACATCTTCATGGCCGAGACGTCGACCACCTCGGGCGGGCTGGACTCGCTGCTGGACCCGCACGGCAACCTCCGCTCCGCGATGAACAAGGCCGCGCTCACCTGGAACTCCAACGAGACCTACTTCGTCACCAACGGCACGTCGACGGCCAACAAGATCGTCGTGCAGGCGCTGACCCGCCCGGGCGACATCGTGCTGATCGACCGCAACTGCCACAAGTCGCATCACTACGGCCTGGTCCTGGCCGGCGCCTACCCGCTGTACCTGGACGCCTACCCGCTGCCGCAGTACGCCATCTACGGGGCGGTGTCGCTGCGCACGATCAAGCAGGCGCTGCTGGATCTCGACGCCGCCGGGCAGCTGCACCGGGTGCGGATGCTGCTGCTCACCAACTGCACCTTCGACGGCGTCGTGTACAACCCGCGCCGCGTGATGGAAGAGGTGCTGGCCATCAAGCCCGACATCTGCTTTTTGTGGGACGAGGCGTGGTACGCGTTCGCGACGGCGGTGCCCTGGGCGCGCCAGCGCACCGCGATGGTGGCCGCCGAGCGCCTCGAGCAGATGCTGGCCTCCCCGGAATACGCCGCGGAGTACCGGGATTGGGCCGCGGGGATGGAAGGCGTCGACCGGTCGGAGTGGGTCGACCGGCGGCTGCTGCCCGACCCCGCCCGCGCGCGGGTGCGGGTGTATGCGACGCACTCCACGCACAAGTCGCTGTCGGCGCTTCGGCAGGCGTCGATGATCCACGTCCGCGACCAGGACTTCAAGGCGCTGACCCGCGACGCGTTCGGCGAGGCGTTTTTGACCCACACCTCGACCTCGCCGAACCAGCAGCTGCTGGCCTCGCTGGACCTGGCGCGCCGGCAGGTCGACATCGAGGGCTTCGAGCTGGTGCGCAACGTCTACAACATGGCGCTGGTCTTTCGGCACCGGGTCCGCAAGGACCGGCTGATCAGCAAGTGGTTCCGCATCCTCGACGAGTCCGACCTGGTGCCCGACGAGTTCCGCGCCTCGTCCGTCAGCTCCTACCGCCAGGTTCGCCAGGGCGCGCTCGCCGAATGGAACGAGGCGTGGCGGTCCGACCAGTTCGTGCTGGACGCCACCCGGGTCACCCTGTTCGTCGGCAAGACCGGGATGAACGGCTACGACTTCCGCGAGAAAATCCTGATGGACCGCTTCGGCATCCAGATCAACAAGACCTCGATCAACAGCGTGCTGCTGATCTTCACCATCGGGGTCACCTGGTCGAGCGTGCACTACCTGCTCGACGTGCTGCGGCGCATCGCCTGCGATTTCGAGCGCAGCCAGAGCATCGGCGGCAAGGAGGACCGCGCGCTGCAGGCGCGCCGGGTGGAGGAGATCACCGAGGACCTGCCGCACCTGCCCGACTTCTCCGAGTTCGACGTGGCCTTCCGTCCCGTCGACGCCTGCAAGTTCGGCGACATGCGGTCGGCCTTCTACGCCGGTTACGAGGAGTCCGACCGCGAGCACGTGCTGATCGGCCGGGCGGGCCGGCGGCTGGCCGAGGGCAAGAGCCTGGTGTCCACCACGTTCGTGGTGCCCTACCCGCCGGGCTTTCCGGTGCTGGTGCCGGGCCAGGTGGTGTCCAAGGAGATCGTCTACTTCCTGGCGCAGCTCGACGTCAAGGAGATCCACGGCTACAACCCCGAACTCGGGTTGTCGGTGTTCACCGAGGCGGCGCTGGCCCGGATGGAGGCCCAGCGCAACGCCGCGACCGCGGCGGTCGGGTCGGCGTTGTCGGCGTTCGAGCTGCCGGGCAAGGCCTCGGACGGTTCGGCGCGCAACGGCGACGGCGCGGCCCGGGTGGTTACCGAGAAAGCCTAGCCAGCGTCGGCGTGGCGGCGAGCAACACAACCGCGAACACCGCGCCGACCGTGCCCGAAATCAGCAGGGGCAGCTGCCCTTTGGCGCCCCACAGCAGGCCGGCCCACAGCCCGGCGGCCAGCACCGCCAGCCCGCTGAGGCCCTGGAAGAGGCCCTGGGCGCAAGACTGCAGGTCGTCTCCGACAACCGTTGAGATCCAGGCCTTTCCGACGCCGTCGTAGCAGGCGGTGAAGACGCCGTAGGCCACCACGAGCGCCGTCGCGGTGGCGGTGTCGGTGGTCAGGCCCACACCGCAGTAGGCGACCGCGAAGAACGCCAGCCCCACGCCGTAGACCACCGGCCGGCCGAAGCGGTCCGCGAGCGCGCCCGCCGGGAAGCTCGCCAGCGCGTAGACGGCGTTGTAGCCGACGTAGGCGAGGATGACGCCGACGACCGAAAAGCCGATCTGCTTGAGCCGCAACAACAGCAGCGCGTCGGGGAAGTTGACCACGCTGAACGCGACCAGGAAGCCGACCGGCCCCCAATACCGCCGGGGCAGCCGCCGGGCGCCGGCGAAAATCGGCGGCCGGGCCGCGGGCGCGGGGTTTCGGGGCCGCTCGCGCACCCAGGCGATCAACAGCGCGCTGAGCACCGCCGGGATCACGGACAGGTAGAGCACCGGGCCGATGCGGTGGTCGAACAGCTCGTAACCGGACAGCCCGAGCAGCGGGCCGACGACGGCGCCGAGGGTGTCCATGGTGCGGTGAAACCCGAACACCCGGCCGCGCTCGGCGGCCCCGACGCCGTCGACCAGCAGCGCGTCGCGCGGCGCGCCGCGCAGCCCCTTGCCCAACCGGTCGGCCACCCGCCCGACCAGCACCCCGGGCCACGCCCCGGCCGCGGCGACGACGAGCTTGCCCAGCGCCGCCATCCCGTAGCCGGTCCCGACCAGCGGGCGGCGGGCGAACCGGTCACCGAGCGGGCCGGACGCGATCTTGGTCAGCGAGGCCGCGCCCTCGGCGGCGCCCTCCACCGCGCCCACCACCCCCGGCGGGGCGCCCAGCACGGTGGTCAAATAGATCGGCAGCAGCGGGTACAGCAGCTCGCTGGCCGCGTCCTGCAGCAGCGACACCAGCGACAGCACCAGCACGTTGCGGGTGAGCCAGCTTGCCAGCACCTGCAAAGTTATAGCAACGCCGCGCGGATTCCGCTCAGTGGGATCGCAAAGCCCGTGCGCGCACCGGGGTGGCGCAATCGCGCGGCGCGGGCCGGTTTGGGCTGGTCGCCGCCGAATCGCAACCGGCGCAATGCGTTGGGGCGCTCTCGTCGGGCCCGGCCGGCCGCCCGAAAAGGCCGCTGACCGGCGATAGCGTGACTCCCGTGGCGCAACCTGTACCGATACGCGGACCGTTGGAGGGGTCCCGGTCCGACCGGGCCCGCCGGGTCGCCGACGTGGTGCGCCAGCAGATCCACGCCGGCGCCTACGCCGACGGGTTGCCGGCCGAGGCCGAATTGGCGGCCGAATTCTCGGTGTCGCGCAACACCGTTCGCGAGGCGCTGGCCGTCCTCAAACGCGAGGGCCTGATCGAGCGCGGGCCCAGGGTCGGCACCCACGTCGCGCAGCGCAAGTTCTCGCACGGGCTCGACTCGCTGCTGGGGCTCAAGGAAACGTTCAAGCACCTCGGCGAGGTCCGCAACGAGGTGCGGGCCGCCATGCCGGTGACCGCCCCGCCGGCGGTGGCCCGGCGGCTGCGGCTGGAACCGGGCGAGCAGGCGGTGTTCGTCGAACGGCTGCGCTACCTGGGCGACCTGCCGCTGAGCCTCGACCTGACCTACCTGGCACCGGACGTCGGGGCGCGCATCTTGAAGCATCCGCTGGAAACGAACGACATCTTCGCCCTCATCGAGCAGGTCAGCGGGCAGCGGCTGGGATCGGCGTCGCTGGCGCTGGAAGCCATCCCCGCCGACGCGCACTCGGCGGCCACCCTGCAGGTGCCCGACGGGGCGGCGCTGCTGATGCTGGAGCGGCTCACCAGCCTCGACGACGGCCGGCCCGTGGACCTGGAATACATCCGGATGCGTGGTGATCGAATCACCATGCGGGGCAACCTCATTAGAGCCAACCCGAGCAGGAGCAAGCCATGACGCTGGTCAACCATCGCGCCGACGTCCCGGTCACCATCGACGAGTCGCTGTGCATCGACGGCTGCACGCTGTGCGTCGAGGTCTGCCCGCTGGACGCGCTGGCCATCAACCCCGAAACCGGCAAGGCCTACATGCACGTCGACGAGTGCTGGTATTGCGGGCCGTGCGCGGCCCGCTGCCCGACGGGCGCCGTCACGGTCAACATGCCCTATCTGATCCGCTGATGAAACGCCAAGCCGCGCGGCTGATCTCGGTGGCGGCCGTGATCGTCGCCGCCGTCTCCGGTTGCTCGCTGGAATCGCTGTCGCAATCCTCCGGCGTGGTCAACGTCGTGGTGGGCTACCAGTCCAAGACCATCAACACCGTCACCGCGGGCACGCTGCTGCGCGCGCAGGGCTACCTGGAGCGCCGGCTGGCCGACATCACGTCGCGCACCGGCACCCGGTACGCGGTGCGCTGGCAGGACTACGACACCGGCGCGCCGATCACCGCGCAGATGCTCGCCGAAAAGATCGACATCGGCTCGATGGGCGACTACCCGATGCTGATCAACGGCTCCAAGACGCAGGCCAACCCGCTGGCGCGCACCGAGATCGTGTCGATCACCGGCTACAACCCCAAGGGCGCGCTGAACATGGTTGTGGTGAAGCCGGATTCGCCGGCGACGGGGCTGGCCGACCTGGCCGGCACCAAGGTCTCGGCCAGCGTGGGCTCAGCCGGCCACGGCACGCTGGTGCGCGCGCTGCAACGGGCCGGCATCAACGGCGTCGAGGTGCTCAACCAGCAACCGCAGATCGGGGCGTCCGCGCTGGAATCCGGTCAGGTGCAAGGGCTTTCGCAGTTCGTGGCGTGGCCCGGGCTGCTGGTGTACCAGGGCAAGGCCAAGCTGCTCTACGACGGGGCCGAGCTGAACCTGCCCACCCTGCACGGGGTGGTGGTGCGCCGCTCGTACGCGTCGTCGCACCCGGAGGTGCTGGCGGCGTTTTTGCAGGCACAGCTGGACGCCACCGACTTCCTCAACGACAAGCCGCTGCAGGCCGCCCGCATCGTCGCCCAGGCCAGCGGGCTGCCGCAGGAGGTGGTGTACCTCTACAACGGCCCGGGCGGCACGTCGTTCGACACCACCCTCAAGCCGTCGCTGATCGACGCGCTGAAAAGCGATGTGCCCTACCTGAAGTCGATCGGCGACTTCGCCGACCTCGACGTGGGGAAGTTCGTGGTGGACGCGCCGCTGCGCGCCGTGTTCGCCGCCCGCGGCCTGGACTACGACGCGGCCCTGGCCCGCGCCGCCAACCCGTCGCTGCTCGCCGGCGACCCCGCCCAGGCGAGCGAACTGTGGCTGGACGGGACCGACGCGACCCAAACGGTCGCCACCCCGACGGACCTGCTGCGCGCGGTCCGGGACGCGACCGCCCGCGGCGCCAAGGTCCGGGCGGCCTACGTGCCCGACGCCGAGCTGGGCACCCGCTGGTTCGCCGACAAGGCGGTCTGGGTGAAAGACGGCCAGACCTATCACCCCTTCGGCACCCCGGCCGGGGCGCGCCGCTACATCACCGCACATCCCGGCAGCGTCGCCGTGGATTACCAAGAGGCACTGGGAGGTTCGGTATGACGGCCCACGTAGTGGTCGATCAGGCGCTCGACACGGTCGCTGCGCCCGCCCTGGCGCCGCCGCGGCGGCCCGCCTCGCCGTGGCGGTCGCGCGCGGTGCGGCTGGCGTCGGTGGCCGCGGCGATCGTGTTGTGGCAGGCGCTCACCGCGGGCAAGGTGCGGCTGCTGCTGCGCTTCGACACGTTGCCGACGGTCACGTCGATCGTGCACGCGCTGCAGCGCCGGCTGGGCGCCTACGAGTACTGGCTCGACCTGGCGCAGTCGCTGCTGCGGATCCTGACCGGCTTCGGGCTGGCCGCCGTGATCGGCGTGGCCACCGGCGTGCTGCTGGGCCGTTCCCGCTGGTTCGCCGACATCTTCGGCCCGCTGGCCGAGCTGGCCCGGCCCGTCCCGGCGATCGCGATGGTGCCGGTGGCGATCCTGCTGTTCCCGACCGACGAGGCCGGCATCGTGTTCATCACGTTCTTGGCCGCCTACTTCCCGATCATGGTCAGCACCCGGCACGCGGTGCGGGCGCTGCCCACGCTCTGGGAGGACTCGGTGCGCACCCTGGGCGGCGGCCGGTGGGCGGTGCTGAGTCAGGTGGTGCTGCCGGGGATCCTGCCGGGCGTGTTCGGCGGCCTGTCGGTCGGCATGGGGGTGGCGTGGATCTGCGTGATCTCCGCGGAGATGATCTCGGGCCGGCTCGGCGTCGGCTATCGCACCTGGCAGGACTACACCGTGCTGGCCTACCCGCAGGTGTTCGTCGGCATCATCACGATCGGCGTGCTGGGGTTCGCGACGTCGGCGGCCGTCGAACTGGTGGGCCGCCGCGTGACGCGCTGGCTGCCGCGGGGCGGGGAGGTGGCGCGGTGACGGCCCTGGCGCTGGAACTGGATCGAGTCCGGTTGTCCTACACCGGGACTCCGGTGATCGACGGGCTGAGCCTGACGGTGCGGCCGGGGGAGATTCTGGTGCTGACCGGGCCGTCGGGGTGCGGCAAGTCGACGGTGCTGCGCGCGCTGGCCGGCCTGCTGTCGCCCGACGGGGGCCGGGTGCTGGCCGACGGCGCCGCGGTCACCACCACCTCCGGCGACCGCGCCATGGTGTTCCAGGACAACGCGCTGCTGCCGTGGCGCACCGTGCGGTCCAACATCGAGCTCGCGCTGCGGCTGCGGGGGGTCCCGCGCGCCGGCCGGCGCGCGGCGGCCGAGCGGTGGATCGACGAGCTCGGGCTCACGGGGTTCGGCAACTACCTGCCCAAGAGCCTGTCCGGCGGCATGCGCCAACGGGTTCAGCTCGCCCGCGGGCTCGCGGGGGCGCCGCGCGCCGTGCTGATGGACGAGCCGTTCGGGGCGCTGGACACCCAGACCCGCGCCGCCATGCAGCGGCTGCTCGTCGACACCTGGCGCACCCACCCGACCACGATCGTGTTCGTCACCCACGACGTCGACGAGGCGCTGGCGCTGGGCGACCGGATCGTCGTGCTGGGCCGCGCCGGCGAGCCGGTGCGCGCGGTGCTGGACGTGCCCGACCCGCGCAGTGACGTGCCGCGCCCGGAACTGCGGGCCGAAGTACTTGGCGCGCTGGATCATTCGGTGGCGGCATGATGGAGATCCCGGGCCTGGACCCGGTCCGCCTCGACTGCGACGTGCTGGTGATCGGCGGCGGCACCGCGGGCACCATGGCGGCGCTGTCGGCCGCCGAGCACGGCGCGCAGGTGCTGCTGCTGGAGAAGGCGCACGTGCGGCACTCCGGCGCGCTGGCGATGGGCATGGACGGCGTCAACAACGCCGTCATCCCCGGCAAGGCGGAGCCCGAGGACTACGTCGCCGAAATCACCCGGGCCAACGACGGGATCGTCAACCAGCGCACCGTCTATCAGACCGCCACCCGAGGCTTCGCGATGGTGCAGCGGCTGGAGCGCTACGGGGTGAAGTTCGAAAAGGACGAGCACGGCGAGTACGCGGTGCGCCGGGTGCACCGCTCGGGCTCCTACGTGCTGCCCATGCCGGAGGGCAAGGACGTCAAGAAGGCGCTGTACCGGGTGCTGCGGCAGCGCTCGATGCGGGAGAAGATCCGCATCGAGAACCGGCTGATGCCCGTGCGGGTGTTGACCGACCCCGACAAAGGGGGCCGGGCGGTCGGCGCCGCGGCGTTGCACACGCGCACCGGCGAATTCGTCGCCGTGGGCGCCAAGGCGGTGATCCTGGCCACCGGCGCCTGCGGGCGCCTGGGGCTGCCCGCCTCGGGGTACCTGTACGGCACCTACGAGAACCCGACCAACGCCGGCGACGGGTATGCGATGGCCTATCACGCGGGCGCCGAGCTGTCGGGGATCGAGTGCTTCCAGGTCAATCCGCTGATCAAGGACTACAACGGCCCGGCCTGTGCCTATGTCGCCAACCCGTTCGGCGGCTATCAGGTCAACGCGTTGGGGGAGCGGTTCGTCGACTCGGACTACTGGTCGGGCCAGATGATGGCCGAGGTGAAGGGCGAGATCGACTCCGCCCGCGGCCCCATCTACCTGAAGGTGTCGCACCTGCCCGACGAGACGCTGACCGCGCTGGAGAACATCCTGCACACCACGGAGCGCCCGACCCGGGGCACGTTCCACGCCAACCGCGGTCACGACTACCGCACCCACGACGTCGAGATGCACATCTCCGAAATCGGGCTGTGCAGTGGGCATTCCGCGTCCGGCGTCTGGGTCGACGAGCACGCCCGCACCACGGTGCCGGGGCTGTATGCGGCGGGGGACCTGGCCTGCGTGCCGCACAACTACATGATCGGGGCGTTCGTGTTCGGCGACCTGGCCGGCACCGACGCCGCGTCGGTGAGCACGAAAACCGCTGCACCACAAGAGCTTCCGTCGGACCAGCTGCGGGCCGCGCACGAGCTGATCTACCGGCCGCTGCGGCATCCGGACGGGCCGCCGCAGCCGCAGGTCGAATACAAGCTGCGCCGCTTCGTCAACGACTACGTGGCGCCGCCCAAGACGGCCGCCAAGCTGTCCATCGCGGTGCGGACCTTCGACCGGATGCGCGACGAGATCGCCGAGATGGGCGCCCGCAACCCGCACGAGCTGATGCGCGCCGTCGAGGTGTCGTTCATCCGGGACTGCGCCGAGATGGCCGCCCGCTCGTCGCTGACCCGCACCGAATCGCGGTGGGGCCTCTACCACGACCGCGCCGACCTGCCCGTCCGCGACGACGGCGAGTGGGGTTATCACCTGAACCTGCGCAAGGGGCCCGACGGGCAGATGGTGTTCCTCAAGCGGCCGGTGGCCCCGTACCTGGTTTCGGTGCCCGAGCTCGACGGGTTGCCGCCGTCGGATCAGACCGTGCACGAGGTGGCGCAGCCGCCGCTGATCGGCGGCCAGGCGCCGGCCACCGCGGCATCGCGGATCCAGTCCGCACCAACGGGTTTCGAGCCGCCCTCCCCGCGCATCGCCTCGGTGCTGGCGCTCGAGGAGCCGACGATCGCCGACCTGCACCCCTATCTCGCCGACGCCGATCCGGGGGTGCGCCGCACCGCGGTGGCGACGCTGACCGAGCACATCCCCGACGGGTATGCCCGTGCGCTTTATGCGGCGCTGGACGACGCCGACGCCTCGGTGCGCCGCGCCGCCGCCGAGGGCGTCCGGGAGCTGGTCGAGGTGCTGCCCGACCCGGGCGCCGTCCGCGCCCACCTCGGCTCGCGCGACACGGTGGTGCGCGCGGCCGCCGTCTACCTGCTGGCCGCTCGGCGGGCCGGCGAAGCCGCGGAATACCTTGATGCGCTGGCTGATTCGGACCACCGGGTGCGGATCGAGGCGGTGCGGGCGCTGGTGTCGGTCGACGACGTGGACGGCGTCGTCATCGCCACGCGGGACGAGAACCGGGAGGTCCGCATCGCGGCGACCGCCGGCCTGGCCACGCTGGGCGGCGGCGGCGACGCCGTGCGGGCGCTGCTCGCCGACCCCGACCCGCTGGTGCGCGCCGCCGCGCTCGCCGCCCTGGGTCAATTGGGTTGCCGGGACGAGGATTTGGCCGCCGTCGACCGCGCCTTGGGGGCTCCGGCGTGGCAGGTGCGCGAGGGCGCGGCGCGGGCGCTCGCCGGCGCGGCCGCCGATGTCGCGGTGCCCAGGCTGGCCGAGGCGCTGGGCGACGCGCACCTCGACGTGCGCAAGGCCGCCGTGCTGAGCCTGACGCGGTCGGCTGGCGATCCCGCCGCCCGCGACGCCCTGGGTATCGCGCTGAAGGACGGCGACGCCGACGTGCGCGCCTACGCGCGGCGGGCCCTGGACGGGTAGCGGCGCCTCAGCGCAGCACCTTGGCGTACAGCAGGGCGTCCTGCGGCTCGGGCCCCAGGGTGGGGTAGACGGCGTAGCGGGCCAGCCGGCCCTCCAGCTCGAACCCGGCCCGTTGCAGCACGCGTGCCGAGCGGTCGTTGTCGACGTGGCAGGTGGCCCACACCCGGTACACGCCGCCGTCGGCGTGCAGTGCGGCCAGCAGCAGGTCGAGCACCTCGGGCATGTAGCCCTTGCCCCACCACCGCCGCCCGAGGCAATACCCGATCTCGACCGAGTGCGGCACCGGGCGCCGGCAGCTGGTCAACCCGACGACCTCGCCGCTGTGCCGCAACGTGATTGCCCACGTTCGCTCGTCGTCGCTGGCGTTCAGTTTCTCGGTGATCACCCGTCGGGTGGCGGCCACGTCGGCGTGCGGGGTCCACAAGAGGTACTTCGTGACGTGCGGGTCGCGGGCGACCCGTTGGAACAACACGCCGGCGTCGTCGAGCACCGGCGGACGCAACAGCACCCGCGCGCCGTCGATGCGGTCGGGCGGGTACACGGCCATCGTGTCAGAGCCCGAGCGCCTGGTAGGTGCGGCGGACGAATTTCGGTTGGGCCGTGCGGAGTTTGGCCAGCGACGTGTTGCCCGCGACGGCCGTGGCCGCGTGCACGGTCAAATCGGGGAGATTTTGGATCAAATACAGCAGGATCAGGTCGGCGCTGGGGTCGGCCTGCCACCAGGTTCCATACGCGCCGGGCCAGCTGAACGTCCCCAGCCCGCCCGGCCCGAACAGCGGGATCGACTTGGCCGGGTCGGTCACCACCGACAGGTTCAGCCCGAAGCCGCGGCCCACCCAGTACGGCGCCCCCAGGAAGTTGTGCCGCTTCTGTTCGTCGGTGAGCCGGTCGGTCCGCATCAGGCGCGCCGACTCCTCCGACAACACCCGCACGCCGTCGACGGTGCCGTCGCCCAGCAGCATCCGCACGAACCGCAGGTAGTCGTCGGCCGTCGACCACAGCCCGCCGCCGGCGTTGCAGAACGAGGGCGGCGTGATGTGCGGCGGGCCCATCACGTCGTGGCGCAGTTGGTGATCCTCGTCGAGGGAGTACATCGTCGCCGCGCGGCGGCGCGCCTCCGGCGTGACGAAGAATCCGGTGTCGGGCATGCCCGCCGGGCCCAGCACCCGCTCGTCGAGGACCTGGTGGAACGGCTTGCCGTCGATGCGGGAAGCGATGACGCCCAACAGGTCGATCGAGTGGCTGTAGGTGACCTTCTCGCCGGGCTGATGCACCAGCGGCAGCTTGGCCAGCTCGCCGAGCCAGGCGTCGGGTCCCTGGTTGAAGGGCAGCCGCATGTAGGCCTTCGAGATCGGCCCGGACACCGAAAAGGCGTAGGCCAGGCCGCTGGTGTGGGTGAGCAGGTCCTCGATCAGGATGGCTCGGCGCAGCGGGTGCGTGCGGTCCAGCGGGCCGTGCGGGTCGTCGAGCACCCGCACGTCGGCCAGCTCCGGCGCCCAGCGCGTGACCGGGTCGGTGAGCGCCAGCTTGCCCTCGTCGACCTGGCTCATGATCGCCGCGACCGTCACCGGCTTGGTCATCGACGCGATGCGAAACAGCGTGTCGCGCTGCATCGGCAGGCCGGCGCCGATGTCGCGGTAGCCGATCTCGTTGACCTGCAGCAGTTCTCCGCGCTGCCAGACCATCGTCACCGCCCCGGCCAGCAGGCCGGCGTCGCACACCTCACGGACCGGGGCCGCGTTGGCGCCAAGCGTCGAGCGATTCACCCGGTTCAGGTTAGTAGCGCCGTTTCGCCCGGACGTACCAGAACGCCATTTCGACCTCGGTGCCATCGACTTCGCGACGCACGGTCGCCGGCTCGAGCGATTCGATGTCCCAGCCCGCTCCGCCGAGGACATCGCGCAGCGTCTCCTCGGACACGGCCGGGCGGGGCCAGTTTTCGTTTATCGGGTTGGTGTCGGAGAAGCAGCTGATCAGCAGCGTGGCGCCGGGCCGGGTCGCGCGGTGCGCCGCCGCGGCGTAGGCGCGCTTGCCCTCGTCGTCGAGGCAGTGGAACATGCCGCTGTCGACGACGGTGTCGAACGCGTCGGCGTAGCCCTCGAGCTTGGTGGAGTCGGCGACCGCGAACCTCACGTCGACCCCCGCGTCCCGGGCCCGCCGCTCGGCGGTGATCAGCGCGGTCGGCGAGATGTCCAGCCCGGTGACGTTGTAGCCGTTCTTGGCCAAATAGATCGCGTTGTCGCCAAGCCCGCAGCCGATGTCGAGGACGTCGCCGTGGACGAAGCCGCCGGTGTGCCAACCGATGACGTTGTCCTTGGGCGCCTTGGTGTCCCACGGCGGCGTGGGCATCGGGGGGATTCCTTCGCCGGGGCTCTCGCCGCGGTAGAGGGCGTCGAAGTCCATGCCCGCCAGCTTAGGCCGCGTGCAGATCGATGAGTGCGATAGCGACCCGCGCTTCGACCTCGCTGACGTCTACCTTGAACGGGCCGGGCGGTGGCGGCGCGCCGGAGCGATACCGCATCCCGGTCGGCGTCTCGAATTCGGCGGAGTGCCTGCCCATCTCGTCGACGGTGGCGGTGACCCGCCAGCCGGGCGCCTCCTTGGCGTAGTTGCAGCGTTCGCACGACCCGAGCCCGTTCGCCGCGCTGGTCGGGCCGCCGCGTCGATGGGGCCGGGCGTGGTCGCGATGCCGGATGGGCGCGTCGCAGTAGGGCGTGCGGCAGCCCTGATCGCGCAGCCCGATGAACGCGGCCAGCCCCTTGGGGAACCGACGCGCGCGCGACTCCATGCCCACCAGCGCGCCCGACCCCGGATGCCGGTAGAGCCTGCGCAGCGTGGCCCGCGAGCGGCTGTCGAGGGCCGCGTCGCCGACCAGGCGGCGGGCCACGGCCGCCGGAATCGGGCCGTACCCGTCGACCACCGCGGCGCTGTCGTCGCCGCCCAGCAGCGTCGCGTCGGAGATGAGCAGGTTGACCGCGATCGGCGGCGCCGCCTCGGCGGGCCGTCCCGTGACCCGTTCGATCAACGCGTCCGCCATCACCTGGCCGCGGCTGCGCTCGTCGAAGGTGGTGTCGGCGGCCCGCTTGAGCGCCGCGTACACCGCCACCCCCTGGGCGACCGGGAGGAGCGCCGTCACCCACGTCATGGTGTCGGGCGCCGGCCGGATCGTCACCGTGCGTTCGGATTCGGCCTTGGCGGCGCGATCGACCACCGCCTGAGCGTTCAGCCGGTAGGCGACGGCCCGCGCGGCGGCGGCGATCCGAGCGTCGCCCATGCCCTCCAACTTCGACATATCCGCGCACATCTCGGCGTCCAGCGCGCGGCGGTCCTCGACGTCCAGGCAGGCGCTCTCGCGCACGATCAGCGTGGCCCGCCACTCCGACAGCCGCCCGGCCTCGAGGGCCGCCAGGGTGTGCGGCATCTCGTGCACCAGGGCCTTGGCGAACCCGAGGTGCCTGCCGCCGCGCGCCGGGGAGTCGCGCCGGGCCAGCGCGATCTCGCTCGCCAGCCCGCGGCCCCGTTGGTCGGCAGGCACCCCGGCGGCCGCCTCGTTGTTGCGGCGCATGGCGTCCAGCGCCGCGGCGGCACGCGCCTGAGCTGCGGCGGCCGCCGACTTGACCCGCTCCAGCTCGGCGATCCGCGCGATCAGGGCGGCCTCGCCGGCGCGGGGATCGTCGCTCGGTTCGAACATAGTTTCGATGGTAGGGCACACCACCGACACGCGACCGCTTTGCGGGCCCGGCGAGCTCAGGTGCTACGCTGCCGTGCAGTCGACATCCTTTAACGATCCGTCCAGAGAGGCGGAGAAGGAGGTCAAATAGCGCATGGGCGCCGCGGATAACGCCGGCTTCGGCGGTGAATCCAGGGAATTGATGTCGGCGGCCGACGTGGGCCGCACCATTTCCCGCATCGCGCATCAGATCATCGAAAAGACCGCGCTCGACGGGCCCGACGCCCCGCGCGTGGTGCTGCTGGGCATTCCGACCCGCGGCGTGATCCTGGCCCAACGCCTGGCCACCAACATCGGCGAATACAGCGGCGTCAAGGTGCCCCACGGCGGCCTCGACATCACGCTCTACCGCGACGACCTGATGCAAAAGCCGCCGCGGCCGCTGGAGGCGACCTTGATCCCGGCCGGCGGCATCGACGACGCGCTGGTCATCCTCGTCGACGACGTGCTCTACTCCGGGCGTTCGGTGCGCTCGGCCCTCGATGCGCTGCGCGACGTCGGCCGCCCGCGGGTGGTGCAGCTGGCGGTGCTGGTCGACCGGGGCCACCGCGAGCTGCCGCTGCGGGCCGACTACGTCGGCAAGAACGTGCCCACCTCGCGCAGCGAGAGCGTGCACGTCCTGCTGAGCGAACACGACGGCCGCGACGGCGTGGTGCTCTCCCGATGACGCGCCACCTGTTGGCCGCCGGCGACCTGACCCGCGACGAGGCCACCGCCATCCTCGACGACGCCGACCGGTTCGCGCAGGCGCTGGTGGGCCGCGAGATCAAAAAGCTGCCCACGCTGCGCGGCCGCACCATCGTCACGATGTTTTACGAAAATTCGACTCGCACCCGGGTGTCGTTCGAGGTGGCCGGCAAGTGGATGAGCGCCGACGTGATCAACGTCAGCGCCAGCGGATCCTCGGTGGGCAAGGGGGAGTCGCTGCGCGACACCGCACTGACGCTGCGGGCCGCCGGCGCCGACGCGCTGGTCATCCGCCACTCGGCGTCCGGCGCCGCGCATTTGCTCGCCGAGTGGACTTCGGCGGCAAAGTCCGCCGATGGCACGGGCCCGTCGGTGATCAACGCCGGCGACGGCACGCACGAGCACCCCACCCAGGCGCTGCTCGACGCGCTGACCATCCGGCAGCGGCTCGGCGGCATCGAGGGCCGTCGCGTCGTCATCGTCGGCGACATCCTGCACAGCCGGGTCGCCCGCTCCAACGTGATGCTGCTTTCGACCCTGGGCGCCGAGGTGGTGCTGGTCGCGCCGCCGACGCTGCTGCCGGTCGGCGTCGACGGCTGGCCGGTGACCGTCGCAGGCGATTTCGACGCCGAACTGCCCGCCGCCGACGCCGTGCTGATGCTGCGGGTGCAGGCCGAGCGGATGAACGGCGGCTTCTTCCCGTCGGTGCGCGAGTACTCGTCCCTGTACGGGCTGTCCGAACGCCGGCAGGCGATGCTGCCGGGCCACGCCGTGGTGCTGCACCCGGGACCGATGCTCCGCGGCATGGAGATCTCGTCGACGGTGGCCGACTCGTCGCAATCGGCTGTGCTGCAACAGGTTTCCAATGGGGTGCACGTGCGGATGGCGGTGTTGTTCCATGTGCTGGTCGGCACCGAGTCGGCCGGGCAGAAGGCCAAGGAGGGCGTAGCGTGAGCGTGCTGCTGCGCGGGGTCCGGCTCTACGGCGAGGGCGACCGGGTCGACGTGCTCGTCGACGACGGCCAGATCGCCGAGATCGGCCCCGGCCTTCCGATTCCCGACACGGCCGACGTCATCGACGCGACGGACCAGGTGCTGCTCCCCGGGCTCGTCGACCTGCACACCCACCTGCGCGAGCCGGGCCGCGAATACGCTGAGGACATCGAAACCGGTTCGGCGGCAGCGGCTTTGGGTGGCTATACGGCGGTGTTCGCGATGGCCAACACCAACCCCGTCGCCGACAGCCCGGTGGTCACCGACCACGTCTGGCACCGCGGCCAGCAGGTGGGCCTGGTCGACGTCCATCCCGTCGGCGCCGTCACCGTCGGGCTGGCCGGGGCCGAGCTCACCGAGATGGGCATGATGGCCGCCGGCGCCGCGCAGGTGCGGATGTTCTCCGACGACGGCGTCTGCGTGCACGACCCGCTGGTGATGCGCCGCGCCCTCGAGTACGCCACCGGCCTCGGGGTGCTGATCGCCCAGCACGCCGAGGAGCCCAGGCTCGCCGCGGGCGCCGTCGCCCACGAGGGGCCCACCGCGGCGCGGCTGGGACTGTCCGGCTGGCCGCGGGCCGCCGAGGAATCCATCGTCGCCCGCGACGCGCTGCTGGCCCGCGACGCCGGCGCCCGGGTACACATCTGCCACGCATCCACCGCGGGCACCGTCGAGATCGTCAAATGGGCCAAGAGCCAAGGCATTTCGATCACCGCCGAGGTCACCCCGCACCACCTGCTGCTCGACGACAGCAGGTTGGCCAGCTACGACGGGGTGAACCGCGTCAACCCGCCGCTGCGCGAGGCCGCCGACGCGGTCGCGCTGCGTCAAGCGCTGGCCGACGGGGTAATCGACTGTGTGGCCACCGATCACGCCCCCCACGCCGAGCACGAGAAGTGCGTCGAGTTCTGCGCGGCGCGGCCCGGCATGCTCGGCCTGCAGACCGCGCTGTCCGTGGTGGCGCAGGCCATGGTGGTGCCGGGGCTGCTGACCTGGCGTGACGTCGCGAAGGTGATGAGCGAGAACCCCGCACGCATCGTCGGGCTGCCCGATCACGGCCGGCCGCTGGAGGTGGGGGAGCCGGCCAACCTGACCGTGGTCGACCCCGACGCCACCTGGACCGTCGCCGGGTCCGACCTCGCCAGCCGGTCGGCCAACACGCCGTACGAGTCGATGACTCTGCCCGCCACCGTGACCGCGACGCTGCTGCGCGGCAAGGTCACCGCGCGCGACGGAAAGAGCCCGGCATGAATTCGGGCACGATGGCCGGGTCGCTGATATTCCTGGCCGTGCTGGTGGTGGTGCTCACGGTCGTCATCCAGCTGATGATGCGCGGCTGGCAGCGCCGCGCGCAGCGGCAAGCCGAGCTGCTGGGCGGCCTGCCCGACGTGCCCGACACGGTGGGCACCGCGCTCGTCACCACCCGCGGCGTCTACTGCGGCTGCACGATGGCGCCGGAGTGGAACGAGCGGATCACGGCGGGTGATCTGGGGTACCGCAGCAAGGCGGTGCTGACCCGCTATCCCGAGGGGATACTGCTGGAACGCACCCACGCCAAACCCATTTGGATTCCCACGGATTCGGTCGTTGCCATCCGGATGGAGCGCGGCCTGGCCGGCAAGGTGGTCGCCCGCGTCGGGATCCTGGCGATCCGGTGGCGGCTGCCGTCCGGCGTCGAGCTCGACATCGGCTTCCGCGCCAACAGCCGGAGCGACTACGACGACTGGGTGAAAGACGGCCGGCAGGGAGAGGTTGCGTGAGTGAATAAAGCGGTACTGGTGCTCGAGGACGGCCGCGTGTTCACCGGCACGCCGTTCGGCAAGATCGGCCAGACGCTCGGGGAGGCGGTCTTTTCCACCGGCATGTCGGGCTACCAGGAGACCCTGACCGATCCCAGCTATCACCGCCAGATCGTGGTGGCCACCGCCCCGCAGATCGGCAACACCGGCTGGAACGGCGAGGACGCCGAAAGCCGCGGCGATAAGATCTGGGTCGCCGGCTACGCGGTGCGCGACCCGTCGCCGCGCGCCTCCAACTGGCGCGCCAGCGGCACGCTCGAGGACGAGCTGATCCGCCAGGGCATCGTCGGGATCGCCGGCATCGACACCCGCGCGGTGGTGCGCCACCTGCGCAGCCGCGGCTCGATGAAGGCGGGGGTGTTCTCGGGCGACGCGCTGGCCGAACCCTTGAATATAGATGTACTGCTAAAGCGGGTGCGCGGCCAGCGGTCGATGCTGGGCGCCGACCTGGCCGGCGAGGTCAGCACCGGGAGCGCCTACATCGTGGAACCCGATGGCACACAACGGTTTACCGTGGCCGCGCTGGACCTGGGCATCAAGACCAACACCCCGCGCAACTTCGCCCGGCGCGGCATCCGCAGCCACGTGTTGCCCGCGACGGCGACGTTCGAGCAGATCGCCGAGATCAAACCCGACGGCGTGTTCTTGTCCAACGGCCCCGGCGACCCGGCCACCGCCGACCACGTCGTCGAGCTCACCCGCGAGGTGGTCGGGGCCGGAATCCCGTTGTTCGGCATCTGTTTCGGCAACCAGATCCTCGGCCGGGCGCTGGGCCTGTCCACCTACAAGATGGTGTTCGGCCACCGCGGGATCAACGTCCCGGTCATCGACCACGCCACCGGGCGGGTCGCGGTGACCGCGCAGAACCACGGCTTCGCGCTGGAAGGCGAAGCGGGCCAATCCTTCGACACGCCGTTCGGCCGGGCGATCGTCAGCCACACCTGCGCCAACGACGGGGTGGTCGAAGGCGTCAAACTCGCCGACGGCAAGGCGTTTTCGGTGCAGTACCACCCGGAGGCCGCCGCCGGCCCGCACGACGCGGAATACCTTTTCGATCAATTCGTCGACCTGATGGCCGCCCACCACGGCGAAAGGGGGCGCTAGTGCCGCGCCGCACCGACTTACGGCACGTGCTGGTGATCGGCTCGGGCCCGATCGTGATCGGGCAGGCCGCCGAGTTCGACTACTCCGGAACCCAGGCCTGCCGCGTGCTGCGCGCCGAGGGGCTGCAGGTCAGCCTGATCAACTCGAACCCGGCCACCATCATGACCGACCCGGAGTACGCCGACTTCACCTACGTCGAACCCATCACCCCGGGGTTCGTCGAGCGGGTCATCGCCCAGCAGGCACAGCGCGGCAACAAGATCGACGCGCTGCTGGCCACCCTGGGCGGGCAGACCGCGCTCAACACCGCGGTGGCCCTGTACGAGAACGGGGCGCTGGAGCGCTACGGCGTCGAGCTGATCGGCGCCGACTTCGACGCCATCCAGCGCGGCGAGGACCGGCAGCGGTTCAAGGACATCGTGGCCAAGGTTGGCGGCGAATCCGCCCGCAGCCGCGTCTGTTTCACCATGGACGAGGTGCGCGAGACGGTCGACGAGGTGGGCCTGCCGGTGGTGGTGCGGCCCAGCTTCACCATGGGCGGCCTGGGCTCGGGCATGGCGCACTCCGCCGAGGAGGTCGAGCGGATGGCCGGCGCCGGGCTGGCCGCGAGCCCGAGCGCCAACGTGCTTATCGAGGAATCGATCTACGGCTGGAAGGAATTCGAGCTCGAGCTGATGCGCGACGGCCACGACAACGTGGTGGTGGTGTGCTCGATCGAGAACGTCGACCCGATGGGGGTACACACCGGCGACTCGGTCACCGTCGCGCCGGCCATGACGCTGACCGACCGCGAGTACCAGCGGATGCGCGACCTGGGCATCGCGATCCTGCGCGAGGTGGGCGTGGACACCGGCGGCTGCAACATCCAGTTCGCCGTCAACCCGCGCGACGGCCGGCTGATCGTCGTCGAGATGAACCCGCGGGTGTCGCGGTCCAGCGCGCTGGCGTCCAAGGCCACCGGCTTCCCGATCGCCAAGATCGCCGCCAAGCTGGCCATCGGCTACACCCTCGACGAGATCGTCAACGACATCACCAAGGAAACGCCCGCCTGCTTCGAACCCACCCTCGACTACGTCGTTGTCAAGGCGCCACGGTTCGCGTTCGAGAAGTTTCCCGGCGCCGACCCCACGCTGACCACCACCATGAAATCCGTCGGCGAGGCGATGTCGTTGGGCCGCAACTTCATCGAGGCGCTCGGCAAGGTGATGCGGTCGTTGGAGACGACCCGCGCCGGCTTCTGGACCAAGCCCGACCCCCGCGGCGACCTCGAGCAGGTGCTGACCCGGCTGCAGACCCCGACCGAGGGCCGGCTCTACGACATCGAACTGGCGCTGCGGCTGGGCGCCTCGGTGGAGCAGGCCAGCGCGGCCTCCGGCGTCGACCCGTGGTTCGTCGCGCAGATCGGCGAGCTGGTCAACCTGCGCGGCGAGATCGCCGACGCCGCGGTGCTGGACGCCGAGCTGCTGCGCCGCGCCAAGCACAGCGGCCTGTCGGACCGCCAGATCGCCGCGCTGCGACCGGAACTGGCCGGCGAGGACGGCGTGCGCTCGTTGCGCGAGCGGCTGGGGATCCACCCGGTCTACAAGACGGTGGACACCTGCGCCGCGGAGTTCGAGGCCAAGACCCCCTACCACTACAGCAGCTACGAGCTCGACCCCGCCGCCGAGACCGAGGTGGCCCCGCAGGCCGAGCGGCCCAAGGTGCTGATCCTGGGCTCCGGGCCCAACCGCATCGGGCAGGGCATCGAATTCGACTACAGCTGCGTGCACGCCGCAACGACGTTGTCCCAGGCGGGTTTCGAGACCGTGATGGTCAACTGCAACCCCGAGACGGTGTCCACCGACTACGACACCGCCGACCGGCTGTATTTCGAGCCGCTGACGTTCGAGGACGTCCTCGAGGTGTTTTACGCCGAGGCGCAGTCGGGTGCCGGCGGGCCCGGCGTCGTCGGCGTCATCGTGCAGCTCGGCGGGCAGACCCCACTCGGCCTGGCGCAACGGCTCTTCGACGCCGGGGTCCCGATCGTCGGCACGCCGCCGGAAGCCATCGATCTCGCCGAGGACCGCGGCGCGTTCGGCGACGTGCTGGCCACAGCCGGCCTGCCGGCCCCCAAATACGGCATGGCCACGTCGTTCGCGCAGGCCCGCCGGATCGCCGAGGACATCGGGTATCCGGTGCTGGTGCGCCCGTCCTACGTGCTGGGCGGTCGCGGCATGGAGATCGTGTACGACGAGGACACGCTCGAGGGCTACATCACCCGCGCCACCGAGCTTTCGCCCGAGCACCCGGTGCTGGTGGACCGGTTCTTAGAAGACGCGGTCGAGATCGACGTGGACGCGCTGTGCGACGGCGAAGAGGTCTACATCGGCGGCATCATGGAGCACATCGAGGAGGCCGGCATCCACTCCGGCGACTCGGCCTGCGCGCTGCCGCCGGTCACGCTGGGGCGCAGCGACATCGAGAAAGTGCGCCGTGCCACTGAGGCGATCGCGCACGGCATCGGGGTGGTCGGCCTGCTCAACGTGCAGTACGCGCTCAAGGACGACGTGCTCTACGTCCTGGAGGCCAACCCGCGCGCCAGCCGCACCGTGCCCTTCGTCTCCAAGGCCACGGCCGTCCCGCTCGCCAAGGCGTGCTCCCGAATCATGTTGGGCGCCACCATCGCCCAGCTGCGCGACGAGGGCGTGCTGGCCGCCGAGGGGGACGGTGCCCACGCGCCGCCGCACGCCCCGATCGCGGTCAAGGAGGCCGTGCTGCCGTTCCACCGCTTCCGCCGCGTCGACGGGGCCGCCATCGACTCGCTGCTCGGGCCGGAGATGAAGTCGACCGGCGAGGTGATGGGCATCGACCGGGACTTCGGCACCGCCTTCGCCAAGAGCCAGACCGCCGCCTACGGATCGCTGCCCGCCGAGGGAACGATATTCGTCTCCGTCGCCAACCGCGACAAGCGGTCGCTGGTCTTCCCGGTCAAGCGGCTGGCGGACTTGGGATTTCGGGTGCTGGCCACCGAGGGCACCGCGGAGATGTTGCGCCGCAACGGCATTCCCTGCGACGAGGTGCGTAAGCACTTCGAGCCGCCGCGGCCGGGGCGCCCCGCGATGTCTGCGGTCGACGCGATCAAGGCCGGCGAGGTCAGCCTGGTGATCAACACGCCGTTCGGCAACTCCGGCCCGCGCGTCGACGGCTACGAGATCCGTTCGGCGGCAGTGTCGGTCAGCATCCCGTGCGTCACCACGGTGCAGGGGGCGTCGGCCGCCGTGCAGGGCATCGAGGCGGGGATCCGCGGCGACATCGGCGTTCGGTCGCTGCAGGAGCTGCACAGCGCCATCGGTGCGCAAAGCGCAGCGGGGGCCATCGGTGCGCGAAGCGCACGGGCGATGGGGCCGGCGGGCGCCCGGTGAGCGGGTTCGGCGCCCGGCTGGCGGCGGCCAAGCTGGCCCGCGGCCCGCTGTGCCTGGGCATCGACCCCCACCCGGAGTTGCTGCGGGCCTGGGACCTGCCGACCACCGCGGACGGGCTGGCCGCGTTCTGCGACATCTGCGTCGAGGCCTTCGCGGGCTTCGCCGTCGTCAAACCCCAGGTGGCCTTCTTCGAAGCCCACGGCGCCGCCGGGTTCGCCGTGCTGGAGCGAACGATCGCCGCGCTGCGGTCGGCCGGGGTGCTGGTGCTGGCCGACGCCAAGCGGGGCGACATCGGGTCGACGATGGCGGCCTACGCGGCCGCCTGGGCCGGCGATTCGCCGCTGGCCGCCGACGCGGTGACGGCCTCGCCGTACCTGGGGTTCGGCTCGCTGCGCCCGCTGCTGGAGGCCGCCGCGGCCAACGACCGCGGGGTGTTCGTGCTGGCCGCCACCTCCAACCCCGAGGGCGGCACCGTCCAGCGCGCCGCCTTCGACGGCCGCACCGTGGCCCAGCTGATCGTGGACCAGGCCGCGGTGGTGAATCGGTCGGCGAGGCCCCACGACCCGGGATACGTCGGCGTGGTGCTGGGCGCCACCGTGTTCGAGGCGCCCGACGTCAGCCAGCTGGGCGGGCCGGTGCTGGTGCCCGGCGTCGGCGTGCAGGGCGGGCGGCCCGAGGCGCTCGGCGGCCTGGGCGGCGCCGCGCCCGGCCAGCTGTTGCCCGCGGTGGCGCGCGAGGTGCTCAAGGCCGGACCGCGCGTGGGCGACCTGCGGGCGGCCGCCGAACGGATGCGCGACGCCGTCGCCTACCTGGCCGCCCCGTAGCGGCCGGCGCGAAAGCTAGTCGGACGCGATCGCCGTATCGGGCCTTGCCGTTTCGACGATGACGGTGGTGGCCTTGACGACGGCCACGGCGACGCTGCCCGGCCGCAGGCTCAACTCCTCGGCCGCCGCGGTGCTCATCAGCGAGACCACGGTGAACGGGCCGCACTGCATCTCGACCTGCGTCATCACGGTGTCGCTGACGACCCGGGTGACCAGGCCGACGAACCGGTTGCGCGCGGAGCTGCCGATGCTGAGCGGATCCGGCGGCGGGGCGGGCGCGTTGTTGCGGGAGAACTCGGCCAGGTCCTCGCTGGCGATGACTTTGCGGCCGACGGCGTCGTGGCTGACCGCCAGCGTGCCCTGGTTGATCCAGCGCCGGACGGTGTCGTCGCTGACCCCCAGCAGCTCGGCCGCCTGACGGATGCGCAGGTTCGGCACGGCCCGATCGTAGCCGATGGAGGGCGCGGCATTCGCTGAAACGACGCAGGCCAAGCCGACCGGCCAAGCCTCCCACCTGCGGGTTGACCGGCGCGACACGCGCGACGCGCGAGCCGAAAATCCGTGACGCGGGGCACGGCCCCGCGTGGCTACCTCGGGCCGGGGCCCGCGGCGGCCGTCGTCGCGGCGTCCGCGGGCCTAAAACCGCAGCTAGGACGGATTTCCGGGGCACCGCCGAGGATCGTCGCGCACGCCCCCGAGACCGTCGCCAGCGATGCCCGGAACGCCGCGTGACGGCGCGCCGCGGCGCGCCCATGCTGGGCTTTTGGCCCATTAACCAGGGGGGCGGGTTAGATTTCGTCAGGAAGGCTGAGTACGGTCGTCTCCGCTGGCAGAAGTACCGGCGAAGACACAGAGATCGATCAGATCGATTGATCAGATACGGAGGAATCGTGGCCCTTCCCCAGTTGACCGACGAGCAGCGCGCGGCCGCGTTGGAGAAGGCTGCTGCCGCACGTCGAGCGCGAGCAGAGCTGAAGGACCGGCTCAAGCGCGGCGGCACCAACCTGTCCCAGGTGCTCAAGGACGCCGAGAGCGACGAAGTCCTGGGCAAGATGAAGGTGTCTGCCCTGCTCGAGGCGTTGCCGAAGGTGGGCAAGGTCAAGGCGCAGGAGATCATGACCGAGCTGGAGATCGCCCCCACCCGCCGGCTGCGCGGCCTGGGCGACCGCCAGCGCAAGGCCCTGCTGGAAAAGTTCGGCTCCTAACCCAGGGGCGCCGGTGAGCGCCGGCGGGGGACCGGGCGCGGGCCGCGTCGTCGTCCTGTCCGGTCCTTCCGCGGTGGGCAAGTCGACCGTGGTCCGGTGTCTGCGGGAGCGGATCCCCAACCTGCAGTTCAGCGTCTCGGCCACCACCCGTGCGCCCCGCCCGGGGGAGGTGGACGGCGTCGACTACCACTTCGTCACGCCCGAGCGCTTCCAGCAGCTGATCGACCGGGGCGAGCTGCTGGAATGGGCGGAAATTCACGGCGGTCTGCACCGTTCGGGCACCCTGGCCCAGCCGGTGCGCGACGCCATCGCGTCCGGGCTCCCCGTGCTCATCGAGGTCGACCTTGCCGGGGCGCGGGCCATCAAGAAGGCGATGCCCGAGGTCCTCACGGTGTTTCTGGCGCCGCCCAGCTGGGAGGACCTGGAAGCCAGGCTGGTCGGCCGCGGCACCGAGACGCCCGAGGCGATGCGGCGCCGCCTGGACACCGCGCGGGTCGAAATGGCGGCCCAGGACGACTTCGACGAGGTCGTGGTCAACCGTCGATTGGAGTCCGCGTGCGCCGAATTGGTATCCTTGCTGGTGGGAACTGCGCCGGGCCCGGCATGAATCGCCCGGCCAGACCAGCCGCCCGATCAGATTCAAGCATCGAAGTGTTTCAGCCGTAACGGCTTTAATCCGCCAGGAGATTGACTTACGTGAGCATTCCGCAGTCCGACGCGTCGCTGACCGCCGTGGACCAGTTCGATCCGTCGGCAGGCGGTCAGGGCGCCTACGACACCCCGCTGGGCATCACCAACCCGCCCATCGACGAGCTGCTCGACCGCGTGTCGAGCAAGTACGCCCTGGTGATTTACGCGGCCAAGCGGGCGCGGCAGATCAACGACTACTACAACCAGCTCGGCGAGGGCATCCTCGAGTACGTCGGGCCGCTGGTCGAGCCCGGCCTGCAGGAAAAGCCCCTGTCCATCGCGCTGCGTGAGATCCACGCCGACCTGCTCGAGCACACCGAGGGCGAGTAACGGGCCGGCGCCGTGGACGAGCGCAGTCGGACCGCGAAAAAGGTCATAGTCGGCGTCTCCGGCGGCATCGCCGCCTACAAGGCGTGCACCGTCGTCCGCCAGCTCGCCGAGGCCGGCCACGAGGTCCGCGTCATCCCCACCGAATCCGCGCTGCGCTTCGTCGGGGCCGCCACCTTCGAGGCGCTGTCGGGCCAGCCGGTGCACACCGGCGTCTTCGACGACGTCCCGGAGGTCCCGCACGTCCAGCTTGGCAAGCACGCCGACCTGGTCGTCGTGGCGCCGGCGACCGCCGACCTGCTGGCCAGGGCCGTGTCCGGCCGGGCCGATGACCTGCTGACCGCGACGCTCCTGACCGCGCGATGTCCGGTGATGTTCGCGCCGGCGATGCACACCGAGATGTGGTTGCACCCGGCCACCGTTGACAACGTGGCCACCCTGCGCCGCCGCGGCGCCGTCGTGCTCGAGCCCGCGTTCGGGCGGCTCACCGGCACCGACAGCGGCGCGGGCAGGCTGCCCGAGGCCGAGGAGATCACCACGCTGGCCCAGCTGCTTTTGGAGCGTCACGACGCGCTGCCCTACGACCTGGCCGGCTGCCGGCTGCTGGTCACCGCCGGCGGCACCCGGGAGCCGATCGACCCGGTCCGCTTCATCGGCAACCGCAGCTCCGGCAAGCAGGGCTACGCGGTGGCGCGGGTCGCCGCCCAGCGCGGCGCCGAGGTCACCCTGATCGCCGGGCACACCGCCGGGCTGATCGACCCCGCCGGCGTCAACGTGGTGCACGTCAGCTCGGCGCAGCAGCTCGGCGAGGCGGTGTCCAAGCACGCGCCCGAGGCGGACGTGCTGGTGATGGCCGCCGCGGTCGCCGACTTCCGGCCCGCACAGGTCGCCGCCGCCAAGATCAAGAAGGGGCCCAACGAGCAGGACGACGCGCCGCTGATCACGCTGGTGCGCAACGACGACGTGCTGGCTGGGGCGGTGCGCGCCCGCGCCCACGGGCAGCTGCCCCGGATGCGCGCCATCGTCGGCTTTGCCGCCGAGACCGGCGACGCCAACGGCGACGTGCTGTTCCATGCCCGGGCGAAACTGCGGCGCAAGGGCTGTGACCTGTTGGTGGTCAACGCCGTCGGTGACAACAAGGCGTTCGAGGTGGACAGCAACGACGGCTGGCTGCTGGCATCCGACGGTACGGAGTCCGCGCTGCAGCACGGGTCCAAGACGCTGGTGGCCAGTCGTATCGTGGATGCGATCGTCTCCTTCCTGCACGGCGGCAGCGGGTAGCCGGGGCTGGCACCGCGCGGCCCCCGCGGGTGCTGGACGATGGACGCGCGCAAGATATAATTCGACTAACTAATTATTGGAAGGGACTGGGATTGTGAGCGAAAAGGGTCGTCTGTTCACCAGTGAGTCGGTGACCGAGGGGCATCCCGACAAGATCTGCGACGCGATCAGCGACTCGGTCCTCGACGCGCTTCTCGCGGACGACCCCCGCTCACGTGTCGCGGTCGAAACGCTCGTCACCACCGGCCAGGTACACGTGGTGGGTGAGGTGACGACGTCGGCCAAGGAGGCGTTCGCCGACATCACGAACACGGTGCGCGCGCGGATTCTCGACATCGGCTACGACTCGTCGGACAAGGGCTTCGACGGGGCGTCGTGCGGGGTGAACATCGGCATCGGCGCGCAGTCGCCCGACATCGCCCAGGGCGTCGACACCGCCCACGAGGCCCGCGTCGAGGGCGCCGCCGACCCGCTGGACTCCCAGGGCGCCGGCGACCAGGGCCTGATGTTCGGCTATGCCATCAACGACACCCCGGAGTTGATGCCGCTGCCCATCGCGCTGGCCCACCGGCTGTCCCGGCGGCTCACCGAGGTGCGCAAGAACGGCGTGCTGCCCTACCTGCGCCCCGACGGCAAGACGCAGGTGACCATCGCCTACGAGGACGACGTCCCGGTCCGGCTGGACACCGTGGTCGTTTCCGCCCAGCACGCCGAGGGGATCGACCTGGAGAAGACGCTGGATCCCGACATCCGCGAGCACGTGCTCAAGGCCGTGCTCGACGAGCTGGCCCACGAGACCCTGGATTCGTCGTCGACGCGGGTGCTGGTCAACCCGACCGGCAAGTTCGTCCTCGGCGGCCCGATGGGCGACGCCGGCCTGACCGGCCGCAAGATCATCGTCGACACCTATGGCGGGTGGGCCCGCCACGGCGGCGGCGCCTTCTCCGGCAAGGACCCGTCCAAGGTGGACCGCTCGGCGGCCTACGCGATGCGCTGGGTGGCCAAGAACATCGTCGCCGCCGGCCTGGCCGAGCGGGTCGAGGTGCAGGTCGCCTACGCCATCGGCAAGGCCGCCCCGGTCGGGCTCTTCATCGAGACGTTCGGCACCGCGACCGTCGACCCGGTCAAGATCGAAAAGATCGTGCCCGAGGTGTTCGACCTGCGGCCCGGCGCGATCATCCGCGACCTGGACCTGCTGCGTCCCATCTACGCGCAGACCGCCGCCTACGGCCACTTCGGCCGCACCGACATCGACCTGCCGTGGGAGCGGCTCGACAAGGTCGACGAGCTCAAGCGCGCGATCTAGGCCCACGCGGCTTGGTGGCGACCAACCGGGTGTCGCCGCCGTAGAAGTCGAGCACCCGGCGGTTCATCACCCGCCGCCACAACGGCGGGACCAGCGCCAGCAACAGCATCGCGCTGTACCCGCTGGGCAGCTGGGGGGCCTCGTCGACGTGGCGCAGCACCTGGTAGGGGCGCAGCGGGTTGGCGTGGTGGTCGGAATGCCGCTGCAGGTGGAATAGCAGGACGTTGGCGATCACCGAGCTGCTGTTCCAGCTGTGCGACGGCCGGACCCGCTCGTAGCGGCCGTTGGGCAGCCGTTGCCGCCGCAGCCCGTAATGCTCCATGTAGTTGACCGTCTCCAGCAGGCAAAAGCCGATGATCGCCTGGCCCGCCAGCCACGGCAGCACGACGGGGCCGAACCATACCGAAAGTACGATGAACAGCGCGACGCTCAGCAGCCAGGCGTTGAGCACGTCGTTGGCCAGAGTCCAGCGCGATTTTCCCAGGGCCGCGAGCCGCGCGGCCTCGAGGCCCCACGCCGAGCGCAGGCTGCCGACCACCGACCGCGGGATGAAGGCGTAGAGGTTCTCGCCGAACCGGGCGCTGGCGGGGTCTTCGGGGGTGGCCACCCGGACGTGGTGTCCGCGGTTGTGCTCGACGAAGAAATGTCCGTAGCAGGTCTGCGCCAGCGCGACCTTGCTCAGGCGCCGTTCCCGCTGTTCGCGCGTGTGCCCCAGCTCGTGCGCGGCGTTGATGGCCAGGCCGCCGATGAGGCCGACCGTCATCATCAACCCGACCTTGTCGACGAGGCTCATCCGCAGCCAGCCCCCGCCGCTCCACAGCCAGCAGCCGAACACCAGCGACAAGTACTGCCCGGGCAGGTACAGGTAGGTGGCCCAGCGATAGAACCGGTCGTGCTCCAGCCAGGCCAGCACGCTGTCGGCGGGATTGGTCGAGTCGGGCCCGACCAGGTGGTCGAGGACGGGGATGACCGCGAACGCCAGGATGGGCACCGCCCACCAGAACGCGCCGAGGCCGGTCGACCACACCACCAGCCAGGCCGGGAACACCAGCACCGGGACGGCCGCCGCCAGCAACCACAGGTACCGCCTGGGTTGCTTCCAGCTCGCGGCCGCGCGCGACCGTGGGGTTGGCGTTCGACAGACCGCCACGCGAGTGCGGGACAAAAGTCCAATTTCCGACGAAAAGCCTGCCATGTCAACGTACAGTAGCGCAGATAGCATACTTCGAGTATGCTTATTGCCAAGTTACTTAAATCACAGTTCGTTATGTAACCGGGCGGCCGGGGGGCGGAGGCAAGGAAAGTGGCTTTCTCGCGGAGACGTTTTCTCGGGGCCGCGGCCGGGCTGGCCGCGGGTGCGGTAAGCGCCGGGGCCATCGAAGCCGCGATGGGCCGCGCCGCGACCACCACGCGGTCCCACTACCGGGCCATCGTCGTGGGCAGCGGCTACGGCGGCGGGGTGACGGCGCTGCGGCTCGGCCAGGCCGGCATCGAGACCCTGATCCTGGAAAAGGGCCGGTGGTGGAACACGCCCGACGAGGACGGCAAGCGGTTCTCGCGGATGCTGCCCGCGGACAACCGCGCGGGCTGGTTCACCTCGGTGCCGCCGAGCCTGGTGCCGTCGTACCGGGGCGTCTCGATGTCACAGGTCGCCAAGCACGCGCCGTCGCCGCAACCGGTGCAGGCCGGGATCTGCGACAAGGCGACCCACGGCGCGCACACGGTGTTCCGTGGCACGGCCGTCGGGGGCGGATCGATGGTCAACGCCGGGATCGCGGCGATCCCGACCGAGGGCCAGGTCCGCGCCGCCTTCCCCGACATCGACCCCGCGGTGTTCCTCGGGACCTACATCGAACGGGCCAAAACCATGCTGCGGATCAGCTATCGCGACATGGACTGGTTCGAGAAGACCCCGTGGTTCCAGTACGCGCGGGTGGGCCGGCGGTATGCCGAGGCGGCCGGCTACAAGGTCGACTACAACGGCAGCTCGTACTCGTTCGACTACATGGAACTCGAAGAGGCGCAACGGGTTCCGCGCTCGGCATTGAACTTCGAACAGCAGTACGGCAACAACTACGGGCGGCTCGGCAGCGTGGACCAGACGTACATCGCGGCCGCGGTGGCCACCGGCAACGTCACCCTCAAGCCGCTGACCGAGGTGACCGGGATCCGCCGCGAGCGTTCCGGCGAATACGTGGTGTCCACCCGCGAGATCGACCGGTTCGGCAGGGAGCTCGCGCGTGCCGAAATCGGTTGTGAGCAACTATTTCTCGCCGCCGGAGTGCTCGGGACCACCGAGATCCTGCTGCGGGCCAGGGAGAAGGGGACGCTGCCGGACCTGAGCCAGGAGGTCGGCCGCGGCTACGGCAACAACGGCGACATCATGGTCGCCCACATGCTGGCGCCCGGCGATCCCGCGGGCACGCAGCAGTCGCTGATGGGGATGATCAACCTCGACGGCCGGGACGATCCGGACAACCCCGTGTACGCCAGCATGTTCTCGCTGCCCCTTCCGGTCGAAACGTTCGCGCTGGGCTATTACGCGATGGTGCGCACCGGCGACCGCGCCGAGATCAGCTACGACCGGGCCAAGGATTCCGTCGCCATCAAGTGGCCGCAGGGCCATACCGACCACCTGCGCCAGCGGGCGCAGCTGGTCTTCGACAAGGTGACCGCGGCCAACGGCGTGGACTACCGTGACGACCTCTTCGAGGGAACGGCGTTCGCGCCGAACACCGTTCACCCGCTGGGCGGGATGGTGCGGGGCATGGCCACCGACGGCTACGGCCGGGTCAAAGGGTACGACAAGCTCTACGTCAACGACGCGTCGCTGCTGCCCGGTTTCCTGGGCTGCAACCCGTTCATGGCCATCACCGCGCTCGCCGAGCGCAACATCGAGGGAATCCTGCAGGGCCGCAGGTGATCACGCGGTGAAGCGGTAGTCGTCCAGATCGAACCGCCGGCTGCGCCAGTAGGCCTCGACCGTGCTGGAGGGGCGAAGCGGCACGTCGCCGTTCTTGTCGAAGTAGTAGCTGTTGGCCAACCGGCAACTGTCCTGCCAGAACACCTGGCGGTGCCGGCGCCGCATCATCTCGGCGAAGTACCGGTCGTTGGCCTCCTGGGTCACCTCGACGCGGGTGGCGCCGTCGCGGCGGGCCCGTTTCAGGCAGCGCACGATGTGGTGGCTCTGCATCTCGATCAGCGCGAAATACGAAGAGCCGACGTAACCGTAGGGCCCGAACACGGTGAACATGTTGGGGAATCCCGGAACGCTGACCCCCTCGTAGGCCTGCAGCCGGTGGTCGTCCCAGAACCGGCTCAGTGATTTCCCGCCGCTTCCGGTCACCGCGAACGTGGGCACGTTGTCGGTGTCCATCACCTTGAAGCCGGTGGCCAGCACCAGCACGTCGATCTCGTGGGCCTCGCCGTCGGTGGTGGCCACCGCGTCGGGGGTGATCTTGTCGATCGGCTCGGTGACCAGCCGGACGTTGTCGCGGTTGAAGGTGGCCAGGTAGCCGTTGTGGAAGCCGGGGCGTTTGCAGCCCATGGCGTAGCGCGGGGTGAGCTTGTCGCGCACCTCGGGGTCCTTGACCTGCTGGCGCAGGTAGGCGAGCCCGGCGGACTCCATGCGTTTGGCGAGCGGGAACACCGTGAAGTAATGCGCGGCGATCGGAAAGGTCAGCTCGACGAAGGCCTGGCTGACCAGCCGCTGCAGCGCCCGGCCGCCCGGGATGCGCATCGCCCAGCGGGCCAGCGCCGGCAGCGGGACGTCGAACTTGGGGAAGCACCAGATCGGCGTGCGCTGAAACACCGTGAGGTGCTTGACGATTGGTGCGATCTCGGGGATGACTTGTACGGCCGAGGCGCCGGTGCCGACGACGGCGACGCGCTTGCCGGTCAGGTCCTGGGTGTGATCCCACCGGGCGGTGTGCATGGTGGTGCCGGCGAACGAGTCCACGCCGTCGATGTCGGGCAGCTTCGGCACGGTGAGCACGCCGCTGGCGCTGATCAAAAAGCGGGCGGTCAGGTCCCCGCCGGGTTCGGTCCGCACCCGCCACAGGTGGTTCTCGTCGTCGAACTGTGCCGATACGACCTTGGTGTTCAACCGGATCCGCGAGCGCAGGCCGTATTTGTCTACGCAGTGCTCGGCGTAGGCCTTGAGCTCGTGGCCCGGGGCGTAGGTGCGCGACCAGCGCGGGCTCTGCTCGAAGGAAAACTGATACGAGAACGACGGAATGTCCACGGCGATACCGGGATAGGTGTTCCAGTGCCAGGTCCCGCCGACGCCGTCGCCGGCCTCGACCACCAGGAAGTCGGGTAGCCGCGCCTTGTCCAGCTCGATCGCCGCGCCGATGCCGGAGAAGCCGGCGCCGACTATCAGGGCGTGGTACTCGGGCTTCATGCGCGCTCGCAGTCGATCGTCCGGGGGTTAGGCCTGCGAGCGGGTCCCCGCTCGACGCTGAGCGTCGCCATCTCCCCACTGTATGGCCGAAGCGGGCGGCTGTTAACGGGTTGACGGCGCAAGGGGCGCCCATCGAATATGCGCGGCGCGCACCGTCCTAGGCGTGCAGGGCCTTGCTCAGCGCGGCCAGCCCGCGCTGGGTGGCTTCCGCGGCGGCGGGTATCACCAGCGAGAAGCTGGCGTAGCCGTGCACCAGGTTCGGCTCGTTGCGGTGCTCGACGGCCACACCCGCGGCGTCGAGCAGTTCGGCGTAGCGGGCGCCGTCGTCGCGCAGCGGATCGTGTTCGGCGGTGCCGATGAAGGCGGCCGGCAATCCGGACAGGTCGGCGGCGTTGGCCGGGGCCAGTGTGACCGGTAGCTGCGTGGGATCGGTGATCTCCAGGTCGGGCAGGTACCACGACAGGAACGCGTCGATCACGTCTTTGTCCAGGATGGGCGCGTGGGCGTTCTCGGTGTGCGACGGCAGCGACAGGTCGGCGGTCACGACCGGGTACCACAGCAGCTGGAATCGCAGCGCCGGCCCGCCATTTTCGCGGGCCAGGTGCGCCATCACCGCGGCGAGGTTACCCCCGGCCGAGTCGCCGGCCACGCCGATCCGGTTCGGGTCACCGCCCAGCTCGGCGGCGTTTTCGGCCACCCACCGCAGCGCGGCCCAGCAGTCGTCGACCCCGGCCGGGAACGGGTGCTCCGGGGCCAGCCGGTAGGCGACCGACACGACGATGGCCCCGGCGCCGACGGCGTGCACGCGGGCCAGCGGATCGTGGGTCTCGAGATCCCCGAGCGCGAACCCGCCGCCGTGGCAGAAGACCACGACGGGCAGGGCCCCGGATGCGCTCGCCGGCCAGTAGATCCGGACGGGAATGCCGGCGAGCCCGCCGTAACCGATCGTGCGCTCCTCGGTCCGCAGGTCGGGCAGCAATTCCGGGGGCACCTTGAGCTGCCGGAGCCTCGAGCGCGCGACCTCGACGCCGTCGGCGGCGTTGAAGGTCATCGGGAAGGCGTCCAGCAACATCTTCAACGTCGGGTCGATGCCCGGCCGGGCCCTGGCCGGCTCGGGGGTCGGCTCGATCATTGGTTCACCGTACGCCCGGTGTTCACCCGTGCAGGGCATTGCGCAGCGCCGCGAGTCCCCGTTCCTGCGCGGCCGTGGCGGCGGGCACGATGCCGGCGTAGCCGAGGTAGCCGTGCACCATCGTCTCGGCGTTGTGCACCTCGACCGGGACGCCGGCGGCGGCCAGCAGCTCGCCGTAGCGGATGCCGTCGTCGCGCAGCGGGTCGTGGCCGGCGACTCCGATGTAGGCCGGCGGCAGGTTCGACAGGTTCGTCGCCCGCCCCGGGGCGAGCCCCGCGGGTGGGTCGCTCGGGTCGAGTTCGCCTGCGTACCAACGGGAGAACTGGGCGATGGCGTGCGTGTCGAGGATCGGGGCGGTGGCGTTCTCGGTGAAGGACGGCAGCGACGGGTCCCACATGGCGGACGGATACCACAGCAGCTGGAAACGCAGCGCCGGCCCGCTGTTGTCACGGCTCGCCTGCGCGGTCGCCGCGGCGATGGTCCCGCCGGCCGAATCCCCGGCGACCGCGATCCGCGACGCGTCGGCGCCGAGCTCGCCGCCGCGCTCGGCGACCCACAGCGTTGCGGCCCAAGCGTCTTCGACCGCGGCGGGGTAGGGGTGCTCCGGCGCCAGTCGGTAGTCGACGGACACCACGATCGCGTCGGCGCCGACCGCGTGCTGGCGCGCCGTGCCGTCGTGGGTGTCGAGGTCGCCCACCACGAAGCCGCCGCCGTGGAAGAACAGCACGACGGGGGCGCCGCCGTCGGGATGGCTTGGAGGCCAGTAGATCCGCACCGGTATCGGGCCGGCCGGGCCGGCGATGGTGCGATCCTCGACCCGCAGCTCGGGATGCAACGGCCGGCGCGGCAGGTCGCGGAACCGTTGCCGCGCCGCGTCGACACCATCGTCAGTTGTTAACCGGAACGGAACCGCATCCAGTACCTTCAGCAGAATGGGGTCGATACCGGGTTTCTCGTCGGCGGTGTCCAAGCTGGGCATGGAAGTACCGTACGCACCCCGCCTGGTGTCCGGCGGCTGGGTGGTGGCCGGCTGGGCGGGCCTCGGCTACGGCGTCTACCTGACCGTGCTCGCGTTGCGCTCGCCGCCCGGAACGGCGTTGACGGGGCACTGGATTCTGCAGCCGCCGTTCAAGGCGTCGATGGCGGTGTTGCTGGCCGCCGCCGCGGTGGCGCACCCGATCGTGCGCGAGCGCCGGTGGTTGATGCCGGCGCTGCTGTTGTCGGCCGTCGGCGACTGGCTGCTGGCGATCCCGTGGTGGACCATGTCGTTCGGGTTCGGGCTGGCCGCATTCCTGCTGGCGCACTTGTGTTTCATCGGCGCGCTGTTTCCGTTGGCCCGGGTGTCGCGCGCGCGGCTGGCCGCAATCGTTTTGATGTGCCTGCTGTCGGTGTCGTTGTTGGCGTTGTTCTGGCCGCACCTCGCGCGTGACAGGCTGACGATTCCGGTGACGCTGTACATGATCGTGCTGACCGCCATGGTCTGCATGGCGCTGCTGGCCGACCTGCCGACGATCTGGACGGCGGTGGGGGCGGTGTGTTTTGCGGCGTCCGACGCGATGATCGCGATCGGCCGGTTCATCCTGTACAACGACGCGCTGGCGGTGCCGATCTGGTGGCTGTACGCCGCGGCCCAGGTCCTGATCACGGCGGGGTTCTTCTTCGGGCGCGAGGAGCCCTACTACGAGCCGGACTACGAGGACTATTACGAGCCCGACGAAGGATAATTGTCGGTTCTGTTGCCCAGCAAGGTAATTGCCGTCGAGGTAGAACCGATCGCCCGGGTGCTGCCGATGCTCTCGGTGCCCCACTTGGACCGCGAGTTCGATTATCTGGTTTCCGCCGAGCAGTCCGACGACGCCCAGCCGGGCGTTCGGGTGCGGGTGCGGTTCCACGGCCGGCTGGTGGACGCGTTCGTTTTGGAGCGCCGCAACGACACCGACCACGCCGGCAAGCTGGGCTGGCTGGACCGCGTCGTGTCGCCGGAACCGGTGCTGACAACGGAGATTCGGCGGCTGGTCGACGCGGTGGCGGCGCGCTACGCGGGGACCCGGGCCGACGTGTTGCGGCTCGCGGTGCCCCCGCGGCACGCCCGGGTCGAGCGGGAGCCGGCGCCGGCGCTGCCGTCGCCGGCGGTCGGGCCCGTCGACCCCTCGGGCTGGGAGGCGTACGGGCGCGGCGCGCAGTTCCTGGCGGCCCTGGCCGAGTCGCGCGCCGCCCGCGCCGTGTGGCAGGCGCTGCCGGGCGAGTCGTGGGCCGACCGATTCGCCGACGCCGCCGCGCAAACCGTCCGGGCCGGACGCTCCGCGCTGGCGATCGTGCCCGACCAGCGCGACCTGGACACCCTGTGGCTTGCCGCGACCGCCCGGATCGACGAGCGCCGCGTCGTGGCGCTGTCGGCGGGCCTGGGCCCGGCGGCCCGCTACCGGCGCTGGCTCGCGGCGCTGCGGGGCACCGCGCGGCTGGTAATCGGCACGCGCAGTGCGGTATTCGCGCCGCTGAGCGACCTGGGCCTGGTGATGGTGTGGGCCGACGCCGACGACAGCCTGGCCGAGCCGCGGGCGCCGTACCCGCACGCCAGGGAGGTGGCGATGCTGCGCGCGCATCAGGCGCGCTGTGCGGCGCTGATCGGCGGCTACGCGCGGACCGCCGAAGCCCACGCGCTGGTGCGCAGCGGGTGGGCGCACGACATCGTCGCGGCCCGGCCGGTGGTGCGGGCCCGCACCCCGCGGGTGGTCGCCCTCGACGACAGCGGCTACGCGCAGGAACGCGACCCCGCGGCCCGCACCGCGCGGATCCCGTCGACCGCGCTGCGCGCCGCCCGCTCGTCGCTGCAGTCCGGTGCGCCGGTGCTGGTGCAGGTGCCCCGTCGCGGCTACGTGCCCTCGCTGGCCTGCGCCCGGTGCCGCGCCATCGCGCGCTGCCGGCACTGCACGGGCCCGCTCTCACTGGCCGAGTCCCTGCAGGACCGGGGCGCGCCCGGCGTGGTGTGCCGCTGGTGCGGGCGCTTCGATCCGGCGCCGCGCTGCGCGCGGTGCGGCTCGGAGGCGATCCGGGCGGTGGTCGTCGGGGCGCGGCGCACGGCCGAGGAGCTGGGCCGGGCGTTCGCCGGTACCCCCGTCGTCACGTCGGCGGGCGAGGCGATCGTGGCGGAGGTGGCCGCCCGGCCGGCCCTGGTCGTCGCCACGCCGGGCGCCGAGCCGCGCGCGGCGGGCGGCTACGGGGCCGCCCTGCTGCTGGACACCTGGGCGCTGCTGGGGCGGCAGGACCTGCGCGCGGCCGAGGACGCGCTGTGGCGCTGGATGACCGCCGCCGCGCTGGTGCGGGCCCGCGGCGACGGCGGGGTGGTGATGGTAGTCGCCGAATCAACAATCCCCACAGTGCAATCGCTGATCCGCTGGGATCCGGTGGGGCACGCCGAGGCCGAGCTGGCGGCGCGGGCGGAGGTCGGCCTGCCGCCCAGCGTGCACATGGCCGCGATCGACGGTGCGGCCGAGGCGGTTTCGGCGCTGCTCGACGAGGTCCGGCTGCCCGACGGGGCCGACGTGCTCGGCCCGGTGGACCTTCCCCCCGGCGTGCGCCGCCCGGCGGGCACGCCCCCGGACGTGCCGGTGACCCGGATGCTGGTGCGGGTGCCCCGCGAGCACGGCCTGACGCTGGCGTCGGCGTTGCGCCGCGGCGTGGGGGTGCTCAGCGCCCGGCAGAACACCGAGCCGGTGCGGGTGCAGGTCGACCCGCTGCACATCGGTTAGCGAATCGCCCCTTGGGCGATAGTATGGGTGGGAAACAGTTCCTGAGTTCGACATTGGAAGGCTTTTACACTTCCTACTCATTGGCCTACTCTTTGGCCCGCTGATAGCCCGGGGGCACCCGGAGGAGGGGCGCGATGGCGGCGGACAACACGACGACGGCCGACGAGTCTTTGGACGTGATCACCGATGCGTTGCTGACGGCCTCCCGGTTGCTGATGGCGATATCGGCGCGTTCGGTGGGTCAGGTCGACGAGACGATCACCATTCCGCAGTTTCGGACGCTGGTGATCCTGTCCAACCGGGGCCCGGTCAATTTGGCCACGCTGGCCGGTCTGCTGGGCGTGCAGCCGTCGGCGACGGGACGCATGGTCGACAGGCTGGTGGCGGCCGGGCTCATCGACCGCCTGCCGCACCCGACGTCCCGGCGCGAACTGCTGGCCGCGCTGACCAAGCGCGGACGCGAGGTCGTGCGCCGGGTCACCGAGTACCGGCGCGCCGAGATCGCCGCCATCGTGGAGAAGATGCCGCCGCCCGAGCGCCACGGCCTGGTGCGGGCGCTGACCGCGTTCACCGCCGCCGGCGGCGAGCCGGACGTCCACCTCGACGCGGAGATCGATCTCTAGCCGCTCTCGGCGCGCGCACGCCGGCTCAGCGCTTTCGGGCGGTGAACAGCAGGTACTCCCACCGCATCGCGCCGTCGACCAGGTACTGCTGCGCCAGTTCGACGAGCTGCGCGTCGAGCTCGGCGACCAGCACCGGGTTGTGGCCGATGTTGGCGTACGCCTCGATCGTCGGACCGTAGTGCGCCTTGAAGTAGCCGTGCACGGCGTCGGCGCTGTCGAACCGGTTGACGTGCAGGTCGCACCGCGCCGTCCTGACGGGCTCGACGCGGTCGCCGAACAGGCCCGCGACGTATCCTTCGCGTCCCCACAACGCCGCCGGGGGCACCGCCGGCGACAGGCTCGGCCGGTACGGCCTGATGGTGGCCAGCATCCGGCCGAAGAATCCCTCGGGGGTCCAGCTGATCACGCCGATCGTCCCGCCGGGTCGGCAGACCCGGACCAGTTCGTCGGCCGCGCGCTGCTGCTGCGGTGCGAATTGCACGCCGATCGCCGATATCACGGCGTCGAACTCGCCGTCGCCGAACGGCAGCGCCTGCGCGTTGGCTTCGCGGTATTCCAGCGTCAGCCCCTGCGCCGCGGCCCTGGCTTGCGACCGCTGCAGCAGCTCGGGGGTGAGGTCGGTGGAGACGACCGTCGCCCCCGCCCTGGCGGCGGGCAGCGAGATGTTCCCCGAGCCCGCGGCGACGTCGAGCACCCGAACGCCCGGCCCGATGCCCGTGGCGGCCACCAGGATCGGACCCAGCGGCGCCATCACCTCCTCGGCCATCAGCGCGTAGTCACCCAGCGCCCACATCGTCCGGTGCGCCGCCGCGATCTCGTCGCGAGCAGTGGTCTCAAGAGTCATCCGACCTCCTTTTGGTGCGGGCTCTAGCGCGAACCCTTACTACCGACAATTGTATGTGTTAGCAACAGTATACTAATGCAACTGATCGGGGCGCGCCGCGGGAAAGTTCCTAGACTGTGCCGGTGCGCCTCGTCTTCGCCGGCACCCCCGAGCCCGCGCTGCCCGCGCTGCGTCGCCTCGCCGACTCGCCGCGACACGAGGTGATCGCCGTGCTGACCCGGCCCGATGCGGCCTCCGGCCGGCGCGGCAGGCCCGAGCCGTCGCCGGTGGCCCGGGAGGCTTTGGACCGCGGCATTCCGGTGCTTCGGCCGTCGCGGCCGAACTCGCCGGAGTTCGTCGCCGAGCTCGCCGGGCTGGCGCCGGACTGCTGTCCGGTGGTGGCCTACGGGGCGCTGCTGCGCAAGGACCTGCTCGCCGTGCCCCCGCACGGCTGGGTGAATCTGCACTTCTCGCTGCTACCCGCCTGGCGCGGCGCGGCGCCCGTGCAGGCCGCCATCGCCGCCGGGGACACCATCACCGGCGCGACCACCTTCCGGATCGAACCGAGCCTGGACTCCGGACCGGTCTACGGCGTCGTCACCGAAGCTATCCGGCCGACCGACACCGCGGGCGATCTGCTTGAGCGCCTTGCCGTTTCGGGGGCGGCGCTGCTGTCGGCCACCTTGGACGGGATCGAAGACGGGACGCTGGTGCCGCGGCCGCAGCCGGCCGACGGGGTCAGCGTCGCGCCGAAGGTCACCGTCGAGCAGGCCCGGGTACGCTGGAACCTGCCGGCGGCGGTGGTGGAGCGCCGGATTCGCGCCGTCACGCCCAACCCGGGCGCCTGGACGCTGATCGGTGACCTGCGGGTCAAGCTGGGGCCGGTGCAGATCGACGCGGCCGCGCCGGAACCGTTGCCGCCCGGCGCGATTCGCGCCGACCGCAAGAGCGTCTGGGTCGGCACCGGTTCGGATCCGGTGCGGCTTGGCCAGATCCAGCCGCCCGGAAAGAAATTCATGAACGCCGTCGACTGGGCGCGAGGCGCCCGACTCGCCCCCGCCGCGCGGGCGTCATGAGCCGCAAACCGCAGCGGCGGCGCCGGCCGCTGGACCCCGCACGTGCCGCGGCGTTCGAGGTGCTCCGCGCCGTCACCGAGCGCGACGCGTACGCGAACCTGGCCCTGCCCGCGCTGCTGCGTGAGCGCGGAATCGGCGGCCGCGACGCCGCTTTCGCCACCGAACTGACCTACGGCACCTGCCGCACCCGCGGCCTGCTCGACGCGATCATCGGCGCGGCGGCCGGACGCCCGCCGGAAGCCATCGACCCGGTGCTGCTCGACCTGCTCAGGCTGGGCGCCTATCAGCTGTTGCGCACCCGGGTCGACGCGCACGCCGCGGTGTCCACCACCGTCGAACAGGCCGCCATCGAATTCGACTCGGCGCGAGCGGGTTTCGTCAACGGGGTGCTGCGCACCATCGCCATCCGGGACGAGAAGTCCTGGGTCGACGAGCTGGCCCCCGACCCGTCGCGGGACCCGGTCGGCCACGCCGCGTTCGTGCACGCCCACCCGCGCTGGATCGCCCAGGCGTTCGCCGACGCGCTGGGGGCGGCCGCCACCGAGCTCGACGCGGTGCTGGCCAGCGACGACGCCCGTCCCCAGGTGCACCTGGCGGCGCGGCCCGGGGTGCTTGGCGCCGCCGAGCTGGCCGAGGCGGTGGGCGGCACGCTCGGCCGCTATTCGCCGTACGCGGTGTACCTGCCGGGCGGCGATCCCGGGCGGCTGGCGCCGGTGCGCGACGGGGCGGCGCTGGTCCAGGACGAGGGCAGCCAGCTGGTGGCCCGCGCGCTGACGCTGGCGCCGGTCGACGGCGACACCGGGCGGTGGCTGGACCTGTGCGCGGGGCCCGGCGGCAAGACCGCGCTGCTGGCCGGGCTGGGGGCCAAAGCCGGCGCCCGGGTCACGGCGGTCGAGTCGGCGCCGCGCCGCGCCGACATGGTGGTGGCGAACACCCGCGGGCTTCCGGTCGACGTGCTGCGCGTCGACGGGCGGGACAGCGGGCTCGAGCCTATCTTCGACCGGGTGCTCGTCGACGCGCCCTGCACCGGCCTGGGCGCGTTGCGCCGCCGGCCCGAGGCCCGGTGGCGGCGCCAGCCGGCCGACGTGCCGGTGCTGGCCAAGTTGCAGCGCGAGCTGCTGGCCGCGGCGATCGCGCTGACCCGGCCCGGCGGCGTGGTGCTGTACGCGACCTGTTCGCCGCACCTCGCCGAAACCGTCGGGGTCGTGGGCGACGCGCTGCGCCGCCAGCCCGTGTCGGCGCTGGACACGACGCCGCTGTTCGAGCCCGCGGACCTGGCGGAGGGTCCCGCGGAGGGCTCGGTGCAGCTGTGGCCGCACCGGCACGGCACCGATGCCATGTTTGCCGCCGCGCTGCGCCGCTTGCCGGGGTAGCGTGGCGGCGAACCAAACCATGAGGCTGCCGCCGCGCTGCGCCGCTTGCCGGGGTAGCGTGGCGGCGAACCAAACCATGTTTGCCGCCGCGCTGCGCCGCGCCTGACGTGAGATAGGGCGCCGGGCTGCGTAGTCTGTCGCTCATGCCTCGCAGTGCGGGACCCCCCGGGGGGCCTCTGATCGCGCCGTCGATCCTGTCCGCGGACTTCGCTCGGCTCGCCGACGAAGCGGCCGCCGTGCGCGGCGCCGACTGGCTGCATGTCGACGTGATGGACAACCACTTCGTGCCGAACCTGACCATCGGCCTGCCGGTGGTGGAAAGCCTGTTGGCCGCCTCCAGCATCCCGATGGACTGCCATCTGATGATCGAGGACCCGGACCGCTGGGCGCCCCCGTACGCCGAGGCGGGCGCCTACAACGTCACCTTCCACGCCGAGGCCACCGACAACCCGGTCGGGGTCGCGCGCGACATTCGCGCCGCGGGCGCCAAAGCGGGGATCAGCGTGAAGCCCGGCACCCCGCTCGAGCCCTACCTGGAAATCCTGCCGCACTTCGACACCCTGCTGATCATGTCGGTCGAGCCCGGCTTCGGCGGGCAGAGCTTCATCCCCGAGGTGCTCGGCAAGGTCCGCACCGCCCGCAAGATGATCGATGCGGGGGAGCTGAGCATCCTGGTCGAGATCGACGGCGGCGTCAACGAGGACACCATCGAACAGGCCGCCGAGGCCGGCGTCGACTGCTTCGTCGCCGGGTCGGCGGTCTACGGGGCGGAAGATCCGGCGGCCGCGGTAGCGGCATTGCGCCGGCAGGCCGCCGCCGCGTCACCGCACCTGCGCGCATGAACCAGCCGTCCAGCCAGTCGGTCGAAAGCCTAGACGCGGCAATGCGTTTGGCGATCGAGCACTCCTATCACGTCAAGGGCACCACCTACCCGAACCCCCCGGTCGGCTGCGTGATCGTCGACACCCAGGGCCGCGTCGTCGGGGTGGGTGCCACCGAGCCCGCCGGCGGTGACCACGCCGAGGTGCTGGCCCTGCGCCGGGCCGGGGGCCTGGCCGCCGGGGGCATCGCCGTGGTCACGCTCGAGCCGTGCAACCACTACGGCAAGACCCCGCCGTGCGTCAACGCCCTGATCGAGGCGAGGGTGAGCGCCGTCGTCTACGCGGTGGCCGACCCGAACGGGATCGCCGGCGGGGGCGCGGGCCGGCTGCAGGCGGCGGGCGTGCAGGTGCGGTCCGGCGTGCTGGCCGACCAGGTGACCGCAGGACCGCTGCGGGAGTGGCTGCACAAGACGCGGACCGGGCTGCCGCACGTGACGTGGAAGTACGCCAGCAGCGTCGACGGCCGCAGCGCCGCCGCCGACGGGACCAGCCAGTGGATCTCCAGCGAGGCGTCCCGCTCCGACCTACACCGTCGCCGCGCCATCGCCGACGCGATCGTGGTCGGGACGGGCACCGTGCTGGCCGACGATCCGGCGTTGACCGCCCGGCTGCCCGACGGCTCGCTGGCGGACCGCCAGCCGCTGCGGGTCGTGGTGGGCATGCGTGAAATACCGCCGGAGGCAAAGGTTCTCAACGACGATTCGCGCACCATGGTGATCCGCACCCACGACCCGATGGAGGTCATCAAGGCGCTGTCGGACCGCACCGACGTGCTGCTGGAGGGCGGCCCGACCCTGGCCGGGGCCTTCCTGCGGGCCGGGGCGATCAACCGCATCCTGGCCTACGTCGCCCCGATCCTGTTGGGTGGTGCCAACACCGCCGTCGACGACGTCGGGGTGCCCACCATCGCGCGGGCGTTGCGGTGGCACTTCGACGGCATCGACCGGGCCGGCCCCGACCTGGTGCTCAGCCTGGTGCCGCACGGCGACTAGACCTGCTGGCGGCGACCCGCGTCGCCCGGCTCCGCCGCGCTCGCGATCGCCGCGACCCCGCTGGCGGGGCTCAGGGGGTGCGCGCCGGGCTGGTCGCGGGCCGCTGCTCGGGAACCTCGGGTTCCCCGGCGTGTTCCTTGCGGCCGCCGACCAGCAGGCCGAGCAGCGCCCCGGCCACGCAGATGGCGACGGTGACCTCGAAGATGTCGCCGTACATCATCGCGAACGCCTTCAGGTACATCGAGCCCTGCGCAGCCACGCGCTCGAACAGGGTGGCGTTGGCGGGGATGGCCGCGGTGAGCCCGGCCACGATCTGGTTGAACCGGTAAAAGCCCCACGCGGTCAGCGCGGCCACACCGATCAGCATGCCCGTCATGCGGGCCACGACCACCGCCGCGGAGGCGATGCCGTGCTGCGCGGCGGGCACCACCCGCAGCGCGGCCGACGACAGCGGCCCGATCACCAGGCCCAAACCGAGGCCGGCGACCAGCAGGTCGGCGTGCAGCGCGGGCACGTTGAGCAACCCGAAGATGTTGTGCCGGTGCCCCATGACGTCTTCGCGCCAGTAGTGAATCAGCCAGTACCCATAGGCGGCGATCAAGAGCCCGATGAACGTCATGGCGCGGTCGCCGATCCGGGTGGCGATCCACCCACCCAGCACCGCGCCGATCGGCAGCGCGATGAGGAACCACAGCAACAGCCCGGCCGCCTGGTTCTGGTCCATCTGCAGCACGCCCTGGCCGAACAGCTCCACATCGACCAGCGTCACCATCAGCGCCGCGCCGGCGGTCAACGAGGCGCCCAGCGCCGCCAAAAACGGCCGGAACCGCACCCCGGCCGGGTCGATCAGCCGGGTGCGCGAGAAGCGCTCCCACACCACGAAGGCCACGGCGGCGACGGCCGCCCCGATCACCAGCGGCAGGCCGTAGCTCGGCAGCACATGTTTGCCGTCCGGGTTGGGGTTGTACAGCCCGATCACGGCGAGGCCCAACGCCAGCGCCAGCAGCAGGCCGCCGACCAGATCGATCCGCTCGGGCTCGTCGGTGCGTTGCCGCGCCGGCAGGCTGAACTGGATCATCACCATCGCGATCAGCGTCAGCGGGACGTTGATCCAGAACACGTACCGCCAGTCGTGGAACAAGAAGACGATGAAGATGCCGTAGAGGGGGCCCAGCACGCTGCCCAGCTCCTGCGCGGCGCCGATGCCGCCCAGCACGCCGGCGCGGTTGCGCTGCGACCACAGGTCCGCGCCCAAAGCCAGCGTCACCGGCAACAGGGCGCCGCTGGCGATGCCCTGGATGGTCCGCCCGGCGATCAGCAGGTGGAAGTCGCCGAAGCCGCCGGCCAGTGCGGTGACCACCGACCCGACGATGAACAGCCCCAGGCTGGCCTGCAGCAGCAGCTTGCGGCCGAAGCGGTCGGAGGCGCGGCCCAGCAGCGGCATGGCGGCGATGTAGCCCAGCAGGTACATCGTGACGATCCAGGTGATGCGCTGCAGCTGGTTAACCGGGATCCCGACGTCGTGCATGATGTCGCGCATGATGGTGACCACGACGTAGGTGTCGAGGGCACCCAGCAGCACGGCGAGGCTGCCGGCGCTGATCGCGACGCGGCGCCCGGTCTGCGCGGTCACGAGCTCACCGGGGGCTTGGTGACGTTGACCGCCTCGCCCCAGTTGGAAAAGGTCATCTGCACCGAGTTGCCCTCGCTCTTCTGCAGGCTGGCCTGGACCAGCTGATGCTCGCCGGTCTCCTGGATCCACACCGTGGCCGGCACCGGCTGCGACGCGTTGAAGGGGGGCACGAGCTTGTTCACCGCGTCCGCGGAGACGTTCCCGCTGATCTTGATCGTGGTCTGCCCGTTGATGGTCTCGCGCCCCTCGGCCTTGGCGTTGCTGAAGTTGTTCAGCGCGTTGGCCAGTCCGGTGTCGGGGTTCAGGATCACAGACACGTCGTAGATGTCGGAGGCCTTCCCGAAATCGCTCCACTTGTTCGGGGTGAGCGTGGCGTACAGGTCGCCGTCGACGACCGCGAAATCGACCTGAATGTCAGACCCCCCGAGTGTGATGGTGGCGTTCCCGGACGCGGCGGTCGCCGGTGTGACCGTGAGGTCACCGGTCAGCGTTTTGATCGGCATCCCGGTGATCTTTCCGCTCACCGATAACACGAGGTGGCCGCTCTTGACGTTCTTGGTCGTTTGGGCGGACTGCTTGACCAGGGTCGTTGCGTCGGGAAGCGGCGCACCGCTCTGTTTCGAGCCCGACGAGCATCCGGCGATCAAAGCGGTGGCGAAGGTCAGGGAAGCGAGGACGGCCATTAGACGGTGGCGTGTCTGCATACCCAGCATCGTAGAGGGTGCCGGTGACCGGCCCTCCGGATGCGGGCCGGGCCGACCCGCGCATTGGCGCATTAACCTGGTGCAATGTTCACCGGAATTGTCGAGGAGCTCGGCGAGGTAACCGGCCGGGATCTGCTCGCGGATGCCGCGCGGCTGACGCTTCGCGGGCCCGTGGTCACCGCCGACGCGCGCCACGGCGATTCGATCGCCGTCAACGGCGTGTGCCTGACGGTCGCCGAGCTGCTGCCGGACGGCCAATTCACCGCCGACGTGATGGGGGAGACCCTCAACCGGTCCAACCTGGGCGAATTGCAGGTCGGCGGCCGGGTGAACCTCGAGCGCGCCGCGGCCGTCAACAGCCGGCTGGGCGGCCACATCGTGCAGGGCCACGTCGACGGCACCGGCCAGATCGCGTCCCGGGCGCCCTCGGAGCATTGGGAAGTGGTGCGCATCGAGGTGCCCGCTGAGGTGGCCCGCTACGTCGTCGAGAAGGGCTCGATCACCGTCGACGGGATTTCCTTGACGGTGTCCGGGGTCGGCGACGAGCCACGCCACTGGTTCGAGGTGTCGCTGATCCCCACCACGCGAGAGATGACGACGTTGGGCCGCGCGCCGGTCGGAACGCGGGTGAACCTCGAGGTCGACGTCATCGCCAAATACGTCGAGCGCTTGATGGCCGCGCAATCACCCCGCGAATAGGGGCGGGCCGCCGCCCGCGGCCGCGCGGCAATAACCGGGGGCGCTCGGTGGTTCATACTGAATGCGACACTGGGCTTGCCCCCACGAGCCCTACGACAGCAAGGCAGAAGCGATGACGAGGTTGGACTCCGTCGAAAGGGCGGTTGCCGACATTGCGGCGGGTAAGGCCGTGATCGTCATCGACGACGAGGACCGCGAGAACGAGGGCGACCTGATCTTCGCCGCCGAAAAGGCGACGCCGGAGATGGTGGCCTTCATGGTCCGCTACACCTCGGGCTATTTGTGCGTCCCGCTGGACGGCGCGATTTGCGACCGGCTGGGGTTGCTGCCGATGTACGCGGTGAACCAGGACAAGCACGGCACCGCCTACACCGTCACCGTCGACGCCAAAAACGGAGTCGGCACCGGGATTTCGGCTTCGGATCGGGCGACCACGATGCGGCTGCTTGCCGACCCCGCCAGCGTCGCCGACGACTTCACCCGCCCAGGTCACGTGGTTCCGTTGCGCGCCAAGGACGGTGGCGTGTTGCGCCGGCCCGGCCACACCGAGGCCGCCGTCGACCTCGCCCGGATGGCGGGGCTGCAGCCCGCCGGCGCGATCTGCGAGATCGTCAGCCAGAAGGACGAGGGCGCGATGGCCCAGACCGACGAGCTGCGCGTCTTCGCCGACGAGCACGATCTCGCGCTGATCACCATCGCCGACCTGATCGAGTGGCGCCGCAAGCACGAGAAGCACATCGAGCGGATCGCCGAGGCGCGGATCCCGACGCGGCACGGGGAGTTTCGCGCGATCGGCTACGCCAGCATCTACGAGGACGTCGAGCACGTGGCGCTGGTTCGCGGCGAGATCGCCGGCCCGCACGCCGACGGCGACGACGTGTTGGTCCGGGTGCACTCGGAATGCCTGACCGGCGACGTGTTCGGTTCGCGGCGCTGCGACTGCGGGCCGCAGCTCGACGCGGCGATGGCGATGGTGGCGCGCGAGGGCCGCGGCGTGGTGCTCTACATGCGCGGCCACGAGGGCCGCGGCATCGGGCTGATGCACAAGCTGCAGGCCTACCAGCTGCAGGACGCCGGCGCCGACACCGTCGACGCGAACCTCAAGCTCGGCTTGCCGGCCGACGCAAGGGATTACGGGATCGGCGCGCAGATCCTCGTCGACCTCGGGGTCCGCTCGATGCGCCTGCTGACCAACAACCCGGCCAAGCGGGTCGGGCTGGACGGGTACGGGTTGCACATCATCGAGCGGGTGCCGCTGCCGGTGCGGGCTAACGCCGAAAACATCCGCTACCTGATGACCAAGCGTGACAAGATGGGCCACGACCTGGCCGGCCTGGACGACTTTCACGAATCCGTCCATCTCCCAGGGGAATTCGGCGGTGCTTTGTGAGGAGCGGCGCCTATGAGCCGCGCCGGCGACGATGCAGAACGAAGTGATGAGGAGGAGCGGCGCCTATGAGCCGCGCCGGCGACGATGCAGAACGAAGTGATGAGGAGGAGCGGCGCCCATGAGCCGCGCCGGCGACGATGCAGAACGAAGTGATGAGGAGGAGCGGCGCCCATGAGCCCAGCCGCCGGCGTGCCGGAACTGCCATCGGTCGACGCGTCCGGCCTGCGGCTCGGCATCGTCGCGAGCACCTGGCACACCGAAATCTGTGATGCGCTGCTGGCCGGCGCCCGCAAAGCCGCCGCCGACTCGGGGATCGACGATCCGACGGTGGTGCGGGTGCTCGGCGCGATCGAGATCCCGGTGGTGGCCCAGCAGCTTGCCTCCAACCATGATGCCGTCATCGCCCTGGGCGTCGTGATCCGCGGCGAGACACCGCATTTCGAGTACGTCTGCGATTCGGTCACCCAGGGGCTGACCCGCGTCGCCCTGGACGCCTCCACGCCGGTCGCCAACGGGGTGTTGACCACCGACACCGAGGAGCAGGCGCTGGCCCGGGCGGGGCTGCCCACCTCGGTCGAGGACAAGGGCGCCCAGGCCGCCGGGGCCGCGCTCACCGCCGCGCTGACGCTGCGCGACCTGCGCGCGCGGTCGTGACGTCCTCGCCGACGGGTGAGGCATGGGACGTCGAGGTGCGCCCCCACCGCTCGCCGCCCTTCATCTACGCCGCGGCGTTGGTGATCGCCGCCGCCCACATCGCGGTGGGCGTGGCGCTCAAGATGCGGTCCAGCGGGGTGATCTTCCAGACATCCGACCAGGTCGCGATGGCCGTCCTGGGGTTGGTGATCGCCGGCATCGTGGTGCTGTTCGCGCGGCCCCGGCTGCGGGTGGGCCCCTCCGGGCTATCGGTGCGAAACCTGTTGGGCTACCGGCTGATTCGCTGGCCGGACGTGGTCGGTGTGTCGTTTCCCCAAGGCAGCCGATGGGCGCGGATCGACCTGCACGACGACGAGTACATCCCGCTGATGGCGATCCAGGCCGCCGACCGGGAGCGCGCCGTGGCCGCCATGGACACGGTCCGGTCGTTGGTGGCCAAATACCGTCCCGACCCCCGCTGAGGGCCCATCCGATCGCCCGATCGCCCGACGGCCGAGGCTTTGTCGGGGCTCACCACCCCCAGTCGTCCTCGTCCAGCACGTCCACGGTGAGGTCGTTGTCGGCGGCGCTCTTCGTGCCGTAGGCGAAGGTGAGCAGGGTCTGGTCGTGGGGGAGAGGCTCGACCCCGACGACGGTGGCGTGCCCAATCTTCATCCGGATCCTGTCCCCGGGCTGCAGTTGGTCGACACGTTTAAGCGGCACGTTCACCCATCAACGCTGAACACGCGGTCGCTGCGGCGCAGTCGGGCAACGGCGACCTCGTCGAACTCCCGTCTTCGATATGCCGGCGCCCCGGATCGAAACGACGTGGCTTGGTGTGCGCCATGTGACAAATGATGACACCCGATCGACCGGCCGGTACCGATTACGGCGAATGAATACGCGGCGGCACCCTCGCCCGAGCAGCAGCCGCGTCGCCGTCGACTATTAGCCTGGGTATGTGCCTGATCCCGCCACGTATCGCCCCGCTCCCGGGTCCATTCCGGTCGAGCCGGGCGTCTACCGGTTCCGGGACACCCACGGGCGAGTCATCTACGTCGGCAAGGCCAAGAGCCTGCGCAGCAGGCTGACGTCGTACTTCGCCGACGTGGCGAGCCTGCACCCCCGAACGCGGCAGATGGTGACCACCGCGGCCAAGGTCGAGTGGACGGTGGTCAACACCGAAGTCGAGGCGCTGCAGCTCGAATACAACTGGATCAAGGAGTTCGATCCGCGCTTCAACGTCCGCTACCGCGACGACAAGTCGTACCCGGTGCTGGCCGTCACGCTGGGCGAGGAGTTCCCGCGGCTGATGGTTTACCGCGGGCCGCGGCGCAAGGGGGTGCGCTATTTCGGGCCGTACTCGCACGCGTGGGCCATCCGCGAAACGCTGGACCTGCTGACCCGGGTGTTTCCCGCGCGGACCTGTTCTGCCGGAGTGTTCAAGCGGCACAAGCAGATCGACCGGCCTTGCCTTCTGGGCTACATCGACAAATGCTCGGCGCCTTGCGTCGGCCGGGTCAGCGCCGAACAGCATCGCCAGATCGTCGACGACTTCTGCGACTTCCTGTCGGGCAAGACCGACCGGTTCGCCCGCGAGCTCGAACAGCAGATGAGCGCCGCGGCCGAGGAGCTGGACTTCGAACGGGCCGCCCGGCTGCGCGACGACCTCGGCGCGCTGAAGCGGGCGATGGAAAAGCAGGCGGTCGTGCTCGGCGACGGGACCGACGCCGACGTGGTCGCGTTCGCCGACGACGAACTGGAAGCGGCGGTTCAGGTGTTCCACGTGCGCGGCGGCCGGGTCCGCGGCCAGCGCGGCTGGATCGTCGAAAAGTCCGGGGACCCGGGCGAATCCGGCGAGGAGCGGCTGGTCGAACAGTTCCTGACCCAGTTCTACGGCGAGCAGGCCGAATTGGGAGGCGCGGCCGACGAAGCCGCCAACCCGGTGCCGCGCGAGGTGCTGGTGCCGTGCCTGCCTTCCAACTCCGACGAGCTGACCAGCTGGCTGTCCGGGCTGCGCGGTTCGCGGGTCACGCTGCGGGTGCCGCGCCGCGGCGACAAGAAGGCCCTGGCCGAAACCGTGCAGCGCAACGCGAAAGAGGCGCTGGCGCAACACAAGCTGAAGCGTGCCGGCGATTTCAACGCCAGATCGGCTGCGCTGCAGAACATTCAGGAGGCCCTGGGGCTGCCCGACGCGCCGCTGCGCATCGAGTGCGTCGACATCAGCCACGTGCAGGGCACCGACGTGGTGGGCTCGCTGGTGGTGTTCGAGGACGGGCTGCCGCGCAAGTCCGACTACCGGCACTTCGGCATCCGGGAGGCCGCCGGGCAGGGACGCTCGGACGACGTCGCCTCCATCGCCGAGGTGACGCGGCGCCGGTTCGCGCGACACCTGAGTGAGCAGAACGACCCGAAATTGCTTTCTCCCGAAGGAAAGTCCCGCCGGTTCGCCTACCCGCCCAACCTCTACGTCGTCGACGGCGGCGCGCCGCAAGTCAACGCGGCCAGCGCCGTGCTCGAAGAACTCGGCATCACCGACGTCGCGGTGATCGGCCTGGCCAAGCGGCTGGAAGAGATCTGGGTGCCGTCGGAGCCGGACCCGATCATCATGCCGCGCAACAGCGAGGGCCTGTATTTGCTGCAGCGGGTTCGCGACGAGGCGCACCGCTTCGCCATCGCCTACCATCGCAGCAAGCGTTCGAAGCGGATGACCGCCTCCGCGCTGGATTCGGTGCCAGGATTGGGAGAACACCGCCGCAAGGCGCTGGTGACCCATTTCGGATCGATAGCCCGGCTCAAGGAGGCCACCGTCGACCAGATCACCGCCGTTCCCGGCATCGGCGTGGCCACCGCCACGGCCGTCCTCGAGGCGCTGCGCCCCGAACCACCCGGGGCGCCGGAATGACGAGCCAGGGCGAGTTCACCGACAACCACGCGCCCGACGACGCGGCGGGCATCGACGTCGTTCTGGTGACGGGCCTTTCGGGCGCGGGGCGGGGCACGGCGGCCAAGGTGCTCGAGGACCTCGGCTGGTACGTCGCCGACAACCTGCCGCCCCAGCTGATCACCCGGATGGTCGATTTCGGGCTGGCCGCCGGGTCGCGGATCACCCAGCTGGCGGTGGTGATGGACGTGCGGTCCCGCGGCTTCACCGGCGACCTGGACGAGGTGCGCAACGAGCTGGCCACCCGCAACATCACCCCGCGGGTGGTGTTCATGGAGGCCTCCGACGACATGCTGGTGCGCCGCTACGAACAGAACCGCCGCAGCCACCCGCTGCAGGGCACCCAGACGCTGGCCGAGGGCATCGCCGCCGAACGCAGGATGCTGGCCCCGGTCCGCGCCACCGCCGACCTGATCATCGACACCTCGACGCTGTCGGTGCGGGCGCTGCGGGAAAGCATCGAGCGCGCCTTCGGCGGCGAGATCGGCGCGTCCACCAGCGTCACCCTCGAGTCCTTCGGCTTCAAGTACGGCCTGCCGATGGACGCCGACATGGTGATGGACGTGCGGTTCCTGCCCAACCCGCACTGGGTCGACGACCTGCGCCCGCTGACCGGGCAGCATCCGGCGGTGCACGACTACGTGTTGGGCCAGCCCGGCGCGGCGGAGTTCCTCGACGCTTACCATCGATTGCTAAACCTGGTCGTCGACGGCTACCGCCGGGAGGGCAAGCGCTACATGACCGTGGCCATCGGCTGCACCGGCGGCAAGCATCGCAGCGTGGCGATCGCCGAGGCGTTGATGCAGCTGCTGGGCGACAACCCGCAGCTGGCGGTCCGGGTGCTGCACCGGGATCTGGGTCGCGAATGACCCGGCCCACAAACCAAGGCATCGTCGCGCTGGGGGGCGGGCACGGCTTGTACGCGACGCTGTCGGCGGCGCGCCGGCTGACGCCCCACGTCACCGCGGTGGTCACCGTCGCCGACGACGGCGGCTCGTCGGGCCGGCTGCGCAGCGAACTGGACGTGGTCCCGCCGGGCGACCTGCGAATGGCGTTGGCGGCGTTGGCATCCGACAGCCCGTACGGTCGGTTGTGGGCGACCATCCTGCAGCACCGATTCGGCGGCACCGGCGCCCTGGCCGGCCACCCGATCGGCAACCTGCTGCTGGCCGGCCTCAACGAGGTGCTCGCCGACCCGGTGGCCGCCCTCGACGAGCTGGGACGCATCCTCGGCGTCAAGGGCCGGGTGCTGCCGATGTGCCCGATTGCGCTGCAGATCGAGGCCGACGTGTCGGGGCTCGAGGCCGACCCGCGGATCTTCCGCCTGCTGCGCGGCCAGGTGGCCATCGCGACCACGCCCGGCAAGGTCCGCCGGGTGCGGCTGCTGCCGGACAACCCGCCCGCGACCCGCCAGGCCGTCGACGCCATCATGGCCGCCGACCTGGTGGTGCTGGGCCCGGGCTCGTGGTTCACCAGCGTCATCCCGCACGTGCTGGTGCCCGGCCTGGCGGCGGCGCTGCGGGCCACCACCGCGCGGCGGGCGCTGGTGCTCAACCTGGTCGCCGAGCCGGGGGAGACGGCCGGGTTTTCCGTGGAGCGCCACCTGCACGTGCTGGCCCAGCACGCGCCGGGGTTCACCGTGCACGACATCATCATCGACGCCGACCGGGTGCCCAGCGAGCGCGAACGCGAGCAACTGCGCCGCACCGCGACGCTGCTGGAAGCCGAGGTCCACTTCGCCGACGTGGCCCGACCTGGTACACCTTTACATGACCCGGGCAAGCTTGCGGCGGCGCTCGACGGGGTCCGACGGGGACACGGCGGTGGCTCGCCGGACCCCGACACCCCTTCGACCAAGGCCACCACCGAGATTCGGGTCGACGGTGAAAGTCCGGAGGCCGGCGCGAACCGGCCGGCTGCCAGGGGACCGAGGGGTGACGACGCGTGGCGATGACGACCGAAGTCAAGGACGAGCTGAGCCGCCTGGTGGTGACGTCGGTCAGCGCGCGTCGCGCCGAGGTCACGTCCCTGCTGCGGTTCGCCGGCGGGTTGCACATCGTGGGCGGCCGGGTCGTCGTCGAGGCCGAGGTGGACCTGGGCAACATCGCCCGGCGGCTGCGCAAGGACATCTTCGAGCTCTACGGCTACAACGCCGTCGTGCATGTGTTGTCGGCCAGCGGGATTCGCAAGAGCACCCGCTACGTGCTGCGGGTCGCCAACGACGGCGAGGCGCTGGCCCGCCAGACCGGCCTGCTCGACATGCGCGGGCGTCCGGTGCGCGGGCTGCCGGCCCAGGTGGTCGGCGGCAGCATCGCCGACGCGGAGGCGGCGTGGCGCGGCGCGTTTTTGGCGCACGGGTCGCTGACCGAGCCGGGGCGTTCGTCGGCGCTGGAGGTCAGCTGCCCCGGCCCGGAGGCGGCGCTGGCGTTGGTGGGGGCCGCGCGCCGGCTCGGGGTCAGCGCCAAGGCCCGCGAGGTGCGCGGCGCCGACCGGGTGGTGGTGCGCGACGGCGAGGCGATCGGCGCGCTGCTGACCCGGATGGGCGCCCAGGACACCCGGCTGGTGTGGGAGGAACGCCGGATGCGCCGCGAGGTGCGCGCGACGGCCAACCGGCTGGCAAACTTCGACGACGCCAATCTGCGCCGCTCGGCGCGGGCCGCGGTCGCGGCCGCCGCCCGGGTGGAGCGCGCGCTGGAGATACTCGGCGACGCGGTCCCCGAGCACCTGGCCTCGGCGGGCAAGCTGCGCGTCGAGCACCGGCAGGCCTCCCTCGAGGAGCTCGGCCGCCTCGCGGATCCACCGATGACGAAAGACGCTGTGGCCGGGCGCATTCGGCGCCTGCTGTCCATGGCCGACCGCAAGGCCAAGGTCGACGGCATCCCCGACACCGAATCGGCGGTCACGCCCGACCTATTGGAGGATGCCTGATCGCGGGCTAACGTTTCGGAGATGAAGCGGCTTTCGAGCGTTGACGCGGCGTTCTGGTCGGCCGAAACCGCGGGCTGGCACATGCACGTCGGGGCGCTGGCGATCTGCGATCCCAGCGACGCGCCCGAATACAGCTTCCAGCGCCTGCGCGAACTGCTCATCGAGCGGCTGCCGGAGATGCCGCAGTTGCGGTGGCGGGTCACCGGCGCGCCGCTGGGGCTGGACCGGCCGTGGTTCGTCGAGGACTCCGAGCTCGACGTCGACTTCCACATCCGTCGCATCGGCGTGCCCGCACCCGGCGGTCGCCACGAGCTCGAGGAGCTGGTGGGCCGGCTGATGTCCTACAAGCTGGACCGCTCGCGGCCGCTGTGGGAGATGTGGGTGATCGAGGGGGTCGAGGGCGCCCGGATCGCGACCCTGACCAAGATGCACCACGCCATCGTCGATGGGGTGTCGGGCGCCGGGCTGGGCGAAATCCTCCTGGACGTCACGCCGGAACCCCGTGCGCCGCAACGGGAAACGGTCGGGTCGCTGGTCGGGTTCCAGTTGCCGGGCCTCGAGCGGCGCGCGGTGGGCGCGCTGATCAACCTGGGGATCAAGACGCCCTTCCGCATCGCCCGCCTGGTCGAGCAGACCATCCGCCAGCAGATCGCCACGCTGAGCGTCAGCAGCAAGCCGCCGGGATATTTCGAGGCGCCCAAGACCCGGTTCAACGCGCCGGTGTCGCCGCACCGGCGGGTCACCGGCTGCCGCGTCGAGCTGGCCCGGGCCAAGGCCGTCAAGGACGCGTACGGCGTCAAGCTCAACGACGTCGTGCTGGCGGTGGTGGCCGGCGCCGCCCGCGAGTACCTGCAGAAGCGGGGCGAGCTGCCCACCAAACCGCTCATCGCGCAGATCCCGGTGTCCACCCGCACCGACGACGACAAGAGCCACGTCGGCAACAAGGTCAGCTCGATGACCGTCTCTTTGGCCACCGACGTCGAGGGCGCGGCCGAGCGGCTGCTGGCCATCCACGAAAGCACGCAAAGCGCCAAGCTGATGGCCAAGGCGCTGTCGGCGCACCAGATCATGGGGCTGACCGAGACCACGCCGCCCGGGCTGCTGCAGCTGGCCGCGCGCGCCTACACCGCCAGCGGGTTGTCGCGAAACCTGGCGCCCATCAACCTCGTCGTGTCCAACGTGCCCGGCCCGCAGTTCCCGCTTTACATGGCGGGCGCCAAGCTGGATTCGCTGGTGCCGCTCGGTCCGCCCGTGATGGACGTCGCGCTGAACATCACCTGCTTCTCCTACACCGACTACCTGGACTTCGGCTTGGTCACCACGCCCGAGGTGGCCAACGACATCGACGAGTTGGCCGACGCGATGGAACCGGCGCTGACCGAACTCGAGAAGGCCGCGGCGCTGGCGCAGTAGTCCGGGTCGCTACGGGTCGTCGTCTTCTTTGTGGTGGAGGAGTTTTTTGGGGTGTTGGTAGGTGTTGGTGCGGGGTTGGCGGGCCGGCGCATTGATCACCGGATGCTCGAGGGCCGGCAGGCGCCGGCGCAGCCGTTCAACACGCTCCAGCAAAACCAGCTGCTCAGGGGTCGTCAATGCTTCGCAATCGAATTCGGCCACCGCATCAAAGCTGGCGTCCAGGATGTCCAAGGCGATCGACAACGCCTCACGATCCACACCCTTGCCAGCCATGACCCCAACCTAGCCACCCCCACCGACAAAACCGCCGCCAAGGATTCACAGAAACAAAAGTGACGCAAGGGATTACGGGGACGCCCCTAGCCTCCGTCCGGCGGGTTCGTCACGTACACCCACGACAGGAACCGCGCCACGGCTTCGGCGGACCGGTGCGCCCGCGGCGAACTGAAGATGTCGAAAGCGTGTTGGGCGTGCGGCAATTCGGCGTAGGCGACCGGGGACTTCGACACCGCCCGCAATTCTTCGACGAACTCCTGGGCCTCCCCGACCGGGATGAGCGAATCGTCGCGGCCGTGCAGGACGAAAAACGGTGGCGCGTCGGCCCGCAGCCGCCGGATCGGCGACGCGTCGACGAAAATGTCGCGGCGCCGGGCGATTTCCCGCTTCACCACAAACTTTTCCAGCAGCCACACGAACTCGGGGCGGCCCTCGCCCTCCGTGGAGAACCAGTCGTAGCGGCCGTAGACCGGAACCGCGGCGGCCACCGACGTGTCGGCGTCTTCGAAGCCGGGCTGGTACTGCGGGTCGTTTTGGGTCAGCGCCGCCAGCGCGCAGAGGTGGCCGCCGGCCGACCCGCCGGTGATCGCGACGAAATCGGGATCCCCGCCGTAGCGGGCGATGTTCTCCTTGACCCAGGCCAGCGCCCGCTTGACGTCGACGATGTGGTCCGGCCAGGTGTGCACGGGGGAGACCCGGTAGCCGATGGACACGCACACCCAGCCGCGCGCGGCCAGGTGGCTCATCAGCGGATAGGCCTGCGGGCGGCGCATGCCGATCACCCAGGCCCCGCCGGGCACCTGCAGCAACACCGGCGCCTTGCCGTCGCGCGGCAGGTCGCGGCGGCGCCAGATGTCGGCGAGGTTGGCCCGCCCGTGCGGGCCGTAGGACACGACGTTGGTCTTCTCGACGTAACGCCGGCGCGCCACCGTGTTGCCCAGCGGCAGGTTGCGCCGCCCGCTGCGGGTGGGCCTGGTGTGCGGCAGGTCTCGCAGCGCCTCGGCGTAGTCGTCGCCGAGCTGGTCGCGCAGCCCGGCCTCCAGCACCGGGCCGGGCGTGGTGACGCCGCGGTAGCGGATCACCCCCAGGATCGCCCACGACGCGGCCGTCAGCGCCAGGGCCGCCTTCCCGCGCCGCCCGGCGAAGTCGCCGCGGCGCCCCCGCCGCACCGCGTCCAGCAGCGAGGCGGAGAAATACAGGCCGGGCACCTCCGACGTCGGCCAGCCGAACCAGAACACCAGGACGGTGGTGTAGCCCTTGCGGGCCAGTGGGCGTAACCCGTTGGCGGCGTTGGCCAATTCGACCGCGGCGCGCAGCAGCGGGCGGGGCTTTCGGATCGTCCGTGCGAGCCGCATCAGCCGCCTACCCGGGCATGCAGTTCGGCGCGCAGGATCTTGCCGGTGTTGCCGCGGGGGAGATCGTCGAGGACGGTGATCTCGCGGGGCACCTTGTAGTTGGCGAGGTTCTCCCGCACGTGCCGCTTGAGGGTGTCGGGGGCGGCCCCTTTATCGAGGCGAGCGCCCGGTGCCAACACCACGAAGGCCGCCAGCCGCTGGCCGTACTGCTCGTCGTCGACGCCGATGACGGCGGCCTCGGCCACGTCGGGGTGCGCCGCCAGCGTCTTTTCCACCTCGATGGGGTAGACGTTCTCGCCGCCGGAGACGATCATCTCGTCGTCGCGGCCGATGACGAACAGCCGCCCGGCCTCGTCGAGGTAACCGACGTCGCCCGACGACATGAAGCCGGCGTGGAACTCCTTTGTGGCGCCTGAGGTGTAGCCCTCGAACTGGGTGTCGTTGCGGACGTAGATGGTGCCGACCTCACCGGCGGGCAATTCGTTGAATTCGGAATCCAGGATCCGGATTTCGGTCCCGCCCGCGGGCCGGCCGGCGGTGTCGGGCGCCGCGCGCAGGTCCTGCGGGGTCGCGGTGGCGATCATGCCGGCCTCGGTGGCGTTGTAGTTGTTGTAGATCACGTCGCCGAACTGGTCCATGAACGCGATGACGACGTCGGGCCGCATCCGCGAGCCGGATGCCGCGGCGAAGCGTAACGACTTGCAGCTGTACCGATTTCGCACCTTTTCCGGCAGCTCCATGATGCGGTCGAACATCACCGGCACCACCGCCAGCCCCGTCGCTTGGTGGCGGTCGATCAGCGCCAGCGTCGCCTCGGGGTCGAACTTGCGGCGGGTGACCACCGTGCAGGCCATCGAGGCGGCGAACACCAGCTGGGAGAAGCCCCACGCGTGGAACATCGGCGCCACGATCACGATGGTCTCCTCGGCGCGCCACGGCGTGCGGTCCAGAATCGCCTTGAGCGTGCCGATCCCGGCGTTGCCGCCAGTTTGATTGGCGCCCTTGGGACTTCCGGTGGTGCCGGAGGTGAGCAGGATCATCCGGCCCCTGCGGCCGGTGCGGTGGGGCCGTTGCCCGGCGTGGCCGGCTATCAGCCTCTCGACCGTCAGCTCGTGCCGCCCGTCGGTCCACGCCACGATGCGGGTGGCGTCCGGCTTGTCGGCGAGCGCGCGGTCCACCGCCTCGGTGAACTCCTCGTCGTAGACGACGGCGGCCACGCCCTCGCGGTTGACGACCTCGGCCAGCGCCGGGCCGGCGAACGACGTGTTGAGCAGCACGATGTCGGAGCCGATGCGGTTGGCGGCCACCAAGGCCTCGACGAAGCCGCGGTGATTGCGGCACATGATCCCGACGACCTTGGGTTGACCCGACGCAAGCTTTTGGAAGGCCGCGGCCAGCGCGTTGATCCGCTCGTCGAGCTGCCGCCAGGTCAGCGTGCCCCGCTCGTCGATCAGGGCGGGACGGTGGGGGCAGCGCTGTGCCGCGCTGGCGAAACCGGACGTGATGCCCAGCCCTTCGCGGCGCATGGCGGCGGCGATCCTGACGTAGCGGTCGGGCCGCATCGGCGCGATCATCCGCGCGCGGCTCAGCGTCCTGACGATCCCGAGGGCCTGATCGATCCGAGATGCCATGGCTCAGCCCAGGATCGGGAAGCGGCGCTTGCCGGCGAGCTCGGTGAGCGCGGCCTGCATCACCGACCGCACGTGCTCGTCGACCTCGTCGAAATCCGGGTCGGCGCCGAACTCGGCTTCGACGTCGATCGGGTCCAGCACCTGCGTCACGATCTTGGTCGGCAGCGGCAGGTTCGGCGGTATCACCGCGCTGAGCCCGAACGGGAAGCCGATCGACAGCGGCAGAATCTCGCTGCGCAGCAGCCTTTTTAGCCCCAGCCGCTCGGCCAGCCAGGTGCCGCGCGACAGGTACAGCTGGGTCTCCTGCCCGCCGATGGACACCGCGGGAACGATGGGCACGCCGGACTCGACCGCCGTGCGGACGTATCCCTTGCGGCCGTTGAAGTCGATGACGTTTTCCCACAACGTGGGCCGGTACGCGTCGTAGTCGCCGCCGGGGAAGACTATCACCACGCCGCCGGACCGCAGGGCCCCCGCGGCGTTTTCCCGGCTGGCCCGGATGTAGCCGGTGCGCCGGAAGAACGACCCCGTGGGGCCGGCCATCAGGATGTCGTGGCTGAGGGTGTAGACCGGCCGGTCGTAGCCAAACCGCTCGTAGAAGTGCACGGTGAAGATCGGGACGTCCATCGGGAACATGCCGCCGGAATGGTTGCCGACCACCAGCGCGCCGCCCGCCGGCGGGAAGGACTCCAGGCCGTGCACCTCGGCGCGAAAGTACGTTTTCACGAAGGGGCGCAGCACCGCCACCATGCGTTGGGTGAGGCCGGGGTCGAATTTCTCGATGTCGCCCGCGTCTGCGGCGTCGCTGTCGGTCACGTTCCTCCCTCAACGGCCCCGGGGGCGGCATTGCCCCGTGAGTCACTCGATGGTAGCTAGCGGGGCCGGGGCGTTTGGGTTGCCCGCCCGGCACTGCGGGGTACCCGCCGGCGCCTATGGCGCCGGCCCGTCCCGGGGGCTATCGTTACCCCCTGCCAAGCACCCGCTGTCAGCCGAGAGAGACGAGATGGACGTCGCCGGTGTGTCCGACGAGCGCGATGCCCGCTCGGTCGCCGGGCACAGGTCGAACAGCGCCCGCGATCGACGCGGGCGCAAGCCTCACAGCAGCGCCGTCCGGCCCGGGCCGGCCAACGTACGTCAAGGAGGGGCCATGGCTTCGATGACTGTGCACCGTCCCGCCGGTGAGGCGGAGCTCTCCGCCGCGGCCGCCGAGACAGCCGATCAGCTGCAGGCCGGCTACTTTCTGCGGGTGCTGGCGCAGAACCGCCGCCATGTGGAGCACCGCGTCGCCGAATACCGCAAGGCGATCGCGGCCGCGGAGGCCGCCGGGGACACCGAGCGCGCCGCTAGCCTGCGGCGGATGGCCCGCCTCGAGGAGAAGGACCGCGAGGCCCTGGACGGCATGATCGAAAAGCTGCGCGGCCGCTTCCCGTCCCGGGCGCAAGGCGGGGCTGCGCGCCTGTCGCGCAGGGCTCGCCCGGCGGTCCGCTAGGCCGCCCCGGGTCGACGCAATCGCCTGCCGCGCAGCGTTTTTCTCCGTCTGGACGAAACCCATGCGGTGTGGCCGATACATTGGTATCGGCCACTGGTTTCACCTCCGACGCGAATGAGGCCACCCATGGGATTCATGTCACCGGAGCTTCCGGACGTCGACCCCGACGCGTGGCAGCAGCTGCCGCGGGCGACGCGACTGCAGATCGTCACCCGGCACTGGGCCGAACACGGCTTCGGGACGCCGTACGCGGTGTATCTGCTCTACGCGACCAAGATCGCCCTGTACGTCGCCGTCCCGGCCGCGATCATCTCGCTGACCCCCGGCCTGGGTGGGCTGGGACGTATCGGTGACTGGTGGACGCAACCGATCGTGTACCAGAAGTTCATCGTCTTCACGCTGCTGTTCGAGGTCCTGGGCTTCGGCTGCGGGTCCGGGCCGCTGACCGGCCGATTCATGCCGCCGATCGGCGGATTCCTGTACTGGTTGCGGCCCAACACGATTCGGCTGCCGGCATGGCCCGGCAAAGTACCGTTCACCCGCGGCGACACCCGCACCGTCGTCGATGTCGCTCTGTACGCGGTCGTCTTGGCCGGCGGCGTGTGGGCGCTGTCGGCGCCCGGTCCGCTGATCGACCCCAAGCGGGTGCTGCCCACGATCGTCGCCCTGGCCCTGCTGGGCCTGCGGGACAAGACCATCTTTTTGGCCGCCCGCGGCGAACACTACTGGCTGAAGCTGCTCGTGTTCTTCTTCCCGTTCACCGACCAGATCGCGGCATTCAAGATCATCATGCTCGGATTATGGTGGGGCGCAGCGACTTCCAAGCTCAACCACCACTTTCCCTACGTCGTGTCGGTGATGACCAGCAACAACGCGCTGCTGCGCAGCAAGCTCTTCAACCCGCTCAAACACCTGCTCTACCTTGACCACGTCAACGACCTGCGACCCTCCTGGCTGCCCAAGGTGATGGCGCACGTCGGGGGCACCACGGCCGAATTCTTGGTCCCCGGGATTCTGGTGTTCGTCGCGGACGGGCGACCGTGGCGCTGGTCTTTGATCGCCTTCATGGTGATCTTCCACCTCAACATCCTCTCCAACCTGCCGATGGGGGTGCCGTTGGAGTGGAACGTGTTTTTCATCTTTTCGCTGTTCTACCTGTTCGGCCACTGCGGCACGATCCATGCCGTCGACCTGTCCTCACCGCTGCTGCTGGCCATCCTGATCGTCGCGCTCGCCGTGGTGCCGATCGCGGGAAACATGTTCCCGCAAAAGATTTCGTTCCTACCCGCGATGCGCTACTACGCCGGCAACTGGGCCACCAGCGTGTGGTGCTTCCGCGCGGGCGCCGAGGACAAGATCGAGGCCAACATCGTCAAAAGCTCCGCGCTGGTGATCAATCAGCTGGCCAAGCTCTATGACGCCAAGACCGCCGAGATCGTGAGCGACAAGACCTCGGCGTTCCGGGCCATGCACACGCACGGCCGGGCGCTCAACGGCCTGCTGCCGCGGGCGTTGGGCGGCGAGTCCAACGAGGCCGACTACAGCGTGCGCGAGGGCGAAATCGTCGCCGGCCCCCTGATCGGATGGAACTTCGGCGAAGGCCACCTGCACAACGAACAACTGCTGGAGGCGGTGCAACGGCGCTGCCAGTTCGCCGACGGCGACGTCCGCGTCATCGTCCTGGAGAGCCAGCCCATCTATGTCCAACGGCAGTCGTATCGCATCCTCGACGCCAAGGCAGGGGTCATCGAGACCGGCTACGTCGAGGTCGCGGACATGCTGACCCGGCAGCCGTGGCCCGAGCCCGGCGACCAGTTCCCCGTCCACGTCACGACGCAACGCGCCACGCGCTGACCGCCGATGGCCAAGGCGGTGGTCGTCGGGGCCGGGCCCAACGGCCTGGCCGCCGCCATCCACCTCGCCCGCAACGGCGTCGCCACCGACGCCGTCGTCGGCCAGATCGAGCGGTTCGCGCCCGGGTTCCGCGACCGCGTCATCGGCACCGTCAGCACCGGCACCGCCGGGTTGCAGGTGGTCCTGCGCCCGCGCGTCGCCGTCGACCCCTACGCCACCGGCGTGGCGGGGGTCTACCTGTGTTCGCAGTCCACGCCGCCGAGTCGGCGCTGCGTTGGTTGCGCCGCCAAACCGGCGCGAAACCGGGGCGACCCGCATGAAACCGGTGTAGCCGAACCGTGACAGACACTTGACCGAATCGCGAACGCGCCCTGGCACTTCCGCAGTCCACGCCCCCTAACATCCCTATTGCAAAGATGTCAGTTAAAAGGACTGGGGCCCATGCGTGCGATGGTGCGGTGTGTTCTTGCGGTGAGCGTGATCGGTGCCAGCGTGGTCGCCCAGCCCGCCGACGTGAGCCTTGCGGCGGCGAACCAGCCGTACGGCTCGGCCGTCGCCTCGGTGCTGCCGGCGCGGGACGCCGTGGTGGGCGTGGCGCACCCCGTGGTGGTGACGTTCCGCGCGCCCGTCACCAATCGGCGCGCGGCCGAGCGCGCCATCGACGTCAAATCGGCGCCGCCGAGGACCGGCAGGTTCGAGTGGATTGACGACGACGTGGTGCGCTGGGTACCCGACCGCTTCTGGCCGGCGCACAGCACCGTGGCGCTGTCGGTGGGCAACGTGCACTCGGAGTTTCAGACCGGCGCCGCCGTCGTCGGCGTGGCCAAGATCTCGGATCACACGTTCACCGTGACCATCGACGGGCTCGAGGAGGGGCCGCCGACGTCGCTGCCCGCGCCGCACCACCGGCCCCACTGGGGGGAGCAGGGCGTGATGCCGGCCTCGATGGGCAGGCCCGAGTACCCGACGCCCGTCGGGTCCTACAGCGTCCTGTCCAAGGACCGCACGGTGATCATGGACTCGAGCAGCGTCGGGATCCCCGTCGACGATCCCGACGGCTACCGGATCCCGGTGGACTACGCCGTCCGCATCACCGGCCGGGGACTCTACGTGCACTCGGCGCCGTGGGCGCTCAACGCGATGGGCCTGGAGAATGTCAGCCACGGCTGCATCAGCCTGAGCCCCGAGGACGCCGAGTGGTACTTCAACCGGGTCAACGTCGGCGACCCGGTGATCGTCGAGGAGTAGCGGGCGCCGCCCGCAAACGCTGTTGCGGCGCACGGTGTTTCGCCGCCACGCGATGATTTCGCGATGATTTCGCTGCACACACGAAACGGACCCGCCGCGAGCAACCCGGCGGGTCCGTTCAGCGGACGGGATCGGCTCAGCGCGCAGCCGAAGGCCCGGGCGGGGTCGGCTGGCCGGGCACCGGGCCGCCCGCGGGAGCCGGACCGGTCGGTTCGCCCTTCCCGGTCCCGGCCATGTCGATGATCGGGGCACCCGCCGGCGCCGCGGCCTCCACCGGGCCGCCGGCCAGCGCGATCAGCGGGGCGCCGACCGGCACCACCGGCACCGGGGCGCCCACGGGCACCGGCGCGCCCACGGGCACGGGGGCGCCGAGCGGCACCGGAGCGCCGACGGGCACCGGCGCGCCCGCCGGGATCGGCGGCCCCAGAGCGATCAGCGGAGCGCCCGCCGGCACCACGGGAACGGGCCCGGGCGCGACCAGGGGAACACCGGACATGTCGGTGAGCGGCGCGCTGGCCGTACAGACGGGCGCCGCGGTCGCTCCGCCGGCGCCCGCCGCGCCGGCGGCCGCGGGTCCGCCCGCCGCGGGCGCCCCGCCGGCCGCTACCGGACCGGCCGCCGGCGCCCCGGCCTCGGCCGACTGGCCCTGCATGCACGCGTAGCCGCCGGTTTTCAGCGGCGTGGCCGCCGCGTCCGGGCTCATCGCTATGGCGGCCCCGCACAACCCGGCGATGGTGGCGCCCACTTTGACGTTGAACCGATCGAAGACCGTCATCGTCGTCGACTCCTTAAGCACTCAGTTTTTCGCGATCAATGGTCAGCAGAACCGCATAGCCGTACCGCAGTCGTGTCGAATGTAGGGCCCGTCGTTGCTATTGGACACGCGACGATTCCGCGGCTTATCGAACCGATACACACCAGACACGCTCCGGTGACCGCGGCCGCCGCAACGCCGGTGCCGGCCGCGGCACTGCTGACCAGGCGGGCGGCGGCCCGTGCCACTGATCTAGGCTGGCGAGGAGCGTTCATCAGCGAACTCACAGAGTTTACGAAGACAGGGAGAGACAAGTGACGGTCCGAGTTGGCATCAATGGTTTCGGTCGAATCGGACGCAACTTTTATCGGGCGTTGCTGGCCCAGCAGCAGCAGGGCGGCGCCGACGTGGAGGTGGTGGCGGTCAATGACATCACCGACAACGCCACGCTGGCGCACCTGCTGAGGTTCGACTCGATCCTGGGCCG
>NZ_LQPJ01000091.1 GCF_002101785.1 Mycobacterium palustre
CACCGGCCCTGGCCCCGGAGGTCCCGGTGCCGGGGGCGGCGGCGGGGCCGGAGCCACGTCGGGAATCTTGGTGTTCAGCGGCGGTGGCGGAACGCCGTCGGCGGGCTTGGGCGTGCCGACCACCACCCAGTTACCCGCGGGGTCCTGCACCAGGTGTGCGGTGTCGCGGGTCGGGATCATGCCCTGCTTGCGGGCCGCCTCGGCCAGCGCCGGCGCCGACTCCGCCTCGCGCACGTCGCGTTCCAGCGCCTCCTTCTGCTGCTGCAGCATCCGGTTCTTCTCGCGGGCGTGGCTGAGCTGGTAGGAGCGCTCGGCGGAGTCGGTGGACAGCCACAGCGTCAGCGCCAGCCCGAGGCCCAGTGCCCCGATGACCAGCACGACGAACGGAACCTTGCGCGCCAGCGTCTGTGGCCGCAGGTCGACGGCCGCCAGCCGGGCCGCCAACCGCTCGGTCAACGGCGGGCGGACGACTCTGGGGGCCTTGGCCTTTCGCGCCTTGGCCCGAGCCTTGGCCTGGCTGGTGTTCTTGGGACGGGCCGAGCGCTCGACCGGCCGGGCGATGGGGCCCGTCTGCGGCGCGGACTTGGGCGCGCGGGCCTCGCGGGTGGGCGCCGAGGACCGGGTGCGGCGCGGGACCGCATCGGTCGAGGCGCGCCCGGCCTTGCGGGCCGACCGGTCGCGTCCGCGGCCGCGGCGCTTGGGCGCCTCGCGCTCTACCTTCATGAGTCGCCTTTCCCAAGTCGTTGCAGGGCGCGTAACCGCACTGCGGCGCTGCGGGGGTTGCGTTCGATCTCCGCGGCGTCGGCCCGTTCGGCGCCGCGCGTCAACGACCGGAACCTCGGCTCGTGGCCGGGAAGTTCGAACGGGAGGTCCACCGGCGTGCGCGACGCGACCGCGTCGGCGAAGGCGCGCTTGACGATCCGGTCCTCCAGCGATTGATAGGCCAACACCACGATGCGCCCGCCGCCGGCGAGCGCGTCCAGGGCGGCGGGAAGCGCGGCGCGCAGCGAGGTCAGCTCGTCGTTGACCGCGATGCGCAGCGCCTGGAAGGTGCGCTTGGCCGGATGCCCTCCGGTGCGCCGGGCCGGCGCCGGAATCGCTCGGTAGAGCAGGGCAACCAGCTCGGCGGTCGACGTGAACGGGGCGCGGGCGCGCTGCCGCACGATCTGTGCGGCGATGCGGCGCGCGAACCGCTCCTCGCCGTAGCGGTGCAGGATGTCGGCGAGCGCCGCCTCGTCGTAGGTGTTGAGGATGTCGGCCGCGGTCAGCGGCGCCGCCGGGTCCATCCGCATGTCCAGCGGGGCGTCCTGGGCGTAGGCGAAACCCCGCTCGGCCCGATCGAGCTGCATGGACGAGACGCCGAGGTCGAACAGCACCCCGTCGACGGATTCGGTTGCGCCGTAGCCGGATTCGGCCAGCGCGTCGACCAGGCCGTCATACCGGGTGTGCACCAGGGTGGTGCGGTCGGCAAAGGGCGCGAGCCGGGCCCCGGCGATGTCCAGCGCGGTGGGGTCGCGGTCGAGGCCGACGACGCGCAATCCGGGGAAATCGGTCAGGAACCGCTCGGAGTGGCCGCCCGCGCCGAGCGTGGCGTCGACGAGGACCGCCCCGGACCCGTCGGGGTGGTGGCGTGTCAGCGCGGGGGCCAGCAGCTCGAGGCAGCGTCGCAGCAGTACGGGCACGTGCCCGAAGTCCTGCGGGTTGTCAGCCACCGCAACACCGGGGGCTAACGGCGTGGCCCCTGCACCCGGGTCCCTGTCCGAAGGCGCGAACCTGGCGTTGGGGAAGTACGCCAGGGTCGGTTCGGGCAGAGGCCACGATGCACGGGCACGCGCCTCAGATGATGTCGCCGAGTGCTTCATCGCTGGCCGCGGAGAAGTTCTCTTCGTGGGTCTGCTGATAGTCGGTCCAGGCCTGGGCGTCCCAGATTTCGAGGTAGTCGACCGCCCCGATCACCACGCAGTCCTTGGACAGCCCGGCGTAGCGGCGGTGGTCGGCGGACAGGGTGATGCGGCCCTGGGCGTCGGGATGCTGCTCGTCGGTGCCCGCGGCGAGGTTACGCAGGAACGCCCGCGCGTCCGGGTTGCTGCGCGAGGCCTTGCTGGCCCGGCGGGCCAGTTGCTCGAATTCCGCCCGCGGGTACACGGCGAGGCTGTGGTCTTGGCTCTTGGTGACCATCAATCCCCCTGCCAGCGCGTCGCGGAACTTGGCGGGCAACGTGAGCCGCCCCTTGTCGTCGAGTTTGGGCGTGTAGGTGCCGAGAAACACCAGCTCACCTCCCCGTCGGGGTCACCCAAACGCTTCAGCCACCATACCCCACATTCCCCCACTTTGCCCCATTGATGGAGTGTCGTGGCGGAGTTTTCCGGGTCATCCGCCACTTTTCGCCGGCGCAGGGCGACCAGGGCACCCGCGTCGCGGCCGAGCGGACCTTTGGCGAGCCGGCAAAAGCGCACGTCAGCGGCCGGAAGCGGCCGTGTGGGGCGCGGTGGGGCAGCAAGTGGGGCCCGGTGGGGCGGGAATGCTGCCGTTCGGACTCGATTGCGGCTCAATCGGGACTCGGGAGGGGCCGGGAAGGGCCGGGCGGCCGAGACTGCGTGCAGGGCGTCGATCCGGCCCGGGACCACGCGCTCATCGCAGGCGCGGCGTGCACGAAAAACGGGGTAGCCCGTCGGCTACCCCGTGTGACGTCCTACGTTGCTGCGGCTAGTCGTCGAAGCGGCGGCGGAACCGGTCCTCCATGCGGCTGGTGAAGGAGCCGCCACCCCGGTTGCGCCGCTGGCGCGCCGAGCCGGGCGCCGAGGAGTGGTCGGGCCTTCCCGTCAGCCGCGGACCCGTGATGGCGTAGACGACGCCGCCGAACATGACAACGAAGCCGACGACGCTGAGGATCGGGAAGTTGCCGATCATCGTGGCCTTGACCGCCACCCCGAACACCAGCATCGCAAGACCGATGACGAATAACGCCGCGCCTTGCAGGCGCCGCCGGGTGGTCGGTGCACGGAACCCAACGCCGCGGACGCTCGACGCGAATTTGGGGTCTTCCGCGTACAGTGCGCTCTCGATCTGATCGAGCATCCGCTGTTCATGATCGGAGAGTGGCATTCGTCCCTCCTTGCCGACAGTTTGGCACGTCACTATCGATAGCACGCGGATGCCCGTTGTAAAGGCAACTAACACAGATGATACGAGGTCGATCTGCGCCGTACCACTGGTTCGGCAGCGATTCTATCCCGGCCGCGGCCCGGAACTCATGTGGGCCACAACACCCTGCGCGGCGCCACGCTCGCGACGGTGCGCGGTCCACGGGCCGGGTCGCTGCCACCGGTCGTCCAACCGAGCGCCGGGGTCCGATAATGGCGATAGCGCACGGGGCCGACCGACCGCACGAAAGCCAAAGCACCCGCACGCGACCGGACCACCGGACGAGGAGGGCACCGCGAGTTGGCGATATTCCTCATCGATCTGCTGCCGAACGATATGGAGCGCCGTCTCAGTGACGCCCTCGGGGTGTACGTCGAAGCGATGCGATACCCGCGGGGCACCGAGAACCAGCGCGCCGCGATGTGGCTGGAACACGTCCGGCGACGCGGCTGGCAGGGCGCGGCCGTCGTCGAAGTCGACGGCCCCACCGACGAACCGCCGCCGGCCGCCGTACTGGGCAGCGCGCCGTTGCTGGGCGTGGCATACGGCTACCCCGGGGCGCCCGGGCAGTGGTGGCAGCAGCAGGTGGTGCTGGGCCTGCAACGCGGCGGGTTGCCGCCCAACGAGATCGCCCGGCTGATGAGCAGCTACTTCGAGCTGACCGAGCTGCACATCCATCCCCGGGCCCAAGGCCATGGCCTGGGCGAGGCGCTGGCCCGCCGGCTGCTGGCCGGGCGCGCCGAGAAGAACGTCCTGCTCTCCACGCCGGAAACCAACGGCGAAGACAACCGGGCGTGGCGGTTGTACCGGCGGCTGGGCTTCAACGACATCATCCGCCGCTACCACTTCGCCGGGGACCCACGGGCTTTCGCGATCCTGGGCCGCGCCCTACCCCTGTAGCGGCACGGCGCGCCGGGACGCCCCACCGGATCTGGCACGATGACCTGGTGCGCGCCAGCCCTGCCCCGCCGAAAGCCCGTGGATTGACCCGTCGCTGGCGCCGCGTGGTGGGCATGGCGACCCTGCTGTTGCTGCTGGTGCCGCTGGCCACCGGGTGCCTGCGGGTGCGTGCGTCGCTGACCGTCTCCCCCGACGACCTGGTTTCCGGCGAGATCATCGCGGCCGCCAAGCCGAGAACACCCAAGGACACCGGCCCGCAGCTCGACAGCAACAACCTGCCGTTCAGCCAGAAGGTGGCGGTGTCAAACTACGACAGCGACGGCTACGTGGGCTCGCAGGCGGTGTTCTCCGATTTGACCTTCGCCGAGTTGCCGCAGCTGGCCAACATGAACTCCGACGCCTCCGGGGTGAACCTGTCGCTGCGCCGCAACGGCAACCTGGTGATCCTGGAAGGCCGCGCGGACCTGACCTCGGTGACCGACAACGACGCCAACGTCGAGCTCACCATCGCGTTTCCCGGCGTCGTCACCTCGACCAACGGGGACCGCGTCGAGCCCGACGTGGTGTCGTGGAAGCTCAAGCCGGGCGTGGTGAGCACCATGACCGCCAACGCGCGCTACACCGATCCCAACACCCGCAACTTCACCGGGGCGGGCGTGTGGCTGGGGATCGCGTCCTTCGCGGCCGCCGGGGTGGTCGCGCTGCTGGCCTGGGTCAGCCGGGACCGCTCCCCGCGGTTCACCGCGCCCGGCGACCAGCCGCCGGGTTAAATCGGTCCCGGCGACCCGGGCGACCAGTACTCCAGCATCTCCGCGAAGGTCTGGAACGCGGGTCCGGACACCCCGTAGGTCGCCTCGAAGTGGATGCTCAGCGGGAAGCCGAGCTCGCCGACCCCGTCGATCACGCGCTTGTACAGGTCGACCATGAGCTTGCGCTTCTGGTCGGGCTCGCTGGCGGCCAGCCTCTTGACGAAGGCCTGCTCGTCGGCCACCGCGGCGTTGCCCGGGTCCTGGATCAGCCAGTTGATCAGGCCGACGCGGCTCTCCACCTTCGGCACGAACCCGAAGGAAAGCAGCAGCTCGGGCCGGTGCTCGGTGTTCTTGGCGAACTCGGTCAGAAAGCCCACGATCGCGTCGGAATACAGCAGCTGGGTCATGCCGTAGGTCGCGCCCCGGTCGCATTTGAAGTTGAGCCGGCCCTGTTCGCCGTCGCGGGTGGGGATCACGATCACGCCGCGGTTGCTGACCAGGTCGCGGTAGATGGACAGGGCGTCGGTCGGCGCGACGCCGGAGCCTTCGCCGTCGTTCATCGTGCGGGGCACGCCGACGAACACCACGCCTTCCATCCCGGCCGCGCACAGGTCGCCGAGCCGCTGCCGCAGCGAGGCCTCGTCCATGAACGCCGTCACCTGCGTGCACAGGCCGCGCAGGCCCGGCAGTTCGGGCCTGATGATCGACCAGAAGTCCAGCACATCGAACTTCGGCTTCATCGCGACCGGGCGATCGTCGTCTTCGGCGATCATTCCGGGGATCATTACGTGCCGGATCCGGCCTTCGAGACCGGTTTCGGCCGAGTACCGCACCACTTTTCGCGCGTCGTCGAGTGCCCGCTCCGGCCCGTCCTCCACGTTGGGCGGCACCAGCTCGAGCGCGACGGTGTTGAGGGTCACGCGGCTCCTTTCCCTCAGACGACTAAGCGCAACGCGGCGCGGACACCCCCGCCAGCATAGGGGCGGTTAGTGAGGCAGTCGAAGCAACTCAGGCGCAAGCGACATAAACTGTCGGCCCTAGGACGAATATCCGTCACGCCGAGCAGAAAGGGGCGCCGCGCTGAGCCCAGAAGCCGCGGCAACAGCGGCAACCGTCGAGTTGACCGGCGCCGTCACCGAGCAGCTTCGGCGATACCTGCACGACCGGCGCGCCCAGACAGCCCACATCGGCGGCGACTACGACGTCCTGATCGGCGCCCTCGAGGACTTCGTGCTGGGCGGCGGCAAGCGGCTGCGGCCGGCGTTCGCCTATTGGGGCTGGCGCGCCGTGGCGACCGGCGAACCCGATCCCGAAGCGCTGCTGCTGTTTTCCGCCCTGGAACTGCTGCACGCCTGCGCGCTGCTGCACGACGACGTGATCGACGACTCGGCCACCCGTCGCGGCAAACCGACCACCCACGTGCGGTTCGCGGCCCTGCACCGCGACCGGGGCTGGCGCGGCTCCCCCGAGCGGTTCGGGGCCTCGGCGGCCATCCTGCTCGGCGACCTGGCGCTGGCCTGGGCCGACGACATCGTCTTCGCGGCGCCGCTGTCCCCCGAGGCTCGGGGCCGGGTGCAGCGCGTGTGGGCCGAGATCCGCACCGAGGTGCTGGGCGGGCAGTACCTCGACATCGTCGCCGAGGCCAGCGGCGCCGAATCGATCGCGTCGGCGATGAACGTCGACACCTTCAAGACCGCCTGCTACACCGTGGCGCGTCCGGTGCAGCTGGGCGCGGCCGCCGCCGCGGACCGGCCCGAGGTGCAGGCCGCCTTCGGCCGATTCGGGACCGACCTCGGCGTCGCGTTCCAGCTGCGCGACGACGTGCTGGGCGTGTTCGGCGATCCCGCGGTCACCGGCAAGCCGTCCGGCGACGACCTGCGTTCCGGCAAGCGCACCGTGTTGCTGGCCGAGGCGGTGGAACTGGCCGACAAGTCGGACCCGTTGGCTGCCAACCTGTTACGCGCCTCGATCGGCGCCCAGCTGACCGACGCACAGGTCGCGCAGCTGCGAGAGGTGATCGAGTCGGTGGGCGCGCTGGCCGCCGCGGAGCGGCGCATCGCCGCGTTGACCGAACGGGCGCTGGCCACGCTCGCGGCCGCGCCCATCCACGCGGCCGCCAAGGCGGGACTCGCCGAACTGGCCCGGATGGCCACGGACCGATCCGCCTAGGCCCGTGACGATGCCGACCGACACGCCCGTCGCCGACGCCGCCACCAGACAGTCTGCGGCGCAGCGGTTTTCACGGTTACGAGCGTTTACCGCCACCCCGGAGGCCGGCCCGGCGAAGCTGGGCTTCGTGGGCTCGGTGCTGATCACCGCCGGCGGGCTCGGCGCGGGCAGCACCAAGCCGCACGATCCCCTGCTGGAAGCGCTGCACCTGTCCTGGCTGCGCTTCGGGCACGGGCTGGTGCTCTCGTCCATCCTGCTGTGGACGGGCGTGGGCCTGATGCTGATCGCGTGGGTGCTGCTGGGCCGTCGGGCGCTGGCGGGCGGCGTGTCCGAGTTCGTGATGCGGGCCAGCACCGCCTTCTGGCTGGCGCCGCTGTTGCTGTCGGTGCCGGTGTTCAGCCGCGACACGTATTCGTATCTGGCGCAGGGCGCGCTGCTGCGCGACGGCTTCGATCCCTACGCCGTCGGGCCCGTGGCCAACCCGAACCCCTTGCTGGACAACGTAAGCCCGATCTGGACGATCACGACGGCCCCGTACGGCCCGGCGTTCATCCTGATCGCCAAGCTCGTCACGTTGACGGTCGGCAATCACGTGATCGCCGGGACGATGCTGCTGCGCCTGTGCATGCTGCCCGGGCTGGCGCTGCTGATCTGGGCCACCCCGCGGCTGGCGCACCACCTGGGCACCGACGGCGCGCTGGCGCTGTGGATCTGCGTGCTTAACCCGTTGGTGCTGATCCACCTGATGGGCGGCGTGCACAACGAGATGCTGATGGTGGGCCTGATGGCCGCCGGGATCGCGCTGACGTTCCAAGGCCGGCACGTCGCGGGCATGATCCTGATCACGGTGGCGATCGCGGTGAAGGCCACCGCCGGGATCTCGCTGCCCTTCCTGGTGTGGGTGTGGGCGCGGCACCTGCGCGAGCGGCGGGGTTATGCCCCGGCGCTCGCGTTCCTCGCGGCCACCGGGGCATCGCTGCTGATTTTTGCCGTCGTGTTCGCGATCCTGTCCGCGGTGGCCGGTGTCGGGCTGGGCTGGCTGACCGCGCTGGCCGGATCGGTGAAGATCATCAACTGGCTCACCGTGCCCACCGCGGTCGCCAACCTCATCCACGCCGTGGGCAGCGGCTGGTTCCCGGTCGACTTCTACGCCACGCTGCGAGTCACCCGGTTCATCGGCATCGGGATCATCGCGGTGTCATTGCCGTTGCTGTGGTGGCGATTTCGGCGCGACGACCGCGCCGTGCTGACCGGGATCGCCTGGTCGATGCTGGTCGTGGTGCTGTTCGTTCCGGCCGCGCTGCCGTGGTACTACTCCTGGCCGCTGGCGGTGGCGGCGCCGCTGGCGCAGTCCCGGCGGGCGGTCGCGGCCATCGCGGGGCTGTCCACCTGGGTCATGGTGATCTTCAAGCCCGACGGGTCGCACGGCATGTATTCCTGGCTGCACGTCGCGCTGGCCACGGCCTGCGCGCTGGCCGCCTGGTACGCGCTGCACCGCGCGCCGGAGCCGCAACCGGAATCGGTCAGTACGCCATAGCCTGTGCCCGGCGCACGACCTCCCGCGCCTGATGGGCGTGCAGCGCGTCGACGGGCCGGGCGTTGCTGATGGCGTCGCGGGTGCCGTCGCGCGTGATCGTCAGCGACGGGTCCGGGGTGAACAGCCAGCGCACGATCTCGGTGTCGTGATAGCCGCCGTCGTGCAGGATCGTCAGCAGCCCGGGCAGGCTCTTGACCACCTCGCCGGAGTTGGTGAAGAACACCTGCGGCACCACCACGCCGCCGCCCCGCCGCACCGCGACCAGATGGCCCTCCCGCAGCTGCTGCTGGACCTTGCTGACCGGCACGTGAAGCAACTCGGCGACCTTGGCCAGGTCATAGGTTGGCTCATCGGGGTCCAACACGTCGTCGCCGGCCGGGATACTGCTCATCAGCGAAAGTGTAGGCCCTGGCTTCGCCTTAGGACCCGCGTTCCGCGCTCGATTCCACAGCGCACCTACGATGGCCCGGTGGCCGGACCTCAGACGCGCGATCCCCTGGAGGACACGTTGCTGGACGGCCGCTATTTGGTGCAGTCCAAGATCGCCAGCGGCGGCACCTCCACGGTGTATCGCGGCCTGGACACCCGGCTGGACCGCCCGGTCGCGGTGAAGGTCATGGATTCTCGCTACGCCGGCGACGAGCAGTTCCTGACCCGCTTCCAGCTCGAGGCCCGCACCGTGGCCCGGCTGAAAAACCCAGGGCTGGTTGCGGTCTACGACCAGGGCCTGGACGCCAGGCACCCGTTTCTGGTCATGGAGCTGATCGAGGGCGGCACGCTGCGCGAGCTGCTCGCCGAGCGGGGCCCGATGCCACCGCATGCCGTGGCGGCGGTGCTGCGCCCCGTGCTGGGCGGGCTGGCCGCCGCCCATCGGGCCGGCCTGGTGCACCGCGACGTCAAGCCCGAGAACGTCCTGATCTCCGACGACGGCGAGGTCAAGATCGCCGATTTCGGGCTGGTCCGCGCCGTCGCGGCCGCCGGAATCACCTCCACCAGCGTCATTTTGGGCACCGCGGCCTACCTGTCGCCCGAGCAGGTGCGCGACGGCAACGCCGGGCCGCGCAGCGACGTCTACTCCGCCGGGGTTCTCACCTACGAGCTGCTGACCGGGCACACGCCGTTCACCGGCGACTCGCCGCTGTCGATCGCCTACCAGCGGCTGGATACCGACGTGCCGCCGGCCAGCCTCGCGATCGACGGTGTGCCAGCGCAATTCGACGAGTTCGTGCAGCGCGCGACCGCGCGCGACCCCGCAGACCGCTACGCCGACGCGATCGAGATGGGCGCCGAGCTCGACGCGATCGCCGAGGAGCTGGGCCTGCCGGGGTTTCGGGTGCCGGCGCCGCGCAATTCGGCCCAGCACCGGTCGGCGGCGCTGCACCACAGCCGGATGACCCAGCGACAGGCCGCCGCGCAGCCGCCGCGCCCGCCAGGGCAGGCGCCGGTACGCCACCCTACCCGTCAGCTGGAGCGCCCGCCCGCCCCCAAACTCGAGGATTACGAATATCAGCCCGTATCAGGGGAATTCGCGGGCATCGCGCTCAGCGAGTTCGTGTGGGCGCGCCAGCACGCGCGGCGCATGGTGCTGGTGTGGGTGGCCGTCGTGCTGGCGCTCACCGGCCTGGTCGCGACCGTGGCGTGGACGATCGGCAGCAACCTGACCGGCCTGCTGTAGCGCCTTCTCTCCGCGAGCGTGCGCGGTTGTATCCCCGCTGCGGCGTGTCGTCGTACCGACGCGCACGCTCGCGACAAACTGAAAGGACAAAACTGAAAGCTAGTCGCGAAGCATCTCGGCGACCAGGAACGCCAGCTCCAGCGACTGCTGGGTGTTCAGCCGCGGGTCGCAGGCGGTCTCGTAGCGGCCCACCAAATCGGTGTCCGAAATGTCTTGCGCCCCACCGAGACACTCGGTGACGTTCTCCCCGGTGATTTCGACGTGGATGCCGCCGGGGTGGGTGCCCAGCGCGCGGTGCACCTCGAAAAAGCCCTGCACCTCGTCGACGATGCGGTCGAAGTGCCGGGTCTTGTAGCCGTTGGACGACTCGTGGGTGTTGCCGTGCATCGGATCGCACTGCCAGATCACCTGGTGCCCGGTGGCCTGGACCTTCTCGACGATCGGGGGCAACAGGTCGCGCACCTTGTTGTTGCCCAGCCTGCTCACCAGCGTCAGGCGGCCGGGCCTGTTGTGCGGGTCGAGCCGCTCGACGTACTCGACGGCCAGCTCCGGCGTCATCGTCGGGCCGATCTTGACCCCGATCGGGTTGGCGATCACCTCGGCGAACGCGACGTGCGCGCCGTCGAGCTGGCGGGTGCGCTCGCCGATCCACACGGTGTGCGCCGACAGGTCGTACAGCTGCGGTTCGCCGCCCTCCACGTCGGACAGCCGCAGCATGGCCCGCTCGTAGTCGAGCACCAAAGCCTCGTGGCTGGCGTAGATCTCGGCGGTTTGCAGGTTGCGGTCGGCCACCCCGCAGGCGCTCATGAACCTCAGGCCCCGGTCGATCTCGGTGGCCAGCGCCTCGTAGCGCGCGCCGGCCGGCGAGGTCCGGACGAACTCCCGGTTCCAGTCGTGCACCAGGTGCAGGGAGGCCAGCCCCGACGAAGTCAGCGCCCGCACCAGATTCATCGCCGCGCTGGCGTTGGCGTAGGCGCGCACCAGCCGCGACGGGTCGTGCTCGCGGGCGGCGGCGTCGGGCGCGAAGCCGTTGATCATGTCGCCGCGGTAGGAGCGCAGCCCCAGCGCGTCGATGTCGGCCGACCGCGGCTTGGCGTACTGACCGGCGATGCGGGCCACCTTGACCACCGGCAGGCTGGCGCCGTAGGTCAGCACGACGGCCATCTGCAGCAGGGTGCGGATGTTGCCGCGGATGTGCGGTTCAGTGTTGTCGACGAACGTCTCGGCGCAGTCACCGCCCTGCAGCAGGAACGCCTCCCCCCGCGCGACCTGGGCCAGCTGGTCCTGCAGCCGGACGATCTCGGACGGCACCGTCACCGGCGGCACGCTCTCGAGCACCGTGCGCATCGCCGCGGCCTGCTCGGCGTCCCAGCTGGGCTGCTGGGCGGCCGGCTTGGCCAGCGCGGCGTCCAGCCGCGCGCGCAACTCGGTCGGCAGCGGCGGCAGCGACGGCAGCTGCTCGATCGGGATGTCGACGGTCCAGTTCATCGGTCCATGGTAACCGGGGCCGGAAATCGGCTCAGTGAGCGCTGATCAGGGCGAACGTTGCTCGCCGGAGGTGATCAGCCGGAAGCGGTGCAACTGGTCGCGCGCGTCGACCAGGGCGTCGTGCGCGTCGCGCGAGCGCGGCGGCATCCGGGGCGATCCGCGTTCCTCCCACAATTGCCGCAATTCCCTGGTGAAGCGGGGTATCGCCTTCGGCAGGGCCGGCATCGGCCCCCAGAGCTGGCACAAAGCGACGTGGTCGTAGGCACCGACCCAGGCCCACAGCTCGATCGGCTCGGGCCCGTCGACCCGCAAGAACTCCTCCAAATCGAGGCGGATCTGCTTGCGCGAGCGCCACAACGGCGACGACGGGTTCGGCAGCTTGGGCAACACGTTGGCCCGGACCCAGGTTCCGGCGCGCTCGGGGTCGAATTCGGTGGACACCGCGTAGTACTCGCGACCGTCCTCGGCGGCCACGCCGATCGAAATGAGCTCGATGGTGCGGCCGTCGTCGATGAATTCGGTGTCGTAGAAATAGCGCACCGTAGAAAGCCTACGGCCGCCGACGATGAGTGCCGGTACGGCACGAATAAGGAGGCGGCCAATCAGGCCACGGCCGCCGACGATGAGTGCCGGTACGGCACGAATAAGGAGGCGGCCAATCAGGCCACGGCCGCCGACAGCCGCTCTAGGCCTGCTCGCCTAGCTCCCGATCAAAATGGGCCCGGTGGGGGCCGGCGCCGGACGCACCTCTTGGTCGAGCTCGGCGTCGATCGTGCGCTCGTCGGGCAGGCGCGGGGTGCCCGCGATCGCGCACTGTACCCACAGCTTGGCGCGCACGATGGGGCGGCGCAGCCGCCGTTCCCGCTGCAGAGCGCGCCGCATCTTATCGGGCTGGGTGGCGTAGCGCCACCGGGCCCACGGGGCGTGGGGGCGCGATAGGCGGATCGCGCCGATGACCAGCAGCACGACGACGAACATGCCGAGCAGGCCTGTCCACACCTTGCCCTTGAGCACCACGACTACGGCCAGCGGCAGCGCCAAGACCATGGCGCCGCCCACGCCGGCCCGCAACGCCACCGAATCGGCGCCATGCCAGATCGGCAGGAAAAACATCAGCGGGTGCAGGCCCATGATCAAGAGCCCGGCCACCGCGACCGCGGCGAACACCGCGTCCACCGACGTGCGGCCGTCTTCCTCCCAGTAGACATCGGACAGGTGCAGGATCAACGCGTACTCGTCGAGCACCAAAGCGGCGCCAATACCGAAAAGCGTTGCGACGAAAGCGAATTCGGGCTCGTGTCCGTCCACGGACAGGGTCACCAGCGTTAGCCCGGAGACCAACACCAGAACCACCCCGAACGTCACGTGGTGGATGTGCACTCCGCCGATGTGCACGTTGCGCGGATGCCACCACCTCGCCCGCCGGCCCGACCGGTCGCGGTGGCGAATGAAGCGCACGAAACTGCGGGTGACGAAAAACGTCAAGATGAACGCGACGAGGCAGCACAGCAGAGGCAGCCGGCCGCCTTCGTGGATGTCATGCGCATACCACCGCGACACGCCGTACAGAAACCAGTGGAACACCCTTGAAAAGCTACGCCCGCGGCCGCCGTCCCTGCGGGAGCCGCGCTGGGGCACGTCGCGGACGCCGGCACCGATTACGCTGTTTCCCGACATGAGTAGATGGCGTGCGCCCGGGGTGGGCAGTCAGTCCGGGCGGGCGTTGGTGTGGCTGCCGCTCTGGGTGCTGGCCGCCGCAGCCTGGTATTACGTGGGCTGGCGCCTGTTCGGGCACACGCCGTACCGCATCGACATCGACATCTACCAGATGGGCGGTCAGGCCTGGTTGGACGGCCGGCCGCTGTACCGCGGCGACGTGTTGTTCCACACACCCATCGGGCTGAACCTGCCGTTCACCTATCCGCCGCTGGCGGCCATCGTGTTCTGCCCGTTCTCGTGGCTGCACATGCCGGCGGCCAGCGTGGCGATCACGGTGTTGACGCTGGTGTTGCTGATCGTGTCGACCGTGATCGTGCTGACCGGCCTCGATGTGTGGGACGACTCGGCCGTGGTGCCGGGGCCCGCGTGGCTGCGGCGGCTGTGGCTCGCCGCGCTGATCGCGGCCGGGGCGACGATCTGGCTGGAACCCATCGCCTCCAACTTCGCGTTCGGCCAGATCAACGTGGTGCTGATGACGCTGGTGATCGCCGACTGCGTGCCGCGACGCACGCCCTGGCCGCGCGGGCTGCTGATGGGCCTGGGCATCGCCCTGAAGCTCACCCCGGCCGTTTTTCTGCTCTACTTCCTGCTGCGCCGCGACGGCCGGGCGGCGCTGACGGCGCTGGCCTCCTTCGCGGGCGCGACGCTGCTGGGCTTCGTGCTGGCGTGGAGCGACTCGTGGGAGTACTGGACGCACACCGTGCACCACACCGACCGGATCGGTGAGGCGGCCCTGAACACCGACCAGAACATCGCGGGGGCGCTGGCCCGGCTGGGGCTCGACGAGCACGAACGCTTCCCGCTGTGGGTGGCCGCGTCCCTGCTGGTGCTGGCGGCGACCGTGTGGGCGATGCGGCGGGTGCTGCGGGCCGAGGAGCCGACGCTGTCGGTGATCTGCGTGGCCCTGTTCGGGCTGGTGGTTTCGCCGGTGTCGTGGTCGCACCACTGGGTGTGGGTGCTGCCGGCGGTGCTGGTGACCGGGATCCTGGCGTGGCGGCGGCGCAACCTCGCGCTGGGGGTGCTGAGCGCCGCCGGGGTGGCGCTGATGCGCTGGACGCCGATCGACCTGCTGCCCAAGCATCACGAGACGACGGCCAACCTGTGGCGTCAGGTCGTCGGCTCGTCGTATGTGTGGTGGGCGTTGGCCGTCATCGTGGCGGCGGGGCTCACGGTGACCGCCCGCGCCGGCCGGCCCGACGAGGCGGCCGCGCAGCTGACCCCGGTGGCGGCGACCAGCTAAACGACGGCGCTCTCGGGGATGCGGGTGGCGTCGGTCGCCGGCTGGGTGCCGTCGCCGCGTTCCTTGATGCTGGCGGCGTAGATGTCGACGTACTCCTGGCCGGACAGCCGCATCAGCTCGTAGATCACCTCGTCGGTGACCGCCCGCTCGATGAAGCGGTTGCCGGCCAGGCCTTCGAAGCGGGAGAAGTCCATCGGCTTGCCGAAGCGCACCGTGACCCGTCCGAAGCGCAGCATCGTGGTGCCGGGCGGGTTGACGACGTTGGTGCCGATCATCGCCACCGGAATCACCGGCACGCCGGTGTGCAGGGCCAGCCGGGCCAGCCCGGTCTTGCCCTTGTACAGCCTGCCGTCCGGCGAGCGGGTGCCCTCGGGGTACATGCCCAACAGCTTGCCCTGGGCCAGCACCTGTTCGGCGGTGTTGAGCGCGGCCTGCGCGGCGTCGGCGTTGGAGCGGTCGATCGGCACCTGGCCCACGGCGGTGAAGAACCAGCGGGAAAACCAGCCCTTCAGCCCGGTGCCGGTGAAGTACTCGGCCTTGGCCAGGAACGTGATTCGGCGCCGGACCACCAGCGGCAGGTAGAAGCTGTCCATGACGGCGAGGTGATTGCTGGCCAGAATCGCCGGCCCCGAGCTCGGAACGTATTCCAGCCCTTCAACTTTCGGTCGACCAAGCAGGGAAAGCAGCGGGCCCAGCAAGATGTACTTGAACAGCCAGTACCACATGGCCCTCCCTCTCGCCCGCGCCGAAACAGTGTTTCGGCCAACTGTACCGATCCGCGGCGGAAGCGACCACCATCGGACCCGCCGGGTCACTCCTCGACGGTGACCGGGATGGGCTGGTAACGGCTTTTCACGCCGCCGTCCCCGGCGGTGGTCTTCTCGTCGGGCTCGGCAGCGACGCCGCCGCCGTCGGGTGGCCCCTCCGGTGGCGGCTGCCCCGGCTTGTCGATGTCGCCCAAGTCGCTGACGATGCCGCGGATGACCTCCAGCAGCGCGACGCTGTGGTCGGCGATCACGGTGAGCAACGGGTGCTGGTCACCGGTCACCAGCGCGGCCAGCGCGCACACCGGACACCACACCTGCTGGCATTTGCCGGTCCCGACGCCGGAGCCCGCCGTCAGCGTGGCCGCCGCGCGCACCGCCGGGTCGATGCTGTCCAGGAGCGTCTGGGCGAGCCTGCGCAGTTCGGGACCGAGTTCGGGATGAGCCCCATTCACCTAGGCCACACCTCCGGATCGGGTCGAAAACGAACTGTCAGCTGGGCACCCCGCAGGTTGGCGTCCAGCACGGTGCATCGCCGCAGCACCGAGGCCAACCGGACCCTGCGTCGCAAGCCGCCCGCGCTGATGATCAAGTCGTCGTCGACGCGGCCCAGGGTCAGTCCTCGAGGATCGAGCTGGGGCAACGTTAGCCGCATCCGGTATATCGACCCAAGTCCCGACCCGGATTCCAGGTCGACCACCGGGCGCACCGGGCCGGGCGGCGCCGAGCCGCCGCGCCGGCGGGCGGCGTCGAGCAGCGCGCCCAGCGCCTTGGCGCCGATCGGCTCGCCGGACAGGTGCGGGGTCAGGACCAGCGCCACATCGCCGATGGTGGCGTCGAGCTCGTCGAGCACGGCGCGCTGTTCGGCGATGCGCTCGGCGTACCAGTAGAACGCGGGGTGCTCGGGCAGGTTGCGGTACTCGTAGGACTCGTCCTCGGTCAGGACCTGGTTGACGATCAGCTCCTCGACCCGCACGCCCATCAACGACAGCGACCCCAGCGTGCGCACCGCCTCGGCGGCGACCACCCGCTCGGGGGTCAGCACCAGATGCGCGCTGACCTGTTCGCCGTCGGTCAGCAGCGCGCCGAGCCGCTCCACGCTGGCGCTGATGCGCTCGATCAGCTCCACGACCGCGGCCCAGCGGGCGTCGTCGGAGGCGATCGAGAGCCGGCGATGCCGCGGCCACGCCCGCTCCACGTACAGCCCGAAGGTGGCGGGCAGGGTCAGCATCCGCAGCGCGTCGGCGGTCGAGGCGCAGTCGACGACGACGCGATCCCATTGCCCGGAGGCGGCGAGCTCGCCGACGGCGTGCAAACCCAGCACCTCCTGAACGCCGGGCAACGCCGAAAGTTCTTCGGGCGCAATGGCGCTCAGCTCGGAGTTGGGAAACCGCCGATCCAGCACGCTGACCGCGTCCTGCCACCGCGCCTCGAGCAGGGCCAAGGTGTCCAGCGCCAGCGCGTCGAGGAAGCCGCCGCCGGCCTGCGCCTGCCCGGTTTCCAAATCGGCGAGCACCCGGACCGGTTCCCCCCGGCCGCTGGGCGGAACCGGCACTCCCAGAACGTCGCCCAGCGAGTGCGCCTGGTCGGTGGAGACCACCAGCACCCGCTGGCCCGCGCCCGCGTCACGGACCGCGGTCGCGGCGGCCAGGGTCGACTTGCCTACCCCGCCCTTGCCGACGAAGAGGCCGATCCGGGCGGGGGTGGGCACCCGGGATTGCGCGGATTCACTCAGCCTCGACTCGTTTCTTCAGATCCTTCAAAGCGGTGTCGGTGAGCCTGCGCTCGGCCTTGCGCTTGAGCAAGCCGATCATCGGGACGGCAAGGTCGACCGACAGTTCGTAGGTGACGTCGGTGCCGGATCCCTTGGGGGTCAAGCGATATGAGCCCTCGAGCGACCGCAGCAGCGAGCTCGACACCAGGCTCCAGCTCAGCGACTGGCGGTCCTTGGGCCACTGGTAGGTCATGACCAGGGTGTCTTTGATGACGCCGGCGTCCATCACGAACCGCACCACCTTCGGGTAGCCGTCGGCGCCCCGCTCTTGCACCTCGGCTTCCTTGTACTCCGAGATCCACTCCGGGTAGGAGTCGATGTCGGCGATCACCTGGAGGACCGTGTCCGGATCGGCATCGATGTGAATGGTCTGCGTCGTCTTCTCCGCCACCTGGCTGTTGCCCTCTCTCCCGCAAGTGGGTAAGCCCGCAAAATGCAGGAGTACCCCGGCTCCCGGGCCGAAACGGTACTCGTCCTGCCAAACGTTGATCGAGTTAAACTACCGGAGAAACGCCGACCGGTCGTGACCGTTCTACCGTCCTTTTGACCTCGAAGGCCATTTTCTTGCCCGCCACCCGACGGCGGTGCGTCATTTTCGCCAGGTTGAGCTTGGCCAGCTGCCAGGCCGCCACGCCGCTGGGTTCGGCGTGCAGGAAGTAGTGCAGCACAACCCCGTCCAGCGACGGCTCCAGCCAGATCTCCATGGTGCCGGTCAGCGCGCCGGTGACGGTCCAGCGGATCCCCTTGTCGCCGCGGTCCTCGACGACGCGCAGCCGCAGGTCCGGCCACCACCGACGCCAGCAGGCCGGATCGTTGACGGCGGCGCCGACGGTGGCGCCGTCGGCCGCGACGAACGTCTCATCCGCGATCTGGATGCTGTTCATGAACTCAGCTTCACACACCCGTCGGCATCGCGGCTGTCGGGGCGGCCCGTGCTGCGCGAATGCGCGGATTAGGCTGGCGCCATGCGTGAGTACAGTGTCCCCGCCCGCTTTTCCGTCGGCGAGCACGACAACATCGCGGCGATGGTCTTCGAGCACGAGCGAAACGACCCGGGCTTCCCCATCTTCCGCCGCCTGGTCGACGGGGTGTGGACCGACGTCACGTGCGCCGAGGCGGCCGGCCAGGTCCGCTCGGCGGCGCTGGGACTGATCGGGCTGGGAGTGGAGGCCGGCGACCGGGTGTCGATCTTCTCGGCCACCCGCTACGAGTGGGCGATCCTGGACCTGGCGATCCTGGCGGTCGGCGGCGTCACCGTGCCGATCTACGAGACCTCCTCGGCCGAGCAGGTGCGCTGGGTGCTGCAGGATTCCGAAGCGGTGCTGGCATTCGCCGAGACCGACGCGCACGCCGCGACGGTCACCGAGCTCACCCCCGAGCTGCCGGCGCTGCGCCGGGTGCTGCACATCGACGGCTCGGGTCCCAAGGCGCTCGAGGCGCTCGCCGAGGCGGGCGAGTCCGTCGAGCCGGCCGAACTGACCGTGCGGCTCGAGGGGCTGCGGGCCGACGACCCGGCCACGCTGATCTACACCTCGGGCACCACCGGACGGCCCAAGGGCTGCCAGCTCACCCATTCCAACCTGCTCTATGAGACCCGCGGCGCCAAGGAATGCCTCCCGACGCTGCTCAACGAGGGGCAGCGGCTGCTGGTGTTTTTGCCGCTGGCCCACGTGCTGGCCCGCTCACTGACGCTGTCGGCGTTCGCCAACAAGGTGACGGTCGGCTTCACCAGCGACATCAAAAACCTGCTGCCACAGTTCGCGGTGTTCAAGCCGACGGTGGTGGTCTCGGTGCCGCGGGTGTTCGAGAAGGTTTACAACACGGCCGAGCAAAACGCCGTTAACGACGGCAACGGGCGGATCTTCGCGGCGGCCGTGCAGACCGCGGTCGACTGGAGCCAGGCACACGACCGCGGCGGGCCCGGGCTGCTGCTGCGCGCGCGGCACGCGCTGTTCGACCGGCTGGTCTACGGAAAGTTGCGCGCGGCGCTGGGCGGCGAGTGCCACGCGTCCGTCTCGGGTGGCGCGCCGCTGGGCGCGCGGCTCGGGCACTTCTACCGCGGGGTGGGTGTGACGATCCACGAGGGCTACGGCCTGACCGAGACCAGCTCGGCCATCACGGTGAACCAGGTCGGCAAGGTCAAGATCGGCACGGTCGGAACGTTGTTGCCCGGCAACAGCATGCGCATCGCCGACGACGGCGAGCTTCTGGTGCGCGGCGGCGTGGTGTTCAGCGGCTACTGGCGCAACGAGCAGGCCAACGAGGAGGCGTTCACCGACGGCTGGTTCAAGACGGGCGATCTGGGGGCGCTCGACGAGGACGGCTTTTTGAAGATCACCGGCCGCAAGAAGGAGATCATCGTCACCGCCGGCGGCAAAAACGTCGCGCCGGCGGTGCTCGAGGACCAGCTGCGGGCCCACGCGCTGATCAGCCAGGCCATGGTGGTCGGCGACGCCAAGCCGTTCGTGGGCGCGCTGATCACCATCGATCCGGAGGCCTTCGGCGGCTGGAAGGAACGCAACCACAAGCCGCCCGGGGCGTCGGTGGGCGATCTGGTCGCCGATCCCGACCTCGTCGCCGAGGTGGACGCGGCGGTCAAGACCGCCAACCTGGCGGTGTCGCACGCCGAGTCGATCCGCAAATTCCGCATCCTGCCGGTCGATTTCACCGAGGACACCGGCGAACTCACGCCGACGATGAAGGTGAAGCGCAACGTGGTGGCCGAGAAGTTCGCCGCCGACATCGAATCGATCTACGAGGAGGACTGACGCCGGGCCCGGGTCGGCTCAGCTGCGCAGCAGCTCGGCCAGCCGCCCGGCCAAAATGTCCCAGCGCCACTGCGACGTCACCCATTCGCGCCCGGCCGCGCCCATCGCGGCGGCGCGGTCGCGATCGCCCAGCAGCTCGCAGACGGCCTCGCCGACCTCGTCCGCCGAGCGGCCGTCGACCACCAGCCCAGTCTCGTTGTGCCGCACGGTTTCCGGCGCGCCGCCCGACCGGCCCGCGATCACCGGCACCCCCGTCGCCGAGGCCTCCAGGAACACGATCCCCAGGCCCTCGACGTCCATGCCGGCGCCGCGGGTGCGACACGGCATCGCGAACACGTCGGCCATCGCGTGGTGGGCGGGAAGTTCATCGGCCGGCACGCCGCGGGTGAACGTCACGTGCTCGGCGACCCCGCAGTCGTTGGCCAGCTTGCGCAGCGCGTCCAGATAGGGCCCGCCGCCGACGACGACCAGGGCCGCCCCGTCGACCCGGCGCCGGATCGCCGGCAGCGCCTTGATCAGCGTGTCCTGGCCCTTGCGCGGCACCAGCCGCGACACGCACACCACGGTGGGCCGCTCGCCCAGCCGGTAGCGGCGGCGCAGCTCGGCCCGCGCGGCCGGGTCGGGCCGGAACCGGTCGGCGTCCACCCCGGGCGGCAGGTACTCGAGCCGCGCGGCGGGACCGAAGGCCGACGCGAACCGCGACCGCGTGTAGCGGCTGACGAAGGTGACGACGTCGGTGCCGTCGCCGATGCGGCGCAGCACCGAGCGCGCGACGGGCAGCATCGACCAGCCGACCTCGTGCCCGTGGGTGCTGGCCAGCACCCGCGAAGCGCCGGCCCGCCGCGCCCGCGGCGCCAGCAGCGCCAGCGGCGCGGCGGCGCCGAACCAGACGGTGTCGATGCCGCGCTCGGCGATCAGCCGGCGCATCCCCACGTCGACGCCCGGTCCGGGCAGCATCAGCGTGCCGGGATGGCGCACCACGCGGTAGCCGGCGTCGGCGGCCGCCCGGTCAAAGGCGTCGGCGCCCCGCCACCGCGGGGCGTAGACCGTCACCGCGTGCGAGCCGGCGCCCGCCAGCCGGCCGACGAATTCGCCGAGGTAGGACTGGATGCCGCCGGGCCGGGGTGGAAAGTCGTTGGTTACCAGCAGCACCCGGCTCACGTGCGAAAGGCTATCCGGCGGCCGCCCGGACGCCGCACCGGTCTAGGCCAGCATCCATTGCTTCCACCGCGCGAAGAGGCCGCCGTAGTCGGTGCCGAGGACGCCGCGGATGGCGTTGTCCAGGTCGCCGTGCCCGACGCCGCACGCGGCCAGGTAGAACGCGCGCAGCCGGGACGGCCCGAAGGCGTCGGCGACGAATCGGGCGAACCACCACGCGCGGTCGTAGCCCAACGACCGCTGCGGCCCGGGCGTGTCGAGGTCGGCGTCCGAGGGCAGCGTCAGCGCGATCGAGAGCGCGTCGGTGGGTTTCGGGGTGGCCGGCCGGCCGACGAAGTCGGCCACCCCCTCGGTCAGCCAGCGCGGCGCGTCCGGGGCGGTGTCCACGCGCGCCGCGTAATGAAAAAGCTCGTGGGTCAACACGATTCGCAATGCCGGCTCGCTCATGGTGGCCGCGCCGGGTGCGAACACGATCCGCTGGCCGATCGCGGCCCGACGCGCCGGGTCGACGTGGTCGACGACCGTCACCGCCGCGATGTCGGCCCACTGGGCTTCCGGCCCGCCGCCGGCCGCGGCGCGAAACTCGTCGTCGGAACCGGCGGCGACCACCGAGATTTCGCGCGGCCAATCGCGTCCCCAGAAGGCCTCCACAGCGGCCACGGCGCCGCCGATGTTGACCGCGATTCGCGACAGCACGCGGCCGGCGACCGGCCCACCGCCGATGAGCCGGACGGCCCGGTCCCCGACCATCATGGGTGCCGCCGGGGCGCTCATCGGGCGACGCGGCGCGACGATCAGCTGCGGGCGGACCTCGGCGCCGCCCCGCTGCAGGCGCACCGGTGCGGCCGCGGACACGATCAATTCGACAAGGAAAACCCAGGCCAGCAGCAGCGGGAGCCAGCGGCGCCGCCGCGCCGCCGGGCGTTCAGTAGCGGCGCGCGTCGTGGACCGGGCCCGCGGCATTCATCGGCACCACCCGGACCGGCTGGCCGTAGGTGGAGGAATGGATCACCATGCCGTCGCCCACGTAGATGCCGCTGTGTGACGCGTCGTTGTAGAACGTCACCACGTCGCCGGGCTGCAGGTCCGACAGCGACACCGGCTGTCCGCCGACCGCCTGCGCCTGACTGGAGTGCGGCAGCGAGATCCCGGCCTGCTGGAAGGCCCACATCACCAGGCCCGAGCAGTCGAACCCCCCGGGTGCGGCACCACCCCACACGTAGGGCGACCCGACCTGGGTCAACGCGGCCTGAACGACGGTCGCGCGGTCGCCGCCGCCGACGCCGCCAGGACCCGGCGCGAACACTCCGCCCGGCGGCGGCGCCTGACCCGGGACCTGTCCGTCGGGCGGCGGCGCTCCGGGCGGCAGGGCGTCTGGGGCCGGCGCGCCGGGCCCAGAGGCGGCGGCCGGGACGGGGCCGGGGTCGGCGAGCGCGGTGCGCTGCTGCGGCGAAAGGGCCTGGTATTGCGACTTCACGACGGCGATCTGCACCTGCAGCTGGCTCTGCTTGGACTGCAGCGCCGCGCGGACCGCGGCGGCCCGCTCGGCGGCGCTCTTGGCGTCGGCCGCCGACTTGGCGGACGCCTGCTCGGCCTTGGCGGCCTGATCCCCGGCTGCCCGGAAGCTGGCCATCTGGTTGCGCATCTGGCTCGCCATCAGCCGCTGCACGGCCAGCTTGTCGATCAGGCCCTGCGGCGATTCCGAGGTCAGCATGGCCGACATGCCGTCGACGCGGCCGCCCATGTACTGCGCGGCGGCCAACTTGTTGACCGCCGCCTGGAACTGGGCCAGCCGTGCCCGCGCCGCGTCCACCGCGGCCTGGTCGTCTGAGTGCTTCTTTTCCGCCGCGCGCTGGGCCGCCAGCTTGTCGTTCAGGTCGAGCTGCGCGCTGTGCATCGCCTCGGTGGTTTGCTCGGCCTGCCGGGACAGCTGGTTCAGCTTGGCCAGCGCGTCATCGGCCGGGTCGGCAAGTGAATTGGTGGCAAACAGCCCCGCGAAAACGGTCAAGCCCGCTAACGTACCGAGAGCAGAACGTGTGAGAACACGCGCACGCGGGTACATACAGTCGAGCCTCAAATTTCATCCTTAAACGGCGTTAGACGGAACACTCGCAGGACACTGTCGGAGAGCCGTCGAGCTGGTTTAGGTCTCAAACAGGTTACGAAACGATATAAACGTTTGTCCAAAGCGCATCGTTAAGAAAATGGGTAGATTTCTGTCATTATCGTGTGAATGATGGCAGCCCTTTAAGAGCCCAGTAGTTTTGGCGCACAAGGCGATTACGCTACACCGGACCCTCGATCGCGGCGAATCGGGACCAGCCGCAGCCTCGGCGCCAGCCCGACGTCGGCGAGCACCTCGAGGGCCGCCCGCTCGTCGTCCGACAGCGTTTCGGGAACCCCGAGCAACACGCTGACCACACAGTCCCGGCATCGCAGACCCCGCACCGCGCAGTCGTCGCAGTCGATCAGCACCGGCGCGTCCGGGCCCGGCGCTCCGGTTCCGGCCCCGGTTCCAGCCCCGGCCCCGGGGTGAGCATTGCTTTTGCTTGCCATCAGGGGCGTCCTCTCGGTCTGGCTTCCCGACGCTTCGTCGGCCTACCCGCACGCTAACCGCGGGCACCGACATCTCTTTCGCGAAGCCCGGCGTGGGAACCGCTGCCCTGTCGGTGCTCGTGCCTAACGTCACCGCCATGGGTGCGAGCGGTGCGGCTCAGCTGAGTTTCGCCGACCTGGGCACCCCATGGGACCCGGCCGCCGGCCCCGTCCCCTTCGATGCTGAAACCCCTTTGCGGGAAACCACTTTCGTCGTCGTCGACCTGGAGACCACCGGAGGCCGCGCCAAGGGCGCCGACGGAGCCGTCGCCGACGCGATCACCGAGATCGGCGCGGTCAAGGTCCGCGGCGGCGTCGTGCTCGGCGAATTCGCCACCCTCGTCGACCCGCGGCGCGACATCCCGCCACAGATCGTGCGGCTCACCGGCATCACCACCGCGATGGTCTGCGACGCCCCGACCATCGACGCCGTGCTGCCGATGTTTTTGGACTTCGCGCGCGGGGCCGTCCTCGTCGCGCACAACGCCGGGTTCGACATCGGATTCCTGCGGGCCGCCGCCGAGCGGTGCGAAATCCCTTGGCCGCGACCGCCGGTGCTGTGCACGGTGCGGCTGGCCCGCCGCGTGCTGAGCCGCGAGGAGGCGCCCAGCGTGCGGCTGGCCGCCCTGGCGCGGCTGTTCGCGGTCGCGGCCCAGCCCACCCACCGGGCCCTCGACGACGCCCGCGCCACCGTCGACGTGCTGCACGCCCTCATCGAACGCGTCGGCAACCAGGGCGTACACACCTACGCCGACCTGCGCGCGTACCTGCCGAACGTGACCCCGGCCCAGCGCCGCAAGAAGGTGCTCGCCGATGCCCTGCCGCACCGCCCGGGCGTCTACCTGTTCCGCGGGCCGGCCGGGGAGGTGCTCTACGTCGGGACCGCCGTGGACCTGCGGCGGCGGGTGGGCCAGTACTTCACCGGCGCCGACCCGCGTGGCCGGATGAAGGAGATGGTGACGCTCGCCAGCGCGGTCGACCACGTCGAGTGCGCGCACGCGCTGGAGGCCGGCGTGCGCGAACTGCGGATGCTGGCCGCGCACGCCCCGCCGTACAACCGCCGGTCGCGGTTCCCGCAGCGCTGGTGGTGGCTGGCGCTGACCGACGAGGCGTTTCCACGGCTGTCGGCGGTGCGGGCGCCGCCGCACGACCGCGCCGTGGGCCCGTTTCGGTCCCGCACCGACGCGACCGACACCGCGGTTCTGCTGGCGCGGTTCACCGGGCTGCGGACGTGCACCGGCCGGCTGGCCCGGTCGGCGCTGCACGGGCCGGCCTGCCCGCCGGCCGAGGTGTCGCCGTGCCCGGCCGCCCGCGACGCCACGGCCACCCAGTACGCGGCGGCGGTGGCGCGCGCCGCGGCGCTGATCGACGGGCTGGACAGCGGCGCGCTGGACGCCGCCGTGCGGCAGGTCGCCGCGCTGGCCGAGCGGCGATTCTACGAGAGCGCCGCGCGGCTGCGAGACCACACCGCGACGGCCATCGAGGCGCTGTGGCGCGGGCAGCGGCTGCGGGCGCTGGCCGCGCTGCCCGAGCTGATCGCCGCCAAGCCGGACGGCGCCGGCGGCTACCACCTCGCGGTCGTGCGCCACGGCCAGCTCGCCGCGGCCGGCACGGCCAAACGCGGGGTGCCGCCGATGCCGGTCGTCGACGCGATTCAGGCTGGGGCACAGACGATCCTGCGCACGGCCGCCCCGCTGGGCGGCGCGCTGGTCGAGGAGACCGCGCTCATCGCGCGCTGGCTGGCCGGCCCCGGGGTGCGCATCGTCCGGGTGACCGGCGTGGACCAAGGAGGAGACGACGCCGGGTGGGCCTCCCCGCTGCGGTCGGCCGGCGCGTTCGCGGCGTGGGCGGCGCTGGCCCGCTCGGCGCGGGCGGCCGGCGAGCAGGTCGACTCAGAGCGCCTCGCCGAACCGCACCCATCGCGCGAGCAGCTGTTCGGCCGCCCCGGAGTCGATGGCCGCGCAGGCGCGCCGCAACCCCTCCTCCCACGCCGGGAGCCATTCGGCGCGGCTGGATAGCCCGGCGTGGGCGACCATCGCCCCGGCGGCGTTGAGCACGACGGCGTCGCGGACCGGGCCCCTGGCGCCGGACAGCACGGCACGCACCTCCGCGGCGTTGGTCTGCGCGTCGCCGCCCAGCAGCTCGGGCAGCTCGGCGCGGGCGAAGCCGAACCCGGCCGGGTCGAACGTCAGCCGGTCCACGGTGCCTGCCTGCACGCGCCAGATCGTGCTCGTGGTGGTGGTCGTCAGCTCGTCGAGCCCGTCGTCGCCGTGCACCACGAGCACGCTGGACCGGCGCGCGGCGAACACCCCGGCCATCACCTCGGCGAGGTCGGCGAACGCGCAGCCGATCAAACCCGCCCGCGGCCTGGCCGGATTGGTAAGCGGCCCAAGGAGATTGAAGACCGTCGGCACCCCGATATCGCGGCGCACCCCGGACGTGTGCCGGTACGACGGGTGAAACAGCGGCGCGAAGCAGAACCCGATCCCGACCTCGCCGATGCTGCGCGCCACCTGGTCGGGTGCCATGTCGATGCGCACCCCGAGGGCCTCCAGGGTGTCGGCGCCCCCGGACAGCGACGACGACGCCCGGTTGCCGTGCTTGACCACCGGCACCCCCGCCGCGGCGACCACGATCGAGGCCATGGTGGACAGGTTGACGGTGTTGACGCCGTCGCCGCCGGTGCCGACGATGTCGACGGCGTCGTCGGGGACCGCGCCCGTCGGCATCGGGCGCGCGTGGCTGAGCATGACGTCGGCCAACTCGCTGACCTCGGCCGCGGTGGGACGCTTCATCGTCATCGCCAGCGCGAAGGCGGCGATCTGGGCCGCGCTGGCGTCGCCGGCCATGATCTGGTCCATGGCCCACGCGGCCTGTCCCCGCGCCAGCGGCTGACCGCCCGTCAACCGGCTTAGGACCTGCCGCCACGACGGGGCGGGGCCGGGGGGCGTGGCTTCTGGTGACGCGGACACGCGCCGATGGTCCCACGAGGATCGGCGCGCCCCCAACCGTTGCCACGAGACCATCGGGCCGGGGCGGCAGCGGCCGGCCGGCGACGCGGAAAACGCCAATTCGCGACCCGGGTAGAGTTCGTCAACTACAAAGCGTCATACTTGCGGATGTGACCAGCGCTGTGGGGACCTCGGGTACTGCGATCACGTCGCGAGTTCATTCGCTGAACCGGCCGAACATGGTCAGCGTCGGCACGATCGTGTGGCTTTCCAGCGAGCTCATGTTCTTTGCTGGCCTGTTCGCGATGTACTTCACCGCGCGGGCGCAGGCCGGCGGGAAGTGGCCGCCGCCGCCGACCGAGCTGAACCTCTATCAGGCCGTCCCGGTGACGCTGGTGCTGATCGCGTCGTCGTTCACCTGCCAGATGGGCGTGTTTGCTGCCGAACGCGGCGACGTCTTCGGGCTGCGCCGCTGGTACGTGATCACGTTCCTGATGGGCCTGTTCTTCATCCTCGGCCAGGGTTACGAGTACTACCACCTGGTGTCGCACGGCACGACCATCCCGGGCAGCGCCTACGGCACGGTGTTCTACCTGGCCACCGGCTTCCACGGGCTGCACGTCACGGGCGGGCTGATCGCGTTCATCTTCCTGCTGGCCCGCACCGCGATGAGCAAGTTCACCCCGGCGCAGGCGACGGCCAGCATCGTCGTCTCCTACTACTGGCATTTCGTCGACATCGTGTGGATCGCGCTGTTCACCGTGATCTATTTCATCCGGTGACCCGGCAAAACGAACAGGAATGGACAGGAGTGCTCGGTTGAAGAAACTGGGGTCTACCCGATCCGCTAAGCCACGCGGCGCGTGCAACGACCGCGCGCGGCGGCGCCTGCGCCGGCGCCTGTCCGGCGGCTTGCTGCTGCTCGTCGCGCTGACCGTCGCCGGCGGCCTGGCCGCGGTGCTGACCCCCACGCCGCAGGTCGCGGTGGCCGACGAGTCGTCGTCGGCGCTGCTGCGCACCGGCAAGCAGCTGTTCGACACCTCGTGCGTGTCCTGCCACGGCGCCAACCTGCAAGGGGTGCCCGACCACGGCCCCAGCCTGATCGGCGTCGGCGAGGCGGCCGTCTACTTCCAGGTGTCCACCGGCCGGATGCCCGCGATGCGCGGCGAGGCGCAGGCGCCGCGCAAGGAGCCGATCTTCGACGAGTCCCAGATCGACGCCATCGGCGCCTACGTCCAGGCCAACGGCGGCGGACCCACCGTGGTGCGCAACCCCGACGGCAGCCTCGCGATGCGCTCGCTGCGGGGCGAGGACGTGGGCCGCGGCGGCGACCTGTTCCGCCTCAACTGCTCGTCGTGCCACAACTTCACCGGCAAGGGCGGCGCGCTGTCGTCGGGCAAGTACGCCCCGGACTTGGGGCCGGCCAACGAGCAGCAAATCCTGACCGCGATGCTCACCGGCCCGCAGAGCATGCCGAAGTTTTCCGACCACCAGCTGTCCTTCGAAGCCAAGAAGGACATCATCGGCTACGTCAAGACCGTCACCGAGGAGCGCCAGCCCGGCGGCTACGGCCTCGGTGGCTTCGGACCCGCACCCGAGGGCATGGCCGCCTGGATCATCGGCATGGTCGCCGCCATCGGGTTGGCACTGTGGATTGGGGCGCGAGCATCATGAGCGACTTGTCCGACAAGCAAGACGTGCGCGGCTCTGACACCGACAAGGGCACCGCCGTGGGCCGGGAGCCCGACGAGGCGGCGCTGGCCGCCATGTCTCAGCAGGAACTGGTGGCGCTGGGCGGCAGGCTCGACGGCGTCGAGACGATCGTCAAGGAGCCGCGCTGGCCGGTGGAGGGCACCAAGGCCGAAAAGCGGGCGGAGCGCGGCGTCGCGGCGTGGCTCGTGCTGGGCGGCCTGTTCGGCTTGGCGCTGCTGGTGGTCTTTTTGTTCTGGCCGTGGGAGTACAAACCCAAGGAGGCTGCCGGCAGCTTCCTGTACGACCTGGCCACCCCGCTGTACGGCCTGACGTTCGGGATGTCGATCCTGTGCATCGCCATCGGCGCGATCCTGTTCCAGAAGCGATTCATCCCCGAAGAGATTTCGATCCAGGAGCGGCACGACGGCGCCTCGCGCGAGATCGACCGCAAGACGGTGGTGGCAAACCTCGCCGACGCGTACCAGGGCTCGACGGTCGGCCGGCGCAGGCTGATCGGGTTGTCGCTGGGCATGGGGCTGGGCGCGTTCGGCCTCGGCACCCTCGTCGCGTTCGCCGGCGGCCTGATCAAGAACCCGTGGAAGCCGGTGGTGCCCACCGCCGACGGCAAGAAGGCCGTGCTGTGGACGTCCGGTTGGACGCCGCGTTACAAGGGCGAGACCATTTATTTGGCGCGCGCCACCGGCTCGGCCGGCGCCTCGCCGTTCGTCAAGATGCGCCCCGAGGACATCGACGCCGGCGGCATGGAGACCGTGTTCCCGTGGCGGGAGTCCGACGGTGACGGCACCACCCCCGAATCGCAGGAAAAGCTGCGCGCGATCAACCAGGGCGTCCGCAACCCCGTCATGCTCATCAGGATCCGGCCCAGCGACATGCCCCGGGTGGTCAAGCGCCAGGGCCAGGAGAGCTTCAACTGGGGCGAGCTGTTCGCCTACACCAAGGTGTGCTCGCATTTGGGCTGCCCGGCTTCGCTGTACGAGGAGCAGACCTACCGCATCCTGTGCCCGTGCCACCAGTCGCAGTTCGACGCGCTGCACTTCGCCAAGCCGATCTTCGGCCCGGCGGCGCGCGCGTTGGCGCAGCTGCCCATCACGATCGACCGCGAGGGTTATCTGGTCGCCAACGGTGACTTCGTCGAACCCGTCGGACCCGCATTTTGGGAGAGGACGACAACATGAGTCCAAAACTGAGTCCCCCGAAGATCGGTGACGTCCTGGCCCGCCAAGGCGAGGACGTCGACACCCGGTATCACCCGTCGGCGGCCGTCCGCAGACAGCTCAACAAGGTGTTCCCCACCCACTGGTCGTTTTTGCTCGGCGAGATCGCGATGTACAGCTTCGTCGTGCTGCTGCTCACGGGCGTGTATCTGACGCTGTTCTTCGACCCCTCGATGGCCGAGGTCACCTACAACGGCGCGTACCAGCCGCTGCGCGGCGTCGACATGTCCAAGGCCTTCGCCTCCACCCTGGACATCTCGTTCGAGGTGCGTGGCGGCCTGTTCGTCCGCCAGGTACACCACTGGGCCGCACTGCTTTTCGCCGCGTCGATCATGGTGCACCTGGCCCGTATCTTCTTCACCGGCGCGTTCCGGCGGCCCCGTGAGACCAACTGGGTCATCGGTTCGCTGCTGCTGATCCTGGCCATGTTCGAGGGCTACTTCGGCTACTCGCTGCCCGACGACCTGTTGTCGGGCATCGGGCTGCGGGCGGCGCTCTCCTCGATCACGCTGGGCATGCCGGTGATCGGCACGTGGCTGCACTGGGCCCTGTTCGGCGGCGACTTCCCGTGCGGCGGCGTCGGCAACGAATGCGCGGCGGTCGGCGCGATCATCCCGCGCATGTACGCCCTGCACATTTTGCTGCTGCCGGGCATCATCCTCGCCCTCATCGGCCTGCACCTGGCGATGGTGTGGTTCCAGAAGCACACCCAGTTCCCGGGCCCGGGCCGCACCGAGCACAACGTCGTCGGGGTGCGGGTGATGCCGATCTTCGCCGTCAAGTCCGGCGCGTTCTTCGCGGCCATCGTCGGCTTGCTGGGCCTGATGGGCGGGCTGCTCCAGATCAACCCGATCTGGAACCTGGGCCCCTACAAGCCATCTCACGTCTCGGCGGGCTCGCAGCCGGACTTCTACATGATGTGGACCGAGGGCCTGGCCCGCATCTGGCCGCCCTGGGAGTTCTACTTCTGGCACCACACCATTCCGGCCGCGGTCTGGGTGGCCCTGATCATGGGCCTGATCTTCGTGCTGCTGATCGTCTACCCGTTTTTGGAGAAGCGGTTCTCCGGGGATTACGCGCACCACAATTTGCTGCAGCGCCCGCGGGACGTGCCCGTGCGCACCTCGATCGGCGCGATGGCGATCGCGTTCTACATGGTGCTCACGCTGAGCGCGATGAACGACATCATCGCGCTGAAGTTCCACATCTCGCTGAACGCGACGACGTGGATCGGGCGCATCGGGATGGTGATCCTGCCGCCGCTGGTCTACTTCATCACCTACCGGTGGTGCATCGGGCTGCAGCGCAGCGACCGGGAGGTGCTCGAGCACGGCATCGAGACCGGCATCATCAAGCGGCTGCCGCACGGCGCCTACATCGAGCTGCACCAGCCGCTGGGGCCCGTCGACAGCCACGGTCACCCGATTCCGCTGGAATACGAGGGCGCGGCGGTGCCCAAGCGGATGAACAAGCTGGGCTTGGCCGGCACCCCGGGTTCGGGCAGCTTCCTGTCCGCCGACCCGGCGTCGGAGGACGCGGCGCTGCGCGAGGCGGCGCACGCCGGTGAGCAACGCGCCCTGACCGCGCTGCGCGAATACCAGGACAGCATCGTCGGCTCGAACGGCGAACACGGCGCCGGTTCGCCGAACGGCGAGCACTAGCCGGTCAGCTGACCAGCGACAGCGCGTAGGCGCGGCGCAGCTTGCCCGACGGCGTCTTCGGGATGGCGCCCGGGGCCAGCACCACCACGTTGCGGGGCCGCGCCGCGACCTCGGTGACCACCTCGTGGGCCACCTGGCGCCGGATGCGGCGCACCTGGGCCGGGTTGTCGACGTGGTTGGATTCCACCGCGACGGCGAAGGATTCGCGGGAATGACCGGCGTCGAGCCGCACCGCCGCCACGCATCCCGCGCGCACCCCGGCGACCCGCCCGGCGGCGCGCTCCACGTCCGTGGGATAGATGTTGCGTCCGGCCACGATGATGACGTCCTTGGCGCGGCCGCAGACCACGACGTGCCCCTGCTCGGTGAGATATCCCAGGTCCCCGGTGGAAAACCAGCCCTGGTCGTCCTGGGCGTGCACGAAACCGCCGACCGTGACGTAGCCGGACGTGACCGAATCGCCGCGCACCTCGATAAGCCCCACGCCCCGGGTCGGCTCGATAGCGCCGTCCTCGTCGACGATGCGGGCCTCGATGCCGTCGAGCGGCGGCCCGAGGGAGGCCAGCCGGCGGACGTTGCCGGTGGTGGCGGGGACCGCCCGGCGCAGCACCGCGAGCATGTCGGCGTCCACCTCGTCGACCACCAGTCCCCGGCCGCATTGCGAAAACGACACCGCCACAGTGGTTTCGGCCATCCCGTAGGCGGGCAGGATCGCCTCGGGACGCAGCCCGAACGGGGCGCCCGCCGCGCAGAAATCCTCCACGTCGGCCGGCTCCACCTGCTCCGAGCCCGACAACGCCCACCGCAGCGAGGACAGATCGAAATCGCCGGGCTTGGCGTGCCGGCGCAATCGCTTGGCCAGCAAGGCGTACGCGAAATTGGGGGCCGCGGTCATCGTCCCCCGGTACTTGTCGATGAGCTTGGGCCACAACAGGATATCGGCCAAAAAGTCGACCGGTGTGACCTTGACCAGCTCGGCGCCGAACAGCATCGGCACCGTCAGGAATCCGGTCATGCCCATGTCGTGAAACAGCGGCAGCCAGCTCACGATCACGTCGGTGTCCAGGTCGTATTCGGCGCCGACGAACATCGCCTTGGCGTTGGCCATCACGTTGGCGTGGCTGATCGCCACTGCCTTGGGACAATCGGTGGAACCCGACGTCAACTGCAACAGTGCCAGGTCGTCCTCGCCGCTGTCGACGACGCCGACCGGTGTCGCGGCCAGCAGCTCGCCGATCGTCACCACGGCGACCCCGTGCCCGGCCAACACCGGCACGACGGCCAGGAACGGCTCGGACACGATCACCACCGTCGCCTCGATCATCGCGATAATCGCCAGGGTGTCGCGCGCCCACACCTGCAGATCGGTGCGCGGCGTCGGCTGATGCAGCATGGTCAGGCAGGCGCCGCGCAGCCACACGCCCTGCGCGGTCGGCGCGATTTCCACCGGGGCGCCGGCCAGCACCCCCACCCGATCGCCCGGGCCGACGCCCAGCCCGGCCAATCCCCCGGCCACCCGGCGGGCCCGCCGATGGACCTCAGCCCACGTCGACCGGACCGGCGCCCCGGGGTCACCGGTGACCAAACCGCGCGCGCTGGACTCCGCGCTGCCGAGCATCGAATCGATGAACCTGCTCACCGCCGCCTCCTACGTCAGGTGTGCACAAACCGTTGGCCATCTCGGGACATATGAGGTGACGCCGCGACGCTACGGCGGTGGTGGGCGCACACCGTGACGGCGCGCCCGCGGCGGAGCCGTCGTTGTGATATCGCAACATAGCCGTTGCGCCGCACCGAATCACGAAAGCGTGTCCAAGGCATGTCCAAAGGTATTTCCGCAGTCGTCGGCGCGAAACCTGAATCGCAGGTAGGGTTACCGAGACAACGTGAGGACAGGTGAAGTGGTCATACAGAACTGGTGCGACGCACCGCAGATTCATCCATCGCAGATCCGGGTCGGTGACGTCATCGGCACGCCGCGCCCCACCGAACTGCGCCTCACGGTCAAACTGATCAGCGGGCCGCAGACCACTCCGCGGCAGTGGACCTTCTTCAGCAGCGACGGCAACGGCCGCCAGCGCACCAGCACGTTCGGCGAGGACGAGATGGTGCGCCGATACGCCAAAGCGTCCTGAGCAGCCCGGCTAGCGGGCGTCGGCGAGCCGGCGCAGCTGGCGCACGTGCAGCCACTCCACCACCGGCATGCCCAAGGTGACGGCCGCGGCCAGGCCGTAGCCGACCCAGGAGGCGCCGTCGTGCCCGACGGCCATCAGGTAGGTCGCCGCCGCGGCCGCGATCAGCGCCGCGCCCATCGTGCCCGTCAGGATCACGGTGCCACGCAACCAAACCCGGTCCACGGCCGTACCCGACCACTCCTCCGCGGTCGGCCGCGCCGCCTGCACCCGGGGCTGCCGCGCCCGCTCGGCCGCGGTGCGCGGGGCGGGCGACATCAGCCGCACCGGCGGCCGGTCCGCGCGTGACGCCCCCGTCGATCGCGCGGCCGGGTCGGTCAGGCCCATGCGCCGGGCCCGCAGCAGCACCGGTATCGCCCCGGCGATGATCAGCGCGGACACGATGATGACGGCGTAGAGCACCCACGGCGTGTGGTTGCTAGTGGCCATCTTGTGAAAGCCGCTGCCCAGCTCCGCCAGCGCGACGGCGGCGGCCACGCTGACGCCCAGCAGCACCAGCCAGATCGCGGCGCACGCCCCGAGCAGGATGCGGTCGATGACGTCCGGGGGGACGGTGTCGGACCCGCGCCGGTAGGCCGAATATCTGCTGCTGACCATCAGCAGCTCGTCTGCGGCGCGTCGTTGGTGTTCGACGACAGCACCGTCCCGTCGCTGGTGGTGATCGAGCAGTTGAGCCTGCTCACCCGGAACAGGCTGGACGCCTCGACCGAGCCCACGTCGGACTGCGAGATCGGCGTGACGGTCATCGACCACGGGATGTACACGTTGTGCTGCGTGCGGCGGCGCCCCGAGGCGTCGACGTAGGTCACCGAGATGATGTCGCCGGGCGCCTTGGTGCCGGTCACCGAGTAGGTGACCTGCCGCGGGCCGGCCGGCGTGCTGGTCGGCGGGGGCGGCGGTTTGGTCGTCGTGATCTCGTCTTGGATGGGCGGCGTCGACGGCGTGGTGGTCGTGGCCGGGTTGGCCAGCTTGCTGGTATTGGTGCGGGTCACCAGCAGCGACACCGAAACCACCAGCGCGATCGCGGCCACGATGGCGGCGATGCCCACGACCCAGGGCCAGCGCGGGGCACGGTGTTCGTCGTCCTCGGCGGCGTCGTCGTAGTCGTCGTACTCGTAGAGCCGAAGGTCGGCCGGCACGTAGGGGCCGCTGATAAAGTGCTCGGACTCCGGGGCCGAGTAGGCCCGCGAGTAGGCGTCCGTCGGGCCCGTCTGGTCGGCCCCCGCGATCCCGGCGCCGTCGTCGAAAGGCTCCAGCTCGTCGTGGGATTCGATCGCCTCGGGTTCCGGGGCGTCGCCGGAGCGACCGCCGGCGTCCGGTTCATGGGTGAGGTCGCCGGCGGGACGGTGTTCTTCAGGTTCTGGCCCCGGAGGAATCGGCCCGCTCATCTTTGCCTGCCCTGTCCAACTGCATCACCAGCGCGCGGGGCTTCGCGGCTAGACCGTTGCGCGCGCGCTTGGGAACTTCTCATAGTGCTTGGGCAAACCCTACCGAACCGACTAGCGCGAAGAAGTCTCGGCAAACGGGCCGGCGATCAACTGATGCCCTGATTGTGACCTTCGGGTCGCAAATCAGTGCTTCTCGGGGCCGACGTAGTACTCGAAGACCAATCCGGCCGCAGACGCGAGGATGAACACCACCCCGGCGGTGATCAACCACGGCAGCCACAGCGCGATGCCGGTCGCCGCCACCGAGCCGGCCAGCGCGACCAGGATGGGCCACCAGCTGTGCGGCGCGAAGAACCCCAATTCGCCTGCGCCGTCGCTGATCTCGGCCCCTTCGTAGTCCTCGGGGCGGGTGTCGAGCCGGCGCGCCACGAACCGGAAGAAGGTCGCCGTGATGAACGCCAGCCCACCGGTCAGCGTCAGCGCGGTGGTGCCCGCCCACTCCTCGCCGCCGGTGGCGTACAGCGCCGTCAGCACCCCGTACAGCAGCGCCGCCAAAAAGAAGAACGCGGCGATGAATTCGAACAGCCTCGCTTCGATATGCATTGCGGGTCCTAACCTACTGGGCTCGTGTTCGCTTCGCCGCGGCGCGTGTCGAACGGGTGGGTCGTCACCGCGAGCGGGGACTGCGCGATCGCCTGCAACGCCTCGGCGTTGGTCTTGCCCGCGATCCGCTGCTGCAGATACGCCTTGAAGTCGTTGGCCGGCACCACCCGAACCTCGAAGTTCATCATCGCGTGATAGGTGCCGCAGAACTCGGCGCAGTGACCGACGAAAGCGCCGGTCTTGGTGATCTCGTCGACCTGGAAGACGTTGACGGAGTTGTTGGCCCGCGGGTGGGGCATCACGTCACGCTTGAACAGGAATTCCGGCACCCAGAACGTGTGCACGACGTCGGCCGAAGCCAGCTGGAACTCGATGCGCTTGCCCGCCGGCAGCACCAGCACCGGGATCTCCTGCGGGGTCCCGAGGATCTCGACCTTGTCGTAGTTCAGGTAGCTGCGGTCGGCGATGTTGATCCCATGCACCGGGCCGACGCGCTCCTCGCCGTGCTCGTCCTTGCCCTCGGGCTTGGAGACCACGGCCTGTTTGCGCGCCTGGTCGGCGCCGTCGTACGTCAGCGTGCCGTCCTTGAAGTTGACCTTTTGGTAGCCGAACTTCCAGTTCCACTGGAAGGAGGTGACGTCGACGACCACCTCGGGGTCCTTGGCCAGGTGCAGCATCTTCTCCTGCACCACCACGGTGAAGTAGAACAGCACCGAGATGATCAGGAACGGCGTCACCGTGAGCACGAGTTCCAGGGGCATGTTGTAGCCGAACTGCCGGGGCAGTTCGGTGTCGGTGGCCTTCTTGCGGTGAAACGCCGAGGACCAGAAGATCAGGCCCCACACGATGACGCCGACGAACAGGGCGGCGATTACCGACCCGATCCACAGCTCCCGGTTCCAGTGCGCCTGCGGGGTGATGCCGTCGGGCCAGCCCATGCCCAGCACCTGCGTCCAGCTGCATCCGCTCAGGGTGACCGCCAGCAGGCCCAGCGTCGCGGCCAGCGCCAGCGGCCGCAGCCGACGGGAAAGCCGGCGCCGAAGGCCCGGCCGAGTGCCCCGGAAGCGGCGAGCCACAGGCTGCCGAGACCTGCCCTGCGACAAACGTTGCGAACGGACCTGCTCGCGAGGTGACACGGTGGCGCCTCCTGCTTGGATTCGAATACTACGCAGCGTAGACCACGCCGCTCGGCCCGGCGACGAAACCCCGGCCGGTCAGCCGCCGCCCGCGGCGCGAGTGGGGCATACTGGGGCGCCGTGTGTGGTCTGCTGGCGTTCGTCGCCGCCCCGGGCGGTGCCGGCGGTCAGGCCGACGCGGCGGCTGGTGCCGTCGCCCGCGCCTCGCACCTGATGCGCCACCGCGGGCCCGACGAGCCGGGCACCTGGTCGGACCCGGGCGCCGACGGGGCCGCGGGCAGCGTGGTGTTCGGCTTCAACCGGCTATCCATCATCGACATCGCGCATTCGCATCAGCCGCTGCGGTGGGGGCCGCCCGACGCACCCGACCGCTACGTGCTGGTCTTCAACGGCGAGATCTACAACTACCTCGAGCTGCGCGACGAGCTGGCCGCCCGGCACGGCGCCGTCTTCGCCACCGAGGGCGACGGCGAGCCGATCGTCGCCGGCTACCACTTCTGGGGCACCGGCGTGTTGTCGCGGCTGCGCGGCATGTTCGCCTTCGCGCTGTGGGACACCGAAACTCGTGAATTGCTTTGCGCCCGTGACCCTTTCGGCATCAAGCCGCTGTTCATGGCCACCGGCACCGGCGGCACGGCCGTGGCCAGCGAGAAGAAATGCCTGATGGATCTGGCCGAACTGATCGGGTTCGACACCGAGATCGACGGCCGCGCGGTGCAGCACTACACCGTGCTGCAGTACGTGCCGGAGCCCGAAACCCTGCACCGCGGGGTGCGCCGGCTGGAGTCGGGCTGCTACGCCCGCATCCGGCCCGGGCAGCGGCCCGAGACCACCCGCTACTTCGTGCCGCGGTTCGCCGCCACGCCGATCACCCGCGGCACCGAGCGGGCCCGCTACGACGAGATCACCGCGGTGCTCGAGGATTCGGTGGCCAAGCACATGCGCGCCGACGTCACCGTGGGGGCGTTTTTGTCCGGCGGCATCGACTCCACCGCCATCGCGGCGCTGGCCATCCGGCACAACCCCCGGCTGATCACCTTCACCACCGGCTTCGAGCGCGAGGGATTCTCCGAGATCGACGTCGCGGTGGCCTCCGCGGAGGCGATCGGTGCCCGCCACATCGCCAAGGTAGTCACCCCCGACGAGTTCGTCGTCGCGCTGCCCGAGATCGTCTGGTATCTCGACGAACCGGTCGCCGACCCCGCGCTGGTGCCGCTGTTCTTCGTGGCCCGCGAGGCGCGCAAGCACGTCAAGGTGGTGCTCTCCGGCGAGGGCGCCGACGAGCTGTTCGGCGGCTACGCGATCTATCGGGAACCGTTGTCGCTCAAGCCTTTCGACTACCTGCCGCGGCCGCTGCGGCGCTCGGTCGGCAAGGTGTCCAGGCCGCTGCCGGAGGGCATGCGCGGCAAGAGCCTGCTGCACCGCGGGTCGCTGACGCTCGAGGAGCGCTACTACGGCAACGCCCGCAGCTTTTCCGACGCGCAGCTGCGCGACGTGCTGCCCGGGTTCCGCGACGACTGGACCCACACCGACGTCACCGCGCCGGTGTACGCCGAGTCGAGAGGCTGGGACCCGGTGGCGCGCATGCAGCACGTCGACCTGTTCACCTGGCTGCGCGGCGACATCCTGGTCAAGGCCGACAAGATGACGATGGCCAACTCGCTGGAGCTGCGGGTGCCGTTCTTAGATCCCGAGGTGTTCGCCGTGGCGTCGCGGCTGCCGGTGGAGGCGAAGATCACACGGACCACCACCAAATACGCGCTGCGCCGCGCGCTGGAGCCGATCGTTCCGGCGCACGTGCTGCACCGGCCCAAGCTCGGGTTTCCGGTGCCGATCCGGCACTGGCTGCGCGCCGGCGAGCTGCTGGAGTGGGCGTACGCGCTGACGGCCTCGTCGCAGGCGGGGCACCTAATCGACCTGCGGGCCGTGCGCCGGATGCTCGACGAGCACCGCAACGGCGTCAGCGATCACAGCCGCCGGCTGTGGACGGTGCTGATCTTCATGCTGTGGCACGCGATCTTCGTCGAGCACACCGTGGTGCCGCAGATCCGCGAGCCGCACTACCCCGTGCAGCTCTGAGGGCTCCCGGCGCGCGAGCGTGACGGCACCGCGACAAAGCGAGCCGCGTTTCGCAGCGTGGTTACGCCCGCGAGATGTGTCGAGACGTCAGGCGAGCACCGCGGCGATCTCGGCGGCCGCGTCGTCGCCGTAGGCGCCGGCCAGCCGCGACTTGGCGACCTCGTGGTCCCAAACCCATTCCTGCGTCCCGGTCGACTCCAGCACCAGCACGGCCACCAGCGACCCCAGCTGCGCGGACCGCTCCAGGCTGAGGCCGGCGCTGCGCCCGGTGAGGAACCCGGCGCGGAACGCGTCACCGACGCCGGTCGGGTCGACCTGGCTGGTCTCGGGCACCACGTCGACGTGGGTGGTGGTGCCGTCGGGCTCGACGATGTCCACGCCCTTGGGGCCCAGCGTGGTGACCCGCAGCTCGATCTGGGCCATCACGTCGGCCTCGGTCCAGCCGGTCTTGGACAGCATCAGGTCCCACTCGTAGTCATTGGTGAACAGGTACTTGGCGCCGTCGATGAGCTGGCGGATCTCGTCCCCGGAGAGCCGGGCCAGCTGCTGGGACGGGTCGGCGGCGAACGGCAGACCCAGCTTCCGGCACTCCTCGGTGTGCACCACCATGGCCTGCGGGTCGTTGGCACCGATGATCACCAGGTCCGGCGTGCCGATGGACGACACCACGTCGGCCAGCCTGATGTTGCGGGCTTCCGACATCGCGCCCGGGTAGAACGACGCGATCTGGGCCATGTCCACGTCGGTGGTGCAGGTGAAGCGGGCCGTGTGCGCGGTCTCGGAGATCAGGACGTGGTCGCAGTTGACGCCGTGGGACTGCAGCCATTCGCGGTACTCGCCGAAGTCGTCACCCGCCGCCCCGATCAGCGCGACATCCCCGCCGAGCACGCCGATGGCGAACGCGATGTTGCCGGCGACACCGCCGCGGTGGATCACCAGGTCGTCGACCAGGAAGCTGAGCGACACCTTTTGCAGGTGTTCGGCGAGCAGCTGCTCGGAAAACTTGCCGGGAAACCGCATCAGGTTGTCGGTCGCAATCGAACCTGTCACCGCGATCGTCACGAAATCTCCACCCTTCGTTAGTAAGGTTATCTAGCTTACTCGGGCGCGACCGTCGTCGCGTCGCGGTCGGCGCTACGCCGTGCGCTAGCCTGCCAAGGGATCAGGGTCCCGTCTACCACGGTAGGAGAACCACATGGCCGGTCCGCACACGCCGGACCACAGCGTCGGCGCCGACGGGCCAGCGCCCCACCCCGGGTCCCAGCCGGTCGAGTTGCGCGTCGAGTTGCGCAACGACCCCGCCGGAGCGGCCCCGCCCAATTATGCCGGGCAACCGCCGCTGCCCTACCCCCCGCGGCGGCCCAAGCGGAGGCTGGTCATCGGCCTGTTGGTGGCCGTCGTGCTGGTGGCCGCCCTGACGGTGGCGATCGTGTACGGGGTGCGCACCAACGGCGCCAATACCGGAACCTCCCTCTCGGAGGCCACCGTGAAGACGGCGATCCAGGACTACCTGGACGCGCTCGAGCATCGCGACGTCGACGTCATCGCCCGCAACGCGCTGTGCGGGCTCTACGACGGGGTGCGCGACAGGCGGTCCGACCAGGCGCTGGCCAAGATGAGCAGCGACGCGTTCCGCAAGCAGTTCTCGGCGGTCCAGCTGACCTCGATCGACAAGATCGTCTACCTGTCGCAGTATCAGGTCCAGGCGCTGTTCACCATGCGGGTCACGCCGGCGACCGGCGGCCCGGCCCACGGCGACGTGCAGGGCGTCGCCCAGCTGCTGTTCCAGCGAGGCCAGGTGACGGTGTGCTCGTACGTGCTGCGCACCGGCGGCTCCTACTGAGCCGCCGGGCCGCGGGTCAGACCGGGATCAGTTGAACGAGTCGCCGCAGGCGCAGGAGCCCGTGGCGTTCGGGTTGTCGATCGTGAAGCCCTGCTTCTCGATCGTGTCGACGAAGTCGATGGACGCGCCCTCGACGTAGGGGGCGCTCATCCGGTCGACCGTGAGGGTCACGCCGCCGAACTCCGCGGTCAGGTCGCCGTCCAGCGTCCGGTCGTCGAAGAACAGGTTGTAACGCAGCCCGGCGCAGCCGCCCGGCTGGACCGCGATGCGCAGCGCCAGGTCGTCGCGGCCCTCCTGGTCGAGCAGCGACTTGGCCTTGGCAGCGGCGGCTTCGGTCAGGATCACGCCGTGGGTCTTGGCGGTCGACTCGTTCTGCACCGTCATTGCTTCTCCTACATGGCTCTCGGTCGGGCACGCATCCACGGGGTTCCACTCGGGAAAGGCCCACTGCCTCAACGGTACCTCGCCGGGCCGCTATTCCCGAGTCGCGCCGCCACCTCGGACGCCAAACCCATGAGCTGATTCGCCGCGTCGGCCTGGGCCAATCGCACCGAACCCGCGTAGTCGGCGATGGACAGGGCCGACATGATGCCCGACGAACGCACCGCCGAACTCTCCAGTCCCACCTGCCCGGCCAGCACGATCACCGGGATTCCCAGCGGGCGGGCCGAGTCGGCGAGAAAGCCGACCACCTTGCCGTGCAGGGACTGTTCGTCGAACTTGCCCTCGCCGGTGACGATCATGTCCGCGACCTCGAGGTCGTCGGCCAACCGGGTGTACTCGGCGATGATGGCCGCCCCCAGCTCAAAGCGGCCGCCCAGCGCGAGCAGGCCGGCCCCGATGCCCCCGGCCGCGGCCGCGCCCGGCTCCGAGCTGACGTCGCGCCCGGCCGCCGCCTCGAGTTCCAGCGCCCACGCCTCCAGCCGGACCTCTAACGCCGCGACGGTGGCGGTGTCCGCGCCCTTCTGCGGCCCGAACACGCGCGCCGCGCCCCACGGCCCCACCAGCGGATATTCGGTGTCCGAGGCGGCGACCAGGTCCACGTTGGTCAGTTTGCGGCGGGCGGCGTCGAAGCCGCCGAGCTCGCCGATCATGCCCTGCCCGCCGTCGGTGCAGGCGCTGCCGCCCAGCCCGACGACGATCCGCTTCGCCCCGGCCTGCAGCGCGTCGGCGATCAGCTGCCCCACCCCCCTGCTGTGGGCCGCCAGCGCGGTTTCCGGGGTCGGCGGGCCGTCGAGCAGGGTCAGCCCGCAGGCCTGCGCGACCTCCAGAAACGCCGTCGCCGAGGCCCGGTCGAACACCCACTCCGCGGTGACCGTGGTGTCCAGCGGCCCACGCACCCGCGAGCGCCGCTTCTTGCCCAGGCGGCTGGCCAGCACCTCGACGAAGCCCGGGCCGCCGTCGGACTGCGGGGCCACGGTGAACCGGTCGCCCGGGCGCGACCGATTCCAGCCCGTCGCGATGACGGCGGCCGCTTCCACGGCCGACAAACTGTCCCCGTAGCAATCCGGGGCCACCAAAACCTGCATGGCCGGCAACCGCAGACGGCCGGGTGCGAGGCCAGCGTCATCCGCGGCCATCGTGCCGTCGTCCATCACAGGTAGCCATTCATCACAGTCAAGCCTAGGGCCAATCCAAACGCTGGCACATGACCGATAACACCGCAGCGCGGGGGCCTGACGGCGCGCCTCATCCGGGAAGTAACCTGACCACTGTGAAGCTGATGGGCCGCAGAAAGGGCCGCGAAGACGACCCCGAAGGGGCGACGCCTGCGGTTGTCGAGGCCGCCGAATTCCCGGACACCGCGGCTCGCGGGTCCGCCCGGACCGGCCCCAAGGGCCGGCCCACCCCCAAGCGCAGCGAGGCCCGGCGCAACGCCAAGAAGGGCCCGGTCGCGCCGGCGCCGATGACGGCGGCCGAGGCGCGGGCCCGGCGCAAATCGCTGGCGGGTCCCAAGCTCAGCCGCGCGGAGCGGCGAGCCGAGCGGGCCGCCAACCGCGCCCGGATGACCGATCGCCGGGACCGCATGATGGCCGGCGAGGAGGCGTACCTGCTGCCGCGCGACCAGGGTCCGATCCGGCGCTACGTGCGCGACGTGGTGGATTCCCGGCGCAACGTGCTGGGCTTGTTCATGCCGGCGACGCTGGCGCTGATGTTCGGCATGTTCGCGGTCCCGCAGCTGCAGTTGTATGCCTCCCCGGCAATGCTGGTGCTGATGGTGGTGATGGGCGCCGACGGCCTGGTTTTGGGCCGCAAGGTGAGCAGGCTGGTCGACGCGAAATTCCCGGACAATACCGAAAGCCGTTGGAAGCTAGGCCTTTACGCGGCGGGCCGGGCTTCGCAGATACGCCGGATGCGGGCCCCGCGACCGCAGGTCGAACGCGGCAGCAGTGTCGGCTAAGCGGCGCCCGAAGGCCGCCTGAGTCCGGTGCGCACCCTGGTGCTGGGCGGGATCCGGTCGGGCAAGTCGCGGTGGGCCGAGGAAGCCATCGCCGAGTCGCTGCCACCCGGAGAGCCGGTCCGCTACCTGGCCCCCGGCCCGGCCGGCGGCGGCGACGCCGCCTGGGCGGACCGGGTCGCGCGGCACCGAGGCAGGCGGCCCGAGCATTGGTCGACCGTCGAAACATGCGACATCGCAACGCAATTGCGCGAGTCACCGGGTATTCCGACGCTGATCGACGACCTCGGCGGCTGGCTGACCGCCACGCTGGATCGCAACCACGCCTGGGACGGCGGATCGGTGGCCGGCCCCGTCGACGACATGCTGGCGGCCGTGCGCGAATTCGGCTCCACGCTGGTGCTGGTCAGCCCGGAGGTCGGGCTGGCGGTGCTCCCGGCCACCGCGTCCGGGCGCCGGTTCGCCGACGAGCTGGGCGAGTTGAACCAGCGGGTCGCCGCGGTCTGCGACCGGGTGGTGCTGGTGGTCGCCGGACAGCCGGTGCCGATCAAGCCGCCGGGCCGCTGATGGAATTCCCGCCAGTGACGCCGCCCGACGCGGACGCCGCCGCGGCCGCCCGGGCCCGCCAGGACACGCTGACCAAACCGCGGGGCGCGCTGGGCCGCCTGGAGGATCTTTCGGTGTGGGCCGCGTCGTGCCAAGGCCGTTGCCCACCACGGCAATCCGAGCGCGCGCGGGTGGTGGTCTTCGCGGGCGACCACGGGGTCGCGCGGTCGGGGGTGTCGGCCTACCCGCCGGAGGTGACGGCCCAGATGGTCGCCAACATCGACGCCGGTGGGGCGGCGATCAACGCGCTGGCCGACGTCGCCGGCGCGACGGTGCGGGTCGCGGATCTGGCGGTCGACGGCGACGCGGCCTCGCCTCGGATCGGCGCCCACAAGGTCCGCCGCGGCAGCGGCAACATCGCGACGCGGGACGCGCTGACCGACGGCGAGACCGTCGCCGCGATCGCCGCGGGCCGCGCCATCGCCGACGAGGAGGTCGACGCCGGCGCCGACCTGCTCATCGCCGGCGACATGGGCATCGGAAACACCACGCCGGCAGCGGTTTTGGTGGCGGCGCTGACGAACGCCGAGCCAGTCTCGGTGGTCGGCCTCGGCACCGGGATCGACGACGCGGGATGGGCGCGCAAGACCGCCGCGGTGCGCGACGCCCTGTTTCGGTCGCGCGCCGCGCTGCCCGACCCCGTCGCGCTGCTGCGCAGCTGCGGCGGCGCGGACCTGGCCGCGATGGCCGGCTTTTGCGCGCAGGCCGCCGTGCGGCGCACGCCGCTGCTTCTCGACGGGCTGGCGGTGACGGCCGCCGCGCTGGTGGCCGACCGGCTGGCGCCGGGCGCCCGGCAGTGGTGGCAGGCCGGTCACCGGTCCACCGAGCCGGCCCACGCGCTGGCCCTGGCCGCGCTCGAGCTGGACCCGATCCTCGACCTGCGCATGCGGCTGGGCGAGGGAACCGGCGCGGCGGTGGCGCTGCCGGTGCTGCGGGCCGCGGTGGCGGCGCTGTCGACGATGGCCACCTTCGGCGAAGCCGGGGTGGCCGGCCCGTCTGCGTCACCGCCGTGATCCGTTCGGTGGCAACGGCTTTCGCATTCGAAACGGTCCTGCCCGTTCCGGGTGCGGCGGCCTCGCCGATGGGGCGCGGCGCGATGGCCGCGCTGCCGGTGGTGGGCGCCGCGCTGGGCGCGTTGGCCGCGGCGGCTACGTGGGGCGGCGCCTTGGCCTTCGGTTCGTCGAGCCCCCTGCCGGGGTTCCTGGCCGTGGCGGCGCTGCTGCTGGCGACCCGCGGGCTGCACATCGACGGCGTGGCGGATACGGCCGACGGGCTGGGCTGTTACGGGTCGCCGCAGCGCGCGCTCGCGGTGATGCGCGACGGGTCGACCGGACCGTTCGGCGTGGCCGCGGTCGTGCTGGTGATCGCGCTGCAGGGGCTGGCGTTGTCGGCGCTCGGGACGGCGGGGCTCGCCGGGATCGCCGTCGCGGTGTTCGCCGGTCGGGTCGCCGCGGTGCTGGCCTGCCGCCGGTCGGTGCCGGCGGCCGACGGCAGCGCGCTGGGCGCCCGGGTCGCCGGCAGCCAGCCCGCGCCCGTGGTCGCGGCCTGGGTGGTGGCGCTGGTGGCCGTTTCGGTGCTCGCCGGCCCGCGGCCGTGGCAGGGACCGGTCGCGATGCTCGCCGCTCTGGGCTGCGCCGCCGCGCTGGTCCGGCACTGCGTGCGCCGGTTCGGCGGCATCACCGGCGACGTGCTGGGCGCCGCGATCGAGCTGACGACGACGGTCGGCGCCGTTGCGCTCGCGGCGCTGATGCGGTTCTAAGGCCGGCCCGTTCAGCCCAGGCGGGCCATCCAGCCGTGGGTGTCGGCGAAGGTGCCCCGCTGGATGCCGGTCAGGGTGTCGCGCAGCGCCATGCTCACCTCGCCCGGTTGCCCGTCGGCGATGGTGAACTCGGCGTCGCCGTACTTCACCCGCGCGATCGGGGTGATCACCGCGGCGGTGCCGCAGGCGAACACCTCGGTGATCTCCCCCGCGGCGGCCTTCTTCTGCCACTCGTCGATGTCGATCTTGCGTTCCTCGACGGAGAATCCGGCGTCAATGGCCAACTGCAGCAGGGAATCCCGCGTGATGCCGGGCAGCAGCGAGCCGGACAGCTCCGGGGTGACCAGCCGCGCCGTGCCGCCGCTGCCGAGCACGAAGAACAGGTTCATCCCGCCCATCTCTTCGACGAAGCGGCGTTCGACGGCGTCCAGCCATACCACTTGCTCGCAACCGTTTTCGGCGGCCTGCGCCTGCGCCAGCAGCGAGGCAGCGTAGTTGCCGCCGAACTTGGCCGCGCCGGTGCCGCCCGGGCTGGCCCGCACGTACTCCGTCGACACCCACACCGTGACCGGGTTGATGCCGCCCTTGAAGTAGGCGCCGGCCGGCGAGGCGATCAGCAGGTAGCGGTACTGCTTGGCGGGCCGCACGCCGAGACCGGGCTCGGTGGCAAAGACGAAGGGCCGCAAGTACAGCGACTCCTCGCCGCCCGCGGGCGGCACCCACGCCTTGTCGACGGCGACGAGCTGGCGAAGGGACTCGATGAACAGGTTTTCCGGCAGTTCGGGTATCGCGAGCCGCCGCGCCGACGACCGCAACCGGGCGGCGTTGGCGTCGGCGCGGAACGACACGATCGAGCCGTCGGCCCAGCGGTAGGCCTTGAGGCCTTCGAACACCCCTTGCGCGTAGTGCAGCACGATCGCCGAAGGGTCCAGCTGGATCGGGCCGTACGGGATGACGCGGGCGTTGTGCCAACCCCGGCCCTCGGCGTAGTCGATGGACACCATGTGGTCGGTGAAGTACTTGCCGAAACCGGGCTCGGCCAGGATTGATTCACGTTCAGCGTCGGTAGCCGGATTAGACACGCGCTGAACAGTGAACTCGGGTGAGCCGCTGGTCATGGGCCGATTGTATATCCGGATGTCACCGGGTTTTTCCCACGTGAACCGGTGGCGGCTAACGCGTTTTCACCGCGACGAAGGGCGGGCGGACCACCTCGCACTCGGCGGCGCGGCCGCGGACGTCGACGGTGACGCGGTCGCCGTCGTCGATCCCGGCGTCGCTGTCGATGAGCGCCAGCGCGATGCCGGCCTGCAGCGTCGGCGAGAACGTGCCCGACGTGGTGACGCCCACCGGTGTGTCGCCGGCGAGCACCGTCAGCCCCGGGCGCAGCACCCCGCGGCCCACCATGCGCAGCCCGCGCAACAGCCGCCGCGGCCCCGCCTGCTTCTCGGCAAGCAGCGCGTCGCGGCCGAAGAACGCCTCCTTCTTCCAGCCGACCGCCCAGCCGCACCGGGCCTGCAGCGGCGAGATGTCCAGCGAAAGCTCGTGCCCGTGCAGGGGATAGCCCATCTCGGTGCGCAACGTGTCGCGGGCGCCCAGGCCCGCGGGCTCGCCCCCGGCCTCGGTCACCGCCACCATCAGCGCGTCGAACACCACCCCCGCCGAGTCCCACGGCGGCAGCAGCTCGTAGCCGTGCTCGCCGGTGTATCCGGTGCGGCACACGCGCACCGGCACCCCCCGATACGAGGCGTCGGCGTAGCCCATGTAGTCCATGCCGGTCGGCAGGCCCAGGACGCCGAGCACGTCGGCCGACCGCGGGCCCTGCACGGCCAGCACCGCATACGAGCGATGCTCGTTGGTGATCGCCAAGGCGTCCGGGGCGGCCGCCCGCAACGCCTCGACCACCGCGGTGGTGTTGGCGGCGTTGGGCACCAAGAAGATCTCGTCGTCGGCGACGTAGTAGGCGATCAGGTCGTCGATCACGCCGCCGGATTCGGTGCAGCACAACGTGTATTGGGCCTTGCCCGGGCCGATGCGGCCCAGGTCGTTGGTGAGCGCGGAGTTGACGAACCGCGCCGCGCCGGGCCCGCGGACCAACGCCTTGCCGAGGTGGCTGACGTCGAAGAGGCCGACCGCGTTGCGGGTGGCGTTGTGCTCGCTGACGGTGCCGGCATAGGACACCGGCATCAGCCAGCCGCTGAACTCGGCGAAGTTGGCGCCCAGGTCGCGGTGGCGGTCTTCCAGCGGCCCGTGCTGCAGGTCATCGGTCACGACGACTGACCCTAATCGTCGCCGCGGCTGGCACACTTGGGTAGGTGTCCGATCCGCTCGACTTCGACGAGCTACGAGCCGCGGGAATCGCCAACCCGCGCGAGCGGGCCGACCTGATCAAGTACCTAATCGGGCTGGGCTTCACCGTCGACGAGATGGCCGAGGCCGAACGCCGCGGGCGGCTGTTCGGGCTTGCCGGCGACGTCCTGGCCTGGTCCGGACGCCCGGTCTACACGCTGCAGGCCGCCGCCGACCAACTCGGTTTGTCGGCCGAGGACGTGGCGCACGCCTGGGCCTTGCTGGGCCTGACGGTCGCCGGCCCCGACGTTCCGGCGCTCAGCCAGGCCGACGTCGACGCGCTGTCGACGTGGGTCAGCCTCAAGGCGGTGGTGGGCGAGGACGGCGCACACGGCCTGCTGCGCGTGCTCGGCGCCGCGATGGCCCGCCTGGCCGAGGCCGAGGGGACGTTGATCCGCGCCGGCACGCCGGACATCCAGATGAACTACACCCACGACGAGCTCGCCACGGCGCAGGCCTACCGCTCGGTCGCCGAGTTCATCCCCCGCCTCGGGTCTTTGATCGACGTGGTGCACCGCCACCACTTGACCAGCGCCCGAACCTATTTCGAGGGCGTGCTGCTCGGCACGTCGGCGACCGTGGTGTGCGGCGTCGGTTTCGCCGACCTGTCCAGCTTCACCGCGTTGACCCAGGCGCTCACGCCCGCGGAGCTGTCGAACCTGCTCACCGAGTTCGGCGCCACCGTCGCCGATGTCGTGCACCGCGCCGGCGGGCGGGTGGTGAAGTTCATCGGCGACGCCGTGATGTGGGTGTCGTCGTCGCCCGAGCGGCTCGCCAGGGCCGCGCTCGACCTCGTCGACCACCCGCGGGCGCGCGAGGCGGGCCTGCACGTGCGCGCCGGCCTGGCGCACGGCGCGGTGCTGGCCATCAACGGCGACTACTTCGGCATCCCGGTCAACCTGGCCGCCCGGCTGGTGGCGGCCGCGGCACCCGGCCAGATCCTGGCGGCGGCCGAGGTCCGCGACGCGTTGCCCGACTGGCCCGCGCGCGGCCAGGCACCGTTGACGCTCAAGGGGTTTGACGACCCCGTCGCCGCCTTCGACCTGCACGTCGGTGACCGAGAGGGCACCGACGGCGCACCCGGTGACTAGGGTGGTTTGCCGTGACCACCGAACCTGGCTACCAATCCCCCATCGTCAACGTCGCCACCTCGCTGCCGAAACGCGGCGCGGGCGGCGCGGTCTTGCTGGTGCCGGTCGTCTCGACCGGCGACGACGACCGGCCGGGCGCCGCCGTGGCGGCGGCCGAACCGTTCTTGCCCGCCGAGGCGGTCGGCGAGATCGAGGCGGCCCTGCGCGCGCTGGAGGCCACCGGCGGCAGCGAACAGGTGCACCGGTTGGTGGTGCCGTCGCTGCCCGTGGCCAGCGTCCTGACGATCGGCCTGGGCAAGCCGCGATCCGAGTGGCCGGCCGACACCGTGCGTCGGGCGGCCGGCGTGGCGGCGCGGTCGCTGGGCGGCGCCGAGGCGGTGATCACCACGCTCGGCGAGCTGCCCGGCGACGGCGCGCGCTCGGCCGCCGTGGAGGGTCTGATCCTGGGCAGCTACCGGTTCACCGAGTTCCGCACCGACAAGACCGCCCCCAAAGACAAGGGGCTGCGCCGGATCACCGTGCTGGCCTCCGAAACCGGGCGAGCCAAGCAGGCCAAGGACGAAGCCGCCCACGGCGCGGCCGTGGCGACGGCGGTCGCCACCGCGCGTGACCTCGTCAACACTCCCCCAAGCCACCTGTTTCCCGCCGAATTAGCAAGGCGTGCAAAGGAATTGGGCGAATCCGTCGGGCTCGAGGTCGAGGTGCTCGACGAGAAGGCGCTGCAGAAGGGCGGCTACGGCGGGATCATCGGCGTCGGCCAGGGATCGTCGCGCCCGCCGCGTCTGGTGCGGCTGACCCACCGGGGCTCGCGGCTGGCCAAGAAGCCCAAGCACGCGAAGCGGGTGGCGTTGATCGGCAAGGGCGTCACGTTCGACACCGGCGGCATCTCGATCAAGCCGGCCGCGTCGATGCACTGCATGACCTCCGACATGGCCGGCGCCGCCGCGGTGATCGCGACCGTCGCGCTGGCCGCGCAGACAAGGCTGCCCATCGACGTGATCGCCACCGTCCCGATCGCCGAGAACATGCCGTCCGCGACGGCGCAGCGCCCCGGCGACGTGCTGACCCAGTACGGCGGCACCACGGTCGAGGTGCTCAACACCGACGCCGAGGGCCGGCTGATCCTGGCCGACGCCATCGTGCGGGCCTGCGAGGACAACCCGGACTACCTGATCGAGACCTCCACGCTGACCGGCGCGCAGACGGTGGCGCTGGGCGCCCGGATACCGGGGGTGATGGGCAGCGACGAGTTCCGCGACCGGGTGGCCGCGATCTCGCAGCGGGTGGGCGAGAACGGGTGGCCGATGCCGCTGCCCGACGAGCTCAAGGAGGACCTGAAGTCCACGGTGGCCGACCTGGCCAACGTCAGCAATCAGCGCTTCGCCGGCATGCTGGTGGCCGGGGTGTTCCTGCGCGAGTTCGTCGCCGACGGGGTCGAATGGGCGCACATCGACGTCGCCGGCCCCGCCTACAACACCGGAAGCCCGTGGGGTTACACGCCCAAGGGCGCCAGCGGCGTGCCCACCCGGACCATGTTCGCCGTGCTCGAAGACATCGCCGCGAACGGCTGACCGCCGAGCGTCACCGCGTCAGCAGCGAGATCACGGCCCGGCTCAGCTTGCGGCGCGGCCAGCCGCCGACGCCGGCGGCGGCCAGCGCGGCGTTGGCCGCGTTGCGCCCGCAGGCGCCGTGCACCGAGCCTCCCGGCGAGGCCGACGCGCTGCCCAGATACAGCCCCTCGACCGGGGTTTCGGCGCGCCCCAGCCCCGGGGCCGGGCGGAAGACCAGCATCTGTTGCAGCTGCGCGGTCCCGCCGTTGAGGGCGCCCAGGTGCAGGTTGGCGTCGCTGGCCTCCAGGTCCGACGGGCGTTGCACGAACCGGTCGGCCACCGCCGCACCGAAGCCGGGAGCGTGGTCCTCGATCACCTGGTCCACCGACTTGGCCAGCTGCTCGGCCGATGCGTCGTCGGCGACGTAGCGCGGCAAATGGGTGTAGGCCCAGACGCTTTCGGTGCCCGCCGGTGACCTGCTCGGGTCCGCGGTGGTGGTCTGGCCGAGCAGCATGAACGGGTTGTGGGGCACCACGCGGGTGTTCAGGTCGGCCATCCAGCGCACCAGCCCGTCGGCGTCGGCGCCCAAGTGCACGGTGCCCACCTTGCGCAGGGTTTCCGCCCGCCACGGGATGGGCCCGTTCAGCGCGTAGTTGACCTTGACCACCGGCGGGTCCCACTCGTAGTGCTGCAACTCGCGGCGCATGCCCGCCGGAACGCAATCGGCGGGCAGCATGTCGCAAAATAGCCGCGGCGCGCTCACGTCGGCCACGATCGCCCGCCGCGCCCGCACCGTGCGGCCCCCGCTCGTCGTCACGCCGACCGCCCGCCCCCCCGTGCACCAGCACGCGGGACACGTTGTGGTTGCACTCGATTCGCGCGCCGGCCGAGCGGGCGCGACGCACCAGCGCGGCCGTCAGCTGTCCCGAGCCGCCGACGGGCACCGGCCAGCCGTGGTCCTGCGCCAGCATCGTCATCAGGAAGCCCATCGCGCCGCTGACGGGCGCGTCCGGGGGGACGTCGGTGTGCATCGCGTTGCCCAGCAACAGCACTCGGGGACCGTCGCCGACGAACAACTGCCTGGCCAAGGTGTTGGCCGGCTGCACCAACAGCCGCGCCAGCCGAACCGCGTCGCCCGTGCCGAGCTTGAGCAGCAGCCGCAACATCGGGCCCACCGGCGGAAACGGCGCCAGCATGGCGTCGAGCAACGGCGCCTTGATCTTGTTCCACAGCTCCACCACGCGCCACCAGTTGTCGCCGTCGGCGGCCTCGCGGCGCGCCAATTCCGTTGCGGTGCGGGCCGGGTCGCGGTAGATGACGGGCGGGTCGTCGTCGGCCGCGCCGCGCGGGTGACCCACCACCACCGGCGCGTGCGACCACCGCAGCCCGTGATCCTCCAGCGCCATCGCCCTCATCGCCGGGGAGGCCACCGTCATCGGGTAAAAGGAGCTGAACAGGTCGGTGACGTATCCGGGGGTCAGCTCGGCGCTGCGCACCGCACCGCCCGGCTCGGGCTGCGCCTCGAGCACCAGCACGTCCCAGCCCGCGTCGGCCAGCATCGAGGCGGCGACGAGCCCGTGGTGTCCGGCCCCGATGACGACGGCGTCGGCCGTCTCGGTGGCCATGTCCTATTTGACCTGGCTCGGCTCGAGGCGTTCGGCGAGCGCGGTCAACCGCAACAGGCATTCGCGGTTGCGCGGATGCGCGGCGGCCAAAGCCAGCTGGTTGGGAATGAGCTTGATCGGCCCCTCGACCGGCACCTCGATCATTTCGATCCGGCAGCCACCGTCGGCAATGTCACTGAGCCGCAACGTGATCCGCGCCTCTCCGAACCACCCGAGGCCCGCCCGCAGGACGAGTTCCTCACCGCGGGTGCAACTTTCGACCGTCGTCTGGTCGCTGATCACCAACGGCCACACCCCGATGGAGTGCTTGATGGCCGAACCCGGCTGCGGCCAATTCGGGTCGACCGCGCGGGTCCGGCTGTTGCCCACCACCCATTGCGCATACGTCCATCCGTTTGCCATCGCGTCCCAGACTTGTTGTCGCGACGCCCGCACCTCGCGGACCGCGGCCATCTTTTCGATCGCCGTCATTTGAAGAATCCTTTCGCACCGGCCTGACGCCTACGGATACCCCGGCGGGCCAAAACCATGCCTCCGCCCCGGGCGGCGCGGGTTTAGGGGGCGTGGCCGGTGGTTACTACGGTGTCACACCATTGGCATTCGACAGGAGGCAAACAGTGACTGTCCGACGGTTGATCATCGCGGTGGGCGCCGTGCTCTTGCTGGCCGGCGTGATCGGGTTGCTGGTGCCGGTGTCGGTATCGGACAACAACGGCACGTCCGTTTCGTGCGGAAACGGGATCGCCACGGACTTGTCGAGTGCGCGCAGCGCCAACGAGAAGAACGGCTCGAACATTCCGGTCCTGAACCAGGTCATCCCGCACACCGACTTCGTGGCGCAGTGCCAATCGTCGGTCGGCACCCGGCGGTCGTGGACCATCCCGCTGGCGGTCATCGGGGTGCTGGCGATCGGCGGCGCCCTGGTGGTGCGGCGAACGACCGGGTCCCGAGCGGTTTAGCGGCGCCCTGGCGGCGGCTCAGATCACCTTGATCCGCGCGGTGCTGCGCAGCGCCTGCGGCGCCACGCGGGAAACCCCGTAGACGGCATACGCCTCCGGCGCGACGGGCCGGATCGGCTTGTTCTTGCTGACCGACGACAGGATCGCCGCGGCGACCTTGTCCGGGCCGTAGTGGCGCAGCGCGAACAACCGGCCCAGCTGGCCCCGCCGGCCGTCGACCGTCTCGCTCTTGCCCGCGGGGGCGTAGAACCGGGTGGTGTTGATGATGTTGGTGTTGATGACGCCGGGGCAGATCGTGGTCAGCCCGACGCCCGCGGCGTCGAGCTCGGCGCGCAGGCAATCCGAGAACATGTAGGTCGCGGCCTTGGAGGTGCAGTACGCGCTCAGCGACTGCAGCGGGACGTAGGCGGCCATCGACGCCACGTTGACGATGTGGCCGCCGGTGCCGCGCTCGACCAGGCGCCGGCCGAACGACCGGCAGCCGTTGACCACGCCGCCCAGGTTGATGTCGATCACCCGGTCGAACTCCTCGGCCGGGGTGTCGAGGAATCCGCCGGCGTGGCCGACGCCGGCGTTGTTGACGACGATGTCGGGCACGCCGTGTTCGGCGCTGATCCGTTCGGCGAACGCCTCGACCGCCTCGCCGTCGGACACGTCGAGCACGTACGGGTGCGCCACGCCGCCGCGGGCGACGATCTCGGCCGCGGTCTCCTTGACGGTGGCCTCGTTGACGTCGCTGACCACCAGCTCGGCACCGGCGCGGGCGAACGCGTAGGCGGTCTCGCGGCCGATGCCGCTGCCGGCGCCGGTCACGGCCACCAGGGTGTCGCCGAACTGTCCGCGCGGCCGCCCCACCTCGGCGCGCAACATCGCACGGCTTGGCCGCTTGCCCTCAACCAGGTCGGCGAAGTCGTGTACCGCGGCCGCCATCACCTGCGGGTGTGACATCGGGGAGAAGTGGCCCGCCCTGATGTCGCGGCGCCACAGCCGCGGCACCCAGCGCGGCGTGACGTCGTAGCCGTGGGGCCGCACATAGGGGTCTTTGGTGTTGACGATGAGCTGCACCGGCACGTCGACGACGTGGATCGGGCGCTTGCGGGAGAACGAGCGAAAGTAGTTGGCGGGATAGGTCTTTACCGAATGGGCGGCGTCCCGGGCCAATTGCGCGGAGTGATGGATGTTGTCGTCGGGGACGTGGCCGACGATGGCGCGGCGCACCGGCGCCACCGACAACGCCAGTCGCAGCGCCAGCGGCGCCAGCACCGGGATCGAGAACAACACCATGTAGCTCAGCCGCAGCGCCTGGCTCAGGGCCCGGGCGAACCTCCGGGGGCGCCAGGGCCGGCGCAGGCCGCCGAGAATGTAGTCGACGAGGTGGTCCTGGCTCGGGCCCGACACCGACGTGAACGACGCGACCCGGTCGCCGGCGCCGGGGCGGGTGAGGTATTCCCACACCCCGACCGAACCCCAGTCGTGGCCCAGCACGTGCACCGGCCGGCCGGGGCTCAGCTCGGAGATCACCGCCTGGAAGTCGTCGGCGAACCGGGCCATGGTGTAGGCGGACACCGGCTTGGGCACCGACGACATGCCGACGCCGCGGTTGTCGTAGCGGACGATCCGGAACCGCTCGGCCAGCAGCGGCACCACCCCGTCCCAGAGCACGTGCGAGTCGGGGAACCCGTGCACCAGGACGACGGTCGGGCCGTCGGGATCGCCCTCTTCGTATACCGCGATGCGGGCGCCGTCGGTGCTGTCAACGAACCGCTGGGGTGCCTGTGGTGTTGCCGGCATCGAACCTCCGCGCACGAGCTTGCAGTGGCCACACCGTAGCAAGCACGATCCGGCCGGGATGGCGGCCCGAGACGGTCCGCCCTGGATGCGTGCCGACAGACGCGCAGTGACAGGATAGTTTTGGATTGTTCGACCCGCCCCGACCCACGAGCGATCGAGGAGTCAAAAGAGATGCCCTTCTCCGTCCAGATGCCGGCACTCGGTGAGAGCGTCACCGAGGGGACGGTCACGCGCTGGCTCAAGCAGGAAGGCGACACGGTCGAACTCGACGAGCCGCTCGTCGAGGTGTCCACCGACAAGGTCGACACCGAAATCCCGTCCCCCGCCGCGGGTGTGCTGACCAAGATCATCGCCCAAGAGGACGACACCGTCGAGGTCGGCGGCGACCTGGCCGTCATCGGGGACGCCGGGGAAGAGCCGCGGGGCCAGCCGGAAGCCCCGAGCCAGTCCGAGCCGCCCAGCCAACCGGGACCCCAGGAGCAGCCGGAACCCGAGGCCCAGGCTCAGCCCGAGCCCGAACCGGCGGCGCCGCAGGCCTCGGGGGGTGGCGATTCCGGTGACGGGCAGCCGGTGCTGATGCCCGAGCTGGGTGAGTCGGTGGCCGAGGGCACTGTGACCCGCTGGCTAAAGAAGGTCGGGGATTCGGTCCAGGTCGACGAGGCGCTGGTGGAGGTGTCCACCGACAAGGTGGACACCGAGATCCCGTCCCCGGTCGCCGGCGTCCTGCTCAGCATCACCGCCGAGGAAGACGCCACCGTGCCGGTCGGCGGCGAGTTGGCCCGCATCGGCGCCGGTTCGCAGGCCGGCGCGCCGCCGGCTCCCACGCCGGCAGCCCAGCCCGAGGCCAAGCCGGAACCGAAACCGGAACCCAAGCCCGAACCGGCCGCCGGGCCCGCCCCGGAGCCCAGGCCGGAGCCGAAGCCCCAGCCCACGGCCGAGCCCGCGCCCGCGCCGAAGGCCGAGCCCGCCCCGGCCCGACCGGCGGCCGAATCGGGGCCCGACGGGGCGCCGTACGTCACCCCGCTGGTGCGAAAGCTGGCCGCCGAGAACAACATCGACCTCGCCCAGGTCAAGGGCACCGGGGTGGGTGGTCGCATCCGCAAGCAGGACGTGCTCGCCGCGGCCGAGCAGAAGAAGGCGCCGCCGGCACCGGCGCCGGCCGCCGCGGCGCCAACGGTCGACGGCGGTAAGGCCGCTCCCCGGCCCGCGCCGACTCCGGCGCCCGCGTTGGCCCACCTGCGCGGCACCACCCAGAAGGCCAGCCGGATCCGTCAGATCACCGCGGCCAAGACCCGCGAGTCGCTGCAGGCCACGGCCCAGCTCACCCAGACCCACGAAGTCGACATGACCAAGATCGTGGCGTTGCGGGCCAAGGCCAAGGCCGCGTTCGCCGAACGCGAGGGGGTGAACCTGACCTTCCTGCCGTTCATCGCCCGCGCGGTCATCGACGCCCTCAAGATCCACCCCAACATCAACGCCAGCTACAACGAGGAAACCAAGGAGATCACCTACTACGACGCCGAGCACCTCGGCTTCGCGGTGGACACCGAGCAGGGCCTGCTCTCCCCCGTCGTGCACAACGCCGGTGACCTGTCGCTGGCGGGGCTGGCCCGGGCGATCGCCGACATCGCCGAACGCGCCCGGTCCGGCAACCTCAAGCCCGACGAGCTGTCCGGCGGCACGTTCACGATCACCAACATCGGCAGCCAGGGCGCGTTGTTCGACACCCCGATCCTGGTGCCGCCGCAGGCCGCCATGCTGGGCACCGGGGCGATCGTCAAACGGCCGCGCGTGGTGGTCGACGAATTCGGCAACGAATCCATCGGGGTCCGCTCGGTGTGCTACCTGCCGCTCACCTACGACCACCGTCTGATCGACGGCGCCGACGCCGGACGTTTCCTCACCACGATCAAGCACCGGCTCGAAGAGGGAGCGTTCGAGGCCGACTTGGGGTTTTAGGGGGATTAGACAACAGTGCCGAAGGCGGCCATCGCCATTGCCGGCTCGTCCGGCCTGATCGGCTCGGCCTTGGCCGCGGCGCTGCGGGCCGCCGACCACCGGGTGCTGCGCATCGTGCGGCGCACGCCGGCGAATGCCGAGGAATTGCACTGGAATCCCGAAAGCGGCGAGTTCGATCCCGACGCGCTGGCCGACGTCGACGCCGTCGTCAACCTGTGTGGCGTCAACGTCGGCCAGCGCCGGTGGTCGGGCGCGTTCAAGCAAAGCCTGCGCGACAGCCGCATCGGCCCCACCGAGGTGCTGGCCAACGCCGTCGCCGAGGCCGGCGTCGAAACACTGGTCAACGCCAGCGCCGTCGGCTACTACGGCAACACCAAGGACCGCGTCGTCGACGAAAACGCCAGGGCGGGAAGCGGTTTCCTGGCCCAGCTGTGCGAGGACTGGGAGGCCGCCACGCTGCCCGCCCAGTACGCCGGGGCCCGAGTGGTGCTGGCCCGCACCGGCCTGGTGCTGGCCCGCTCGGGCGGCGCGCTGCGCCGGCTGCGGCCGCTGTTTTCGTCCGGCCTGGGCGCCCGACTGGGCAGCGGCCGCCAATACATGTCGTGGATCAGCCTCGAAGACGAGGTGCGCGCGCTGCTGTTCGCGATCTCACACCCCTCGCTGTCGGGCCCGGTGAACCTGACCGGGCCCGCGCCGGTCACCAACGCCGAGTTCACCACCGCGTTCGGGCGCGCCGTGAACCGCCCGACCCCGTGGATGCTGCCCGGGTTCGCGGTGCGCGCCGCGCTCGGAGAGTTCGCCGACGAGGGACTGCTCATCGGTCAGCGCGCCATCCCGTCGGCGCTCGAGCGCGCCGGTTTCCAGTTCCACCACAACACGATTGGCGAGGCGCTCGAGTACGCCACCTCCCGCCACGACCCCGACTGACCCCCGGCACCGACCATGGCGGGTGTCACGCGAGTAGCGTCGGCGAAGTGAGTGACTCCATCCGGTCGCAACCCACCGCGATCGACGTGCGCCAGCTGGACACCGTCGAATACCGCACCGCCTGGCGGCTGCAGCGCGACCTCGCCGACGCCCGGGTCGCCGGCGGGCCCGACACGCTGCTGCTGCTGCAGCACCCGGCGGTCTACACCGCCGGGCGGCGCACCGAGCCGCACGAGCGCCCGGTGGACGGCACGCCCGTGGTCGACACCGACCGCGGCGGCAAGATCACCTGGCACGGCCCCGGCCAGCTGGTCGGTTACCCGATCATCGGGCTGGCCGAGCCGCTCGACGTGGTGAATTACGTTCGGCGCCTTGAGGAATCGCTGATCAAGGTGTGCGCCGATCTGGGCCTGGGCACGATCCGGGTGGACGGCCGCTCGGGGGTGTGGGTGCCGGGCGGTGGCGGGCGGCCGGCGCGCAAGGTGGCCGCCATCGGGGTGCGGGTGTCGCGCGCCACCACACTGCACGGGTTCGCGCTCAACTGTGACTGCGATCTGGGGGCGTTCGGCGCCATCGTGCCGTGCGGCATCAGCGACGCCGGGGTGACGTCGCTGTCGGCCGAGCTGCACCGCGCCATCACCGTCGACGACGTCCGCGCGGCCGTCGCGGCCGCGGTGTGCGACGCGCTGGACGGCGTCCTGCCGGTCCGGGACCATCACGAGGCCGCCCGCGTAGCATCGACGATGTGACTGTCGCTCCCGAAGGCCGCAAACTGCTGCGCCTGGAGGCGCGCAACGCCCAAACGCCGATCGAGCGCAAGCCGCCGTGGATCAAGACCCGGGCCCGGATGGGTCCGGAGTACACCGAGTTGAAGAGCCTGGTCCGCCGGGAAGGCTTGCACACGGTGTGCGAAGAGGCCGGCTGCCCCAACATCTTCGAGTGCTGGGAGGACCGCGAGGCCACCTTCCTGATCGGCGGCGACCAGTGCACCCGTCGCTGCGACTTCTGCCAGATCGACACGGGAAAGCCCGCCGAGCTCGACCGGGACGAGCCGCGCCGGGTCGCCGAGAGCGTGCGCACGATGGGGCTGCGCTACGCCACGGTCACCGGCGTCGCCCGCGACGACCTGCCCGACGGCGGGGCATGGCTGTACGCGGAGACCGTGCGCGCCATCAAAGAGCTCAACCCGTCGACCGGCGTCGAACTGTTGATCCCCGACTTCAACGGCGCGCCCGCCCGGCTCGCCGAGGTCTTCGAGTCGCGCCCGGAAGTGTTGGCGCACAACGTCGAAACCGTGCCCCGCATCTTCAAGCGGATCCGGCCCGCCTTCACCTACCAGCGCAGCCTGGGCGTGCTGACCGCGGCGCGCGAGTTCGGGCTGGTCACCAAGAGCAACCTCATCCTCGGCATGGGCGAGAACCCCGACGAGGTGCGCACCGCGCTGGCCGACCTGCACGACGCGGGCTGCGACATCGTGACCATCACCCAGTACCTGCGCCCCTCGGCGCGCCACCACCCCGTCGAACGGTGGGTGCGGCCCGAGGAGTTCGTCGAGTTCGCCCGCCACGCCGAGGGGCTGGGCTTTTCCGGCGTGCTGGCCGGGCCGCTGGTGCGATCGTCGTACCGGGCCGGGCGGCTCTACGAGCAGGCCGCCCGCAGCCGCGCCGCGGCGGGGTAGCCGCAGTCGCGCATACGTATTCTTGGTGACTATGGCTAAACCCCGCACCACCGCTGAGAACAAGGCCGCCGCGGCACAGGCGAAGGCCGCCCGCAAGGCCGCCGCGCGGGAGCGCCGCGCCCAGCTGTGGCAGGCCTTCAACATGCAGCGTCAAGAGGACAAGCGGCTGTTGCCGTACATGATCGGCGCCTTCGTGCTGATCGTGGGCATCTCGGTGGCCGTGGCGCTGTGGGCCGGCGGGCTGACCATGATCACGATCATCCCGCTCGGCGTGCTGCTGGGCGGCCTGGTCACCTTCATCATTTTCACCCGGCGCGCCCAGCGATCGGTCTTCAGCAAGGCCGAAGGCCAGGCCGGCGCCGCGGCGTGGGTGCTGGACAACATGCGCGGCAAGTGGCGGGTGACCCCCGGCGTCGCCGCGACCGGTCACTTCGACGCGGTGCACCGGGTGCTCGGCCGCCCCGGCGTCATCCTGGTCGGCGAGGGATCGGCTACCCGGGTCAAACCGCTGCTGGCCCAAGAGAAGAAGCGCACCGCCCGCCTGGTCGGCGAAGCGCCGATCTACGACATCATCGTCGGCAACGACGAGGGCGAGGTTCCCCTGGCCAAGCTGGAGCGCCACCTCAACCGCCTGCCGCACAACATCACCGTCAAGCAGATCGACACCCTCGAATCGCGGCTGGCGGCGCTGAGCTCGCGCGCCGGGGCCGGCGTCCTGCCCAAGGGGCCGCTGCCCAACGCGGGCAAGATGCGCGGGGTGCAGCGCACGGTGCGCCGCCGGTAACGGACGCGGCGAGGCCGGGCGCCGCCAACTCTCAGCATCGCCAGGGCCGGGCGGCGGCTCAAATTCGGCGCCAAATTCACGTAGCGATCCCACAGCGGCACCGACCGAGTGCGGTCGGTTTCGGGGGACCCCGTCTGTGCCTTCTTTCACTTTGCAGGCGATCCGACATCCGCCTCACTGCCCAGGGTGTGGTACTCCATGATCGGGTCGGTAAGACCAACACCCACCGACTCCACACCGAACATCTTGCGGCAGAGCCGATCCTGGCACTGTCGCGGCTGACCGCAACGTTTCTGGACCGCCTGGAAGCGCACCTGGGCGGGTGGGGCGAGGCGCTCAAGTACGCTGCGGTGTTCGGCTCGGCATTCACTCGTCGAGCGGGATCCACCGCGATGCCGTCACTCTGCTGCAAACGGCGGACAGGCAATCCCAAAAATACCTGAGCACCCCTGCTGGGCTTGAAGAATAAGGCGACGCACGCCCACCAAGCCCTGTCCACCGCCGAGTGCAGAAAGATGAACCGCGCCGCTTCTCATCTAGTCGAGGCGGCCAAGCGGGCTGGCGTCAGCAAGTCAGGCCGGACAGAGGAAAAAGCCAGCGACCCGATCGGTGAAGGCGGGTTAAGTTCGGCCTTGCCCCAGATCTCCCAGGCTGCGGCGGATCTAGCGCCTCAGCACTGCGGTCCCGCTCAGCCGATCGTGGATGCCACGGCCATCCGAGTCGGTGAACAACGCCGGGATGACGGCCGCGACCAGCAGCCCCCGCAACACCAGCCGGCCGATCCCGACCGGCAAACGCCCGTCGACGGCCGCCACCTGCAGCCCCAGCGCCAGCTGCCCCGGGGTGAAGCTGAACAGCCGCACCGCCACCACGCCGAGCACCAGCCAGATCAGCAGCACCGCGGTGGCCAGCGTCCGCTCGGAGTAGGCGCCCAACGCCATGGCCAGCGCGGCCAGGCCGTAGCAGATCAGCCAATCGATCATCAGCGCGGCCAGCCGGCGGCCCGTCGACGCCAGCGAGCCGGACCCGCTTTCCGGCAACCCGAGCCGCTCGCCGGGATAGGTCGATCGCGACTCCGGCAAACCCCCGGTCATCGGCCGGTTCTGCCGGCCCGACCGGCACGCGCCGCCGGCTCGATGCGCCGCCGGGGCCAGTCGGTGCGCGGGTGCCCCGGACCAGATACGATCTTGCCGTCCATGGCCCCACAATAGAACCCGCCAGCAACCCGGGATCCGACGCGGGAAGCGTGGTCACGTAACCTCTGCGCAACATCGGGTTGACTGACGGGCAACATGGGCTCCATAGCGTCAGGCCGCGGATTACCAAGTAAAGGAGCACCCTGTGACGGAAATGACGCCCGACGACGTCTTCAAACTCGTCAAGGACGAAGACGTCGAGTTTGTCGACGTCCGGTTCTGTGACCTGCCTGGCATCATGCAGCACTTCACGATTCCGGCGTCGTTCTTCGACGAAAGCGTTTTCGAGGACGGCTTGGCATTCGACGGCTCGTCGATTCGCGGCTTCCAGTCGATCCACGAATCCGACATGCTGCTCCTGCCCGATCCCCAGACGGCGCGCATTGATCTGTTCACCGAAGCCAAGACGCTGAACATGAACTTCTTCGTGCACGACCCGTTCACCCTCGAGCCCTACTCGCGCGACCCCCGCAACATCGCCCGCAAGGCGGAGAACTACCTGATCAGCACCGGCGTCGCCGACACCGCGTACTTCGGCGCCGAGGCCGAGTTCTACATCTTCGACTCGGTGAGCTTCGACTCGCGCACCAACGGCTCGTTCTACGAGGTGGACGCCATCTCGGGGTGGTGGAACACCGGCGAGCCCAACGAGAGCGACGGCAGCCCCAACCGCGGCTACAAGGTCCGCCCCAAGGGCGGGTACTTCCCCGTTGCCCCCGTCGACCACTACGTCGACCTGCGCAACCGGATGCTGCACAACCTGATCGCGTCGGGTTTCAGCCTGGAGAAGGGCCACCACGAGGTGGGCAGCGGCGGGCAGGCCGAGATCAACTACAAGTTCAACACGTTGCTGCACGCGGCCGACGACATGCAGTTGTACAAGTACATCGTCAAGAACACCGCCTGGCAGGCCGGCAAGACCGTCACCTTCATGCCCAAGCCGCTGTTCGGTGACAACGGCTCCGGGATGCACACCCACCAGTCGCTGTGGAAGGACGGCAGCCCGTTGATGTACGACGAGACGGGCTACGCCGGTCTGTCGGACACCGCGCGCCACTACATCGGCGGCCTGCTGCACCACGCGCCGTCGCTGCTGGCGTTCACCAACCCGACGGTGAACTCCTACAAGCGCCTGGTTCCCGGCTTCGAGGCGCCGATCAACCTGGTGTACAGCCAGCGCAACCGTTCGGCGTGTGTGCGCATCCCGATCACGGGCAGCAACCCGAAGGCCAAGCGGCTCGAGTTCCGTTGCCCCGACTCGTCGGGCAACCCGTACCTGGCGTTCTCGGCCATGCTGATGGCCGGCCTGGACGGCATCAAGAACAAGATCGAGCCGCAGGCGCCGGTCGACAAGGACCTCTACGAGCTGCCGCCCGAAGAGGCCGCCAACATCCCGCAGGCGCCCACCCAGCTGTCCGCGGTGATCGACCGCCTGGAAGAGGACCACGAATACCTCACCGAGGGCGGCGTTTTCACGCCCGACCTGATCGAAACGTGGATCAGCTTCAAGCGCGAGAACGAAATTCTGCCGGTCCAGATCCGGCCGCACCCGTACGAGTTCTCGCTGTACTTCGACGTGTAAGTCGTCAGGCGACGCCGCCCGCCCGGTTTGCTTGCCGGGCGGGCGGTTTCGTCTTCACCGTCGCGGTGTCGCGGCCCGGCTCATTGCGGATCGAACTTCGCGATGAGCCACTTATCGTCCACCTTGGCCAGGCCTACCCGCACCGAGCTCGACGCGGTCGAGGGCGACGGCTTGTCCGTGCTGGTCGTGGTTTGATTGACGAAGACCAGGACGGCGGCGTTTTGGCTGGTTAGGGACTCGACGCCGGCGCGAAGAACGGTGGCTGTGGTGGTGACGCGCTTCTCCCGCGCGGCCGGCGTAACGACCTGAGTGGTGAATTGCTTGTAGTAAGTGAGGAAGTCGCCGGTGAGCATCGCCGCGGCTTCGCTGAAGTCGTGTTCAAGAGTCTCCGGTGAATAGGTCAACAGCTTCGTGGTGCCGGTGCTCGCGGCCTGTGTGACCGCTTGCCTCTCGGCGGGCTGGTCGGCGACCGGTGGCAATTGCCGGCTCTTGAGCGCGAATTCCCAACTGCCCAGCGTCGCACCGGCCAAAGCGGCGGCGCTCAGCACGAACACAAGAGCCCACCACACCACGCGCCGCAGCGTTGCCGCGGTCATTGCACGAACTCCACCTTGGAAGCCTTGTACGCGTCGCCGACCTTTTCGACTTGGATCTCCAACCGCCAGCTTCTCGGTTCTTGCGACGCTCCAGCGTTGTTGGTGACTTTCGACGTCGCGGCCACCAGAACGTGAGCCGTCGTGCCGCTTATCGAGCTCAGGCCGGCGCTGTTGACGGTGCCCTGGGTCGTTACGTTCGAAGCGACGACCGTCTGCCTGAAGTCCGCGCTTTTACTTGCAAAGTCGTCATGAAACGACCCCGTCGATCCGTCCAGGATGCGCTGGATATCGCCGTCCACCGATTGAGCGCTGAGGCTGGTGAGCGACACGGCGAACTGTTTCGCGTAGTCGAGGTAAGGCTGCCACTGCGGCGCGGCGGTCGATGGCCGTGGATTCGGGCGTAGGACCTCGGTGACCGCGAAAGCCGCCGAGCCGCAAAGCAGTACGGCCAGGAAGAGGATCGGTATGACCGTCGCCGCGCGCACAGCGGGCCGCTTCGGCGAGGCAGGCGGCGCGCCCGGGCCCCACGCCGCAGGCATCGGCGACCAAACGGGCCGGGTGTACTCCGGACGGGTCGCGCCGTGGTAAGCACCCACGGCGGCGATGCGGTCGCTGAGCGCGCGCGCAAAGTCAAGGCATCGCGGGTAGCGTTCCGCGGGATTCTTCGCCAGCGCTCTCGACAACACCGGGTCTAGATGTGCCAACTCGGGGCGAAATGCGGCCAGCCGTGGCGGGGGTGCGTTCAGATGCTTGCTGACGACGACCGCGGGGTTGGAATCCCGGAACGGCGGCACACCGGCTAGCAGGTGGAAAGCGCTGGCGCCCAAGGCGTATTGATCGGCTCTGCCGTCCATCGATCCGCCCATGAGTTGTTCGGGGGCCGCATACCCGACCGAGCCGATGGTCATGTTGGTCGCCGTCAGGCCGCTGATGTCGTCAGTTCGCCGGGCAATACCGAAGTCAGCTAACAAGGTTCGTCGTCGTTCCCCGTTGGCTCCGGTGAGCAGGATGTTCGCCGGTTTGACGTCGCGATGCAACAGCTTGCGCTGGTGGGCATAGTCGAGCGCGTCGGCGACGGCGGTGACGATCTCGAGCGCGTCCGGTTCGGCGAGCCCATTCGGATGATGCTCGCGCAGCAATCGCACCGCGTCGGTGCCGTCGACGTAATCCATCGCGATCCAAAGTTGCCCGTCGTACTCGCCGCGATCGTGCAGGCCCACGATGTTGGGATGCCGCAAAGTTGCCGCCAGGTCGGCTTCTCGATTGAACCGCTCGCGAAACTCCCGGTCGTCGGTCAACGATGCGGGCAGGATCTTCAGTGCGTCCTGCCTCGGCAGCCTGGGATGCTGCGCCAGGTAAACCTCGCCCATCCCCCCGACGCCGAGCAGTCGTTGAATCGTGTAACCAGCAAAAGTCGCCCCGCTCGCCAGTGGCATGCGCCGAATATTAGTCGCCGCCGAAAGGTCCGCACGTCACAGAAATTCGCCGGGCCCGGCGGAGGCGTAGATGCCGGTGCGCTCAGTTAGGCCGACGCCCCAGGATCCCGCGCGTCATCCTGACCGGCTGGCCCTCGGCCATCTCGACCACCTCCAGCCAGCCGCCGGGCGCGACGTAATGGCGCTCGACGTCCTCGCGGTGCATGTTGATGATCAGCACGCCGGCGTCGGTCACCTCGTAGCTGTCGAACGCGCCGTAGTCGCGCGGTTCGCCGTTGCTGAAAACAACCGTAAAAGCCACGCGTAAAAGCTTAACCGTCGAGCGCAAGGTCCTTGCGGAACCGCCGCATGCCGTCGATCTTGTCGTCGAGCGTGGCGTCCGGTCCGGCGTAGAACATCCACGGCATGGTGATGATGCCGGTGATACCGGCGTCGGCGGCGCGGCGGTAGTCCGCGGTGGTGACGGCGTCGGTCAGTGGCGTCAAGATGGCGAAATCGTCTAGGCCCAAACCGTTTTCGGTTCGCAGCTCGCGCAGCCGGCCCACCGCCTCGATGGCCCGGTCGGTCTTGATCAGGTCACCGATCCAGCCGTCGTTGCGGGCCGCGCGCCGCAGCGCCGCCTCGCTGAGCCCGCCGACGTAGACGGGGATGGGCGGCGGCGTCGGCTGCATCTCCAGCCGCGGGGTCGGGTAGAACTGGCCGTCGAACTCCGTCCAGCCCGGGCTCCAGAGCGCCCGCATCAGCTCGATGATCTCGTCGGTGCGTTTGCCGCGGGCGTCGAACCGCTCGCCCATCAACGCGAATTCCTCCCGGCACCAGCCGACGCCGATGCCGAGCTCCACCCGGCCCGACGCCAGGACCGCCGCGGTGCCAATGGCTTTGGCCGCCGAGTAGGGGTTGCGCATGGCGGGGATGTATACGGTGGTGACGAACCGCAGCCGGGCGGTCACCTGCGCCAGCGCGCCGACGAGCACCCAGGGGTCGGGCCAGTCCGTGAACGGCTGCCAACGCCGTTGCCCGTCTTTGGTGTACGGGTACGGCGTGTCCAGGGTTTCGAGGTTGACGACGTGGTCGGGTATCCCGATGCCGTCGTAGCCGAGTTCGTCGGCGGCCCTGGCGATTTCGACGATCTCCCGGGTGTTCAGAAATGCGCTGCTGACGTAGAACTTCATTCGGATTCCCGCGCCCACGCCGGCATGACGAACACCCCTTCGGCCTCGACGGTCACCCCGGCGGAGTCGGAAATGTTGCCCCGCGCATAGGCTTTGACGCCCTCGGCGCGTTCGACCCACGCCTCGGAGCGCAGCGGCCCCAGCGGCGTGCCGCGCAGGTACTTGATGGTGATGGTCCCGGTGAACAGCGGCTTGGTCATGCCGACACTGGCCGCCTCGCCGAGCATGTGGTCGAGCACCAGGGCGCTGACGCCGCCGTGGACCAGGCCGGGCGGGCCCTCGTAGGCCGCGCCCAGCACGAACTCGCTCCAGCACCGGCCGCCGCCCTCGTGGTTAACCACCACCGGCGGGGCGATCGGGTTGCACTGGCCGATCACGGCGTTCCCCAACGGCACCGGGCGGTCGTCGACGCGGTAGCTCACCCCGGCGGGCCGGGTGCCCTGGCTCAGCAACGATGCGGTGGCCGCCCGAATCGCGATGCGCGCCTGCGCGACGAGCTCGTCGTCAGCCTGGGTGCGGATGGTGGCGTCGATGAGCTCGCGGACCGCCTCGGCCAGCGGCGCATAGGTCGACGTGACCCGGTCGAGCTCCTCTTCGCTTAACACCTCAAACGTGGCTTCCAACGATCCGCCTTTCGCCCGACTCAACTCCCGAAAACCTTGCGCACCACGGCTTTTGCCCGGCGCGTTACCCGCAGATAGTTGTCCAGGAATGCGCCGCCGTCATCGGTGGGCCATCCCGCGGCCACCGCGACGGCGTTGAGCTGGCGCCCGGGGCCCGGCAGCTGGTCGGTGGGCTTGCCGCGCACCAGCACCAGCGCGTTGCGGGCGCGGGTCGCGGTGAGCCAGGCCTGCCGCAGCAGGTCGACCTCGTCGATGGGCACCAGGCCGGCGCTGGCGATCGCGTCCAACGAGTCCAGCGTCGAGGTGTTGTGCAGCGCCGGCACCTCGTGGGCGTGGCGCAGCTGCATGAGCTGCACCGTCCACTCGATGTCGGCCAGTCCCCCGCGGCCCAGCTTGGTGTGGGTATTTGGGTCGGCACCCCGGGGCAACCGCTCGGCCTCCACGCGGGCCTTCATGCGGCGGATCTCGCGCACCGCCTCGGCCGACACGCCGTCGGGCGGGTACCGCGTCTGGTCGGCCATCAGCAGGAACCGCTGGCCCAGCTCGGCGTCGCCCGCGACGGCGTGCGCGCGCAGCAGTGCCTGGATCTCCCACGGTTGCGCCCATTGGGAGTAGTAGGCGGCATAGGAACCCAGCGTGCGGACCAGCGGGCCGTTGCGGCCCTCGGGCCGCAGGTTGGCGTCGACCTCCAGCGGCGGGTCGACGCTGGGCGTCCCCAGCAGCGCCCGCACCTGCTCGGCGATCGACGTCGCCCACCGCACCGCCTGCGCGTCGTCGGCGCCGCTGGCCGGCTCGCAGACGAACATCACGTCGGCGTCCGAGCCGTAGCCCAGCTCGGCGCCCCCGAGCCTGCCCATGCCGATCACAGCGATGGCCGCCGGCGCCTTCTCGCCGCGCGGCAGGTTGGCGCGGATCATCGCGTCCAGCGCCGCCTGCAGCACCGCCACCCACACCGACGTGAGCGCCCTGCACACTTCTCGGACCTCGAGAAATCCGAGCAGGTCGGCCGAGCCGATGCGGGCCAGCTCGCGGCGGCGCAGCGTGCGCGCGCCCGCGATCGCCCGCACCGGATCGGCGTAGCGGCTCGCCGAGGCGACCAGCGCGCGGGCCACCGCTTCGGGTTCCGTCTCGAGCAGCTTCGGGCCGGCCGGCCCGTCGCTGTAATCCTGAATCACCCTGGGCGCGCGCATCAACAGGTCGGGCACGTAGGTGGACGTCCCCAGCACGTGCATCAGCCGCTTGGCCACCGCGGGCTTGTCGCGCAGCGTGGACAAATACCAGCTCTCCCCCGCCAGCGCCTCGGACAGGCGCCGGTACGCCAGCAGGCCGCCGTCGGGGTCGGGTGCGTACGACATCCAGTTCAGCAGCCGCGGCAGCAGCACCGCTTGCACCCGGCCGCGCCGCCCGCTCTGATTGACCAACGCCGACATGTGCTTGAGCGCCGTCTGCGGGCCCTCGTAGCCCAACGCGGCCAGCTGCCGCTCCGCGGCCTCCGACGTCATGCCGTGCGAGATCGCGAGGCCGGCGGGCGCGATCGACTCAAGAAGTGGTTGGTAGAAGAGCTTGGCGTGCAGCTGGGACACCCGCACGTTCTGGTGCCTGAGCTCCTCGCGCAGCACCCCGGCCGCGTCGTGCCGGCCGTCCGGGCGGATGTGGGCGGCCCGTGCCAGCCAGCGCACCGCCTCCTCGTCGTCGACCTCCGGCAGCAGGTGGGTGCGCTTGAGCCGCTGCAGCTGCAATCGGTGCTCGAGCAGCCGCAAAAACTCGTAGGAGGCGGTGAGGTTGGCCGCGTCCTCGCGGCCGATGTAGCCGCCCCGGCCCAACGCGGCCAGCGCGTCGACGGTCGACGCCACGTGCAGCGACTCGTCGTTGCGGCCGTGCACCAGCTGCAGCAGCTGCACCGCGAATTCCACGTCGCGCAGCCCGCCGCTGCCGAGCTTGATCTCGCGGGCCCGCACGTCGGCCGGCACCAGCTGCTCGACGCGGCGGCGCATCGCCTGCACCTCGGCCACGAAATCCTCGCGCTCGCAGGCGACCCACACCATCGGCATCAAGGCGGCGATGTAGCGCTCGCCGAGTTCGGCGTCGCCCACCGCGGGGCGGGCCTTCAGCAGCGCCTGAAACTCCCACGTCTTGGCCCAGCGCTGGTAGTACGCGACGTGCGACTCGAGCGTGCGCACCAGCTCGCCGCTGCGGCCCTCGGGGCGCAGGCCGGCGTCGACGGCGAAGAACGCCTCCGAAGCCAGCCGCATCATCTCGCTGGCCACCCGGGCGCTTTGGGCGTCGGCGCGCTCGGCGACGAAGATGACGTCGACGTCACTGACGTAATTCAGTTCGCGCGCACCGCATTTGCCCATCGCGATGACCGCCAGCCGCGGCGGGGTGCGGTCGCCGCACACCGTCGCCTCGGCCACCCGCAGCGCGGCCGCCAGCGCCGCGTCGGCGATGTCGGACAGGTGGGCGGAAACCTCCGTGAACGGCAGCACCGGCTCGTCCTCGACCGTCGCGGCCAGGTCCAGGGCGGCCAGCACCAGCAGCCGGTCGCGGTACAACGCCTGCAGGCGCGGCACGACCGAGCCCGCGGTGGCCAACGCCTCTTCGGCGGCGCCGGTGAACTCCGCGCGCAGCTCCTCGTGCGAGGGCAGGGTGACCTTGCCGCGCAACAGCTTCCACGATTGCGGGTGCGCGGCCAGGTGATCGCCCAGCGCCAGCGACGAGCCGAGGACCGCGAACAGCCGGCCGCGCAGATCGCGTTCGGTGAGCAGCGCGGCGTTGAGCTCGTCCCACCCGGTCTCGGGGTTTTCCGCCAACCGGATCAGCGTGCGCAGCGCGGCGTCGGGATCCGGCGCGCGCGACAGCGACCAGAGCCGGTCGACGTAGGCCTGGTCGTCGTGGTCGTACCAACCCAGCTGCGCCAGCCGGTCGCCGGCGGGCGGGTCGATCAACCCGAGCCGGCCGACACCGGGCAGCTTGGGGCGTTCGGTCGCGGGCTTGGTCACGTCCAAGACGGTAGCGCAACCGGCCCGAGACGGGCCTACAGCGACAGGTAGGTGCTCAGCTCGTAGGGCGTGACGTGGCTGCGGTAGTTAGCCCACTCCGCGCGCTTGTTGCGCAGGAAGAAGTCAAACACGTGCTCCCCCAATGTCTCCGCGACGAGTTCGGAGGACTCCATGGCGCGCAGCGCGCTGTCGAGGCTGGTGGGCAGCTCGCGGTAGCCCATCGTCTGCCGCTCCTCGGCGGTCAGGTCCCACAGGTTGTCCTCGGCCTGCGGCCCGAGCACGTAGCCTTTCTCGACGCCGCGCAGGCCGGCGGCCAGCAGCACCGCGAACGTCAGGTACGGGTTGCACGCCGAGTCGGGGCTGCGCACCTCGATCCGCCGCGACGACGTCTTGTGCGGGGTGTACATCGGCACCCGCACCAACGCCGAGCGGTTGGCCGCCCCCCACGACGCCGCCGTCGGGGCCTCGCCGCCCTGGACCAGCCGCTTGTAGGAGTTGACCCATTGGTTGGTGACCGCGCTGATCTCCGAGGCGTGCTCGAGGATCCCGGCGATGAACGACTTGCCCACGTCCGACAGCTGCAGCGGGTCGTCGGGGCTGTGGAACGCGTTGACCTCGCCCTCGAACAGGCTCATGTGGGTGTGCATCGCCGAGCCGGGATGTTCGGCGAAGGGCTTGGGCATGAACGACGCCCGGGCACCGTTTTCGATCGCGACCTCCTTGATGACGTAGCGGAACGTCATCACGTTGTCGGCCATCGACAGCGCGTCGGCGAAGCGCAGGTCGATCTCCTGCTGGCCGGGCGCGCCCTCGTGGTGGCTGAACTCCACGGAGATGCCCATGAACTCCAGCGACTCGATCGCGTGCCGGCGGAAGTTGGACGCCGAGTCGTGCACCGCCTGGTCGAAGTAGCCGGCGGTGTCGACGGGAACCGGCCGCGACCCGTCGTCGGGACCGGGCTTGAGCAGGAAGAATTCGATCTCGGGGTGCACGTAGCAGGAAAAGCCGAGGTCGTTGGCCTTCTGCAGCTGGCGCCGCAGCACGTGCCGCGGGTCGGCCCACGACGGCGAGCCGTCGGGCATGGTGATGTCGCAGAACATGCGCGCCGAGTGGTGGTGGCCGGAGGGCGTGGCCCAGGGCAGCACCTGGAAGGTCGACGGATCGGGGTTGGCCACGGTGTCGGATTCGGAGACCCGCGCGAAGCCCTCGATCGAGGAGCCGTCGAAGCCGATGCCCTCCTCGAAGGCGCCTTCGAGCTCGGCCGGGGCGATCGCGACCGACTTGAGGTAGCCGAGCACGTCGGTGAACCAGAGCCGAACGAAGCGGATGTCTCGCTCCTCGAGCGTGCGCAGGACGAATTCCTTCTGTCGATCCATACCCGAACACTAGGCAACACCTGTTAAATCTGTGTTACCGAGGCCCGCTCAGAACGGTTGCCGACCCCCCAAACGGGTCCGCTCAGGGCTGGCAGCGCAGCGCAGCGGGCGGCGGCACCCCGGCGACGAGGTACCGCACCACCGCCGTGTCGACGCACTGGTCGCCGTTGAACACCGCGGTGTGCTGGGTGCCGTCGTAGGTGATCAGCGGCGCGCCCAGCTGGCGGGCCAGGTTCACGCCGGCCTGGTACGGGGTGGCCGGGTCGTGCGTGGTTGAGACGACGACGACCTTGCCGGCGGGCATGGGCGGCGCGGCGTGCGGCCTCGACGTGGCGGGCACCGGCCACAGCGCGCACAGGTCGCGGGGCGCGTTTCCGGTGAACTGCCCGTAGCTCAGGAACGGGGCGAGCTGGCGCATCTTCTGGTCGGCCGCGACCCACGTCGCCGAGTCCGTCGGCGTCGGCGCGTCGACGCAGCGCACCGCGTTGAACGCGTCCTGGTCGTTGCTGTAGTGGCCGTTTTTGTCACGGCCGTCGTAATCGTCGGCCAGCAACAGCAGGTCGCCGGCGTCGGTGCCGCGCTGCAGCCCGAGCAGCCCGCTGGTCAGGTACTTCCAGTGCTGCGGGGTGTAAAGGGCGTTGATGGTTCCCGTCGTCGCGTCGGCGTAGCTCAGGCCGCGCGGATCCGACGTCCGGCCCGGCTTGGTGGCCAGCGGGTCGATCAGCGCGTGGTAGCGGTTGACGAATTGCGCCGGATCGGTGCCCAGCGGGCAGGCCGGCGAGCGGGCGCAGTCCCTGGCGTAGTCGTTGAAAGCCGTTTGGAATCCGGCCATTTGGTTCACGTTCTCGGTGACCGGGTCGACCGTGGGGTCGATGGCGCCGTCGAGCACCATCGAACGCACGTGGTTACTGAAGCCCTCGAGGTAGGCGGTGCCCAGCTCGGTGCCGTAGCTGTACCCGAGGTAGCTGATCTGGTCCTCGCCCAGCGCCTGGCGGACCATGTCCATGTCCCGGGCGGCGGAGGCGGTGCCGGCGTTGGCCAAGAAGGCGCTGCCCATCCGGTCGGCGCATTGCTGCGCCAGCTGCCGGTAGAGCTGCTCGATGTGGGCCACACCCGCCGGGCTGTAGTCGACCATCGGTTCGCGCCGGTACGCGTCGAACTCGGCGTCGCTGCGGCACCGCAACTGCGGGGTCGAGTGGCCCACCCCTCGCGGGTCAAACCCCACCAGGTCGAAGCTGCGGGTGATGTCGCTGTTCTCCAGGTCCGAAGCCAGGCCGGCCACCATGTCGACGGCCGACGCGCCCGGCCCGCCCGGGTTGACCAACAGCGACCCGATCCGCCGGCCCGTCGCCGGCACCCGGATCACGGCCAACTTGGCTTGTGCGCCACCGGGATTGGCGTAATCGACCGGCACCGACACCGTCGTGCACTGGGCGGTGGGCAGGCCGCTGGTGTCGGTCAGGAATTGGCCGCAGCCGCCCCAGCCCGGTGGCCGCGCCGCCGCGACCGGCGGGGCGGGGCTCGGGGTCTGGCCCGCGCCGGGTTCCGGTGTGGCGTTTGCCACCGGCAGCGCCGATTGGCCCGCGACGAGCATCCCGAACGACAGCAGCGCCGAGCTCAGGGGTCTCAGGCGCGACATGGCAGCCATCGTTGCAGCCGCGAATACCCGAAGCGGCGCAAAACGATTACGCCTTGGTCTCGCCTCCCGCGTGCGTCGGCCTCACGCCCAACGTGCACTCACGGCGAAATTCAGCCGCGAATCTCGCCGTGAGTGCACGTTCGGCGAACCGGGCTCAGCACTTGGCGCCGCTGGGCGGCGTGTCACCACCGATCAGGTATTCGGTCACGTAGTCGTCGATGCAGCTGTCGCCCTGGAAGACCACCGTGTGCTGGGTGCCGTCGAAGGTGAGCAGCGAGCCGCGCAACTCCTGCGCCAGATCGACGCCGGCCTTGTAGGGAGTCGCCGGGTCATGGGTCGTCGACACCACCACGGTCGGCGCCAGGCCGGGCGCCGTGATGGCGTGCGGCTTGCTCGTCGGCGGCACCGGCCAGAACGCGCACGTGCCCAGCGGGGCGTCACCGGTGAACTGCCCGTAGCTCATGAACGGGGCGATCTCGCGCGATCGCCGGTCCTCGTCGATCACCTTGGCGCGATCCGTAATCGGCGGCTGGTCAACGCAATTGATCGCGACCCGCGCATCGGTGGCGTTGGTGTAATGGCCCTTGGGGTCGCGGCGCATGTACATGTCGGCCAGGGCGAGCAGGGTGTCGCCGCGGTGGTCGGCCAGCTCGGTCAGGCCGTCGGTCAGGTGGTGCCACAGCGTCGGCGAGTACAGCGCCATGATGGTGCCGACGATCGCGTCGGCGTAGCTCAACCCGCGCGGATCCTTCGTCGGTATCGGCCGGCCGACCATCTCGTTGTTCGGGTTGACCATCTGGTCGACGAGGCTGTGGTAGACCTCGACGGCCTTGGCCGGGTCGGTGCCCAGCGGACAGGTCGGTTGCTTGGCGCAGTCGGCGGCGAAGTCGTTGAACGCGTCCTGGAATCCCTTGGCCTGCCGCAGGTCCGCCTCGATGGGGTCGGCGTTGGGGTCGACGGCGCCGTCGAGGATCATCGCCCGCACCTTGGTCGGGTAGGCCTCCGCGTAGGCCGAGCCGATCCGGGTGCCGTAGGAGTAGCCCAGGTAGGTCAGCTTGTCGTCGCCGAGCGCCGCGCGGATGGCGTCCAGGTCGCGGGCGACGTTGACGGTCCCGACGTTGGCGAGAAACTTCTTGCCCAGCTTGTCGACGCAGCGGCCGACGAATTGCTTGGTCTCGTCCTCGATGTGGGCCACCCCCGCCGGGCTGTAGTCCACGTTCGGCTCGGTGCGCAGCCGGTCGTTGTCGGCGTCGGAGTTGCACCAGATGGCCGGGCGCGACGACGCCACCCCGCGCGGGTCGAAGCCCACCAGGTCGAACCGCTCGCGGATGCGCTTGGGCAACGTCTGCACCACGCCCAAGGCGGCTTCGATGCCGGACTCGCCGGGTCCGCCCGGGTTGATCACCAGCGAGCCGATCTTGTCGCCCGTGGCGGGAAAGCGGATCAGCGCCAGGGTCGCGACGTCACCGTCGGGGTGGTCGTAGTCGACCGGCACGGCCAGCCGCCCGCACAGGGCGCCGGCGGGGATCTTGGCCTGCGGGTTCGACGAGCGGCAGGGCGTCCACTCGACCGCCTGGCCCAGCTCGGGCCCCGCCATCACGGCCCGGCCGCCGATGACCCGAACGCAGCCCCCGAGCAGCAGCGCCACGGCAGCGACCGCCGTCCAGATCAGCAGCGTGCGCGCGAGCTTGTCGCGGCGAGTGGGGCTCATGACCACATATGGTGCCAGAGCAACCCTGAGATTTTGATGAGCGGCACCGCCGGCTTGTTATCCGGCGGCTGCCAGCAGTTCTTCCATCGCCACCGCGAAGTCGTCGGCCATCTCCCACAGGTCCGGAACCAGCTCCGGGCAGGAGATGAGCCCGACGTCCAACTTGCCGTTCAGCGACATCACGGTGATGTTGAGGCCCGACCCGTGAAAGATTGGCCCCAGCGGATACATCGCCTTGACTTCGCAGCCCAGAAAATACAGCGGCACCTGCGGGCCCGGGATGTTGGAGACCACCAGGTTGTGCACCGGCATGCTCGCGGTCAACCGCGTCCTGGCGTACAGGCGCATCGCGATGCCGAAGGCCGCCGGCGCGGCAAACTGCGACCAGTCCTGCAGCAGCGACTCCCCGATGACCGAGCTGTGTTCCTTTGCAACCGAATTCGCCTCCGCGATGGCCTTGAGGCGCTCCGCCGGGCCGGCCACCTGGGTGTGCAGGCGGGAAAACATCGCCGACACCTGGTTGCGGCCGGGGCGGTCGGACTTGCCGTGCACCGACACCGGCACCGCGGCCACCAGCGACGAATCCGGCAAGGCGTTGCGCTCGGCCAGGTACTGGCGCAGGACCCCCGACACCAGGGCCATCAGCACGTCGTTGACCTTGACGCCGAAGCGGTTCTTCACCTTCTTGACGTCCTCGAGGTCCAGCTGCGCGTAGGCGATGTTGCGGCGGCCGGTGATGCTGGCGTTGAACGCGGTCCGCGGCGCGGTGAACGGACGCGCCATCGCCTGGCCCTCGACGGCCTTGCGCACGGTCGCGACCACCGACGACACCGTCCGCGGCACCATGCCGGCCAGCTGCAGCGGCCGGGTGGCGAAGCGCACCAGCCCACCGGCGGCGATTTGCCAGCCGCTGCCGCCGCCGACGCCGTCCACCGGATCCGGCGGCGGCGCGTCGGCCTCGGTGGCGCACAGCTGCGACATCAGGTTGGCCCCGGTGACCCCGTCGACCCCGCAGTGGTGCACCTTGGTCATCACCGCCACGCGCCCGCGGCGGTGGCAATCGGTGCCGGCCACGCCTTCGATCACCCACATCTCCCACAGCGGCCGGCGCCGGTCCAGCGGCAACGACGCGATGTGCCCGCAAATCTCCGACAGCTCGGTGCGCCCGCCCGGCGGCGGCAGCCCGATGCGGTGCAGGTGGCGGTCGAGCTCGAAGCTCTCGTCGTCCACCCAGACCGGGTGATCGAGGTTGAGCGCGCTGTTGGCCAGCTTTTCCCGCAACTGCGGCATCGCCTTTAGGCGCAGCGACAGCGCCTCGCGCAGCCGGTCGAAGGTGTAGCCGCCGGGCATCGTCGAGGTGACCAGGTCGATAATCGAGCAAACATGCATGGGCTGCGACGGCGTCTCGAGGTACAAGAAACTGGCGTCGAGACCGCTGAGCCGCTGCATGGGCGCCAATGGTATGCGTCACACCGTTCGGGCGGTGCAATTGCGCAGAACAGGTGGCAAAATGTTCCGAGTCAGACGAACCCGGGGACCTACGGGCCACGAGGATCGAACCGACCACACCTGAGGACAATGATGTCTGAGCAAAACGTCTATGGCGCAAATCCGTCCGGTAGGCCGCTGACGAAGATCCGCACGCACCACCTGCAGAAAATGAAGGCCGAGGGCCACAAGTGGGCCATGCTGACGGCCTACGACTACTCGACCGCCCGCATCTTCGACGAGGCCGGCATCCCGGTGCTGCTGGTCGGCGACTCGGCGGCCAACGTCGTCTACGGCTACGACACCACCGTGCCCGTCTCGATCGACGAACTGATCCCGTTGGTCCGCGGCGTGGTGCGAGGCGCGCACCACGCGATGGTGGTCGCCGACCTGCCGTTCGGCAGCTACGAGGCGGGACCGACGGCCGCGCTGGCCGCCGCCACCCGGTTCATGAAGGAGGCCGGGGCGCACGCCGTCAAGCTCGAGGGCGGCGAGCGGGTGGCCGAGCAGATCGCCTGCCTGACCGCGGCGGGCATCCCGGTGATGGCGCACATCGGCTTCACGCCGCAAAGCGTGAACACGCTGGGCGGCTTCCGGGTGCAGGGCCGCGGCGACGCCGCGGAACAGACCGTCCACGACGCCATCGCCGTCGCCGAGGCCGGAGCGTTCTCGGTCGTCATGGAAATGGTGCCCGCCGAGCTGGCCACCCAGATCACCGGGAAGCTGACCATCCCGACCATCGGGATCGGGGCCGGCCCCAACTGCGACGCCCAGGTACTGGTGTGGCAGGACATGGCGGGCATGAGCGGCGCCAAGCCGCCCCGCTTCGTCAAGCGGTTCGCCGACATTGGAACCGAATTACACCGCGCCGCAACGCAATACGCGGAGGAAGTGGCCGGCGGCGTGTTCCCGGCCGACGAGCACTGCTTCTAGGCGCCGTCTCGCCGACCGACGCGTGAATCGCCCCCTCACCCGGCCGGAGCGTCGGCCGCGTGCGCCCGGGCTATTGCTGAAACCCCTTGCCCGGCAACGCTGGTAGGGTTGTTGCCAGAGACGATCGGGGTTACGTGAACGGGGTCGAAAAGGCCGTCGGCGGCGATAGCGGTTGCTTCTTCCACCGCCGAACGCTGTTGAAATTGCCGTTGGTGCTGGCGGGCGCCGCCGCCCTGGCCCGGGCGCCCCGCGCCGCCGCGCAACCGAGGCCCGGCGCGGGTCCGTGGTCGCCCGACCGCGCCGACCGCTGGTACCGGGCGCAGGGGTGGCTGGTCGGCGCCAACTACGTCACGTCGACGGCCATCAACCAGCTGGAGATGTTCCAGGCCGACACCTTCCACCCGCTGCGCATCCACGTCGAGCTGGGCTGGGCCCAGTCGGCCGGGCTCAACACCGTGCGGGTGTTCCTGCACGACCAGCTCTGGGCGCAGGACTACCGGGGGTTCCAGGCGCGCCTCGCGCAGTTCGTCGCCATCGCGGCCGACCACAACATCAAGCCGCTCTTCGTGTTGTTCGACTCCTGCTGGGACCCGCTCCCGAAGGCCGGTCCGCAGCGCGCGCCGACGCCCGGCGTGCACAACTCCGGGTGGGTGCAAGGTCCGGGCGCCGAACGCCTCGACGACCGCGGCTACCTCGGCACGCTGCGCGACTATGTCACGGGGGTGATCACCCAATTCCGCAACGACGACCGCGTTTTGGGTTGGGACGTGTGGAACGAGCCCGACAATCCGTCGCGCCACTATGCGTCCGTCGAGCGGGCGGACAAGCAGCAGCTGGTCGCCGACCTGCTGCCCCAGGTGTTCGCCTGGGCGCGCGCGGTCGATCCGGCCCAACCGCTGACGAGCGCGGTCTGGCAGGGCGAGTGGGACACCGGCAGCACCGACGTCATCAGCGGCATTCAGCTCGACAACTCCGACGTGATCACCTTTCACTCCTACGGCGAGCCCGCCGACTTCGAGAGGCGCATCGACGCGCTGGCCCCGCTGGACCGACCGATCCTGTGCACGGAGTACCTCGCTCGGCCCCTGGGCAGCACCGTCGCCGACATCTTGCCGATTGCCAAGCGGCGCAAGGTCGGTGCGCTCAATTGGGGACTCGTCGCGGGCAAGACCCAGACCTACTTTCCGTGGGACTCGTGGGAGCATCCGTACCCGTCGATTCCGGACGTCTGGTTCCACGACCTGCTGCAGTCCGACGGGAGGCCGTTTCGGGACGACGAGATCCAGACGGTGCGTCAGCTGACCGGCGGTGCGATGCATCTCGGGCCTCAGTAAGCGCGCAACCTCGGTATGGGAACCTATGGGTTGCCATCCCGACCTTGACACCGCGGCGACCGCCGCCGCCGCAACGGAGCCGAAAATGCCTGCAAAAGCGCCGGAAACCTCGCGTCATCTGGAGGTGGAGCGCAAGTTCGACGTCGTCGATTCCACGGTGTCGCCGTCGTTCGAAGGCATCGCCGCGGTCGCCCGCGTCGACAAGTCACCGATCCAGTCGCTGGACGCCACCTACTTCGACACCCCGGCGCAGGACCTGGCACGCAACAAGATCACACTGCGGCGCCGCACCGGCGGCTCCGACGCCGGCTGGCATTTGAAGCTGCCGGCCGGGCCCGAGGCCCGCACCGAGGTCCGCGCCCCGCTGGACGCGTCGGAACCCGACACCGTGCCAACCGAATTGCGCGACATCGTGCTGGCGATCGTCCGCGACCGCCCGCTGCAACCCGTGGCCCGCATCAGCACCGAACGCGAGACCCAGGTGCTCTACGGCGCCGACGGCGTCGAGCTCGCGGAGTTCAGCAACGACCACGTCACCGCCTGGGCGGCCGGCGGCTCCGACGGCACCGACGCCCCGCCCGCCCCGCAGGAGTGGCGCGAGTGGGAACTCGAGCTCGCCGAGACCAACGGGGCGCCCAACACCGAGCTGTTGAGCCGGCTCAGCAATCGGCTGCTCGACGCCGGAGCGGCGCCCGCCGGGCACGGGTCGAAGCTGGCACGCGTCCTCGGCGCGACGGCGCGCCCCGACGGGGCGGTACCCGCCGACCCGGTCCACCGCGTGGTGGCCGAGCAAATCGACGAGCTGCTGGCGTGGGACCGGGCCGTGCGGGCCGACGCCGACGACGCCGTGCACCAGATGCGCGTGACCATCCGCAAGCTGCGCAGCCTGCTGGCCGACTCCCAGGACTCGCTGGGATCATCGAACACCGCCTGGATCCTCGACGAGCTGCGCGAGCTCGGCAACGTGCTGGGCGCGGCCCGCGACGCCGAGGTGCTCGCCGAGCGCTACGAGAAGGCGCTGGACAGGCTGCCGGCCGAGCTGGTGCGGGGCCGCATCCGGGAGCGCCTCGTCGAGGGCGCGCGTCGGCGCTACCAGACCGGGCTGCGGCGCTCGCTGATCGCGATGCGCTCCGAGCGCTATTTCCGGTTGCTCGACGCCCTCGACGCGCTCGTGACCGAGGCGCCCGCCGCCGTATCCGGCGACGACCAGCCCCCGGTGACCATCGATGCCGCCTACAAGAAGGTGCGCAAGGCCGCCAAGGCCGCCGCCCGGATCGATCCGGCACACGAGCACGAGCACGACGAGGCGCTGCACCGAATCCGCAAGCGCGCCAAGCGGCTTCGCTACACCGCGGCGGCCACCGGCGCTGACCAGGTATCCGAGCAGGCCAAGGCCATCCAGGCGCTGCTGGGCGATCACCAGGACAGCGTGGTCAGCCGCGAGCACCTCAGCCGTCAGGCGCAGGCCGCGCACACCGCCGGCGAGGACACCTTCACTTACGGCCTGCTGTACCAGCAGGAGGCCGACCTGGCCGAGCGGTGCCGCCAGCAGCTCGACGCCGCGCTGCGCAAGCTGGCCAAGTCGGTGCGCTAAGCGTCGTTAACCGCTAAGCGGGGCGGGCGAGTTGGCCTGTAAGCCGGATTCTGTTCCCCGCCGTCGCGGCGTAGCAACGGCGGCGGGGCGGCGACCATCCATCTGGACACACCGTCACCGGGTGCCTCGAGCGGCCTACCCGCAGGCTCGGGCGAGCAACCCTCGAACGCCTGCGCGGCCGCACTTGCGTGCGGCCTTCTTGGCCTTGCTTCGGGTGGGGTTTGCCGAGCCACTCCGGTCACCCGGAGTGCTGGTGCGCTCTTACCGCACCGTTTCACCCTTACCACCGCGAGGGTGGCGGTCTGTTTTCTGTGGCACTTTCCCGCGAGTCACCTCGGATTGCCGTTAGCAATCACCCTGCTCTGTGAAGTCCGGACTTTCCTCGAACCGCCTCGCGGCGGCCCGCGGCCGCCCGGCCAACTCGTCCGCAGCAACACGGTACTCGCTGCGCAACGCCCTGACCAGCGACGGCGCCGGGACGCGCCATTGCCCAATCTTTCACATCATTGCTAAATAAGCGTGTTGGTGCCAGGCTGACCGCATGACAGATACCGAAGGGTTTGTCGATCAGTCGATGACGGGTCTCGCGGAGCCGCAGCCGATGTACAAGGCGTTGCGCGAAACGAGCCCCGTGTTCCGGTCGCCGCAGGCGGTCGTCCTCAGCCGCCTCGCCGACATCGAGATGGCCCTCAAGCACACCGAGTTGTTCTCGTCGAACATGGACGCCGTCGACCTCGGCAACATCCGGCCGATGATCCCGCTGCAAATCGACCCGCCCGAGCACGCCAAGTATCGGCGCATCCTCGATCCGCTGTTCACCCCGCGCGAGATGGCCCGCCGCGAGCCGGGTGTCACCGAGCTCGTCAACGAGATGATCGACCGCTTCGCCGATCGCGGCGAGTGCGACTTCCACGCCGAGTTCGCGGTGCCACTCCCCTGCACGGTTTTCCTGCAGCTGCTCGGCCTGCCGCTCGACGACCTCGACCAGTTCCTGGAGTGGAAGGACCGCGTCATCCGGCCGGAGGGCGAAGCGGGGTTCGACCGCCGCCACGAGACCGGCGCTCCCACCGCGCAAAAGATCTACGACTACTTCGACCGCGCCATCGACGACCACATCGCCCACCCGCGCGACGACGTGCTGTCGGCGATGATCGCGGCGACCATCGAGGGCCGGCCCCTGTCGCGGGAGGAGCTGCTCGACATCTGCTTTTTGTTCCTGATCGCGGGGCTGGACACGGTGACGGACTCGCTGGACTGCTTTTTCGTCTACCTGGCCCGGCACCCCGAGCACCGCCGCCAGCTCGTCGAGCAGCCCGACATCCTGCCGAGCGCCATCGAGGAGTTGTTGCGTTGGGAGACACCGGTTCCCGGCGTGGCCCGCGTCGCCATGCAGGACGTCGAGATCGGCGGGTGCCCGATCAGCAAGGGCGAGCGGGTCAGCCCGCTGCTCGGCGCGGCCAATACCGACCCCGCCGAGTTCCCCGACCCGGAGGTGGTCGACTTCACCCGCAACCCCAACCGGCACCGCGCCTTCGGCGGTGGGCCGCACCGCTGCCTGGGGTCGCACCTGGCGCGCATGGAGCTGCGGGTGGCGCTGCGCGAATTCCACCGGCGCATCCCCGATTACCAGATCAAGCCCAACACCCAGCTGGCCTTCACCGCGGCGCTGCGGTCGGTGGAGTCGCTGCCGCTGGTGTTTCCGGTGCCATGACTCGTGTTACCTTCGACGCCGACCGCTGCACCGGGCACGGCCGCTGCTACACCCTGGCCCCCGACGTCTTCGACGCCGACGAGGTCGGCCACTGCGTCGTGCTGGTCGAGGAAGTCTCGGGGGCACTCGAGGCGCAGGCCGTGACCGGCGAGCAGAACTGCCCCGAGCAGGCGATCACGCTGTCCCGCTGAGCTTTACGCGAAGCACACCACGCTGCGCGCCCCGCGACCGGCCGTCATGTCGGCGAACGCCGCCTCGACGTCGTCGATGCCGATCCGGCGCGTCACCAGCGCCTCGAGGTCCAACCGTCCGCGTATGGCGAGCTCGGCGAGCACCGGGATGTCGCGCGCGGGGTCGCTGGCGCCGTAGACGCTGCCCTGGATGGTCTTGCCGTCGGCCATCAGCGACAGCGCGGGGAACGTCACCTCGTCGGCGATGCCGGCGGCGCCGACCAGCGTGACCCTGCCGCCGCGGCGGGTGGCCTCGTAGGCCGCGCGCATCGTGGCCGGCTTGCCCACCACCTCGATGCCGTGATCCACGCCGGCGCCCCCGGTGAGGTCGCGGACCGCGGCGGCGACGTCGGCCTCGCCGGCGTCGACGGTGTCGGTGGCGCCGTTGGCCGTCGCGGCCCGAAGCTGGCCGGCCACCCGGTCGGCGGCGATGATCCGCGCCGCACCGGCCAGCCGGGCACCCTGGATAGCGGCCAATCCCACACCGCCGCAACCGATTACGAGCACACTCTCGCCGGGGCGAACGGCGGCGGTGCGCATCACCGCGCCGACCCCGGTGGTCACGCCGCAGCCCAGCAGCGCGGCCAGGTCGAGCGGCAACGACTCGTCCACCCGGACCACCGCAGCCGCCGGCAGCAGGGTCTCCTCGGCCAGCGACCCGACGCCCATGCCCGGCCAGACCGGGCCCGCGGCGCTGTCGGCGTACGGGGCGCCGTAGGCGTGGTCGTAGCCGTGCACGCACAGCTGGGCCTCGCCGCGCAGGCAGGGCGGGCACGCTCGGCAGGGCACGTTCCAGGTGAGCACGACGTGGTCGCCGGGGGCGACGGTGGTGACATCGCCGCCCACCTCGGCGACGACGCCGGCGCCCTCGTGGCCGAGCGTGGACGGCAACAGCGTCGGTATGGATCCGTCGCGCAGCGACAGGTCGCTGTGGCAGACGCCGCTGGCGCGCAGGCGCACCCGCACCTCGTGCTTGCCGAGCGGGCGCAGCGCGAGTTCCTCCACCGCGGTGGGCCGGCCGACCTCGCGCAGCACGACCGCCTTCATGAGATCCGCACTGTGATGCACGCCATATCGACTTACGATGGGCGGGGCAACCGCAAGCGGTCAAGGGAGACGGGCATGACGGGATCGCCGACGACCACGCGCGACAGCACGACCGCCGGCGACGAGGCGGTCCTGACCATCGCCGGAACGCCGCAGCCCGGCGCGGCCGGGACCTACCCCGTGCGCAACCCGGCCAGGCCCGCCGAGGTCGTCGGGCATGCGCCCGCCGCCGACCTTGCCCAGCTCGACGCCGCGGTGTCGGCGGCGTGGCGGGCGGGGCCGCAATGGCGCGCCCTCGGCGTCGCCGAACGCGTCTGCGCCGTCGCCGCCGCCGCCACCGCGGCGGGCGAGCGGCTCGCCGCCCACGACGGCGCCCGGCTGTACACCCGCGAGCACGGAAAGGTGCTGAGCGAGGCCAACTTCGAGATCAGCACCGGCCCGGGCCTGGCCGCGCTGATCGGATCGATGGCCGAGGCGGCGCTGGCGCCCGAGCAGGTCGACCCCGGCGCGACATACCCACGGCTGCACCGGGAACCGTTCGGCGTGGCCGCGCTCGTGCTGCCGTTCAACTGGCCGCTCGCGCTGACCATGACCAAGCTGGCGTCCGCCCTGACGGCCGGCAACACCGCCGTGGTCAAGGTCCCGCCGACCTGCCCCCTGGCCGCGCTGCAACTGGCCGGGGCCCTGGCCGCCGCGCTGCCGCCGGGCGTGGTGAACGTGCTTTCCGGGCCGGGCAGCGAGCTGGCCCGGGCCCTGGTCGCCCATCCCGGCATCGACCTGATCTCGCTGACCGGCGGCGTCGCCACCGGCCGGGCGGTGATGGCCGCGGCGGCGGCGCACCTCACCCCGGTGCTGCTCGAGCTCGGCGGCAACGACGCGGCGATCATCGCCCCCGACGTCGGGATCACCGACGAGCTGGTGGAGCGGCTGGTGACGGCAACCTACACCACCGGCGGCCAGGTGTGCATGGCGATCAAGCGGCTGTATGCGCCCGCGGCGCGGGTGGACGAGCTGGCCGAGGCGCTGCTGGCGCGCTGCGCGCGGGAGGTGGTCGGCGACGGCCTGGCCGAGGACACCACGCTGGGCCCGCTGCACACCGCCGCCGGGCGCGACCGGGTCGCCAAGCTGGTCGCCGACGCCTCCGCTCGCGGCGCGGCCGTGCGCACCGCGGGGCGGATCCGCGACGCCGACGCCGACTCCGGCGGCTACTTCGCGCTGCCGACCGTGGTCACCGCTGCCGCCCCGGACTCGCCGCTGGCCACCGAGGAGCAATTCGGTCCGGTGCTGCCGATCTTCGGTTACGACGACATCGACGAGGCGGTGACGGCGGCCAACGCGACGGAATTCGGGCTGACGGCGTCGGTGTGGACGGGTGACGACGCGCTGGCCGACCGGATCACCCCGCGGCTGGAAGCGGGCACCGTCAGCGTCAACTGCCACGGCCTGGCCGCGCAGGATCCGCGCCTGCCGTTCGGGGGCTGCGGCCAGTCGGGCATCGGGCGCGAACTGGGCCTCGACGGGATCCGGGCGTTCACCCAGCCCCGGACCTTCGTCCGGCACCCGGTCCCGCGCTAAGTGGCCCCTGCGGACAATGGTCGGACAAAGATCGAGGAAACCCGCACCGCCGAGCGGTCTTTCGGTCCCGACCGGCGGGCGGCCTACTGCGACGACGTCATCAGTGTGTTGCTGGGCAGCGAAGCGTCCAGCACCTTGCGCGCGGTCTCGGCACCGGCGATCGGGAGGCCGTCGGGATCGAGCAGACCGAGTTGGACGAGCACGCTGGCTTGGTCCCAGTAGATGTGCTCGTGCACGAGCTTGTCGTCCTGGAACTGCACGATCGCCACGGTTGGAATCTCCACCGCGCGTCCGGTGGGCTCAATGCCGGGCAGCATGTAATCCATCCGAGTGGTGTGGGTGAAGCGGACGATGAACTCGTCGACGAGCGAGCTCTCCCCGACCGTGCGGCTGACGGGAACGAGTTCGAAGTCGGGAGGGTTCACCCCGATGAAATGGTGCGCGTAAAAGTGCCGCAAGCTCTCGAAGCCGACGCCGCCCGTCATGGTGGGGACGTGGTTCACATATGGTTCGGCCACCATGGTGGACATGGTGGCGTCCACGTCCCGGGTTTCGAACTCATAGCGACAGTGCGCCTCCCACAGCGCGCCAAGATCGTAAGCGGCCATTGCGAGCACCTTTCTACGGGAGTTTCCAGCCTTCGGTTCGCCTGCACGGCAAGGCGTTTCCTGTCCCTGATGCGTATGCGGGCATCGCGAGTACAGTAGTTCGATGAGTGCCGCGCCGTCGAATGAGCGGATGATCGCCGGCGTCGCCGCGGCGTCCGTCTCGCTCGGCGTGGCCGAGCTGGTGGGCATCCCGTTCGACGCGCGCGCCAATGCGCGCACCGCGGTCTCCACCGTGATCGTCGACCTGACACCGGGGCCCATCAAGGAGTGGGCGATTCAGACGCTGGGCTCCTTGGACAAACCCTTCCTCGCGGTCGTCCTGCTCGTGGTCATCGCCACCATCGCCGCCATCGCCGGGACCCTGGAAAGCCGGGGCCGCCCGCTGGGCAGCGCGGTGATCGCCACGGCCGGCGTCGTCGGATGCCTCGCAGTGCTCTCACGGCCGGACGCGACCGCACTCGACACGATCCCCACGCTCGCGGGCGCGGCCTGCGGCGTCGCGGCCCTGCGCTTGCTGACCCGTCGGTCGTGGACCGGCGAGGAAAACGCGGGAGCCGACGGCGACGAGCCGGACGGCCTCCGGCGCGGGTTGCTCGGCTACGGATTGCTCGCATTCGGGGTGGTAAGCGGCGCGGCGGGTGCGGTGATCGCGCGATCGGTCCACTCGGTGGCCGCCGACCGCATCACCTTCGCGCTGCCCCGGCGTCGCACGCCCGCGCCACCGATACCGGCGGATGTGCAACCGAACGGCGTTGCGCTACCGAGCTTTATCACCCCCAGCGCCGACTTCTACCGGGTGGATACCGCACTGGTGGTTCCCCAACTCAGCCGCGGCGACTGGCGGCTGCGCATTCACGGCATGGTGGACCACGAAGCCACCTACAGCTTCGACGACCTCGCCCGCTTCGACGCCGTCGAAACGGTGACCACGTTGACCTGTGTGTCGAATCCCGTTGGCGGCGATCTGATTTCGACCGGCGTCTGGACGGGCTACCGGGTGGCCGATCTGTTGGCGGCGGCCGGGGTGCACCCGGATGCCGACATGGTGCTATCGACGTCGATCGACGGGTTCACCGCCGGCACGCCGGTGCGGGCGGTCACCGACGGCCGCGCCGCGCTCCTGGCCGTCGGCCTCAACGATCAGCCGTTGCCGATCGAGCACGGCTACCCGGCGCGCCTGGTGGTGCCCGGGCTTTACGGGTACGTGTCGGCCACCAAATGGGTCGTCGACATCGAGCTGACCCGCTTCGACCGAGCGCAGGCCTACTGGACTCGCCAGGGCTGGGCGGCGCGCGCGCCCGTCAAGACACAGTCGCGGATCGACGTTCCGAAGGGCGGCCAGCGAGTGCCGATCGGCCCCGTGGTGTTCGGCGGTGTCGCCTGGGCACAGAATCGCGGCGTCCGCGCGGTGGAGGTCCGCATCGACGACGGCGGCTGGCAGCCCGCGCGGCAAGGCGCGAGCTATTCCAACGACACCTGGCGGTTGTGGAGCTTTCCGTGGCAGGCGAAAACCCCCGGGAAACACACCATCACGGTGCGCGCCACCGACAACACCGGAGCCGTCCAGACCGCGGATCGGGTCGGTACCGTCCCGGACGGCGCCACCGGCTGGCACGCGGTGGACTTCACCGTCGAATAGGCGTGAAGCGCTACCTCGACGAAAGTTTCCGCCAGCTGAACGCCGCGATCAGCAGGCCGATCACCACCGTGATCGGGCCGATGACGGACCAGGTCGTCGTGTTGCTCATCGGGCTGCCTTGAAGTACGCCGAACCCCTGAAGCGCCCAGACCAGCCCGAACAGCGCGACGATCAGCCCCAACGCCAGCGTGACGACGAAAGTCCTTCTCATCACAGGGATGCTAGGCGCCGGAGCGCGTCCCGGCGACCCGCCCGAGTGCCCCAAAAGAAGAGAGCAGCCGCCGGCGATCTTTGTATTGATTGCATAGATAGCATTGACACCTCCGGAAACCGGCGACGATAGTCGTCAGGTATGGCGCTGCTGCCAGACCCAGATCCACGGCAGCGACAGCACGTCGTGATCTCGGTCGACGACCACGTCATCGAGCCGCCGGACATGTTCGCCGGCCGGCTCCCCGCCGCGCTCGCCGACCGCGCGCCGCACGTCGTCGAGACCGACGACGGGCGGCAGGTCTGGCGCTACGAAGGCCGGGAGTACCCCAACATCGGGCTCAACGCGGTGATCGGGCGGCCGCACGAGGAATGGAGCATGGACGCCGCCCGGTTCGACGAAATGCGGCGTGGCTGTTGGGATATCGACGCGCGGATCGCCGACATGGACATCGCCGGGATCTGGGCGTCGCTGAACTTCCCGTCGCTGATCGCCGGCTTCGCGGGCACGGTGTTCTGGAAGAGCGACGACCTCGAGCTCGGGCTGGCCACGCTGCGGGCGTGGAACGACTGGCACCTCGAGGTGTGGGCGGGCAGCTACCCCGACCGGATCATCCCGCTGCAGCTGCCGTGGCTGGCCGACCCGCAGCTCGCACCCGAGGAGATACGCCGCAACGCCGCCCGCGGCTTCAAGGCCGTCAGCTTCCCCGAGCTGCCCGCCCAGTGCGGACTTCCGAGCCTGCACAGCGGCGTGTGGGATCCGTTCTTTGCCGCGTGCGAGGAGACCGACACCGTGGTGTGCCTGCACACCGGCTCCGCCCAGTGGGCGCCGATCCCCGCCCCCGACACGCCGTTCGAGACCATCACGACGCTGTTCCCGGTCAACGGCCTGGTGGCCTGCGCGGACATGTTGTGGTCGGGCATCCCGGTGCGCTTCCCGCGGCTGAACATCACGCTGGCCGAGGGCGGGCTCGGGTGG
>NZ_LQPJ01000092.1 GCF_002101785.1 Mycobacterium palustre
CGACACGCCACACCCCACCCGGGGGTTCTCCTCACATCAAGCCGACACGCCTGCTACCAACGTCCTGGCCGAGTACATCTAGCGCGTTCACCCTGGCGAAGGTGATCCGCGATCACCAGGAGGCCGCCACCGTGCGGGTGCGGCTGGACGAGGCGCGCATCGAGAAACTACTCGCGGAATACAACCCGTTTAGCGCCGCGAGCTGAATACCGCCGGCGCGCCGTCGACCTATGCTGGGCCCGATGGCGACCCACAGTTCCGACCCGACCGCGCCGCTGTGGCGCGCGGCGCAGGTGTTTCGGCTGTTGAGCTGCGTCTACGCGCTGGGCTTTCAAGTCGCCGTCAACTCGGATTTGCGCCGGCCGGTGCTGGGCTGGGTGCTTTTCGCCGTGCTGATCGGCTGGAGCGCGGCCTGCGCGGTCGCCTACTTGCGCGGATTCGGCCGCAGGCCGGCGTGGGTGATCGCCGAGATCGTCGTCGTCGTTTTGCTCATGGGGTCCAACACGGTTGTCGCCTCCGAACATTGGGCGGCAGAAAACCAGACCTGGCCGACCACCTTGTGGGCGAGCAATCCCACCATCTCGGCCGCGATTCAGTGCGGGCCCGCGGGCGGGATGGCGACGGGTCTGGTGGTGATGGCGACCAACTTTGCGGTCAAGGACTACTTCAGCCTCAACCTCGGGCACAACGCCACCATCATCATCGAGCTCGCGATCGGCATGGCGATCGGGATGGCCGCGCAGACGGCCCGGCGCGCCCACGAGGAGTTGCAACGCGCGGCCCAGTTGTCGGCGGCGCTGGAGGAACGGGAGCGGCTGTCGCGAGAGGTCCACGACGGCGCCATCCAGGTGCTCGCGCTGGTGGCCAAGCGGGGCCACGAAATCGGCGGTGCCACAGCAGAGTTGGCCGAACTGGCGAGCGAGCAGGAACGGGCGCTGCGGCGCTGGGTGACGTCGGCCGGCGTCGACGGCGACGAAGACCGCGCGACCGTCGACGTCCGCTCCCTGCTGCGGCGCAGGGAATCCGACCGCGTGTCGGTGAGCCTGCCGGGAACACCCGTGCCGCTGCGGCGGTGGGTCGCCGGCGAACTGGACGCCGCGGTGAGCAACGTCCTCGACAATGTGCGGGCCCACGCGGGCCCCGACGCCCGCGCGTTCGTGCTTCTGGAGGACCTGGGTGATTCGGTCGCGGTGAGCGTCCGCGACGACGGCGTGGGCATCGCCGCGGGCCGGCTGCAGGAAGCGGCCCGGGAGGGACGCCTCGGCGTCTCGAAATCCATTGTGGGACGGATGGCTTCGCTCGGCGGTACCGCTCACCTGCACAGCGCGCCGGGCGAGGGCACCGAGTGGGAGCTGTGCGTGCCGCGCCGGGACGGGCGCGATGGCTGACGACACGACGCCGACGGTGATGGTCGTCGACGACCATCCGATTTGGCGCGACGCCGTGGCCCGCGACCTCGCCGAAGGCGGGTTCAATGTCGTCGCCACCGCCGACGGCGTGGCCGCCGCGCGGCGGCGGGCCGCCGTGGTCAAGCCGGACGTCGTGGTGATGGACATGCGGCTCGGCGACGGCGACGGCGTGCGGGCGACGGCGGAGGTGCTCGCGGTCTCGCCGACGTCTCGGGTGTTGGTGCTCTCGGCGTCAGACGAGCGCGACGACGTCCTGGAAGCCGTCAAGGCCGGCGCCACGGGATATCTCGTCAAGAGCGCGTCCAAAGCCGAACTGGCCGAGGCGGTCAAGGACACCGCGGCCGGCCGGGCGGTTTTCACGCCCAGCCTGGCCGGGCTGGTGCTGGGCGAATACCGGCGCATCGCCCAAAGCAAGGATCCCGGGCCGGCGCGCCCCACGCTCACCGAACGCGAGACCGAGGTGCTGCGCTACGTCGCAAAGGGGTTGTCGGCCAAGCAGATTGCCGAGAAGCTTTCGTTGAGCCACCGCACCGTCGAAAACCACGTGCAGGCCACCTTTCGTAAGCTTCAGGTCGCCAACCGGGTGGAACTGGCCCGCTACGCCATCGAACACGGCCTGGACGACGAGCCCTGACGAGAACATGACCGCAGCGTCGGCCCCGCCACCGCCAGCGCCATCGTCACCGCCGCCAACGCCAAAACGAAGACGGCGACCACGGTAACCAGCGAGTAGCTGGGCAGCCCGGCCACCGTCTTGCCGAACAGGAAGGGCGCCGGAATGATCCGCGTGATCAAAAGCGCCCCCGTCACGCATGCGGCCCCGGATGCCGCCACCGTGAGCCGGATCCCGGAGCGCCGGCGACGCAGCAGCATGATGCCGCCGCCCAACAACCCGACCGCGGCGGCGCCCTCGAGGAAGCCGACGACGGCCAAGCCGATGCCGAAGGGGCTGAAAAGCAACATGGCGGCCCAAACCCCAAGGCCGTCAAGCCCTTTCATTAGCGCGAGGTCGCTGGCCGCAAAGCCGCAGGCGTGGATCGCCGCGCCGGCAAAGCTCAGCAGTGCGGCCGCGTTGGCGGTGCCATTTTTCATCGCGGTCTCGCTACTTCGTCCGGCGAGCCGCGGCCAGCACCCGAGCGCCGACGAGCGAGGCGACCATGACTGCGACGCAGACCAGCCCATCGCCTTTGAGGCCCCACCTGATGGCGGCCAGCGTCGCCACGCCGGCGACGCACAGCAGCGCGCCGGCCGCCGCGCCCCGCCACACCGACGTGATCGCGGGGGCACCGTCCCAGCCGGCCAGCGGGTTGTTTTCCAAGGGCCGCAACGCCACGAAGAGCACCGCCACCGCGGTCGCCATGAGCAGCAGCTGCGCGACGCTGTTCACGACGAAATCGCTCTGGCCGGGATACCGCGGGTGACCGAGGTAGTCGAAGATCAGGTGCGTCGCCAGCAGCGCCGGCATGTGCCACAGGTACAGGGTCATCGCGCCGGAGTTTCCGACCGCGGCCCACCACCACACTCGCGGCCGCCGGGCCCAGCGGGCGATCGCCGGGGCGGCCACGATCGCCAACGCGCTCAAAATGATTGCGTGTCCGGCCAGGAGCAACGACGGGGGGCTGGTGTTGGACAGGCGGTGGTCGCCGGTGCCGACCATGCTGAGCTGGTACGGGCCCCACCCCACGAGCGCGACGTTGATCGCCAGCACCGCGATAGCCGTGCGCAGCGCCGCGCTCGCGGTGAGCAGCCCGCGGCGGTAGGCGACGCCGAACATCGCGGGGATGAGCCACACGGCGAGGTTGAAATACCCGAGGGCGGACGCGGCCGGCCAGTTGAGGCGGACCGCGTCGATTGCGGCGATGGCTCCGTAGACCGCGGCCACGCCCGCGGCCAGGCGGCCGGTGGTGGTGATCCACGACAACGCCGGCATCGCGGCCAGTACCAGGACGTAGGCGCCCAGGAACCACAGCAGCTGAATGCTCACGCCGGCGATCGGGTCGTAGACATGGCGGGGCAGCAGCGGATACAGCGCGGTCAGCGTGACCGCCCAGAACGCGAGGTAATAGAAGACCGGCCTGAACAGCCGGGTACAGCGCTTCATCAGCCAGCCGCCCCAATTGGTGCCGGCTCGCCATGACGACACGCAGGCCGCGGCGCCGGCGAAGAAGAACAGCGGCATGATCTGGAATATCCAGGTCAAGGCCTGAAACACCGCGGAAGTGGTCAGCAGGTTGTCCCAGATGAGGACGTGATTTCGGATGACGCTGATCGCCATCACGGTGTGGCCGAGAACGACGCCGATCAGGGCGGTGATCCGGATGACGTCGATGGCCCGGTCTCGGTCGGCCGGGGTGCTGGCCTCGAGCTCGGCGGGGCTGGGAAAGCCGACGGCGGTGGTCATTTCGTTCGGTTGCCTTTCTGGGCGATGAAGGGGATGTTTTTGCCCTCCCGAAAGCCTCGCCGAATAGCGGCGGTCAAACCCGCGCACTTCTACGCGTCAGCCCTGAGTAGAACTACTCAAGTTGGGTCTCACGCCGGCTGTCCGCCCGTCGTCTACTCCACAATGAGGTTGAACGATGCCGACGCGACACACGATGGTCGACAGGCCCCCTGGGGAACCTGACGCTGGCCGCCGAGGGTGACGCTCTGACCGGCGGGTATTTCCGGCGGCTCGACCTGGAAGCGCCGGCGCCGGCGGCGGCGGGCAGACTGTTCTGATGCCGTCGAAATGGGATCGGCTCTTAAACGCCGCGGACTGGGACGCGGTCACCGCCGACATGAACGACGTTGGCGGGGCGCTGCTTCCGCGGCTGCTCACCGCCGCCGAGTGCGCGGCGATGCGTGATCTCTACCGTGACGACGACCTGTTTCGCGCCACCGTCGACATGGGCCGCCACCGCTACGGACAAGGCGAGTACCGCTACTTCGACCGGCCCTATCCGCGGCCGATCGATGAGCTGAAGCATGCCCTCTATCCCCGGTTGTTGCCGATCGCCCGCGACTGGTGGACCAAACTGCGCCGCGACCCTCCCTGGCCCGACGGTCTCGATGAGTGGCTGGCGACGTGCCATCGCGCCGGCCAGACCAAACCCACCGCGCTGATGCTGAAGTACGGCCCGGGAGACTGGAACGCCCTGCACCGAGACCTCTACGGCGACTTGGTGTTTCCCTTGCAGGCCGTGATCAACCTCAGCGAGCCGGGCGTGGCGCACACCGGTGGCGAGTTCCTGCTCGTCGAACAACGGCCCCGAGCGCAATCGCGGGGCACCGCCATCACGCTGCCGCTAGGACACGGCTACATCTTCACCACCCGGGAGCGACCGGTCCGCTCGACGCGGGGCTGGTCGGCCGCCCCGGTGCGCCACGGCGTTTCCGTCGTGCGCACCGGCCAGCGCTACGCCCTCGGCCTGATCTTTCACGACGCCGCCTAAAGCCGCTTCTTGGTGGGGCACCATGGTCGTCATGGAGCTCTACGACGTCATGCGAACCACCCCCGCCGCGCGTGAATACACCGACGATCCGCTTCCCGACGATGTGCTCGCGCGGATCCTCGACAATGCGCGCTTCGCGCCGACCGGGGGCAATCGTCAGGGTGCGCGGGTTATCGTCGTGCGCGACAAGGGAACCCGGTCGGCCCTTGCGGACCTCGCGCTTCCCGCCGCCCGCCGGTACATGGCGCAGGTCGCCAACGGCGAATCGCCGTGGAACCCGTTGCGGCCGCCACGGGTCGACGCGTCGACAATCGAGGCAACCGAGCCGCCGGCGGCAATGTCCGCTCCGTTTCGAAAAGCGCCGGTGGTGTTGGTGATCTGCCTGGACCTTGGGGTCGTCGCCGCCATCGATCAGGATCTGGATCGCTTGTCGGTGACGTCGGGGGCCTCGGTATACCCGTTCGTCTGGAACATCCTGCTGGCCGCGCGCAACGAAGGTTACGGCGGGGTGTTGACCACGATGGCGGTGGCCGAGGAGCCGCGCATCAAAGGACTGCTTGGCGTTCCCGACGCGTACGCCGTCGCGGCGGTGGTGCCCCTCGGCAAGCCGGTGCGGCAGGTGACGAAGCTGCGCCGACGGCCGGTGGCCGAATTCGCCACCCGCGAGCGCTTCGACGGGCCGCCGTTCGGGGCGTAGCGCGCCCGACAACGGCCGTCGCATCGGGCCCCGCAACGGTCACGAAGTGTCCGCTTCGTCGATCCCGGTCTGCCAGTCGCCGGGCATCATCGGCACGGTCGGTGCGCCCCCGAAGGCGTTCCCTTCCAGCGAGGTCAGCCCGGCGGGACGTCGCGTTGCTGACACGGCGGCGGCGCCGGCTGAGCCCAGCGGACCCGCACCCATATCGGAAGCAACCGCGCCGCTGGGCGGGTCCAGATATTCGTACCGGTAGCCCCGGTCAATGTGCGTCGGTGCGGCACGCCGCCTTCGTTCTCGCTCGCTTTCCGCCGCTGCGGGTGCCGTGGCCGCCGGGGCCGCGGCCGATTCCGTTGCAGCCCTTGAGATCTTGTTGCGGCTGCTCGATTCTGCGGTGACGCCGGAGGCCCCAATTAGGTATTGGACGCTGAAGCCCGAGGCGCCCACGGCACCTTCGGGTCCGCCGACCGGCAAAGCCGGCGGGCCGGCCGCGGGCGGTGGCGCGCTGGCAGCAGACACCGGTGACGAAGCGGCCGACGGCGCGGCGGCGACGGTGGGAGCGGCGCCGGCGATCGGGCCGCCGGGGAGGACGGTTGCGGGGGTGGGCGCAACGGCGCTAGGCAGTGGCGGTGATCCCGCCACACCGGCCAGTCCGGTGAGTCCGGTGAGCCCGCCGGTGGCCGCCAAGGGCGCGGTCGCGGTGGTCGCGCCTATGCCCGCGGCATACAACGGGTTGTCGGCGACGAAGGCGGGCAGCGCCGTCAGCAAGGTCGGATAGTTGTAGAAGATGTTGATCAAGACGAGGGTTCGATGGACGACGAATTGAGTTCCAAGCAGCGCAAGGGCTTCCACCAATTGCTCGGGGTTATTCGCGTACATCGGGATCATGACCTCAGCCCGTGACAGGAACATCGACAAACTCGGATGCAGCGTTGTCGGCGGACCGAAAGGGTTGATCGGAAATATCGCGTTGAGCCACTGCTCGACAGTCGACGGCAGGGCGGTTCCCATGTTGGGCATGCCGCCCATGCCGGCCATGCCCGAACCATTGCCCATGCCGCCCATGCCCGAACCGTTGCCCATGCCTGAGTCGCCCATGGCGCCCGCGTCGGCCTTGACGATCTGCGGTGGCGGCTCGGCGTCCGGTGCCGTGACCACCGCTGCCGTGGACGCGGCCTGATATGCGGTCATGGTGGTGGCCGCCTGAATCCACATCCGCGCGTAGTCGGCCTCGTTGACTGCGATGGGGATCGCGTTGATTCCGAAGAAGTTCGTCGCCACCAGCACCGCATGGGTGACGTGGTTGGCGGTCAGCTCCGCGAGGGTGGGCATCGAGCACAACGCGGTCGTATAGGCGGCCGCGGCCGCTTCGTGCCGCGCGGCCATATCGGCGCTATCCGCGCCGGCCTTCACCAACCATGCGATGTAGGGGGCATGCGCGGTCAGATACTGCTCGGCGCTCGGGCCCTCCCAAGCGCCGGCCTGAACCTCCCCGAGCAGGGCCGTGAGGTCGCTGGCGGCCGCGTTGTATTCGCTGCTCAGCGAGTTCCACGCGCTTGCCGCAGCCAGCAACGGTCCCGGGCCCGGCCCGCTGCTCAGCAGCGCCGAATGCACCTCGGGTGGGAAAGCCGCCCAAATCGGCGACGTCATGGTAGGCAAAGCCGCCTGTCGAACCGCGCACGGCCGCGTGCCGGTGCAACCGTACACCGCATAAACAGATGCATAAGGCTATTATTACCGCAAGTGCGGATATTTTGGGCAATTATTGGCGCATGAGCGTATGCGTGCGGGATCGTCACGTGACGAAACGTCACGAAGACTAATGCGCAACGCCCGGGGTCAGCGAAACCAAGCCTGCCGAGGGCTATGGAATATTGTTCGTATCACCGCTCCGTTTTCGCGGTCCGCCGGCGTCGGGACGCTCGGTCGTGCCGCGTTGAGCGAAATAAAGATGGAAGGGACCTAGAACCCATGACTGACTTGGTTACCGGGAAAACTCTCCCGAATGTCGTCGTCACCGGTATTGCCATGTCGACCGCGCTGGCGACGGATGCCGAGACGACGTGGAAGTTGTTGTTGGACGGCCAGAGCGGTATCCGTACCCTCGATGACTCGTTTGTCGATCATTATGACCTTCCCGTCCGCATCGGCGGGCACCTGTTAGAGGAGTTCGACGACGGCTTGACGCGGGCCGAGCGGCACCGGATGGGTTATCTGCAACGGATGGCGGCCATTTTGAGCCGGCGGGTCTGGGACAACGCCGGCTCGCCCGAGGTCGACCCCAACCGATTGATGGTTTCCATCGGCACCGGCTTGGGCTCGGCGGAGCAAATCGTCTTCAGCTACGACGATCTTCGCGCCCGTGGGATGAAGGCGGTTTCCCCGCTCGCCGTGCAGAAGTACATGCCCAACGGGGCCGCCGCGGCGGTCGGGTTGGAACGGCGCGCGCGCGCCGGTGTGATCGCGCCGGTTTCGGCGTGCGCGTCGGGTTCGGAGGGCATCGCCCAGGCGTGGCGCCATATCGTGTTCGGTGAGGCCGACGTCGCCATTTGCGGCGGCGTCGAGGTCAAAATCGAGGCGGTCGCTATCGCGGCGTTCGCCCAGATGCGCATCGTGATGTCGACCAAGAACGACGACCCCGAGGGCGCCTGTCGCCCGTTCGA
>NZ_LQPJ01000093.1 GCF_002101785.1 Mycobacterium palustre
AACACCAGCGACAGCGTCGCCCCCGCCGCCACCCCGCCGGTCTTCCAACGCCATGGCGACGCTGTCGCTGGTGTTCGCGTTCGTGTTCCCGCCGGCCGGTGCGATCCTGGGCCACCTCGGGTTGGCCCAGATCCGGCGCACCGGTGAGCCGGGCCGCGACCGAGCCGTGGCGGGGCTGGCGCTGTCGTACGCGTTCATCACGGCGACCGTCCTCGCGCTGGTCGCGTGGGCCACCCTGGCCGCGTTTCCCGGCACGCCGGGCCGGACCGCCGCGCCGGCCCCCGCCCCGACAACCGCGGCGCCCGCGGGACCCACGGTGGAGCCGGCCACCGTGGCGTCGCTGCTGCCCAGCCTCACCGAGCTGCAGAACATCACCGCCGACCAGAACCTTCAGCCCGGCCCGACGCGGGACCGCGCCGGCAGGGCCGGCGCCGACGGCACCATCGACCGCCCGCAGTGCTGGGGAAGCATCGCCGCCGGGGCACCCGATGCCTACACCGCCGACGCGATCGCCGGCTATCACGCGGCGAAGTTTTCCGACAGCCGCAGCCTGCTCAAGTCGGTCGAAGCGCTGCTGGCGGTCGTCGCGTTTCGCGATCCGTCGACGGCCCGGTCGCAACTGGCGAACGCGCTGTCCGACTGGCGCCAATGCGGCGGCTCGACCGTCACCGCGACATTCTCGGGGAACACACCGATCCAATACTCGGTGGGCAACCCCGCCGACGCCGGCAACGGCATCAGCACCCTGGACCTGGCGCCCAAGGGACTACAGGTGCGGTCCACCCGCGCCCTGGCGGCCAAGGCCAACGTCGTCGTCGACCTCACGGTGACCTACGGTGGCACCACCGACGGTGACCGGCCCCGGCAGTCGGCGGTCAGCATCGCGGGCGCCGTGCTCGCGAAGATCCCCGGCTGACCGCGCCGCGCCTAGGGTGTGGCGCCTAGGTGTACCCGGCCATAACGTTGGTTACAGGCGGCTGATGGGTGGTAGGCCGCTGAGTGCGCTGTGGCGGCGTTGAGTGT
>NZ_LQPJ01000094.1 GCF_002101785.1 Mycobacterium palustre
GGTCTACACCGATGCCCGGGGCCACCGCGGGAGGCGGGGCGGCCGTCGGGGGCGGGGCCGCCGGGACCAGGCTCGGCGGCGCGCTGGGCGGTGTCACGGTGGTGAACGTCTCGGGGGGCAGCTGGGCCGCGGACGTGCGCGGCGGCGCGCTGGGCGGCGGCATGGGGGCCGAGCTCTTGGGCGTCGGCGGCGCGGTGGTCAGCGGCCGCGGCGCCGGCGCCACCGTCGCCTTGGTCGTCGCGCTGTCGCCGCTGTTGATGATCACCGCGGTCGCCACGGCGCCCACGGCGACCACGGCGCCCACGATCGCCACCAGCGGCCGCCAGCGGCTGTCGGACGGCCAGGCGAGCTCGCCGTAGCCGTCGAACCCCGGGTCGGCTCCGTCTTCGTCATAGCCCTCATCGGGGTAGTCGTGGGCGTCGCCGCGAGCTAGGCCGAGGGGCTCGGTCACCATGTTTCTGATGGTGCCGATGTTACCGATGTGACTACGCGCGGGTCGGCCGTCTCGGGCCACGTTGCCCAGCCGAAAGCCAATCGTTATGTTGCGGCCCCGGCCGCGTTTCGCTTACCGCGAAGCGCGCGACGGGCCCGGGACGCAGTGGCGACCGGAAGCGTCCACTAGCCTGCTGCTGACACGTCCGACGAAGCACTGCCTTAAAAACGAATGGAAACGAACCGGAAGGGGCGACCGTGGAGGTCAAGATCGGAATCACGGACAGTCCGCGCGAGCTGGTCTTAGCCAGCGCGCAGACGCCCGCTGAGGTGGAAGAACTCGTCACGTCGGCCCTCCGCGAAGGTAGCGACCTGCTCAGCCTGTCCGACGAACGCGGCCGCCGTTTTTTGATTCAGACGGCCAAGATCGCCTACGTGGAGATCGGCGCCGCCGACGCGCGCCGGGTCGGATTCGGGATCGGCGCGGAGGCGGCCCGGCTCGCCGGCAAGGTGGCTAAGAACGAGTGAGCGGCACGTGTGACAGGCCGCCCCAGGCGAACTGAACGGTCCCCTCGACGGCGTCGGCCTTGGATATCGGACGGTCGGAGTCCAGCCAGTATCGGGCGCAGTCGACGCTGATTCCGACCAGGCCCACCGCGATCATCCGGGCGCGGTGCGGGTCCAGCCCCGAATCGGCGCTGATCAGTGCGAACACGGCGTCGATGCACGATTCGGTGGCGACCCGGACCTGCGCGGCGACCTCGGGTTCGGTGACGTAGTCGTTCTCGAAGATCAGCCGGTAACCCTGGCTGTCGTGCTCGATGAAGTCGAAGAACGCCTGGACCGCCGCGTGCAACCGCTGCCGGTTGTCGGTGGTGGTGCGCAGCGCCTGCTGCACGCCGGACACCAGGTTCTCGACGTGGCGGGCCAGCACCGCCAGGTACAGCTCCAGCTTGCTCGAAAAATGTTGGTAGAGAACGGGTTTGCTGACGCCCGCCCGGTCGGCGATCTCGTCCATGCCGGCCGCGTGGTAGCCGTGGTCGACGAAGACATCGCTGGCGACGACCAACAATTGGCCGCGACGCTCGTCCCGGGGCAGGCGGTTGCCGCGCCGGTTGGCGGCGGCCACGCCGTCGCCCGGCCGACTGCGCTCGGCCGATCTGACGGCGCGTCGTGCGGCCGCCTTGGCGAGATCGCTCATCGAGTCCTCATCTGATCGTTGGCAAGCGGCTATCGACGCCGTCCAGGCCAGCCGCTCGCAGCCCGTCGCAAAGACCTTACTACCGGGACCGGTTCGCGATTGCCATCGCGGCCATCACCGCTGGCAGAAGCGGTGTCGCCGCCGTCGTTCGGGCGCGCCGAAGGCGGCCTTGAGGTTTCGGGGGTCCCGGCTGTGCAATCCTGGGGAAATGACGTCCCAGCGACCCGTGCGGCGCACCGGTCAAGTGCCGATGCTGCGCGACGAGTGGCGAGAACCGCTTCGCGCGCTGCGCGATCCGATCGCCCGGGACGCCGGACGGCCCCGATCCGAGCGGGACCGGTTGCGCCAGTGGCGCAAGCAGACCTGGCTGGGCCGGTTCGTGTCCACCTACGGCTGGCGTGCCTATGCGTTGCCCGCGCTGATCGTGCTCACCGGGCTGGTGATCTACCAGACCGTGACGGGCACCGGCGCGCCCAAACCCATTGTGACACAACAGATTCAGGGCCCGCCGGACATCGGCGCGGTGGGCACCGCGATCATCGACGCGCCCCCGCGCGGCCTGGCCGCGTTCGACGCCAACCTGCCGGCCGGGACCCTGCCGGAAGGCGGGCCGTTCACCGAGGCGGGCGAAAAGACTTGGCACGTCGTGCCGGGTGCGACGCCGCAGGTCGGTCAGGGCACCGCCAAGGTGTTCCACTACACGGTCGAGGTGGAGAACGGCATCGATCCCGCTATGTTCGGCGGCGACAACGCCTTCGCCGAGATGGTCGACCAGACGCTGTCCAATCCCAAGGGCTGGACGCACAACCCGCAATTCGCGTTCGTGCGGATCGATCCGGCCGATGGAGGCAAGCCGGACTTTCGGATCTCGCTGGTGTCCCCGGTCACGGTGCGCGACGGCTGCGGCTACGAGTTTCGGCTGGAAACCTCCTGCTACAACCCGGTTTACGGCGCCGACCGGCAGGCGCGGGTGTTTATCAACGAGGCGCGCTGGGTGCGTGGCGCCGTGCCGTTCGAGGGCGACGTCGGCTCGTATCGGCAGTACGTGATCAACCACGAGGTCGGCCACGCCATCGGGTACGTGCGCCACGAACCCTGCGAGCAGCAGGGCGGCCTGGCGCCGGTGATGATGCAGCAGACGTTCTCCACGTCGAACGACGACGCCGCGAAGTTCGACCCCGACTTCGTCAAGGCCGACGGCAAGGTGTGCCGGTTCAACCCCTGGCCGTACCCGATCGCCTGACGCCGTGACGCGCGGTACCGGGAAACCGGGGAAGGAACCGCGATTGTTTGCCGTTGATTTCGCCAGCTGCTGTGATGGATACAGCTGACGAAAGCCAACCGAGGAGATGTTCGGTGCCGACATCCCAGACGCCGCTGCCGCCACTTGTCGAGCCCGCCGCCGAGCTGAGCCGCGACGAGGTGGCCCGCTACAGCCGCCACCTGATCATCCCCGACCTCGGCGTCGACGGTCAGAAGCGGCTCAAGAACGCTCGGGTGCTGGTGATCGGCGCCGGGGGGCTCGGCGCGCCGGCGCTGCTGTATCTGGCCGCGGCCGGCGTCGGCACCATCGGCATCGTCGACTTCGACGTCGTCGACGAATCCAACCTGCAACGCCAGATCATCCACGGCGTAGCCGACGTGGGACGGCCCAAGGCCCGGTCCGCGCGCGACTCGATCGCCGCGATCAACCCGCTGGTCGACGTGCGGTTGCACGAGTTCCGGTTGGACCGCACCAACGCCGTGGAGCTGTTCGAGCAGTACGACCTGATCATCGACGGCACCGACAACTTCGCCACCCGGTATCTGGTCAACGACGCCGCGGTGCTGGCCGGCAGGCCCTACGTGTGGGGGTCAATCTACCGGTTCGAGGGCCAGGTCTCGGTGTTCTGGGAGGACGCCCCTGGCGGGCGCGGCCTGAACTACCGCGACCTCTACCCCGAGCCGCCCCCGCCCGGCATGGTGCCCTCGTGCGCCGAGGGCGGCGTGTTGGGCATCATCTGCGCCTCGATCGCGTCGGTGATGGGCACCGAGGCGATCAAGCTGATCACCGGGATCGGCGAACCGCTACTGGGCCGGCTGATGATCTACGACGCGCTCGAGATGAGCTACCGCACGATCAAGATCCGCAAGGACCCGGCGACGCCCACGATCACCGAGCTGATCGACTACGAGGAATTTTGCGGCGCGGTGTCCGCGGAAGGCGCGGCCGCCGCCGCCGACTCCACCATCACCCCGCAGGAGCTGCGCGAGTTGCTGGACTCCGGCGGCAAACTCGCCCTGATCGACGTCCGCGAGCCGGTCGAATGGGACATCAATCACATCGACGGCGCCCAGCTGATCCCGAAGTCGCTGATCAGCTCGGGTGAGGGCCTGGCCCAGCTGCCGCACGACCGCAAGACGGTGCTGTATTGCAAGACCGGCGTGCGCTCGGCCGAGGCGCTGGCCGCGGTCAAGAAGGCCGGGTTCTCCGATGCGGTGCATTTGCAGGGCGGCATCGTGGCCTGGGCCAAACAGATGCAGCCCGACATGGTCATGTACTGAGCTATCACCGGGGATGCGCTCCATTACGCTACCCGTGTGACAGTGGGTTTGGCCGTCGAACCACCGCCGGAGCATGTGCTGGCGGCGTTCGGTTTGACCGGTGTCAAGCCCGTGGCCCTGGGCGCCAGCTGGGAGGGCGGCTGGCGGTGCGGCGAGGTCGTCCTGTCGATCGTGGCCGACCACGCCCGCGCGGCCTGGTCGGCACGGGTGCGCGAGACGCTCTTCGTCGACGGGGTGCGGCTGGCCCGGCCCGTTCGCTCCACCGACGGCCGCTACGTGGTGTCGGGGTGGCGGGCGGACACCTTCGTCGCCGGCACGCCGGAACCCAGGCATGACGAGGTCGTCTCGGCCGCGGTGCGCCTGCACGAGGCGACCGGCAAGCTGGAACGCCCCCGATTCCTGACCCAGGGCCCCACGGCGCCGTGGAGCGACGTCGACGTCTTCATCGCCGCCGACCGCGCCGCCTGGGAGGAACGGCCGTTGGCGTCGGTGCCGCCCGGCGCGCGCACGGCGCCCCCGTCGGCCGATGCCCAGCGATCGGTCGAGTTGATCAACCAGCTCGCCACCTTGCGCCGGCCGACCAAGAGCCCCAACCAGCTGGTGCACGGGGACCTTTACGGGACAGTGCTTTTCATCGGTACCGCGGCGCCGGGCATCACCGACATCACGCCCTACTGGCGGCCCGCCTCGTGGGCCGCCGGCGTGGCCGTCGTCGATGCGCTGTCCTGGGGCGAGGCCGACGACGGGCTCATCGAGCGCTGGAACGCCCTGCCGGAGTGGCCGCAGATGTTGTTGCGGGCGTTGATGTTTCGGCTGGCGGTCCACGCCTTGCACCCGCGGTCGACGGCCGAGGCGTTCCCCGGACTGGCCCGCACCGCCGCGCTGGTCCGGCTGGTCCTCTAGCTCCCCGGCGGGAACTCGTGGCGGACCTCGCCCAGGTCGACCCGGCCGTCGACGGCGAGCACGCCCTCGGCGCGCAGCAGCTCGAGCTGCCGGGTCCTCAGGTGCCGCGCGGGGCGCCCCGACGCGGTGATCACGCGGTGCCAGGGCAGGTCCGAGGAGTCGGTCCGCATGATCCATCCGACGATGCGCGGGCTGGAAAGCCCTGCGACGGCGGCGATGTCGCCGTAGGTGGCGACCCGACCCGACGGGATGGCCGCCACCAGCGACCGCACCCGCTCGACCTGTTCGTCGGTCACCGCCGCCACGCTCAGCCGGCCTGAAGCAGCTCGCGGATCAGCGCCGCGACCTCGGCGGGCTTGGCGTTGGGCACCATGTGATTGCAGTCGAAATCCAGCAGCCGGAAATCGGTTCCGAGGCGTTGCTGCAGCCCGGAGATCAGCCGGTCGCTGACGTACGGCGGCGCGGTCTGCTTGGCCCGCACCAACGTCGTCACCGTCCCGGCCGGCGGGAACACGATGTCGCGGGCCAACTCGCTCCAGTACGACATCATCGCGGGCAGGCTGACGCGCCAGCCGTACCGACCGTTGGGCAGCTCGATCAGGTGCTCGTCGATCTCGGTGTCCAGCAGCGCGGGATCCACGTCCGCCCAGGACCCGGTCGCCTTTTCCGCCCGGGCCTCCTCGGGGTCCGGGTAGTCGGGCGAAGCGAACATCCGCTGTGCGATGTCGCGCATCCACCCGCCGTCCAAGCCCACCGCCGGATCGAGCAGCAGCAGCGCCGCCACCCGGTCCGGGCGGGCCGCGGCCAGCCGCATCGCCAGCGCGCCGCCGAACGAGTGCCCCACCACCAGCACCGGCCCGTCGGCCTCGGCGTCGAGCAGCCCGCCCAGCGCCGAGACGTTGGCGTCGATCGTCCACGGCGCCGCCCACGACGACCTGCCGTGGCCCAGAAGATCCGGTGCGGCCAGGGCGATTTCGGGCAACTGACCGGACAGGCTGCGCCACCGCCCCCCGTAGCCGGTCAGCCCGTGAATCGCCAGCAGCCGCACCGGACCGGCCGGGCCGTAGCGGTGCACGTAAAGGTGTTGCCGGGCGTCCGGCCTACTGATCTTCGGCCCAATCGTCGTCCACGGCGGGAACGATGAAAGCCTGCTCGATCACATCGGCTTCGTTGGCGTCGCGATCCGTGGCGTCGGTCAAGTACGTGGTGTCCAAGCCGGCCTCGTCCTCGTACGCGGCGGGCAGGCTCTGTTCCACCGCGTCCGCTTCCGGCACCCCGGCATCGGGACCATTGCCCTCGAGGTCGCTCACGATCTACAACCCCTCCTTACCTGGCGAAGTGCTTCGGCTTCCCCCCAGTATCCCGGTCCAGTATCCCCGCAATTCCGGCCGGATGTCAGACCCTCGTGATTGCATGCAGCCATGTCACACAGCTGGGACGCCGAGGCGCGTACCGTATTGGCGCCTGGCCTGCGCGGACGGGTGCGCGTCCTGGGCGGGCCCGGCACCGGTAAGAGCAGCCTGCTGGTGGACGCCGCAATCGCCCGGATCGCCGCCGGCCTGCATCCCGAATCGGTTCTGTTCCTTACCGGTTCGGGCCGGCTCCCGATGACGGCGCGCAGCGCGTTGACGACGGCGTTGCTGCGTTCGGGGCCGACGGGTGCCGTCCGGCAGCCGGTGGTGCGCACGGTGCACAGCTACGCGTACGCCGTGCTGCGGCGGGCCGCCGAGCGGGCCGGCGATGCGCCCCCGCGCCTGGTCACCAGCGCCGAACAAGACGCCGTCATCCGCGAATTGCTGGCCGGTGACCTCGAGGACGGGCCGCGCGCGGCCAGCGCGTGGCCGGCCCAGCTGCGGCCCGCCCTGACCACCGCCGGCTTCGCCACCGAGTTGCGAAACCTGTTGGCGCGCTGCGCCGAACGTGGCGTGGACCCGCAGGAACTGGAGCGGCTGGGCCGCCGGCACCGGCGGCCGGAATGGGTCGCCGCCGGTCAGTTCGCGCGACAGTACGAACAGGTGATGTTGCTGCGGGCGGCGGTCGGGACGGCGGCGCCGCAGGCGACCACGCCGGCGCTCGGTGCGGCCGAACTCGTCGGCGCCGCGCTGGAGGCGTTCGCCGTCGACCCGGAGTTGCTGGCGGCCGAACGCGCCCGCGTCCGCCTGCTGCTCGTCGACGACGCCCAGCAACTCGACCCGCAGGCGGCGCGCCTGGTCCGGGTGCTGGCCGCGGGCGCGGAATTGACGCTGGTCGCCGGAGATCCCAACCAGGCGGTGTTCGGCTTTCGCGGCGGCGAGGCCGCCGGCTTGTTGGGCGACGATTTGCCGGCGGTGACGCTGACGGTGTCGCATCGGTGCGCGCCGGCGGTGGCCCGCGCGGTCAGCGGCATCGCCAGCCGCCTCCCCGGCGGCAGCGCCGGCAGGCGGATCGACGGCTCGGGGCGCGAGGACGGATCCGTGGCGGTGCGGCTGGCCGCCTCGGCCCACGCCGAGGCGGCGCTGGTCGCCGACGCGCTGCGGCGCGCGCATTTGATCGATGGGGTCCCCTGGTCGCAGATGGCGGTCATCGTGCGGTCGCTGCCGCGGGCCGGCGCCCGGCTGCCGCGGGCGCTGGCCGCCGCCGGCGTCCCGGTGGCCGCGCCGCCGCTGGGCGGGGCGTTGTCCGACGAGCCGGCGGCCCAGGCGCTGCTGACCGTGTTGGCCGCCACCGCCGACGGGCTCACCGGAGAACGGGCCCTGGCGTTGCTGACCGGGCCCATCGGCCGCGTCGATCCGGTGGCGCTCCGCCAGCTGCGCCGCGCCCTGCGGCGCCCCAAGGCCGACGACGCGCCCGGCGACTTCGGTGAGCTTTTGGTCGAGGCGCTGCGCGCCGGCGCGCCGCCGCCTTCGCCCCTGCGCCGGGTGCGTGCGGTGCTGGACGCGGCCGCGCGCTGCCATGGCGACGGCCAAGACCCGCGCTACACGCTGTGGGCCGCCTGGCATCGGTCCGGCCTGCAGCGCCGCTGGCTGGCGGCCGCCGAGCGCGGCGGCCCCGCCGGCGCCCAGGCCACCCGGGACCTGGCGGCGGTGACCGCGCTGTTCGACGTCACCGATCACTACGTCTCCCGCACGCCGGGGGCGTCGCTGCGCGGGCTCGTCGAGCACGTCGCGGGCCTGCAGCTGCCCAGCGCCGACCACGGCCCGCTCGCCGACGGCGAGCAGGTCCAGGTGCTCAGCGCGCATGCCGCGCTGGGCCACGAATGGGACTTCGTGGTGATCGCCGGGCTGCAGGAGGGCTTGTGGCCCAACACCGTTCCACGCGGCGGCGTGCTGGGCACGCAACGGCTGCTCGACGTCGTGGACGGGGTCGGCGAGGACGCCTCGGTGCGGGCGCCGCTGCTCGCCGAGGAGCGCAGACTTTTGGTGTCGGCCATGGGCCGCGCCAGGCGCCGGCTGCTGGTGACCGCCGTGGACAGCGACGCCGATGGGCCGGGCCTGGAGGCCGCGCTGCCGTCGGTGTTCTTTCCCGAGATTGCGCGGTGGGCCGACGGCGGCGCCAATTCTGTTGCCGAGCAACCGGTTTCAGCGCCCCGCGTGCTGTCGTCGGCGGCGCTGGTGGGCCGGCTGCGCGGCGTCGTGTGCGCGCCGGACGGGGCCGTGGACGACGCCGTCCGCGGTTGTGCCGCAAGGCAATTGGCGCGCCTCGCCGCGGCCGGTGTGCCGGGCGCCGACCCGGCCGGCTGGCACGGTCTGACGCCGGTCAGCAGCGCCGAACCGCTGCGGCGAGCCGGTGACGTCGTGACGCTGACGCCGTCGACCCTGCAGACGCTCACCGACTGCCCGCTGCGCTGGCTGGCCGAACGGCACGGCGGGACCAACCCGCGCGACCTGCGTTCCACCATCGGCTCGGTGCTGCACGCGCTGGTCGCCCAACCGGGCAAGACGGAAACGGAATTGCTGGCCGACCTGCAGCGGGCGTGGGCGCATCTGCCCTTCGATGCCGAGTGGCATTCGGCCAACGAGCTGGCCCGCCACCGCGCGATGATCGAGGCGTTCGTCGAGTGGCGAGCGCACACCCGCGCCGAGTTGACCGAGATCGGCGTCGAGGTCGACGTCGACGGGGCGCTGGCCGCACCGCATCGGGACGGCGGGGCGATCCGGGTGCGCGGGCGGGTGGACCGGCTGGAACGCGACAGCGCCGGGCGGCTGGTGATCGTCGACATCAAGACCGGCAAGACGCCGGTGAGCAAGGACGACGCCCAACAGCACGCGCAGCTGGCGATGTATCAGCTGGCCGTCGCCGAGGGCTTGCTGCCGGCGGGCACCGAGCCCGGCGGCGCGCGGCTGGTGTACGTGGGCAAGGCGGGCGCCTCCGGAGCCACGGTGCGCGAGCAGGATCCGCTCACGCCGGCCGCCCGCGACGAATGGCGCGCCCGGCTCCGCCAGGCGGCCGACGCGACGGCCGGGCCGCGGTTCGTCGCGCGGCGCAACGACGGCTGCGCGCACTGCCCGATGCGGCCCTGCTGTCCCGCCCACGCCGACGGGTCGGCACCGTGAACCCGCGCTACAGCCCCGCCGAATTGGCCGGTGCGCTAGGGCTTTTCCCGCCCACCGACGAACAGGCCGCCGTCATCGCGGCGCCGCCGGGGCCGCTGGTGGTCATCGCGGGCGCCGGGGCGGGAAAGACCGAGACGATGGCCGCGCGGGTGGTGTGGCTGGTCGCCAACGGCTACGCCGAACCGGGTCAGGTGCTCGGCCTTACGTTCACCCGCAAGGCGGCCGGCCAGCTGCTGCGCCGGGTCCGGTCCCGGCTGGCGCGGTTGGCCGGGATCGGGTTAGGGGGGCGGCGCGACGAACCCGGCGCCCCCGACGTCAGCACCTACCACGCGTTCGCCGGCTCGCTGCTGCGCGACTACGGGTTGCTGCTGCCCGTCGAGCCCGACACCCGGCTCCTCGGTGAGACCGAGCTGTGGCAGCTGGCCTTCGACGTGGTCAACGGCTACCGCGGCGAGCTGCACACCGACAAGACCCCGGCCGCCGTCACCTCGATGGTGCTGGCGTTGTGGGGCCAGCTGGCCGAGCATTTGGTCGACACCGGCCAGCTCCGCGACACCCACCTCGAGCTGGAGCGGCTGATCCACAGCCTGCCCGCCGGGCCCTACCAGCGCGAGCGCGGACCCAACCAGTGGCTGCTGCGGCTGCTGGCCACCCAGACCGAGCGCGCCGAACTGGTGCCGCTGCTCGACGCCCTGAGCGAGCGCATGCGCGCCGCGAAGGTGATGGACTTCGGCGCCCAGATGGCGTCGGCCGCCCGGCTGGCGGCGTCCTTCCCCCAGGTCGGAGACGACCTGCGGAGCCGCTACCGGGTGGTGCTGCTCGACGAGTACCAGGACACCGGCCACGCCCAGCGCATCGCGTTGTCCGCGCTGTTCGGCGGCGGCGCCGACGACGGGCTGGCGCTGACCGCCGTCGGCGACCCGATCCAGTCGATCTACGGCTGGCGCGGCGCGTCGGCCACCAACCTGCCGCGCTTTACCACCGACTTTCCGCGCGCCGACGGCACCCCGGCACCCGTCCTCGAGCTGCGCACCAGCTGGCGGAATCCGCCGCGCACCCTGCAGGTGGCCAACGCCATCTCGGCGGAGGCGCGGCGCCGGTCCGTCGCGGTGCACGCGTTGCGCCCGCGCCCGGACGCCGAGCCCGGCACCGTCCGGTGCGCGTTGCTGGCCGACGTGCGGGCCGAACGGGAGTGGATCGCCGACCAGCTCCTGCAGCACTACCGCCGAGCCCACGCCGACGGGGCCGCCCCGCCCACCGCGGCGGTGTTGGTGCGCCGCAACGCCGACGCCGCCCCGATCGCCGACGCGCTTCGCGCGCGCGGCATCCCGGTCGAGGTGGTGGGTCTGGCGGGGCTGCTGTCGGTGCCCGAGGTGGCCGACGTCGTAGCCATGCTGCGGCTGGTCGCCGAACCCACGGCCGGCGCCGCCGCGCTGCGCGTGCTCACTGGTCCGCGATGGCGCCTCGGCGGTCGCGACGTCGCCGCGCTGTGGCGGCGGGCGGTCGCGCTCGGCGGCGGCGGACGCGGCGGCGAGGCGCCCTCGGCGGAGTCCATCGCGAGGGCCGCCGCCTTTGACGTCGACGCTGACACCGCGTGCCTGGCCGACGCGATCAGCGATCCGGGGCCGCCCGGTTCCTACTCGCCCGCCGGGTATCGGCGGATCAGCGCGCTGGCCGCCGAGCTGCGCACGCTGCGCGGCCACCTGGGGCATTCGCTGCCCGATTTGGTCGCCGAGGTGCGCCGGGCGCTGGGCGTCGACTGCGAGGCCCGCGCCGCGGCGGGGGTGTCGGCCGGCTGGACCGGCGCCGAGCACCTCGACACCTTCGCCGACGTGGTCGCCGGCTACGCCGAGCGAACGACCACCTCGGCGGGCGCGCCGGCCGCCGCCACGGTGGCCGGGCTGCTGGCCTACCTGGACGCCGCCGAGGCCGTCGAAAACGGTCTGCCGCCCGCCGCGACGGCGGTCGCGCGGGACCGGGTGCAGGTGCTCACCGTGCACTCGGCGAAGGGCCTCGAGTGGCAAGTGGTGGCGGTGGCGCACCTGTCGGGCGGAATCTTCCCGTCGACCGCGTCGCGCAGCACCTGGCTCACCGACCCCGCCGAGCTGCCGCCGCTGCTGCGCGGCGACCGCGCCCCGGCGGGGGCGCTGGGCATCCCGGTGCTGGACACCTCGGACGTCACCAACCGAAAGCAGCTGTCGGACAAGATCTTCGAGCATCGACGCCAGCTGGAGCAGCGGCGCGTCGACGAGGAACGCCGATTGCTGTACGTGGCCATCACCCGCGCCGAGGACACCCTGCTGGTGTCGGGCCACCAGTGGGGTGCCACCGGAATCAAGCCGCGCGGACCGTCGGATTTCCTGTGCGAACTCAAGGACATCATCGACCGCTCCGCCGCCGCGGGCGAGCCCTGCGGCGTGGTGGATCAGTGGGCCCCCGCGCCCGCCGACGGCGAGCGAAACCCACTGCGCGACACCGTAATTGAAGCGATATGGCCCGCCGACCCGCTGGGGGCGCGCCGTGGGGACGTGGAACGGGGTGCGGTGCTGGTGGCCGAAGCCATGGCGGCCGGCACCGCCGAGCCCGGCGCCGACCTCGAGGGCTGGGCCGCCGACGTCGATGCGTTGCTGGCCGAGCGGGCCCGAGCGGAGCGCCCCGCCGCCCCAGGGTTGCCCAGCCAGGTGTCGGTCAGCGGCCTGGTCGACCTGGCGCGCGACCCCGCGGGCGCGGCGCAGCGGTTGAGGCATCGATTGCCGACGCGCCCGGACCCGCATGCCATGCTCGGCAACGCTTTTCACGCCTGGGTGCAGCGGTTCTACGGCGCCGACTCGTTGTTCGATCTCGGCGACCTGCCGGGCGCCGCGGACTCCGACGTGGGCGACACCCGAGACCTGGCGGCGTTGCAGGCGGCCTTTGCCGAATCGCCGTGGGCGGCCCGCACGCCCGTCGCGGTCGAAGTTCCCTTCGAGATGCCCATCGGTGACACCGTGGTGCGCGGCCGCATCGACGCGGTGTTCGCCGACCCCGACGGCGGCGCCACCGTGGTGGACTGGAAGACCGGCGAGCCGCCGCGCGGGCCGGACGCCATGCGCCACGCCGCGGTTCAGCTGGCCGTCTATCGCTCCGCGTGGGCCGCCCTGTCCGGGCTCCCGGAGTCGTCGGTGCGCACCGCCTTCTATTACGTGCGCACCGGCGCCACGGTCGCACCCGACGAGCTGCCCGATCCGGCCACGCTCGCGGGGCTGTCCCCCGCGGGCGCCGGCCCATGATCGTGGTTACATTGAGTATCGTGCGTGTCTCGTGCGCGGGGATCGAGGCGGTGACGGAGCCTGGTGGGCAACGGTAAATCGCGCAAGCTGAGCAATCTGGACGAACGGCTCACCGCCCAGCCGGGACACCAGTTGGTCGGCGTGCTGCGCATCCCCGAAGACCACCCCGGTCCCATCCGGGTTATTGCCCGCCGGGTGGCGATCGCCCTGGTGGTCCTGTTCGGCGCCGCCCTCATCGTCTATCTCGACCCCAACGGCTACCGCGACGTGCGGGGCGAGCCGCTGACGTTTTTGGACTGCGTGTACTTCGCGGCGGTGTCGCTGTCGACCACGGGGTACGGCGACATCACCCCGTACACCGAAACCGCGCGCCTGGTCCACACCGTGGTGTTCACGCCGCTGCGGATCGCGTTTTTGGTCGTGCTGGTCGGCACCACGCTCGAGGTGCTCTCGGAGCGGTCCCGGCAGGCGTGGAAGATCCAGCGTTGGAGGAGCAAAGTGCGCAACCACACCGTCGTGATCGGCTACGGCACCAAGGGCAAGACCGCCGTCGCCGCGATCCTCGGTGACGAGGCCGCCCAGGGCGAGGTGGTCGTCGTCGACACCGACCGGTCCGCCCTCGAACACGCGGCCAGCGCCGGGCTGGTCACTGTTCAGGGCGACGCCACGCGGTCCGACGTGCTGCGGCTGGCCGGGGCCCAGCATGCCGCGTCGATCGTCGTCGCCACCAACCGCGACGACACCGCCGTGCTGGTCACGCTGACCGCGCGTGAGATCGCGCCCAAGGCCAAGATCGTGGCGTCGATCCGCGAGGCCGAGAACCAGCACCTGCTGCAGCAATCGGGGGCGGACTCGGTGGTGGTTTCCTCCGAAACCGCCGGCCGGCTGCTCGGACTGGCAACCACCACGCCCAGCGTGGTGGAGATGATCGAGGACCTGCTCACCCCCGACGCGGGGCTGGCCATCGCCGAACGCCCGGTAGAGCAGACCGAGGTCGGCGGGTCTCCGCGGCACCTGCGCGACATCGTGCTCGGCGTGGTCCGCGACGGCCACCTGCTGCGCATCGGCGCCCCCGAGGTCGATGCCATCGAAGCCAGCGACCGGCTGCTGTACATCAGAAACGCCGGGCACTAGTGGCGATCGCGAGCGCGGCGGAGCCGGGTGAAGCGGGTCGCCACGAAGACGAGCCCGTGGCGATCGCGAGCGCGGCGGAGCCGGGTGAAGCGGGTCGCCACGAAAACCGCGGTCCGCGAACGGATTTCCAGCTGCGGGAGGTTCCGTTGCTGTCGCGCATCGGGGCCGACCGGGCCGATCAGCTGCGCACGGACGTCGATGCGGCCACCGCGGGGTGGGCGGAAGCGGCGCTGCTGCGGGTGGATTCACGCAACCAGGTCCTGGTGGCCGACGGCAGGGTGGTGCTGGGCGCCGCGGCGGCGCTGGCCGACAAGCCGCCACCGGACGCCGTGTTCCTGGGCCGCATCGAGGGCGGCCGCCACGTCTGGGCCATCCGCGGCCCGCTGCAGGCCCCCGAGGACCCGGAAGTGCAAACCGAGGTCCTCAACCTGCGGGACCTCGGCCCGATCTTCGACGACACCAGCAGCCAGCTGGTGTCCTCGGCCGTCGCCCTGCTGAATTGGCATGACAGGTCGCGGTTTAGCGCCGTCGACGGCTCGCCGACGAGGCCGGCCCGAGCCGGGTGGTCACGGATCAACCCGGTCACCGGCCACGAGGAGTTCCCGCGCATCGACCCGGCGGTGATCTGCCTGGTGCACGACGGCGCCGACCGCGCCGTGCTGGCCCGACAGGCGGTGTGGCCGGAGCGGATGTTTTCCCTGCTGGCCGGATTCGTCGAGGCGGGCGAGTCCTTCGAAGTGTGCGTCGCGCGGGAGATCCGCGAGGAAATCGGCCTGACCGTGCGCGACGTGCGCTACCTGGGCAGCCAGCCGTGGCCGTTCCCGCGATCGCTGATGGTCGGCTTCCACGCGCTGGCCGACCCCACCGAGGAGTTCTCGTTCAACGACGGCGAGATCGCCGAGGCGAAGTGGTTCACCCGCGACGAGGTGCGCGCCGCACTGGACGCCGGTGACTGGAGCAGCGCGTCAACCTCGACGGACTCGAAACTGCTTCTGCCCGGCTCGATTTCGATCGCGCGCGTCATCATCGAATCCTGGGCCGCGCTCGAGTGACGCTACGTTAACCGCCGACTTCGGCCAGCTTCGCCTTGACCTGCGCCGCGCTCGGGTTGGTCAGCGTCGAACCGTCGGCGAACTTGACCGTCGGGACCGTCCTGTTGCCGCCGTTGACCGAGCCGACGAATTCCGCCGCCGCGGGGTCGTGTTCGATGTCGACCTCGTCGTAGGAGACGCCGGCGGACTTCAGCACCGTCTTGAGCCGGTGGCAGTAACCACACCACGACGTCGTGTAAACGGTGAGCGAAGGATTGGCCATAGCCAAGACAACGTACCTTGGGCGGTGACGCATTCCGCGCCCGGGCAAGGTGTGGCGCTGCGCCCGGTTTGTCGGGCACCGCTGACAAGATGGACGCCATGCCGATGGTCGCCGACGCACTGACCGCCGAGCTCGACGACGAGCAGCGCGAAGCGGTGCTGGCCCCGCGCGGACCGGTGTGCGTGCTCGCCGGAGCGGGCACGGGCAAGACCCGCACCATCACGCACCGCATCGCCCAGCTCGTCGCCGGTGGCCACGTCGCGCCGGGGCAGGTCCTGGCGGTCACCTTCACCCAGCGCGCGGCGGGCGAGATGCGGTCGCGGCTGCGGGCGCTGGCGGCGGCCGCGCGCACCGGCGCCGGGGTCGGCGCGGTGCAGGCGCTGACGTTCCACGCCGCCGCGCACCGCCAACTGCGCTACTTCTGGCCGCGCGTGGTCGGCGGCACCGGCTGGCAGCTGCTGGACACCAAGTTCGCCGTGGTGGCCAGGGCCGCCAACCGCTGCCGGCTCAACGTCAGCACCGATGACGTGCGCGACCTGGCCGGCGAGATCGAGTGGGCCAAGGCGTCGCTGATCGGCCCCGAGCAGTACCCGTCCGCAGTGGCCGCCGCCGGCCGAGACCTCCCGATGGACGCCGCGAAGATCGCGGCCGTCTACGACGCCTACGAGGCCCTCAAAGTCCGCGACGAATCGGTCACGCTGCTCGACTTCGACGACCTGCTGCTGCACACCGCCGCCGCGATCGAGAACGACGCGGCCGTGGCCGAGGAGTTCCGCGACCGCTACCGCTGCTTCGTCGTCGACGAATACCAGGACGTCACCCCGCTGCAGCAGCGCGTGCTGGCGGCCTGGCTGGGCGACCGCGACGACCTGACCGTCGTCGGCGACGCCAACCAGACCATCTACTCGTTCACCGGCGCCACGCCCCGCTTCCTGCTGGACTTCTCGCGTCGGTTCCCCGACGCGACGGTGGTGCGCCTGGAACGCGACTACCGGTCCACGCCGCAGGTGGTGTCGCTGGCCAACCAGGTGATCGCCGCCGCCCGCGGCCGGGTCGCCGGCAGCAAGCTGCAGCTGGTCGGCCAGCGCGCGCCCGGACCGGCGCCGAGCTTTCACGAGCATCCCGACGAGACGGCCGAGGCCGCCGCCGTCGCGGCGTCGATCGCCCGGCTGATCGAGGGCGGCACCCCGCCGTCGGAGATCGCGGTGCTCTACCGGGTCAACGCGCAATCCGAGGTGTACGAGGAGGCGCTGACCGAGGCTGGCATCACCTACCAGATCCGCGGCGGCGAGGGGTTTTTCAACCGCCAGGAAATCAAGCAGGCGCTGCTGGCCCTGCAGCGCGCGGCCGAGCGCGGTCCGGAAAACACCGGCGGGCCACTGCCGGACGTGGTGCGCGCGGCGCTCGAGCCGCTGGGCCTCACCGCCGAGGAGCCCACCGGCGCCCGGGCCCGCGACCGCTGGGAGGCGCTGACGGCGCTCGCCCAGCTGGTCGACGACGAGGTCGCGCAGCGCCCGCAGCTCGACCTGCCGGGGCTGGTGGCCGAGCTGCGGATGCGCGCCGACTCGCGCCACCCCCCGGTGGTGCAGGGCGTCACGCTGGCGTCCCTGCACGCCGCCAAGGGGCTCGAGTGGGACGCGGTGTTTTTGGTCGGACTGGCCGACGGCACCCTCCCCATCTCGCACGCCCTGGCGCACGGCGCCGAAAGCGAGGCCGTCGAGGAGGAGCGCCGCCTGCTCTACGTCGGAATCACCAGGGCGCGAATCCATTTGGCGCTCAGCTGGGCGTTGGCACGCAGCCCGGGGGGTCGGCAGAGCCGCAAGCCGTCCCGGTTCCTCAACGGCATCGCCCCGCAGACCCGCGCCGACACCGCGCCCGCCAGGGCCCGGCGCAACCGCGGCACGGCGACCCGCTGCCGGATCTGCAACAAGAGCCTGACCACGCCGGCGGCCATCATGCTGCGCCGCTGCGAGACCTGCGCGGCCGACATCGACGAGGACCTGCTGCTGCGGCTCAAGGAGTGGCGGCTCGACGTCGCCAAGGAACAGAAGGTGCCCGCCTACGTCGTGTTCACCGACAACACGCTGATCGCCATCGCCGAGCTGCTGCCCGACGACGAGGCGGCCCTCATCGCGATCCCCGGCATCGGCGCACGCAAGCTCGAACAGTACGGGCCGGACGTGCTGGAGCTGGTGCGGCAATCCCGCTGAATCGCAAAAAAGCCGCAGGTCAGAAAATCGGTTGTGGGTATCTGCCGGTAGCGTTTACCCTCGAAACCGCGTTTTGCTGCCGGCTGACGGCGCGCACGGGCGTATCGAGAGGAGGGTCGCCACCATGATCACCAACGCGTTCGGTGTAGGCGTGGCTGCCGCGGCGAAGGCCGCGGCGACCCTGCATGCCGCCCACGCCGCCGCGCCGGCGGCTGCGGTCAAGCACCGTTTCGCCGCCGCGACCGACGCGTCCGTGGATTGGGGCCATACCTAACTAGCCCGAATCTCCCGAAATGGCCACGGACCCGAAGTCAGAAGGATCCGTGGCCATAGTTGTCAGGCCGACAGCCCGCCTGGTCCGGATCACCGCACAGGACAGCTACCCCGACCAGGAAGCAGGTGAGCAGGACATGACGGCACTGCCAGTCCCCAGACCGACGCTGCCGTGTCATGCCGACGACCCCGACCTGTGGTTCGTCGAGACCCCCGCCGACTTGGAGCGCGCCAAGACGCTCTGCGCGGACTGCCCCGTCCGGCGCCAGTGCCTGACGGCGGCGCTCGAGCGCGCCGAACCGTGGGGCGTGTGGGGCGGCGAGATCTTCGAGCGGGGCTCGATCGTCAGCGCCAAGCGCCCGCGCGGCCGTCCCCGCAAGGACGTCGTCGCGGCGTAGCGCACCGACGAGGCGCTTAGACGACGACGCTGTCGGGCTCGGCGAAACCGGGAATCAGTTCTTCCGACAGCGCCTTGATCGGCACGTGCGCGTCCAGCTGGCACAGGATGGCGGCCACCGACGAGATCACCCGCATCGGGATGGCCAGCTTGACCGGCAGGTCCATCTGCCGGGCGGTCTTGATCTGCGAGACGGACCGGTCGATCTGCACGGCGGTCATCTTCTGCAGCCACTTGCGGGTGTAGTGGAAGACGTCGACCTGGATGGGTTCGACGTACTGGCGCAGCATCTCGTCGATGTCGCGCACCGACACCTGCTGGCCCTTCTGGATGAAACCCGCCTTCTCCATGGTCGGCAGCAGCAGGTCGTAGTTCTTCTCGCGGGCCAGCCGCATGATCATGCCCAGCTCGATGGGGAAGCCGCCGGGCAGCGGCGCGACGGCGCCGAAGTCGATGACGGCCATCCGGTCGTCGGGCAGCAGCATGAAGTTCCCCGGGTGGGCGTCGCCGTGCATCATGCCCAGCCGGCGCGGCGCGTCGAAGGTGAGCTCGAGGAGCCGCGTGCCGATCAGGTCGCGCTGCGCGGGGGTTCCATCGCGGATGATCTCGGCCATCGGCACCCCGTCGATCCACTCCTGGATCACCACCTTGGGGGCGCTGGCCACGACGCGCGGCACCGCGAAGTGCGGGTGGTCGTGATAGGCCTTGGCGAAGGCGCGCTGGTTGTCGGCCTCGAGCCGATAGTCGAGTTCCATCTCGGTGCGCTGGATCAGCTCATCCACCACGCCCTGGACGTCGGCGCCCGGCGACAGCTGTTTGAGCACGCCGACCATCCGCTGCATCGTCTTGAGGTCGGCGCGCAGCGCCTCGTCGGCGCCCGGGTACTGGATCTTGACGGCCACCTCGCGGCCGTCGGACCACACCGCCTTGTGCACCTGGCCGATGCTGGCCGACGCGACCGGCGTGTCGTCGAACGAGCTGAACCGCTCGCGCCACTTGGTGCCCAGCTGGGCGTCGAGCACCCGGTGCACCTTGGCGGCGGGCAGCGGCGGGGCGTCCTTCTGCAGCTTTGTCAGCGCTTCGCGGTACGGCTCGCCGTATTCCTCGGGGATGGCGGCTTCCATGACCGACAGGGCCTGGCCGACCTTCATCGCCCCGCCCTTGAGCTCGCCCAGCACGGTGAACAACTGGTTGGCGGCCTTCTCCAACATCTCGGCCTGGACTTCGTCCTTCGACTTCCCGGTCAATCGCTTGCCGAAGCCGAGCGCCGCCCGGCCGGCGAAGCCGACCGGAATGCTGGCCAGCTTCGCGTTGCGCGCAGCCCGGCCGCGTTTGATGTCTGCCACGCATCCATCATCCATGACGGCCACGCAGCGGTGCTGTAGATCCGGCCTTCGGTTGTGCCTTGCACGTCACACCGCCGCGACTTAGCCGAAGGTTGGTACCGACACAGCCATGTCAGCCAAGCAGACGCAGCACGGCGCCGCCGACGCCTTGTACCGGGCGATCATCGAAACACTGGCAAGAACCGAAACGACGGCACCGTGACCGCCGACATTCTGGAACGCTGGCCAGGGCGCACGCGGCGGCGTCGACGAACGGCCCCGACCGGGGGCGCCTGGGCTAACCGCACGTACACAGCGGGCACAGCGGGTGCTTGGTCCACTCCCGCGCGACGATCGAGCCGGCGTTGACGTCGAATTCCAGCGTGGCGTTCAGCGCCGCGGGCGGCGCCGGATCGGGAACCGACTCCTGTCCGCGCACCGCCGCGATCACCCGGTTCACCTGGCTGAGCGCCAGCGCCGCGGTCGCCAGCAGGGTGGCCCGGTCGGCGACCCCGACGGTGTCGCGCAGCTGGGCGGCGATGGCCGGCCACGCGGCGTCGCGGTCGCTGCGGTGCAGGTCGGCGCAGCCCAGGCAGCTGGTCGCGCGGGGGATCACCAGCGGCCCCACCAGGCCGGTGCCGTCGCGCACCCGGACCGGAAGGTGCGGCACGCCCTGGCGGTGCAGGTCGCGCACCATGCGCGGGTCGGCGACCAGGTAGTCGGTCAGCACGACCAGATCGACCGAGTCCGGTGACACCGCGGCGTGCGGCTGGCTGCTGTGCGCGACGCGGGCCCCCGAGCAGCGCAGCGCGTCGGCGAGCAGCTCTGACAGCGGGCCGCGGCCGTGGATGCGGATCGACGCGGCCCGGCCCCGTGGCCGCCGGTATTCGGTCGCCACGCCCGCGTCGACGAGCTGCCTGACGAGGTTCGCCAGGCCGTCGAGGTCGGTCAGCCCGCCCTCGGCGGCCTGCCGCTGCAGGTCGGCTATCGGCGTCGGCGAGCGCGTGTTCCGCAGCAGCCGGGCCAGCTCGGCGGCGCCCAGGCCGCCGGGCGGGCGGACCAGCACGGCGCGGCGCGGATCCCAGCCGACCTGGACGGCGCCGTCGGGTCGCAGCAGCACGGGCAGCGCCGGGTCCAGCGCGTATCGCGACACCGCGGGCCCGGCCGTGGCCTGAGTCATGGGTTGACACTGTGCCAGCCCGATCGGAACCGCCGCGCTCAGCTATCCACAGGTTCGCATTACGGTGGGCCCATGTCGGTCGCCGCCGCGTCGCCCGTATTGGTCCGCTCCGATCGGGTCCTGCTGATCTTGTCCGGGATGTTCGCGCTGTGCGCCGGCCTTGCCCATTTCGGCGGCTGGAACTCGGTGCTCGCGTTCGTTGTCGCGGCTGCGGCCGTCGCCGTTCTCGCGGCGCTGGTCGGCCGCAGCGTGGACCAGCTCGGCGACCGCTTCGGAGCCGGAGCCACCGGCGTGATCCAGTCGGCACTCGGTAACCTTCCCGAGCTGTTCATCTGCCTGTTCAGCCTCCGGGCGGGCTTGATCGACGTGGTCCGCGCCGCGTTGGTCGGCTCCATCCTGGCCAATCTCCTGCTAGTGCTGGGGCTCGCGTTCATGGTTGGCGGGCTGCGCCATGGCACCCAACAGCTCGGCTCGAACCGGGCGCGCACTATCACGGTGCTGATGCTGCTTTCTGTGACGGCGATGTCGATCCCGTCGGTGGCCTACTGGATCCACACTCCGGCCGCAAAGCACGAGGACGCTCTGTCGATCGTCGTTTCGGTGCTCTTGTTGGGACTGTTCGCGCTGTTCTTGCCGGTCTCACTGCGCCGGGAGCCTAACGAGCTCCAGGTTGCCGGGTCCCACGAACAGCCGCGCTGGCCGGTCTGGCTCGCGCTTGGCATGCTTGCCGCGGCCGGTGTTCTGGCCGCGTTCGTGTCGGAGTGGTTCGTTGCTGCGCTCAAACCGGCTATGGACGCGCTGAAGGTTTCCGAGGCATTCGCGGGCTTGGTGGTAGTCGCGATCGCGGGCAATGCCGTGGAGAACTTCGTCGGCATCCAGCTTGCCGCCCGTGGGCAGTCGCGGTACGCGTTTTCTGTGGTGCTCAACTCCCCGCTGCAGATCTCGCTGGTGCTGGCACCGCTCCTGGTGCTCATCGCGCAGGCCACCGGTCTGGCCGCGCTGACGCTTGTGTTCAGCCCGATGCTGGTGGTGGCACTGTTGCTGGCGGTCGTGCTTGCCGCCTTTATCTCCTTCGACGGCGAGTCGACGTGGCTCGAAGGCGCCACCCTGGTCGTCCTCTACGGGATCATCGCAGCGTCGTTTTGGTGGGGCTGACCGGCGTCGGGGATGCACTTTACGCAGGTGGGTACTGATCGGCGCCGTTTCGGCCGCCGCCGTGACCGTCACCGCCTGCGCCGTCGGCCTGCTCGACACTGAGCGGCGGCCCGCCTGCGGGTCCTGGGTAACCGAACTGCGGTACCAGCTGCGCGCCGCGGGCCCCCGAGCAGCGCAGCGCGTCGGCGAGCAGTTCCGACGGCGGGCCGCGGCCGTGGATGCGGATCGACGCGGCCCGGCCCCGTGGCCGCCGGCATTCGGTCGTAACGCCTGCATCAACGAGCCGCGTGACGGGAACCGCCACGCTCAAGCTATCCACAGGGCCGCCGTTGCGCTGGGGTTCTTTGAAGCCGGCGACCTTCCGAAACGGGTCGGCGCGTAGTGGTTAGCCAGCCAGCGGAGTAGGGTGGCGGACGCGGCTGGGAGACGCTAAAACACCCTCAGGTGCATCACGGACAGGCAGCTGGACGGCATCAGATTTCAGGTCCGGCTGTACGCAACGTCCGAGCGTCCCAGTAAATCCCTGCCCCAGGAAGAAATCATGCCCTCCTTCGAGGCGCAGCTCCGCCAGGACTTGCGCACCTACGCCGTCGAGTTACGGCAACTTGCCTACACCCTGCCCGGCGGTGTCGGCGAGCACGCTCTGCTCCGATTGTCTGGCCGGATGCGCGCTACCGCCGACCAGGTGGAACGTCAGCGGGGACTTGATGATGGCTGATCGCGTCATGAGGGGCAGTCGCCTGGGAGCCGTGAGCTACGAGACCAACCGCAACCACGATCTGGCGCCACGTCATATCGCGCGCTATCGCACCGACAACGGCGAAGAGTTCGAGATGCCATTCGCCCACGATGCCGCGGTCCCCGCCACCTGGGTGTGCCGCAACGGCATGGAGGGCACCCTGATCGAGGGTGGTGACCTGCCCGAACCGAAGAAGACCAAGGTGCGCACACCCTGGGACATGCTGCGGGAACGCCGCTCGATCGAGGAACTTGAGGAACTGCTCAAGGAACGCCTCGCGATCATCAAGGCGGGCGGCCGCGGCAGCTAGCTTAGGCCGCCCCGATCAGTCATCCGCCGCGCCGCGGGGGCCGGGATCGTCCGGGTTGCTCTCGTCTTCCAGCTTGGCGATCGCCTCGTCGATGCCGCTGGTGTCCCCGCCGATCACGCGATCGATGAAGCCGGCCGGCTCGTCGAGGTCCTCGGCGTCGGGCAGGAGGTCCGGGTGCTGCCAGATGGCATCGCGGGCGTCGGCGCCGGCGGCCTCGGTCAGGCGTTCCCACAGCGCCGCGGCCTCGCGCAGCTTGCGGGGCCGCAGCTCCAGGCCGACGAGGGTGGCGAACGTCTGCTCGGCCGGGCCGCCGCTGGCCCGGCGCCGGCGCAGCGTCTCGCTCAGCGCGGCGGTGCCCGGGATCCGGTCGCCCAGCGCCGCGGTGACCACCACCTGCACCCAGCCGTCGATCAAGGCGAGCAGCGTCTCCAGGCGTTCCAGCGCCTGCTTCTGCGCCGGCGTCGCCTTGGGCTCGAACACCCCTTGGCCGAGCAGGTTTTCGATGGCCGCGGGGTCGGCCAGCGACGCCGGGTTGAACTCGCGGGCCAGCTCCTCGATGCCAATCATGTCGATCTGCATGCCGCGCGCGTAGTCCTCCACGGCGCCCAGCAACTGGCTCGACAGCCACGGGACGTGGCTGAACAGCCGGTGGTGCGCGGCCTCACGGGCGGCCAAAAACGTCAGGATCTCACTGCGCGGCTGCTCGAGCCCGGCGGCGAACGACTCGAGGGCGTCCGGCAGGATCGCGGCGATTCCCTTGGGGCCCAGCGGCAGCCCGATATCGGTCGAGGTGAGCACCTCGCGCGACAACCGCCCCAGCGCCTGCCCCAGCTGGGAGCCGAACGCCATGCCGCCCATCTGCGACATCATCGCCAACAGCGGGCCGGCCATGCCCTTGGCCTCCTCGGGCAAAGACGACGCCCACACCGTCGCGATCTGCTCGGCCATCGGGTCGCACAGCCGCTTCCAGGTCTGCAGCGTGTTCTCGACCCAGTCGCCGGGGGTCCAGCCCACCGCCTTGGTGGTGCCGGCGGGCAGCGCGGTCGCCCCGTCCAGCCACGTTTCGGCGAGGTGCACCGCGTCGGCGATCGCCTTGCTCGTCGAGGCGGCGACGGGCGCGACGAACCCGATCGAGCTGGACGCGACGCGCCGCGCGAGCTCGTAGTTGACCGGTCCCGAGGCCTTGCCCCCGGCCATCACGGTGCCCGCGCTGGAAAACATCTGGCCCAGCTGGGTGAAGATCTGGCCCAGGTCGCCCATGCCGAAGTCCCCGCCCATGCCGAACGGGCCCGACGGGTCCGACGATCCCGAGCCGGGATCGGGCTTTTTCTGGTGCTCCTCGCGGTCCGGGTCGTCTCCCGAGGAGGAGCCGAAAGGCAGGTCGGCCATACCGTCAACGGTACTCACCGCGGGAACGGCGGGTGCGGGCTCGGGTCACGCTCGTAGCTGAACGGCCCCGGGCAGGGCTCCCGTTAGGGTAAGCGGCGTGAACAGGCGGATTCTGACCCTGATCGTCGCGCTGGTGCCGATCGTGGTTTTCGGCGTCTTGCTGGCGGTGGTCACCGTGCCGTTCGTGTCGCTGGGGCCGGGGCCGACGTTCGACACTCTCGGTGAGGTCGACGGCAAGCAGGTCGTGGCGATCCAGGGCACGGCGACGCACCCGACGACGGGCCACCTCAACATGACCACGGTGTCGCAGCGTGACGACCTGACGCTGGGGGAGGCGCTGACGCTGTGGCTGTCGGGCCAGGAGCAGCTGATACCGCGCGATCTCGTCTACCCGCCGGGCAAGTCGCGCGAGGACGTGGACAAGGCCAACAACGCCGACTTCAAGCAGTCCGAGGACAGCGCCGCCTACGCCGCCCTGGGTTATTTGAAGTATCCCCCCGCGGTCACCGTCGCGACGGTCACCGATCCCGGACCCTCGGCCGGCAAGCTGAAGTCCGGGGACGCCATCGACGCGGTCAACGGCGTGCCCGTGGCCAACGTCGAGCAGTTCACCGGGTTCTTGAAGAACACCAAACCGGGTCAGGTGGTGACCATCGACTACCGCCGCAAGAACGAGCCCGCCGGGGTGGCGCAGATAACGCTGGGCACCAACAAGGATCGCGACTACGGCTTCATGGGCGTCGCCGTGCTCGACGCGCCGTGGGCGCCGTTCGCCGTCGACTTCAACCTGGCCAACGTGGGCGGGCCGTCGGCCGGCCTGATGTTCAGCCTGGCCGTCGTCGACAAGCTCACCACCGGCGAACTCGCCGGGTCGAACTTCATCGCCGGGACCGGCACCATCTCCGTCGACGGCAAGGTGGGCCAGATCGGCGGCATCACCCACAAGATGGCCGCCGCCCACGCCGCGGGCGCCACCGTGTTTCTGGTGCCCGCCAAGAACTGCTACGAGGCGGCGTCGGACAACCCGTCGGGGTTGCGGTTGGTGAAGGTGGAGACGCTCAGCCAGGCGGTGGACGCGCTGCACGCGATCACCTCGGGCGGTCAGCCGCCCAGTTGCTAGGCCGCTCGCCCCGGCGCGAGGTGCGTACAGTTGTGAGCTAGAAATCCCAAGCCAGTAATACCGATCAGGGAGCAGCCAGTGGGGATGCGGCCCACCGCACGGATGCCGAAGCTAACTCGGCGTAGCCGGATTCTGATCCTCATCGCACTCGGTGTGATCGTTTTGCTGCTCGCCGGCCCGCGGCTGATAGACGCCTACGTCGACTGGCTGTGGTTTGGGGAGCTCGGCTACCGCTCGGTGTTCACCACCGTGCTGGTCACCCGCCTCTTGGTGTTTTTGGTCGCGGGCCTGCTGGTCGGCGGCATCGTGTTCAGCGGGCTCGCGCTGGCCTACCGCACCCGCCCGGTGTTCGTCCCCAACAACACCAACGACCCGGTGGCGCGGTACCGCGCGGTCGTCATGTCCCGGCTGCGCCTGGTGGGAATCGGGATCCCGGCGGCGATCGGCGTGCTGGCCGGCATCATCGCGCAGAGCTACTGGGTGCGCATCCAGCTGTTTTTGCACGGCGGGGACTTCGGCATCCGGGATCCGCAGTTCGGCAAGGACCTCGGCTTCTACGCGTTCGACCTGCCGTTCTACCGACTGCTGCTGTCCTACATGTTCGTGGCGGTGTTTTTGGCCTTCCTCGCGAACCTGTTGGCGCACTACATCTTTGGGGGCATCCGGCTGTCCGGGCGGACCGGGGCGCTGAGCCGCTCGGCGCGCATCCAGCTGGTCAGCCTGGTCGGGGCGTTGGTGTTGCTCAAGGCCGTCGCCTACTGGCTGGACCGCTACGAGCTGCTGTCGCACACCCGCGGCGGCAAGCCGTTCACCGGCGCCGGCTACACCGACATCAACGCCGTGTTGCCGGCCAAGCTGATCCTGATGGCGATCGCGCTGATCTGCGCGGCCGCGGTGTTCTCGGCGATCACGTTGCGCGACTTGCGGATTCCGGCCATCGGCCTGGTGTTGTTGCTGCTGTCGTCGCTGATCGTGGGCGCGGCGTGGCCGCTGATTGTCGAGCAGATCAGCGTCAGGCCCAATGCCGCGCAGAAGGAGAGCGAATACATCAGCCGCAGCATCGCCGCGACGCGGCAGGCCTACGGGCTGACGGCCGACGTGGTGACCTATCGCAACTACACCGGCGACGGCCAGGCCACCGCCCTGCAGGTGGCGGCCGACCGCGCGACCACCTCCAACATCCGGCTGCTCGCCCCGACCATCGTCAGCCCGGCCTTCACCCAGTTCCAGCAGGGCAAGAACTTCTACTACTTTCCCGACCAGCTGTCGATCGACCGCTACCTCGACCGCAACGGCGCGCTGCGCGACTACGTCGTGGCGGCCCGGGAGCTCAACCCCGACCGGCTTATCGAAAACCAGCGCGACTGGATCAACCGGCACACCGTCTACACCCACGGCAACGGGTTCATCGCGTCGCCGGCCAACACGGTGCGCGGGATCGCCAACGATCCCAACCAAAACGGCGGATATCCCGAGTTTCTCGTCAACGTCGTCGGCGCCAACGGCAGCGTGGTGTCCGACGGGCCGGCGCCGCTGGACCAGCCCCGCATCTACTTCGGCCCCGTCATCTCCAACACCTCCGCCGACTACGCGATCGTCGGGCGCAACGGCGCCGACCGCGAATACGACTACGAGACTTCCACGGAGACCAAGAACTACACCTACACCGGCCTGGGCGGGGTCCCCATCGGCGACTGGATATCGCGAAGCGTCTTCGCGGCGAAGTTCGCCGAGCGAAACTTCTTGTTTTCCAACGTGATCGGCTCCAACAGCAAGATCCTGTTCAACCGCGACCCGGCCCGCCGGGTCGAGGCCGTGGCGCCGTGGCTGACCACCGACAGCTCCGTGTATCCCGCGATCGTCAACAAGCGGCTGGTGTGGATCATCGACGGCTACACCACGCTGGACAACTACCCGTACTCGGAGCTGACCTCGCTGTCGTCGGCGACCGCCGACTCCAACGAGGTGGCGTTCAACCGGCTGGCGCCCGACAAACAGGTGTCTTACATCCGAAACTCGGTGAAGGCCACCGTCGACGCCTACGACGGCACCGTCACCCTGTATCAGCAGGACGAGCAGGATCCGGTGCTCAAGGCGTGGATGCGGGTGTTCCCCGGCACCGTCAAGCCCAAGAGCGACATCACCCCCGAGCTCGCCGAGCACCTGCGCTACCCCGAGGACCTGTTCAAGGTGCAGCGGATGCTGCTGGCCAAATACCACGTCAACGACCCGGTGACGTTCTTTTCCACGTCCGACTTCTGGGACGTGCCGCTGGACCCGAACCCGACGGCCAGCAGCTATCAGCCGCCGTATTACATCGTCGCGAAAAACATTGCCAAGAACGAAAATTCGGCGTCGTACCAGTTGATCAGCGCGATGAACCGGTTCAAGCGCGACTACCTGGCGGCCTACATCAGCGCCAGCTCCGACCCGGCGACGTACGGCAAGATCACCGTGCTGACCATCCCGGGTCAGGTCAACGGCCCGAAGCTGGCCAACAACGCGATCACCACCGATCCCGCGGTGTCACAGGACCTCGGCGTGATCGGGCGCGACAACCAGAACCGGATCCGGTGGGGCAACCTCTTGACGCTTCCGGTGGGCCAGGGTGGCCTGCTCTACGTCGAACCCGTCTACGCCTCGCCGGGGGCCAGCGACGCCGCGTCGTCTTACCCGCGGTTGATCCGGGTGGCGATGATGTACAACGACAAGATCGGATACGGCCCGACGGTGGGCGATGCGCTCAACGGGTTGTTCGGGCCGGGCGCGGGCGCGACCGCGACCGGGATACAACCCACCGACGCGGGCGTGCCGCCGAACCCGCCCGCCGCCGCCCCCGCGGGGCCCCCCGCGCCCGCCGCGACACCCGGTCCGCCGCCGCCGGCCGCCGCGGTGCCGCCGGCTCCCGACGGGTCGGTGACGCTGTCGCCGGCCAAAGCCGCTGCGCTGCAAGAGATCCAGGCGGCGATCGGGGCCGCCAAGGACGCCCAAAAGAAGGGCGATTTCGCCGCCTACGGCGCCGCGCTGCAGCGCCTCGACGACGCGATCAACAAGTACAACGCCGCCAAGTAGCTCGCCTTCGTTACCGCGAGCGTGCGTGTTTGTACGGCGACACGCCGTAATTCCTGGCATTCTGTGCACCCTCGTCGGGATGCTGACGGGCGGCGGTGCTAGCCAGCCTGCATCCGGCGGGCCACCTCGCCGTAGCGCTCGAGGCGCTCGTCGTCACCGAGCGCGTTGTACAGCACCAGGTGTGTGGCGATCCCGGCGTACTTCGCGCTCAGCGCGTCGGCCAACCCGTCCCACGTCGACTCGGTGGCAAAGGCGGCGACGTGCTCGTCGGTGACCTGGGCGGCCATCCCGGCGAAGTCGCCGGCCTTCTGCCGCTCGCGGATCCGCGCGGTGGTTCCCTCGAAACCGGCCTCGTCCCAGATGAACGCGTAGTTGGGGGTGCTTCCGTAGAAGGCCATGCTGGCCCGCACCGATTCCCGCTGGGCGTCGCGCTCTTCGTCGCTGTCGCCGACGATCGTCAGCACCGGGACGATCACCGCGAGGTCCGACGGGGAACGCCCGGCTCTGGCCGCCCCCGCGGCCAGGTTGGGCACGACGTGGCGAATCAAATAACCCGGCTCGCCGATCGGATGCACGTGCACGCCGTCGGCGACCTCGCCGGCCATCCGCAGCATCCACGGATTGACCGCGGCCACATCGACTTTGGGGTCGGGCGCGTCGATCGGGCCCGCGCTCCACTGCGGGGTGATGAAGTCCAGGTCGTAGAACTCGCCGTGGTAATCCAGCTTCCCCGTGCGGAAGGCCGCGAAGCAGGCCTTCACCGCCAGCACGTAGTCGCGCAGCCGCGGGCCCGGCCGTTCGAAAGCCATGCCGTAGCGCCGCACCACGTGCGTGCGCACCTGGGTGCCCAGGCCCAGGCGGAACTTGCCGCGGGTCGCCTCCTGCAACTCCCACGCCGCGGCCGCTGTGACGAACGGGCTGCGCGGGAAAGCCACCGCCACCCCGGTGGACAGCTCGAGGCCGGGCGCGGCCTGCGAGGCGACGGCGGCGTTGAGGTAGGGCGTGCGACCGGTCTCGGTGATCAGCAGGCCGGAGAATCCGGCGGCCTGCGCCCGGCGGGCCAGGTCGCCGGTCTTGTCGAGGGGCTGCGGGACCGTCATCACGTCGATGTGCATGGCCGAACACTATGCCCCAAACCGGCGGGCCGACGGGTGTCAGCCGCGCGATGCCGTGCGAAACCTCTCCCGGTAGGCCTTGGGGGAGACGCCGAGGTGGTCGACGAACACCCGCCGCAGGGTTTCGGTGCTGCCGAAGCCGGCCAGCCGGGCGGTCTCGCCGACGCTGCGGCCGGCGTCCAGCGCGGCGCGGGCGGCGTCGATGCGCACCATCTCGACGTAGCGCGCCGGCGTGGTACCGAGCTCGGACTGAAACAGCCGGGTCAGCTGCCGGGTGCTCAGCGAGGCCCGCGCGGCAAGGGTTTTCACGTCGTGGTTGCCCGCCGGGTCGGCCGCGATCGAGTCGGTGGCCTTGCGCAGCGCGGACTGCGGCGGCGGGTCGGCCTCGACCAGCACCGAGAATTGGGACTGGCCGCCCGCGCGCTTGAGGTACACCACCAGCCAGCGGGCTACGTCGCGGACCAGGTCGGTGCCGTGATCCATCTCGACCAACGCCAGCGCCAGGTCGATGCCCGACGACACCCCCGCCGAGGTGAAGACCTCCCCGTCGCGGACGAAGATGGCGTCCGGCTCGACGGCGATGTCCGGGAAGGCCCGGGCGAACGACCGGGCGGCATGCCAATGCGTGGTGGCGCGCCGACCGTTGAGCAGGCCGGCCTGCGCCAGGACGAACGATCCGGTGCAGATCGACGCCAGGCGCCGCGTCCGGCCGGCGATCGACTTGACCGCGTCGACGAGCGCGGGATCGATCCCGCGCCGCGGCAGGTCGTCGCTCCCGGCGACCATCACGGTGTCGGCGGATTCGATCGAGGAGAGGGCGTCGGTGACACCCAACCGCGTCCCGATCGAGGTCGTGACGTCGCGGCCGTCCACGGACGCGATCTTGAGGCGGTAGTCGGCGCCGAAGCGGTTGGCCTCGGCGAAGACCTCACCCGCGCCCGCGACGTCCAGCATGGTCACGTCGTCGAAGACGACGATGACCATCACCCGCGACGGCCCACCCGCTTCAGCCACGGACCCATTGTGTCGCAAAGTGTGGGAAACATGGCACATCGGACGGTGGCGGGCGGCCCGTGGCCACCAGCGGCGTCGCTATCTGTGGTGAAGACGGACCAATGCCCGCGGGTGGCGGGAGCCGATCGCGCGCATGCTGATACCGTCGCCCGACCCAGGAGGGATCATGGTCACGCAGCCGATCGAAAGTATCGCCGACATCGTCGTCCCGGACACCCCGCTTGTGCGCGAGATCACCGAGTTCATCCGCGACGCCGAAGACGACCTGCTCTTCGACCATTCGCGGCGGGTGTTTTTGTTCGGCGCGTTGCAGGGCCGGCGCCGCGGACTGGAACCCAACCTCGAGTTGCTCTACGCCGGGGCGATGTTTCACGACCTCGGTCTCACCGACCGCTACCGCGGTTCCACGCTGCGCTTCGAGGTGGACGGCGCCAACGCGGCCCGCGAATTCCTCGCGCAACGCGGCGTCGACAAGGCCGACGCCGACAAGGTGTGGCTGTCCATTGCGCTGCACACCACGCCCGGCGTCCCCGAGTTCCTCGAACCCGAAATCGCTTTGGTCACAGCGGGTGTCGAGACCGACGTGCTGGGCATCGGCCGCGACGAGCTATCCCCCGCCGCCCTCGAGGGCGTCACCGCCGCCCATCCCCGGCCGGATTTCAAGCGGCGCATCCTGGCGGCGTTCAACGACGGCATGAAGCACCGCCCGCACAGCACCTTCGGCACGGTCAACGCCGACGTGCTGGCGCACTTCGACCCGACGTTCGCCCGCGACAACTTCGTCGACATCATCCTTTCCAACGCCTGGCCCGAATAGGCGCCGCCGCCGCGGGCCGGTGGTGGCGGAAGTCGTGGGCATAACCGTCCGAAATCGCACCGGCGCTTGAGCGGTCGCCGCCGCAGACAGGGCACACGTCCCGGGCGCCTGGCCCGGGACGTCACCGTGTCGCGGTTGCCGACCGCACGACAGCTGGGAGACGACTTGCCCGAATCAGACGGCACCGCAGTGGTTCTCGGGGCCAGCATCGCCGGTCTGCTGGCCGCGCGGCTGCTTGCCGAGTTCTACGGCACCGTCCACCGTGGTCGAACGTGACGTCCCCCCGGAGGGGCCGCTGACGCGTCGCTGAGTGCCGCAGGGCGGGCAGCCGCACACCCTGGCGGCGCGGGTCGCGGGGATTGCGGACCAACGGTTTCCCGGCTTCCTCGACGAGCTGGTCGGCGAAGGCGCGAAGGTCTGGAACGACGGCGACCTGTCGCGGCTCCGCTTGGCCTTCGGCGAGCGCCAGCCGCTTCGCTCCGGTAAGGTTCCCGAACCGCAGTCGATCGTCTTCACTACGCGCACCGGCCCTTTTCCGAATGGAACGTGCGCCGCCGCGTGCGCGCCCTTCGCAACGTGACGTTCCTGGATGGCCACGACGCGGTGCGGCTGACGTCGACCCGGCACCGCGGCCGGGTGACCGGCCTCGTGCTGGCTCGGCGCGACTCGGGCGCCGAACAAACCCTGGAGGCGGACCTGGTCGTGGACGCGACGGGGCGTGGCTCGCGGACGCCGCTGTTCCTCGAGCAACTCGGCTATGGCCGCCCGCGCGAAGACACGCTGATGGTGCACGGCACCTACTCCAGCCGACGGGTCCAGCTCGCGCCGGGCACGTTGCGGGAGAATTTCACCATCACCGCCGCCGAGCCAAGGCGCCCAACGGCATTCGCGATGTTCGCGGGCGAAGACGACATGGTCAGTGACCGTTCGGAGTTCCTTCACCCGTCGACGATGGCACGCCTGCTCGGCAGGCCGCGAAACGGCCTGCATCCGAAGCGAAAAGAGCATCGTGCAACGACATGACAACGGCGCCCGCATCTTCGGCGCCTTCCCGCGATCGAGGTTGGACTTGCGCGCCCGCCCGTTGGCGTGGCCGGCGGCCGGCCTGCGCACGTTGAGAATCGGCATGCGCGATCACCGGCCAACTGTGGTGCGCAAAGCGAACTTTGGTGTCGCGCAGTCCACCGCTTGGCTGCTCGAGGACGGCTGACACGCGTGCCGACGCACGTACTGATCCCGGGAGCCTGGCACGCGGCCTGGTCGTGGCGACCGGTCGCCGAGCGGCTTCGCGTGGCGGGGCACCAGGCGATCACCCTGACGCCGCCGGGGATGAACGACGGCGACAACCCCTGGGGGTATCGGCATCCGGGATGCGAACGAGCACATCGCCCGGGAGGTGCGGCGCCGAACGCGCGGCAACGTCATCCTGGTCGCGCACAGCTAAGGCGGCTTCCCCGCCACCGGCGCGGCTCAGTTGGTCGCCGGGCGAGTCGAAAAGCTCGTGTACTACAACGGGCACGTGCCGCTTCCCGACAGGTCGCTGATCGACGAAAACCCGCCCGACAAGCGCTTTTCGGCGCTCCGCTGGATAGGCGAATCCCCGGTGGGCGCCATTCCGGCGACCTGCTGCGGCTGGTGGCCGATCTGTTGACGCTTCAGCCCGGTCGCTGACCCATCCCGACGGGGTGGCCAGGGCCATCCTGGCCGCTTGACCGGCGCGGGAACCCGCGAGAGGTGTCGGATTCTGTGGGATCAGCGGCCGCAACCCCTCTGGTTAACGAGCCTGCGGCGGCGCACACTGAGCCCGAGCCAGTGAAGGAGAAGCGGCCATGGCCACACAGGCAATGGAAACGATCGCCGGCATCGTCATACCCGACACCGCACTGGTGCGCGAGGCCACCGAATTCATTCGCAGCGCCGAGGACGACGTTCTCTTCCACCATTCCCGGCGGGCATACCTGTTCGGCGCGCTGCACGGGCGCCGCCTCGGCCTAAGGCCTGACCTGGAATTGCTCTACGTGGCGGCGATGTTCCACGACCTGGGCCTCACGGCCCGGTATCGGACGTCCACCGAGCGCTTCGAGATCGACGGTGCCGACGCGGCGCGCGACTTCTTGATGGAACACGGCGTCGACCCGTCCGAGGCGCAGAAGGTGTGGCTGGGCATCGCCCTCCACACGACGCCCGGGGTGCCGGCCCGGCTGGACCCCGAAATCGGTTTGCTCGTAGCCGGTGTCGCGACTGACGTAGTCGGCGCCGGTCGAGAGGCCCTCGCGTCGGGCGCGATTGAGGCGGTAACGGCGGCCCACCCACGTCCCGATTTCAAGAACCGCATCCTGGCCGCCTTTCACGACGGCATGAAGCACCGCCCGGAGACCACCTACGGCACGATGAACGACGACGTGCTGGCGCACTTCGATCCAAACTTCAAACCCCGCAACATGGTCGACGCGATTTACGACAGTCCCTGGCCCGAATGACACGCGCGGATAGGAGCGGACAAATGGACGTCTACGAGGCGCTGTACACCACCAGGATGATGCGGCGGTTGCGGCCGGATCCGATCCCGCTGGACACCCAGGCCCGCATCCTCGACGCGGCCGTTCGCGCCCCCAACGGGGGCAACACCCAGCGCTGGCACTTTGTCGCCGTCGACGACCCGGAGCTCAAACGCAAGTTCGCCCAACTGTTCCGGCAGGCCCGCGCCATCGAATACGACAAATTCCAAGCGGGGCAGGGACCGATGGCGGTGCCGGCGCCCGGCGCCGACCCGGCCGCGCATGCCGAAACGATGCGCCGCATCAAAGGCTCGGGCAACTACCTGGCAGACCATTTCGAAGAGGTTCCTTTGTTGCTCTTCGTGTATTCGATCGACGACCTCGGCGGGGCCAACATCTACCCGGCCATCTGGAGCATCTTGCTGGCCGCCCGCGCCGAGGGCGTCGGCGGCGTCATGACGATGGTGCTGCGCAACTTCGAGGACGAAGTGAACGAGCTGCTGGGCGTCCCCGTTGAGCAGGGTTGGAAGATGTCGGCCATGCTGACCCTCGGCTACCCCCTGGGCAGATGGGGCGTCGCCGCCAATCGCCGCCCCGTGCATGAGGTTTCGTCCCGAAACCAGTGGGACGCGCCGTTAGGCATCGAGGTGCCTCGGCCGCTGTGGCCACCTCAGGACCAGGCGGAAGGCCTGGCCGCCGTGGGATAAAAGAAGACAAGATCATGCCATCCAGTCGCCGGAAACCATCTCCGACATCGCAATGCACGACACCGACCCGGTGCGCGGGATCACCGATTACATCCGCGATGCCGAAGACGACCTACTGTTCGACTTGGAACTGCTCTACTCCGAGGGCGATGGTCCACGACCTGGGTCTCGCCCAGCGACACCGCGACGCCGACGTGCTGGCGCACCTCGGCCCTACGTTCGTCCGCGAGAGCTTCGCCGACATCATCATGAAGAAGACCCGGCCCGAATAGCGAACGGGTTCCGAAGGAAATTGGGGGACAGAAACATTGACGCCACATAGCGAGCGCGTCGCTCTGAACGCTTTGAGGGTTTGTCATTGAATTCATGACGCCGGAGGGCCAAGAACGGGCGTGCGTGATGCGCGACCATGCCCCCGGGTGTGACCGTGTCGCTGCACAGCCACGGCGACTTCGAGGGCTTCTACATCCTAGGCGGTGCCTACGAGGTGCTTATCGGGAGCGAATGGCGCGATGCTCGCGCCGGCGATTACGTCCGGGTGCCCGCGGGCGTTCCCCACGCTCTCTGCAACGTCTCCGCCGAACCCGCCGTCGACCTGATCATCACCGCACCACGCGTGAGCGCCTTCTTCCGCGAAGTCGGCCGACCGATTGGTTCGCCGCCCCCCACCGGGCAGGACCTCGCGAACTTCGGCGAGACTGCGAGCCGATACGGGTACTGGCTGGCCTCACCCGAGGAGAACGCGGCGGTCGGAATAACGGCGTCGATATTGTTCGCGTGACAGGGCGTGACTCGGAACTTTCATCTTCCTACGTGGCACCGCTGGCCGGGAAACCCGACGCTCACAATGATCTGACAATTAATCTTCGGAATCCGCGGGGCCCCTCAGGCCGTCATGATCGCCTCGGCTAAGTCGGCGGGGTGGGTCAGCATTCCGAGGTGGGTGCCAGGGACGGAGGTGGGTTTGACGCCGAGACGGGCGGCGAGGGCGGCCGCCGGACGTGGCAACGCACGATCGTCGTCGCCGGCGAGGTATGCGGTGGGAACGCCGAGCGCAGCGACATCGGTGTCGAGGGCGTCGAGGAAGTAACGACCGGGCTGTGGGGCCAGGAGATTGGTAACCATTCGCTGCAGCGCCGGGGCCACGCCTTGCATCAGTTCCTGCTCCACGAGTTCCGGATAGGGCGCAATGGCCCCGACGGGCGATTCGTCGATCAGCCGCAGGATCAACTCGCGCCTGACGCGCGCCGGGTGGTCGTCGGCCATGGATATGCCCCGCGACGGCACCAGCCCGTTGTAGTAGACGAGCTTGTCGACCCGGTGGCCGAGCAGGCGAGCGGCGGCGGTACCGGGGTAACCGCCCCAGCTATGCGCGACCAAAGTCACGCGGTCCAGTTCGAGTCGCCGCACCTCGCCGACGATGCGGTCGACCGCATCGTTCAGGACGCAACACGACGGGTCATCCCCGATGCCCAAACCGGGCAGCGTCAAGGCGATCGCCCGATGGCCGGCCGCGCGAAGCCGCATGGCGACCGGTCGCCAACACCATGCCCCGAGCCAGGCGCCGGGAATCAACACATACGTCGACGTTGGTTGCAACGCATACCTTTCGAGTCAGGTTCCGATTTCGAAGGCTTCGCCGGCCCCGCGCCGCAGCCGGGGCCGGTCGCGGTCTCGCTATAGCTTCCGCAGTCCGCGAAGGATTTTGGCAAACGGACGGCTTGCGGCCAGGTGACGCCGCAGGCATGGCTGTATTACGCTGACATTGCCGATGACCGGGTACTGCAAGCCATGGTCACGCCGTACGGCGATTTGTTCGATGACGTCGCCGGGTGGCCCGGCTAGGAGCGTTTCCCGCAAAAGAGACGGAGGGACAACGTCCGTCGCGGACAGAACGGTCTGCTCCTCCAGCTTCTGCGGGATCAGGTCTTGTGCGCCGCGGAAGTCGTCGCCGAATGGATGAGTCGCGCCTTGGCGGGCCCACGATTCGGCGGACACGTTGAGCGCAAACGCTTTGACCGGGTGAGAGTCCAAGGCCTCGTCGACCTCGTGGCGGCTGCGACCGGTCATGACGAAAAACAAGCCCGCGGCGGTGACGGGGGTTGCTCGATCAGACCGACTTTGAACATGGCTTGGCGCTTTCAGTTGGGTGCCGTTTCGGGGGATTTGGGTTGCGACGAGATTTCCGGCTTCTGGCCCAGGTCCGTTCCGGCGCCGCCGCGGTTTCGTGATGCCTTGAACGCCCGGAGCACCATCGATGGGCGCAGCAAGCGGGACGGACGGTCAATCATGTTGAGCGACCGCATGAATTGCTGGACCAGGGCGGGATCGGATTCGGCCGAGGCGAGCACCCGCTCCATATAAGCGTTGGCGATCCGGATGGATGCCGGCCGCCTCCCCGCGATCTGGGGCAGCGCCAAGTCCGAGCTCACCGCGGCGCGCCATGCCACGCGGATGTCCTTGGCCGAGCGACGGAAAAACCGACGCGGTAGGTCGCGGTCGCCATGCCGTAAGCAATCCCTGAGAACGAGAGCTTCGATGGCGGCGACGGACATGCCCTGCCCGTACAGGGGGTTGAAGTTGCACAGCGCATCGCCGATGACCAGCAGGCCGTCGGGCGTGCGGGCCGACTTGTCGTAGCGACGCCATCGGTTGGAGGGAAACCGATACCGGGTGACGTCCGCGAGCGGCTCGGCGCGGCGCGCGGCGGCCAGCACGTGCGGGGGTGCCATCTCGGCCAGAGAGTCCAACAGCGAGGCATGATCGGCGGGGGCTTTGTGTCCGGCCACCGTTTGGACCGCCAGCATGTAGGTGTCGCCGTGCCCCGCGAACATCGCGTAGCCGCGAGGCCTATCGGGTTGTGGTGCGGCGAAGGCGATGTACTCGCGCAATGTCTCCGGGCGGAGGCGGATCGGCACGCCCGCGTAGGTGACGTTGACGGTCAGCGTATCCTCGCGTGGTCGGGGGTAGCCCAGGGCGTCGAGAAACACCGGTGCCCGCGAGCCGCGCCCGGTCGCGTCAACCACAAGATCGGCCGTAAGGTCGATCTGCGCGCCGGAGTCGCGCCGTGCCGCTACGACACCGGTCACTCGGTCGCCGTTCCGGGTCGATCTCAGTCCCACCGCGTCGTGGCCCTGCACGATCTGCACATTGGCAATGGTCGTCACCCTGCGACGCAGGCTCCACTCGAGAAACGGCCGGTGCACGTAGTACATGGACACGGAGCTGGGGTCGGGAATGTTGCCCGAGCTCAGCAATCGGTGCCCGTTGAACGAGACGCAAAGCCGTGACAGGTCACCGTCGTTCCAAACCTTTGCGCCGGCGAGCACCAACTCGTCGAGGAAGCCGGGGAAAAGTTCGCCCATAATCTGCATACCGCGCGCCGCCGGAATGTGGGGGAGGGCACCTTGCGGAACCCCGCGCCGGCTGACCGGTCGCTCGGGTAGCACGTCGCGTTCGACGATTGTTACGGTGCGGTAGAAGTCGGCCAGGACCCGGGCCGCAAGCAGCCCGGCAACGCTCGCCCCAAGAACCACCGCGGATCGGTCGGATTCAGGCAAGCTCGTAGCTCCATTCGCGGTCGGGCAGATTCGAGAGGTGATCGAACCGAATGGCCGATGCGACCGATCCATCGTTGTGCTGCAGGCGATTCGAGTTGTCTAGCGTCTCGAACCGAGCGAGCCTTCCGAAGGTCGCCGCGTAGAGGATGATGATCGCGGCTGCCAGCACTATGGCGATGACGCCGTGTAGAAGCAGGCGCCGTGGAGCCGGGGCTTGGCGCTGCGAGTGGGATGCCGGCCGCGGCGACCAGTCACAGGCATCGCAGTGACCGGATGACAGGCCGGCGCCTCTGTATTGGGCGGGCCGTGCCGCCGGTGGGATGGACGGATCTTCGCCGTCCAGGTGTATGGGACTCAATGCATTCCTCAACGATGTCGATGAACTCGGGCTAGGTGCGGCTCGGGTGAGGCGTCCGTGTCACATCTACCGGGGTATCGGCGGAAAGACGTTTCTGTGGCGCGTGCTGTGTACACGAGGCGCGCGTGGGTGCCGATGCGGCTGTGAGGGAGCACCATTCGGTTGGGCCGTTTCGTGGGGCCACGGCAACCACATTGTGCGGCCCGAGGCTGCGTGCCCGGCCGTTGATGAGCGGGGACGCCAGGGGAAGAGCGCCGCGATGGCGCTATCTGTGGGAAATGTGTCTCGTTATCGCGGGTGGTCGCGCCGGGCCGAACCCATACTGAACGCCGAACTTTAGAACGACCTTCCGCGAAGCTTGACTGAAGAACCGCCACTGGCACCCGGCTTTACCGGGGTCACGCCGTCATCGCCAAGGAGACAGCCGAATTGAGCGAGGCGCTCACCCATGCACCGACCCCGATACCCCGGCGTCGTCCCACATCGGCAGTGCCAGCGCGGGATTCGGGGGCACTGCGGTGAGCCCACGGGGCATCCTGACAGCCGACGACGTCGCCGCTCCGCTCGGTTTTGCGCCGGTGCGGCGCATCGCGGCAGCCGGTGGAAGCCTTTCAGCGGCCATCTGGCGCTTCCAAGGTAAACCGCTCTACGAACTGCAAAGCCACGCGAATCGCGACACCGACATCATTGTGATGTCAATTAGTGGTCGCCACCGCCACACCTACTTCGCGGATGGGCGGCGGAGATGGAGTCGCATCCATCCGGCTTTTCATATGAACTTTGTGGTGGCCCATGAGCAACCCAGAGCGATATTCGCCGCCGAGCATCCGTTCTCCTACCTGCACGTCTATGTGCCGCACACGCTGGTCGAGCGCCTGGCGGTGGAAAGCGGCGCCATACCATCCGGTCGAACGGTGAGGCTGATCGATCCGATGTGCTCGAATGACCCCATCGCAGAGTCGATCTGCCGACAGATCATCCGTGAAATGACATCCGGTGACGGCTGTTCACGCATGATGATCGACGTCCTCGGCCAACAATTGGTTATCCGGCTCCTTCGACAACACTCGAGCGTGTCCGGGTCGCCGGCCCTGGCCGGCGGCCGCGGCCCGGGCTATCGGGATTGGCGACTGCGGCGCGCGATCGAATACCTCGAAGCACACCTATCCGACGACGTCGGCCTCGACCAGCTCGCTAAAGTGGTCGACTTGTCACCTGCCCGCCTCGGCGACATCTTCCGTGAGGGCACCGGCGAACCGCCGCATCGGTGGCTGATGAACCGCCGCTTCCTGCGCGCCTGCGAGCTGCTGGGAAACCCCTCCCTGAGCATCACCGACATCGCGCACCGATGCGGGTTTTCGAGCTCTCAACATCTCGCGGCTGTGATGCGTCGGCGCCTCGGCATGACCGCAACGGATTACCGCCGGCAGGCCCTCTCCTGAACACGATGCACACGCCGCTACGAAGATTCGCGCTACAACAGGCGGTCGCGTCGCGATGCTCCGGCGGCGGCGACAAGCGCGACGGATACCAGCGCGTCGCTCCTTTCTGGAAGCCAAGCGCGCGGCATTCCCGGCATACCGATTGGACAGCGCGGCGGCCCGCGCCGCACAGGCCCGCAAAAATGCGCAAATTGTGGGAATCACGTCGCAAACTCATGGTTCGCGGCTTCGTCCGCCGGTCGATAGTTGACCAGTGATATCAGCGCCGCCGTTCGTGCGAGCCGTCCCGGTCGCCCGCTCATGCGCGGGGCCAACTCGACTGGCCACCGGCGGATGCGACGGCGCGCCGGCGCGCGGCATGCTTCGGGTTGACAACGGAATTGAAGTGGCGATGACACCCGAATACTGGCCCCGCGCACGACTACGCCCGCAAGACCTGCCCGCGCTGCGGAGGTCGCGGTCCTCGATGAACCTGGCAGCGCTCGTCGCCGCTATCCAGCCCGCCGACTGAAAGGAACCCCATGACGACCTCATTGTCCGCCAACCGGCGTAACGCCGGCGATGTGCACGCTTTTCGCGCCCCGGCCAGCTTGTTCCAGGACCTGCAGCAAGTGCTCGTCGACCTGATCGAGTTGCACCTGCAAGGCAAGCAGGCCCACTGGAATCTCGTGGGAACGAACTTTCGCGACCTGCACCTGCAGCTGGACGGCATCGTCGACGCCGCGCGCGAAGCCAGCGACACCATTGCCGAACGCATGCGTGCGCTGGACGCCGTTCCCGACGGGCGCTCCGACACCGTTGTCGCAACGACGACCGTCCCCGCCGTACCGCCGGGCCTGGTCGGCGCCACCGAGACGGTGGACATGATCACCGACCGCATCTACGCCGTCGTCGGCACCATCCGCACCGTGCACGACGACGTCGATGCCGCCGATCCCTCGACCGCTGATCTCCTGCACGCGATAATCGATCAGCTGGAAAAAGAGGCGTGGCTGCTCAAATCCGAGAACGGGACGGCGTAGGCGGCTGGTCGCCCGAGGAGGTGCCGCATGGCCCAGACGCCTACGGCCGACCGTCGACTGATACGGCACGGCGTGTTCCTGTTTTTCATCGGGCTGGTGACCGGCACGCAACAGCGGCGCTTCGCCAACATGCGCATGGCGCTTTCGGCTCACTTAGAGGGCGTCATGAATGGCACCTTCCTGATGGCACTGGGCGCGATATGGGGTGAGGTCGAGCTCCCCGCCGCCATGCGCCGGGCGGCCCGATGGACGGCGCTCTACGGCACGTATGGCAACTGGCTGTTCACCGCGCTTGGCGCCGCCCTCGGTACGGCCGCCGCGAACCCCACCCTGTCGGAGGGGCACCGCGGAACGCCGCGGCAGGAGCGGCTTGTGCTGCTCGGATTCCGTAGCATGCGCTACGCCTTCCTCGTTTCCGTGGCGTTGATTCTGTGGGGCCTCGTGCGTCGGCAATCGGCGCACGACACCGTCGCCGCGCCCCCGGCCGCCGCCGTGTCGCCTGCAGACCTCAACGCCGCCGCACCGGTCGACGTCGAAACCATGGGCCCGTCCGGGTTGCCTAGCTGGAAGGACAGAACGATGCGTTTAGTGGTTGCCATGACTGGAGCGACCGGCGCCGCTCTCGGCATCCGGCTGCTCGAAGTTCTTAGGGAGCTGGAGGTAGAGACTCATCTGGTTCTCAGCGACTGGGCTCGTGCGACGATCAGGCTAGAAACCGACCAGACCGTCGACGAGGTGCGCGGGCTCGCTTTTCGCTCCTACAGCGCCCGCGATCTCGCGGCCGGAATTTCGAGTGGATCCTTCCGCACCGACGGCATGGTCGTCTGCCCGTGCAGCATGAAGACGTTAAGCGCCATCCGAATCGGCTTTAGCGACAACCTGATCACCCGCGCCGCCGACGTCACGCTCAAGGAGCGCCGCCGGCTCGTCCTGGTCGCCCGCGAGGCTCCCCTGAGCGAGATCCACCTGGAGAACATGCACCACCTCGCCCGCATGGGCGCTGTGATCTTCCCGCCCACGGTCTCGTACTACTCCCGTCCGACCACCGTCGAAGAGGTGACCAACAGCGTCGTCGGTCGCATCCTCGACCAGCTTGACATCGAGCACTCACTGATCAAACGCTGGAAAGACGAGCCGTCGGTGACCGACGCGGGGCTGCTGCTGGCCGCGGAGGAAGCGAAATGAGCACGGCCACAAGCGCCTTCACGGACCGGTCGGTGGCGGGGGAGGCCGGTCCCGATTTGCGCAGCTGGCTGGCCACCCTGGAGGCCGCGAACCAGTTGCGCCGCGTCACCGCCCGCGTCGACTGGGACGAGGAGATCGGCGCGATCACCCGCGCCAACCTGTCACTCGGCGGGCCCGCGCTATTGTTCGAAAACATCGTCGGTCATGAGAGCACAAGGTGCACGAAGTTTTTGACATCGGCCATCGGCAACCGGCGCCAAATTCAGCTCCTGCTGGGCCTGCCTGAAGACACCAGCGACTCGGCGATCGTGCGTCACCTGAAGGACGCGTTCAATACCCCCGTCGCCCCGCGCGTCGTCCAGACCGGCCCCGTCAAGGAGAACATCGTCTCCGGCGACGACATCGACCTGTGGCAGTTTCCCGCTCCCAAGTGGCATGCCACCGACGGCGGCCGCTACATCGACACGTTCTGCGGGGTGGTGACCGAGGACACGGTGACCGGGCGGGACAACATCGGGGTCTACCGCGGCATGATCGTCGACCGCGACAAGATCGCAAAACTGATGGTGCCGACCCAAGGCTGGGGTGGCCACTTCCAGGAGTACAAGCCAAAACCGATGCCGGTGGCCGTCGTGTACGGGTGGCACGACGTGTTGCCGTTCTGCGGCGGCAGTCCGTTCCCGAAGGCCGTCTGCGAATGGGACATGATGGGCGCCCTGCTGGGCCGCCCCGTCGACCTGGTGGCCTGCGAATCGGTGCCGCTGCACGCTCCGGCGAGCGCCGAGATCGTCGTCGAGGGCTACCTCGACCCGGATCCCGCCACTTTCATGGAGGAGGGGCCGTTCGCGGAGTACCCAGGCTACCTCGACGGCCACCCGGCGCCGACACCTGTTCTGCGCGTTACCCGCATCACCCACCGCAACGATCCGATCCTACGCGGCACCCTCGAGGGGATGCGGCCCGGTTTTTTGGTTGAGGATTCCATGTGCAACTACGCGCGCTCGGCGATCGCGTGGAATCTGCTCGAGGGCGCGGGAATTGGCGGCGTCACCGACGTGTGGATGTCGCAGGTGTCTAACGGCACCAACATCGTGGTGCAGATCCGCAAGGCGTACCGAGGCCACGCCCAGCAGGTCGCCGCGGCGCTGTGGGGTACCAGCGGGTCGGGCTGGTTCTACAAGCACGTCATGGTCGTGGAGGAGGACATCGACATCCACGACCCCGAGGCGCTCGACTGGGCCCTGGCCTACCGGGTCAATGCGGGCCTCGGCGACATCACCTTCTACGGGCCGACTTTGGGCTCACCGCTCGATCCGTCCACCCCTCCCGAGAAGGCGAACATGGCCAAGTACGGCAGCGGCGAATGGCACCGGGTGCTCGTCGACGCCACCCGCAGCTGGGAGTTCGAGCCACGCCCCGAGTGGGGCGGGCGGCATTACCCGGCGATCAACAAAATCGCCCCGGAGCTCGAGGCCCGCGTGGCCGCCCGCTGGGAGGAGTACGGCATCGGCATCCCCTACCTCGACGACGAGCGCCGGGAACTGCTGACGATGGAGGCGCTGAGCAAGCGCCTGCCCGACGTCTAAAGGTTGCGGGGCGACACGCCTGAAGCTAGGGCGCGGCCTCTTTGTCGAATTCCGAGGCGATCTCGCGCGCGACGCGCTTGAGCAGCGGGGTCACCTCGGCCGCGGATTTCAGGGTGACGCGCGCCGCGGGACCGGAGATCGAGATCGCGGTCAGCGACGGCGCGTCGGGCACCGGGACGGCGAAGCAGCGCACGCCGACCTCCTGCTCGCCCTCGTCGACGGCATAGCCCCGCGATCGGCACAGCTGGATGTCGGCCAGCAATTCCTCGGCGGTGGTGTGGGCGTTCTCGGTCGGCGCGGGCATCCCGGTGCGCGACACCAAAGCCCGCACCGCGTCGTCGGGCAGCTGCATCAGCAGCGCCTTGCCCACACCGGTGCAGTGCGGGTACACGCGCCGGCCGACCTCGGTGAACATCCGCATCGAGTGCGGCGACGGGACCTGGGCGACGTAGACGGCCATGTCGTTGTCCATCAGCGCCATGTTCGCGGTCTCACCGGTGCGCTCCACCAGTTCCAACAGGTGCGGCCGCGACCACACGCCGACGAGCTGACCGGCGCTTTCACCCAGCCGGATCAGCTTGGGGCCCAAGGAGTAGTTGCGGTTGGGCAGCTGCCGCACGTAGCCCATGCCCAGCAGGGTGCGGGCGAGCCGGTGAATCGTCGGGGCCGGAAGGTGCGCGCGCGCCGCCAGATCGCCGAGCGCGCCCGTGCCACCCATGGTGGCCAAGATCTCCAGCAGCTCGAATGCCCGCTCAACCGACTGAACACCGCCCGTGCCTCGAGTTCCGCGAGTGTCGCGAGCCATCACCGCTTCCGATCCGCCCCGGGTGGGAGCCCGTCATTTTGAACGGGCTATTTCGTATCACGAAACGAAGGCCAGCCACAAGGCGCCCCGGCGGCTAGTCGTAGAGCAACGCGGCGGTCGGGCAGTCGTCGATCGAGGTCGCCAATTCTCCGTATTCGTCGATGTTGTCGATGTCGGTGCCCATCGCGATGTTGGTGATGCGCTCTAAGAAGATCTCCACCACCACGGGCACCTTGTGTTCGCGCGCGAGTCGCTGCGCCCGGGTGAGGGCGGGTCCGATCCGGTCGGGTTCGGTGACCTGAATGGCCTTGCAGCCCAACCCTTCCACGACGCCTCGGTGGTCGACCCCGTATCCCTTCGGCAGGTCGGTGTCGCCGGACTCCTGGGCGTTGATGTTGTCGAAGGCCAGTGAGACGAAGTAGTTCATGTCGAAGTTGAGCTGGGCCTGGCGGATCAGGCCGAGGTAGGAGTTGTTGACCACGACGTGGACGTACGGCAGGTTGAACTGCGCGCCGACGGCCAGCTCCTCGATCAGGAATTGGAAGTCGTAGTCGCCCGAGAGCCCGACCACCGTGGCCGCGGGGTCGGCGGCGACCACGCCGAGCGCGGCGGGCACGGTCCACCCGAGGGGTCCGGCCTGTCCGCAGTTGATCCAGTGCCGCGGCTTGAAGACTTGCAGGAACTGGCCGCCCGCGATCTGGGAGAGCCCGATTGCGGTGACGTAGCGGGCGTCGCGGCCGAAGGCCCGGTTCATCTCCTCGTAGACGCGTTGCGGCTTGATCGGGACGTCGTCGAAGTGGGTCTTGCGATGCATCGTCTTCTTGCGGTGCTGGCAGTCGCGGACCCACGCGCTCCAGTCGGGCAGTGTCCCGGCGGCGGCGCGCTTTGCGGCGAGGAACACCAGCAGCTCCAGCGCGGCCTTGGCGTCGGAGACGATGCCCAGGTCGGGGGCGAAGACCCGGCCGATCTGGGTGGGCTCGATGTCGATGTGCACGAAGCGCCGGCCGCGCCGGTAGGTGTCCAGCCCGCCGGTGTGCCGGTTGGCCCACCTGTTGCCGATGCCCAGGACGAAATCGGATTCGAGCATGGTGGCGTTGCCGTAGCGGTGGGCCGTCTGCAGGCCCACCATCCCCGCGGCCAGCCGATGGTCGTCGGGGATCGCGCCCCAGCCCATCAGCGTGGGCACCACCGGGATGCCCAGCAGTTCGGCCAGTTCGACGAGCAGGTCACACGCGTCGGCGTTGACGACGCCGCCGCCGGCGACGATGAGCGGCCGCCGCGCCGTCTGCAGCATGTCGAGCGCCTTGGCGATCTGGGTGGCCGACGCGGCGGGCTTGTAGACGGGCAGCGGTTCGTATGTCGTTGGGTCAAAATCGATTTCGGCCAGCTGAACGTCGATGGGCAAATCGATCAGCACCGGCCCGGGCCGGCCCGAGCGCATCAGGTGGAAGGCCTGGGCGAAGGCGCCGGGGACCTGCCCGGGTTCGAGGACCGTCATCGCCATTTTCGTCACCGGTGCCGCGATCGCGGCGATGTCGACGGCCTGGAAGTCCTCCTTGTGCAGCTTGTTCACGGGCGCCTGGCCCGTGATCGCGAGGATGGGGATGGAATCGGCGCCGGCCGAATACAGCCCCGTGATCATGTCCGTGCCGGCCGGGCCGGAGGTGCCGATGCACACGCCGATGTTGCCGGCGGCGGCGCGGGTGTATCCCTCGGCCATGTGGCTGGCGGCCTCGACGTGGCGCGCCAACACGTGCCGGATGCCCCCGTGGGCGCGCATCGCCGAGTAGAAGGGGTTGATGGCCGCGCCGGGCAGGCCGAACGCTTGTGTGGCGCCTTCGATTTCGAGGATCTTGACGGCCGCGTCGACCGTGCGCATTCGCGTCATTACGCTAGCCCTCCCCGCGCCCCGACAGCCGCTCGACGCCCAGCAGCAGGCCGGAATGATCCAGCGCACCGTCGCCGTTGGCGAGCGCGGCGGCCATCAGCTGAGCGACCAGCGCGCCCAGCGGGATGACCACGTCCGCCTCGCGGGCCGCGCCGGTCACGATGCCCATGTCCTTGTGATGCAGCTCGATTCGGAAGCCCGGCTCGAAGTCGCGGCTCAACATCTTTGCGGCCTTCTGGTCCAGCACCGCCGAACCGGCCAAACCGCCGCCGAGCACCTTGACCGCGGCGTCGAGGTCGACGCCGTAGGCGCGCAGGAACACCATCGCCTCGGCGAGCAGTTCGATGTTGCCCGCCACGATCAGCTGATTGGCGGCCTTGACCGTCTGCCCCGATCCGTTGGGGCCGACGTGCACGATCGTCTTGCCGACGACGTCGAGAATCGGCTTGGCGGAGGCGAAATCGTCGTCGGTGGCGCCGACCATGATCGACAGCGATGCGTTCTTGGCCCCCACCTCGCCGCCGGAGACGGGGGCGTCGATGAGGCGCAGCCCCCGCCGGGTCGCCTCGCGGGCGAGCTGCACGGTCACGTCGGGCCGGATCGACGAGAAATCGATCACCAGCGTCCCGGGATGCGCATGGTCGAAAACGCCGCCCTCCGAAAGCAACACGTCCTGGACGTCGGGGGAGTCGGGAACCATGACGGCGACGACCTCGGCGTCCTTCACCGCCTCCTCGATCGACTCCGCCGCGGTTCCGCCGGCCTCGACCAGCGCCGCCGTGCGCGCCGGCGACCGGTTGTAGCCGATGACGTCGTGGCCGGCGCGTGCCAGGTGACACGCCATGGGGCTGCCCATGATGCCCAGGCCGATGAAAGCGATGGTGCTCATTGATTCCTCAATCCTGCCGGTGTGGCGAGGGATTCGATGTTGAGACCGCCGCGGCCACGCTCGGCCGGTGGCAGCCAGTCGAAGGGGCCGGGCCGGGTCGGCCGGTACTCCAGGCCGATGTAGCCGCCGTACCCGCGGTCGAGCAGGGCCCCGAGATAGTCGCCGAGCGGAATCTTCCCGGTGCCGGGTTCCCCGCGTCCGGGCGCGTCGGCGATTTGGACGTGCCCGATCCGATCGGCGTGGGCGGCAAGCGCGCCGGGGACATCGTCGCCGTTGACGTAGAGGTGATACAGGTCGGCCAGTATTCGCAGGTTGTCGTGCCCGCCGCGGTCGCGCACCCGGTCGATGGCGCGGGCCGCGTCGGCCACGGTTCGAATGGGGTATCGCGGCGCCGCGCTGACCGGCTCGATGAGCACCGTCGCGCCGATGCGTCGAGCCGCTTGGGCGGCGTAGGCGAGATTGTCCGCCGCCGTGTCGTCCTGGACCGCCGCCGTGGTGCCCTCGATGCGGTTGCCGTACAACGCATTAAAGGCCCGGGTGTCCAGCGTTTTGGCGATGCCGACGGCGACGTCGACGTTGTCACGAAACGCGGTCACCAGCGCGGGATCGGACAGGATGCCGCGGTCGCCGGCGGGCATGTCGCCGGCGGCGAAGTTCAGCCCGCTCAGTTGCACCCCGGCGTCGTGAATCGCGCGGATGAATGCGTCCACGTCGGCGTCGGGCGGCGTCGGTTCGGCGAATGGCCACCAAAATTCGACCGCCTCGAAGCCCGCCTCCCGGGCGGCGGCCGGCCGCGCGAGCAGCGGCAGGTCGGGGAAGACGATCGAACAGTTCACCGTGTAGGTCGCAGTCGCCACCGCAGTCCTTCCCGTGGCGGGCGCCGGCACGCCGGCGCGCCCCAACAACTATCGGCCCGCGCTACACGGGACCCGGCAATTCCGTAATACGAAATCAAATCCTCGAAATACGGAATAAGTCAATGCCATGTGCCGCCGTCGTGTCAACCCCCCGCCGAGCCGGGGTCGGGTCGTAAAGCCGTTTGCGCGCTTCAGGATTCGCGCCAGTTGTACTGACAACGTTGGTTTCCTTTGACACGCAAACGTGAGCCATGACACGTTGAATCGACTGAAATTGGCATTCCATATCACGGAATGCAAGGGAGCTGCTGGCTTGCCACAGGAAGGACACCCGCCAATGACGGCATTAGACGAGCGCAGTGGCGACCTCGTCCTCGGCATCCCCGGCGTCCACGCGATAACGGACCCGGATGTCACGGAAGGCTACCGGCGCGACCGCGCCAAGGACCCCGACGCGGGGCGGCCGCTCGCGGTGGTGCGCGCCCGCAGCACCGAGGAGGTGCAGGCGGTGATGCGCTGGGCCAGTGCCGAGAACGTTCCGGTGGTGCCCCGCGGCGCGGGCAGCGGGCTGTCGGGCGGCGCGACGGCGGTCGACGGGGGCATCGTGCTGTCGACCGAGCTGATGCGCAACATCGAAGTCGACCCGGTCACGCGCACCGCGGTGGTGCAACCGGGCCTCATCAACGCCGAGGTCAAGCGCGCGGTCGCCGAACACGGGCTGTGGTATCCGCCGGACCCGTCGTCGTTCGAGTTCTGTTCCATCGGGGGCAACGCCGCTACCAATGCGGGCGGCCTGTGCTGCGTAAAGTACGGCGTGACAACGGATTACATTCTGGGACTCGAGGTCGTCCTCGCTGACGGAACGGTGGTGCGACTCGGCGGACCGCGCCTCAAGGACTCCGCCGGGCTTTCGCTCACCAAGCTGTTCGTCGGGAGCGAGGGGACGCTCGGGGTCATCACCGAACTCACCCTTCGGTTGCTGCCGCCGCAACCGCCCGCCAGCACCGTCGTGGCGTCGTTCTCCTCGGTGCGCGACGCCGCGAACGCCATCTGCGACATCACCCGCGTGATGCGCCCGGCGATGCTGGAATTCATGGACCGCACCGCGATCGCCGCGGTCGAAAACCACTTCAAGATGGGCCTGGACCGAAACGCGCGCGCGATGCTCATCGCCCAGTCCGACTCGCCTGGCGACCGGGAGAACGAATTGGCTTTCATCACACAAGCTTTCGTGCACGCCAACGCGACCGACGTCTTCGCCACCGACGACCCGGTGGAGGGCGAGGCGTTCACGGCCGCGAGGCGATTCGCCATTCCGGCCGTCGAGCGCCTGGGCGACCTTCTGCTGGAGGACGTCGGCGTGCCGCTGCCGGCGCTGCCCGCGCTGATCGAAGGCATCGAGGCCATCGCCACCGACCGCGACATCGTCTGCGCCGTCATCGCCCACGCCGGCGACGGCAACACCCACCCGCTGATCGTGCACGACCCGGCTGACCCCGACCAGTCGCGGCGCGCGCACCTCGCCTTCGGCGAGATCATGCACCTGGCAATAGGACTCGGCGGCACCATCACCGGCGAGCACGGCGTCGGACGCCTCAAGAAACCCTGGCTGCCCGACCAGGTCGGGCCCGACGTGATGGACCTGACCCGCCGCATCAAGCACGCGCTCGATCCGCAGAACATCCTCAACCCCGGGGCGGTGCTCTAGCATGTTTCAGCCCGACTACACACCGATCGCCCACTCCCTCGGCTGGAGCGCCGCGGTCGCCGCACTGCCGCTGGTCATCATGTTCGTGCTCCTCGGGGGGCTTCGGGTGCGGGCGCCCATCGCGGCCGCCGTCGGGGTCGCCACGGCCGCGCTGATTGCGTGGGGCGTCTACCACATGCCGGCGGCGCAGGTCGCCGACTCGGCGCTGTTGGGGTTCACCTACGGGATGTTCCCCATCATGTGGCTGGTGCTCAACGCCATCTGGATCTACAACCTGACCGTCCAGACCGGCCATCGCGACGTGCTGTGCCGGTCGATGGCGTCCATCTCACCCGACCACAGGATTCAGGCCGTCATCGTCGCGTTTTGCTTCGGCGCGCTCATCGAGGGCCTGGCCGGCTTCGGCACCCCGGTCGCCATCACGTCGCTGATGCTGGTCGCCCTGCGCTTTTCGCCGCTGAAGGCCGCCGCCGTGGCGCTGGTGGCCAACACGGCCCCGGTGGCGTTCGCGTCCTTGGGAATTCCGATCGTCGCGCTTTCGGGAGTCACCGGGCTGTCTTTGGACGCGCTGGGCGCCATGGTCGGTCGCCAGACCCCGATCCTGGCCTGCATCGTCCCGTTGGTCCTGATCTTCATGGTCGACGGCCGAAAAGGCCTCAGGCAGGCCTGGCCGGCCGCGGCGATGGGCGGCGGCGTCTATGCGATCGTTCAGTTCCTTTGCTCGAACTTCTTTTCCGTCGAGCTCACCGACATCGCCGGATCTATCATCAGCGCCGGTTCCATCGTGTTGTTGCTGCGGGTCTGGCGGCCGCAGGCTCCAGTGCACGGCGCAACCCTTGAAGCGGCGGGCCGGCCCGAATCCGAAGGCGTGACAGCGCCGTTGGCCGTCACGCACGTCGACCGCTCGGACGTGTCGGTGTTGACCGCGCGGCCGGCGAGCGGAGTGCGTGACGAGGTGATCGACTCGCGCAAGGACGTCGTGCTTGCCTACGCGCCCTACGTGATGGTCACCGCGATCTTCACGCTCTCGATGTGGAAGCCGTTCACCGCCCTGCTCAAGCATGGCGGCACCAGCTTCGCCTGGCCCGGTCTGCACGTGGCCAACGCCGCGCACAAACCCTCCGCGCTGGCCGTCTTCAAGCTCGACTTTCTTTCCAGCGCAGGCACGCTGCTGCTCATCAGCGGGTTGCTGACCATGCTCGTGCTGCGCACCTCGGCAGGCCAGGCGGGACGTGCGTATGTGAGCGCGGCCATCCAATTGCGCAGCGCCGCACTAACAGTCGGCTTGGTGCTAGCGCTCGCCTACCTGCTGAATCTGTCCGGCGAAACCACCACGCTGGGCCTGTGGATCGCCGGCGCCGGTGCGCTGCTGGGCGTCGTCTCGCCGGTCATCGGCTGGCTCGGCGTCACCGTGACCGGTTCGGATACCTCCTCCAATTCGCTGTTCGGGGTGTTGCAGGTCAGCGCCGCGCACGCGGCCGGCATCAGCCCGACCCTGCTGGCGGCGGCCAACTCCTCGGGCGGGGTGATCGGCAAGATGCTGTCGCCGCAGAGCCTCGTCATCGCCACCGCCGCGGTGCAGATGAAGGGCAAGGAAGGCGATTTGTTCCGCAAGGTGTTCAAGTGGAGCATGCTGCTGCTCGCCCTGATGTGCGTGCTGGTGTATTTGCAGAGCACCTCCTGGCTCGGGTGGATGGTCGTTTCATGAGCGGTCACATCGTGCTGGCGCCCGACAAGTTCAAGGGGTCGTTGACCGCCCAGCAGGCCGCGCGGGCGATGGCGCACGGCGTGTGGCGCGCCGACCCCAGGGTCACGACCGTCGCCTGCCCCGTCGCCGACGGCGGGGAGGGAACCCTCGACGCGGTCCTGGCCGCCGGGTTCGAACGCATCCCCGCCTACGTCAAGGGGCCGACGGGGACGGCCGTACAAACCGCCTACGCCCGGATGGGCAGGCGCGCCGTCATCGAGATGGCCGACGCCTGCGGCCTGCAGCGGCTGCCCACGGCCACACCGGCGCCGATGACCGCCACCAGCTACGGGCTGGGAAGCGTTGTCGCCCAAGCCCTTGACGACGGCTGCCGCGACATCGTCATCACCATCGGCGGTAGCGCCAGCACCGACGGCGGCGCGGGCATGCTCATGGCCCTGGGCGCGGCGGTCCTCGACCGCCGCGGCAAGCCGATCGGACCCGGCGGCCGCGGGCTGGCCGACGCCGTGCACCTCAACCTCAGCGAACTGCACCCGGCCATCGCCGGCAGCGCGTTCACTCTGGCGGCCGACGTCGACAGCCCGCTGTGCGGACCCCACGGCGCCGCGGCCGTGTACGCGCCACAGAAGGGTGCCGACGCGCAACAGGTGGCGGCGCTGGAGCGCGGTCTTCACCGCTGGGCGAACCTCGTCGACCGGGTCACCCACACCGACTGCCGCGACGCTCCCGGGGCCGGCGCCGCCGGCGGCGTGGGATTCGCCGCGCTGGCCGTGCTGGGCGCGCGGATGCGTCCCGGCATCGAGCTGATTCTCGAGCTGATCGAGCTGGACCGAAACCTAATGGGCGCCAAGCTCGTCCTGACCGGTGAAGGATCCCTGGACGCCCAATCCCTGCGCGGCAAGGCGCCCACCGGGGTATCGCGGCGCGCCCACAAACATGGCGTGCCCACCCTTGCCATCGCGGGGGTGTCGACCCTGACCGGTACGCAGGCGCGCGCGGCGGGGTTCACCGCGGTGCGCACCCTCGGCGAACTCGAGCCCGATCCCCGGCGCTGCATCCAGCACGCCGAAGAGCTGCTGACCCGAGTGACCGATCAGCTGATTCGCGAGTGCGGCGCACACCGCGACGATTTTCGAGACCGCAGGGAGGGAGCAAGCCATGAATGAGCACTGGCATGACGACCAGCGGCGCCGGGTGCTGCACTGGTATGACTTCGCCTGCCCGTTTTCCTACGTCGGGCAGTCGAGGAACGCGCTGCTGATCGAGGCGGGGTTCGAGGTGGTGGCGCTGCCCTTCCAGGCCCACCCGGGCATGCCGCGCGGTGGCCTGCCGGTCAAGCCGGGCCAGGGGCGGGGGTACGCGGCGCTCGAACAGGAGGCCCGAGCGGCGGGGCTGGCGCTGCGCTGGCCGCGGCGGCTCCCGCATTCCCGGCCGGCGCTGGCGGCCGCGGAGTGGGTGCGGCGCAACCAGGCCGCCGCGTTCGGCGAATTTCAGCGCGGCCTGTTCGAGGCGCATTTCGTCGCGGGGGATGCCATCGACGACCAGGCGGTCATCGATCGGGTCGGGGCGGCGGTCGGCGTCGACGTGCGCGCCCTGCATTTCGCCCTGGCCGACGGCTCCGCCGTGGGGGCGGTCAGCCAGGCCGAGTGGATCGGCCGCCAACTCGGGTTGGACGGCACACCGGCGTGGCTGGTCGACGGGCGACTGATGGTCGGCCTGCAGCCCGCGTCGGCCTTCCAGCGCCTCACCCCGCTCTCCGCGCGCGCCTCCCGGTAGAAAGGTCCAGGTCAGGGCGCGATTTGGCCGTCGCCACGCGGTTTCGGTAACCTGTCATTTACCGACGCGGGGTGGAGCAGCTCGGTAGCTCGCTGGGCTCATAACCCAGAGGTCGCAGGTTCGAATCCTGTCCCCGCTACCAATGTCATGTCTCGGGACATCGTTGACAGATGTCCCGAGACATGCGTCTGCCGCCACGGGGTTGGTAGTCGCGGGTCGTCTAGGACCGGCTCAAATCTCGGCGGGGGACAGTTCGGGCGCCGCCTGGGCACGTGTCACGGTCGACCCGACGGCGGAGGAGCGCCGCACATACATCGACCACGTCAACACCGACCCGACGAGGTAGCACAACAAGAAAAACCCGAACGCCGTTGTCTCCGAGCCGGTGCTCAGGTAAGACTGCCGCAGCGCCATGTTGATCATCACGCCACCGAGCGTGCCGATCGCGGCGACGACTCCGATCACGACGCCGGAGATCGCGCGTGCCCAGTGGCGGCATTCGGCGTCGGTGGCCTTCACCGAGCGGCTGCGTACCTCGAAGACCGCGGGGATCATCTTGTAGACCGCTCCGTTGCCGATCCCGCATAAGGCGAATAAGGCCATGAAGCCGATGATGTAGCCGGTCATGGTGCTCGCGCCCAAGACACCGGAGCGGTGGTCGGCGTGACTGCTCACCGCGATCAGCACACTGACGGCGGCCATCATGCCAAACAGCACTGCCAAGGCGACGCGGCCGCCGCCGAGGCGGTCAGAAAGCCTGCCGCCGTACATTCGGGCCAGCGACGCGAGGAGCGGTCCCAGGAAAGCGATTTCAGCGGCATGCAACGACGCCTGGAGAGCACCTTGCCCCGCGGCCAAGTAGTTCATCTGCAGCACCTGGCCGAAGGCGAAGGAAAACCCAATAAACGAACCGTAAGTCGTCACGTAGAGCATCGAAAGGACCCAAGTGTCGCGCTGAACCAGAGCCGCTCGCATGGGCCTGTGCTCACCGCGGGGCAGCTCCACATTGTTTAAAAACAGGGACGCCCCGAACGCGGCCAGCGACAGCAGTACCAAGTAAATCCCGCATACCCAGTAGGGTTGCCGGTTGCCGGCGGTCGCCAGCACCACCAGACCCGCGACCTGGATCACCGGCACCCCGATGTTGCCGCCGCCACCGGCAATTCCCAACGCCAGCCCCTTGAGTCGCTGCGGGTAGAACACGTTGACATTGGCGATCGCTGCAGAGAAATTGCCGCCGCCCATGCCCGTTAGCGCCGCGCACACCACATACATCCACAGTCGCCGCCCGGGGTGGGCCAGCAGCAGTATCGTGCCGACCGTCGGAATCAACAGCACCAGCGAGGAAAACACCATCCAGTTACGGCCGCCGAACTTCGTCACTGCCACCGCGTAGGGGATGCGCAGACAGCCACCGACGAGGGTCGCGGTGGCGCCCAGCAGGAGCTTGTCCGCCGGCGAAAGGCCGTATACGGACCGGGGCATAAATAGCACCATCACCGACCAGATCGACCAGACCGAATAGCCGACGTGCATGGCGAACACGCTCCAAATCAGGTTGCGCAGCGCGACCTTCTTATTGCCGGCCTCCCATGCCACAGCGTCCTCGGGATCCCAATTCGAAATGCGGTGCGCGCGGCCCATGCACAACCCCCTATCCCATGCTCAGTAACGACCGAGACGACGCTAACTATGGACTCTGCGGGGTGGCATACGAGCAGCTGTGAGTTGGCGAGTAATTCGAGTCATCAATACACCGAGCTTGTTGTTCCATAAGCCAAATTTGTTAATTTTCAACGCCTTAGCGGCCCGGCGACGACGCGAAAGCGTTAGCGTGTAGTGATGCGCTACGAAGTGACCGACGCCGACACCGCCGCGCAGGTCGGCAGCGGCGATGTGCCGGTGCTTGCGACCCCACGGCTAATCGCATGGCTGGAAGCGGCCACGGTGCAAGCGGCCGCGCCGTTCGTGGATCCTGGCGAGACGACCGTTGGCACCGCGGTGCGCATCGAGCACCGGCGCGCCACCCACGTTGGCGGCATCGTGGAGGTCACCGCCGAGCCAATGCCGACCGATGGGCGACTTCTCACTTTCCAAGTGAAGGCCACTGACGATTCAGGGCAGCTTGTTGCCCACGGTGAAATCGATCGCGTGATAGTTGACCGGCAAAAATTCCTGCACCGGTAGGCGATTCCCCTGGCCCGGCCCAGGGTGTCCGTTCGAGGTGCTCATCGAGAAAGCGTTGCGCGCGGCGCCGGATCACCCTTGCCTGCCACGGCAAGGTGGCGTACACCGGGGATGTAGAACATCCACGACTTGACCATGTGACTCCTTGGGATGTCGCGGTTGTTCTGTCTCAGCGCGACGCCAGTTCGCGAAAGTAGTCCTTCAACGATCGAGGTTCCCGGCCAAGAATCGCGCGTAACACCAAAGCGTTGCCGCCCGGTAGGCCGTGGCGGTCGTAGTGGGCCAGCATGCGGGTCATGCCGTCGCGGAAGGCTCCTTCGGGCATTGTCGAAGTGAACTGCTCCGCCGGGAGTCGCGAGGCGGTGATCGGCCGTCCGAGAACCTCACTGAGCATCTCAGCGGCCTCGTAGCTGTCGAAGTTTCCCGGGGCACAAAGTTCGAACGTGCCGTAGCTGAGTTCGGAGCCGGTCATCGCCATCGCCGCGACCTCGGCGACGTCGCGGTAATCCACCCAGCAAAACCTCGACGAGAGGGCGTAGGGCTGCGACAACCGGTCGTGCTCGACGACGTCGTTCCAAAACAAGTCGAAGTTTTGCATGAACCGGGCCGGCTGCAGCACCGTGAAGTCGAGGTCCGAGGTGTAAAGCGCGTCCTCGACGGGCAATTTGGCGGCGGCGTGATTGGTCAGCGCCGAGATCGAAGGGTGAATCACCCCGGAGAACACGAACTTTCGCACACCGGCGGCCCGGGCGGCATTGACCATCGCCACACCCATGTCGGCCTCGCCGGCGGCATGCCCGGGGCCGATGTGGAAGACACCGTCGACCCCGGCGACCGCGGGGGAGAGGCTGGCCGGCTCGGCGAGGTCACCGATGACGACCTCGTGGGCACCGTTGTCTCGCGCGACTTGCGCGCGTTCCTCATTGCGGACCAACGCTCGCACGACGACGCCACGGTCGGTGAGGGCGCGCAATACCCAGTGGGCATAAGTCCCGGTCGCTCCGACCATCAAGACCTGCATGGGGTGTTCTCCTCGAAAGTTGGAATTGACTAGCTTCCAGATGTAGGGCGGAGCTCGGCATAGATTTTGGTGTTCAACGAGGTATGGATTTCATCGAACTTGCCGCTGCGCTCGGCGAACCGGAACCCCTTGGCTCGCTCGACGACGATCTCGTCGGCGTCCGGCTGGTTGTGCAGCAGCGTCATCGTCTCGGCGATGTAGTCGTCCAAAGGCATTGCGGCGGGGTCGAATCCGTGCTCGCCCTGCAGCGCCGTTTGCACTTTCGGCGGAACGATCTCGATCACCTGAATGGGGGATTCACGCAGCTGAAAGCGCAGCGATTGGGTGTAGGAGTGCAGCGCGGCCTTGGTGGCGCAGTAGGTGGGTGTCAGCGCCTGCGGCATAAAGGCGAGACCCGAGGTGACGTTGAGGATGGTGGCGCGCGGTTGTTTGAGCAGCGCGGGCAGCAGTGCCGCGGTGAGCCGGATCGGCCCGAGCAAATTGATCGCCACGGTCTGCTCGGCCGCGCCGGCATCGCCTGCGGTCAGGTCCTCCCGCAGCTGGATGCCGGCGTTGTTGATCAACACGTTCAGGTCCGGGTAGCGGTCGAACAGTTCCGCCGAAAATCGGGCGATGTCGGCCGCGTCGCCCTGGTCCAACAACAGAAATTGCATGCCCGGGTTCGCCTCGCTGGCGGTCTGAAGTGGTTCGCGGCGGCGCCCGGCGATGACCACGTCGTTACCCAGCCGATGAAAGGACTCGGCCAACCCACGGCCGATCCCGGTGCCACCTCCGGTAACCAAGATTGTGTTGCCGCTCATCTGCATAACGTTTCCCCCTTAATGGTCGAGCTGGCAGGCATCGGTATGTCGGAGCGTTGGCGTGTGCCTGTCGCTGGTGTGTACCCAAATTGCTGACAACCACGAGATCCCCGGCGTCCAACTTGCGGGCAGTGACGGCCCCGATACTCGAATGTAGAGGACATTTATCAATGTATCAGGCTTCCCGGCATCCCAGCGCCGCCTCAACCGATTCGTCGGCGACGACATCGGGCGTCGGTGCCACGGCGTCGCTCGCGCCGGTCGTGTTCGGCACTTTCATGGGTCTTCCGGCGTAAGCCGATGGCAACGTGGCCGCCGCTGTCGACCGGCAGCGACGGTCAGGCTTGCGGCTAGCATCTCCAACCGTCAAGTTCTCGGGGAAGGTTTCGAGTGTCTGTGACGCGGATGGTCCAGCGTCGGCGTCGCAACACGGATGGGAACCCGGCGGCTCTTGCACAATGACACGATGCTGACTGCGAGGTGCGCCGCGCCGCGGGACGGCCGCTGACGTGGCGGCGTTCGGGTTCCACACGTTGGCGCTGCTGACCGCGATAGGCTTCGCCGGCCCGCTGCTGGCATCGGTGCCGCGGCTGCGGATCCCGGTGGTCGTCGGCGAGCTCGCCGCGGGACTGATCATCGGCAGGACCGGCTTCGGCGTCGTCGACGTCGCCAATCCGACCTTCGAGCTCCTCGCCAACATCGGCTTCGCGTTGATGATGTTCGTCGTCGGCACCCACGTCCCGGTGCGCGGCGGCGCGCTGCGCGCGGCGGTGCCCAAGGCTACGGGCCGCGCGGTGGTCGCCGGCGGCGTCGCGGCGGCGTTGGGTGTCGGGTTGGCCACCGGGTTCGGCACCGGCCACGCGGCGCTGTACGCGGTGCTGATGGCCTCGTCGTCGGCGGCGGTGGCGCTGCCGGTGATCGATTCCCTGCGCCTGCGCGGACCGCACGTGCTTTCCGTGACCGCGCAGATCGCCGTCGCGGACGCCGCCTGTATTGTTTTGCTGCCGTTGGTGATTGACGGTAAGCGGGCTCCGACGGCGGCGCTCGGTGCGTTGGGGATCGCCGGCTGCGCCGTCGTCCTGTATGCGCTGCTTCGGGTAATCGACCGCCGTGGCTGGACCCAGCGGGTGCACCGCTATTCGGAAGACCGCCGATTCGCTCTGGAATTGCGGTTCAACCTCGTCGTGCTGTTCGCGCTGGCGGCGCTCGCGGTGAGCAGCCACGTGTCGATCATGCTGGCGGGGTTCGCGCTGGGCTTGGTGATCGCTTTGATCGGAGAGCCGCGCCGGTTGGCGCGTCAGCTCTTCGGCATCACCGAGGGGTTCTTCGGGCCGCTGTTCTTCGTCTGGCTGGGTGCCACGCTGCAGGTCCGCGATCTGGGTTCGCACCCGAAATTCATCCTGCTCGGGATTGGCCTGGGTCTCGGTGCGGTGCTGGCGCATTGCGCCGGAAGGCTTTTCGGCCAGCCGCTGACGCTCGCGGTGCTCTCGGCCTCGCAGCTGGGTGTGCCGGTTGCCGCCGCCACCATCGGTACCGAGGGACATTTGCTGGCCGCGGGCGAATCGTCGGCGTTGATGTTCGGAGCCCTGCTGACCATCGCCGCCACATCGATCGCTGGCGCGGTGGCCGCGCGGGGCCAGGCTGCCGAAGAGACGGAAAAGCCCGCCACGACCGACAAGTCGACCTAGCGCGACGTCGGCCCACTTGAGAATCCCGCATCGCGCGGCATAGCGAGCCCATCTGCGGGCCGCGACCCAGACCTGACTTCTGCGCAGCCTCGCGGCGCAGTTGCTCTTCGAACCCCGGATAGCCGGTCCTGCATGCCGGGAAGCAAGGACTTTGTCCTCTGCTGCTCGGCGGCAAGCCCGGCCAAACTCGGGGTGGCGGCCAACCGCTGGGGCGCCGGGACCACACAACTACGAGGAGATCACTATGGCTGTCCGGGTGGGCGTGAACGGCTTTCGGCAGGCTGCGATCTACTACGCCAAGGACGTCGCGGCGCGGCGTAGCTCCGCACCGCATAACCGTGTCTTGCCCAGGCGCTCGTGGCACAAAGTCCTTCCGGACTGGGGGACATCGTCCTCTCGTCCGTGCTGCGCAAATACGCAATCGTTGATAGACGTTGTATGGAAGGGACCGAAGGCGATGAAAGCAGGTTTCCCCGATGCGGGCACAATTCGGACGGTTTTGGCTCTGGCATCGCGAGCTCCGTCCGTCCATAACACGCAACCGTGGCGGTGGCTCGTGGGTGCCGAAAGCCTGCATCTCTACTCCGACGCGAACCGGCAACTGCCCAACACCGATCCGGAATGCCGCGATCTAATCTTGAGTTGCGGTGCGGCGTTGAATCACTGCGTCGTTGCTTTCGCGGCGGTTGGTTGGCGAGCCAAGGTGACCCGCCTGCCCAATCCGGCTGACCCTAATCACCTCGCCTCGATCGAATTGTCGAGCTCTGCGGCCGATCCCGTCGATATTGCGCTTGCCGCGGCGATACCGAGGCGGCGAACTGACCGGCGCCACTACAGTTCCTGGCCGGTACCGGTGGGCGATATCGCGTTGATGGCCGCCCGGGCCGCTCGCAATGGGGTGACGCTGTGTCAAGTCGAAGACACCGACAAACTGCGTACGATCGTGGCTCAATCTGTCTGGGATCACATGAACCATGACTATCTCGCCGAACTGGCCAGGTGGAGTGGGCGTTACGCCTCGGTGGCCGGCGTCCCGGCCCGCAATACCCCAAAATCCGACCGCAGCGCGAAGATACCGGGTCGGTTCTTTGCCGGTTCCGCGCTGCCGATGCCGTCGGGTTCGTCAGCCGCCGAGGACAACGCCGTCGTGCTGGCGCTGGGAACTCGGGCCGACGACCGGCTGGCCCAGCTGCGCGGCGGTGAGGCAACCAGCATCGTGCTTCTGACCGCGACATCGATGGGCTTGGCGAGTTGCCCGGTCACCGAGCCGCTGGAGATGGCCGAAACACGTCAGGCGGTCCGCTCCCAAATCTTCGGCGATAGCAGCTATCCGCAAATGCTGCTGCGGGTCGGTTGGGCGCCGATCAACGCGGACCCCTTGCCGTCGACGCCGCGACGCGAACTCTCCGACTTCGTGGAGTGGATGGCCGACAGCGAGTGAGACGTCGCCGCATCCCGGACCCGAATCGAGGAGGGCCTCGCAATGTCGTTCGCGCCAATGGTGATTGATGCGCCAGGCTCTGCGGCGCTGACCGCCAAGCAGGTCGCCGCGGCCTCCGTTGACGAGGTCCTGCAGTGGTTGGACACCTCGGCCGCCGGATTGTCCGGTACGGAGGCGTCCGCCCGACTAGCGCGTTACGGCCCGAATGCGGTGCGGACCCATCGTGTCAGCGTTCTCGCCGTGTTGGGTCGTCAACTGCGCAACGCGGTGCTCATCCTGTTGGCCGGCACGGCGATCGTCTCGTTCTTTTTGGGCGACAGCACGCAGGCGGTGATCATCGGCGTGATTCTGGCGGCCAGCATAGGTTTGGGCTTTGTCAACGAGTATCGCGCCGAGCGGGCCGCCGCCAAGTTGCATGCGGAAATGGAGCACAAGGCCGTGGTGCGCCGCGACGGGGAATTCGCCACGATCAGTGTCACCGACCTGGTTCCGGGCGATGTGATTCGGCTGTCGCTGGGCGAGGCCGTACCGGCCGATGTCCGGCTGATCGACGGCAGCGGTCTGGAATGTAACGAAAGCATCCTGACCGGGGAATCGACCGGCTCGGAAAAATCGCCGCAACCAGTACCTGGCGGCACCGAACTAGCCGAATCAACCGACCTGGCTTTCATGGGCACCATCGTCAGCGCCGGGGAGGGGACCGGGGTGGTCTACGCCACCGGCAGGCGCGCCGAATTCGGGCGCATCGCAGCGGGTTTGGATGAGCGGCAGCCGGAAACCGGCTTCCAGGTCGGGCTGCGCCGGTTCTCCTACCTGTTGTTGCAGGTCGCGGTCGCGCTAATTGTCGTCATCTTGATCAGCAACCTACTTCTGCGGAAGCCGGTCATCGATTCCGTGCTGTTCTCGCTGGCGATCGCGGTCGGCATCACGCCGCAACTCCTGCCCGCCGTGGTCAGCACCAGCCTCGCGACCGGGTCGCGGCGGCTGGCCAAGGCCAAAGTGCTCGTCAAGCGGTTGGTGTGCATCGAGGATCTCGGCGACATCGACATCTTGGTCACCGACAAGACCGGAACCCTGACCGAAGGCCGGATCCGCCTGCTCGACACGGTTGACCTCGCCGGTGCGCACAGCGAGCCCGTCCGCCGCCTTGGGCTGCTGGCCACCGACGTGGACCCGGAATCGGGTGGCGTCAGCGCCAACCCGCTCGACGCCGCGCTTTGGGAGTCCCCGCAGCCACAGCAATTGGTGGGCAGCGGGGTGCACCGGGTGGCGATGCTGCCGTTCGACCATGAGCGCCGCGCGACCTCGGTGCTGGTTGACGACGATGGCAAACGGGTGCTCGTGGTCAAAGGCGCGCCCGAACAGGTGCTGGCCCAATGCCGGGCAACCCCGACCACCGCGGCCGACGTCCTCGCGACCTTGTTTGCCGCGGGGCGTCGGGTGGTGGCCGTCGCTGTAAAACCCGCGGCCGAGCTGACCACCGTCACGCCCGGCGACGAATGCGATCTGCTGTTGGCGGGGTTTCTGGTTTTCGCCGACGAACCCAAACCAGCCGCACGCCCGTCCTTGTCCGCGCTGGCGGACCTTGGCATTGAGGTGAAGATCGCCACCGGGGACAATCCGCGGGTTGCCGAAAAGGTCTGCGCTGAGCTCGGTTTGGCGTCGAAAGGCACCGTGACCGGCGCCCAGCTCGAGGCGCTCGACGACGACGCATTCGCCGATGCCGCGACAAACCACACCATTTTCGCTCGCATCTCCCCCGAGCAGAAGGCACGGCTGATCGTCTCGCTGCGAAGCCACGGGCGATCTATCGGCTTCCTGGGTGACGGCGTCAACGACGCACTGGCCCTGCATTCGGCCGATGTGGGAATCTCGGTCGACAGTGCCACCGATGTCGCCAAGGACGCCGCCGACGTGGTCCTTTTGGAAAAAGACCTCGGTGTGCTGGCCACCGGGGTGGCGGAAGGCCGGCGGATTTTCGCCAACACCATCAAGTACGTGCTCATGGGTACATCGAGCAATTTCGGCAATATGTTCAGCGCCGCCGCCGCCTCGGCGCTGCTTTCGTTCCTGCCGATGCTTCCCAGCCAGATCCTGTTGAACAATCTGCTCTACGACAGCTCGCAGCTGGCAATTCCGACCGACCGGGTCGACGAGGAGCAGTTACAGGCACCGTCGCATTGGAATGTCGCGTTCATCCGCCGGTTCATGCTGATCTTCGGCCCGATCAGCTCGCTGTTCGACTTCTTGACATTCGGGTTGATGTTGGGAGTGCTGCACGCGGGCGCCATCGAGTTCCGCACCGGCTGGTTCGTGGAATCGCTTGCCACCCAGACTTTGATCATCTTCGCCATTCGCACTCGTAAGATTCCGTTCTTGCGTAGTCGGCCCAGCCTGGCGCTGGCAATCACCACTTTCGCGGTGGTCGCGATCGGCGTCGTGCTCACGATTTCACCGCCGGCTCATACCTTGGGCTTCACGCCACTGCCGTGGCAGTTCTATGCCGTGTTGGGCGCCTTCGTGATCAGTTATCTGGTTCTTGTGGAACTGGCCAAGGTCATGTTCTACGCCGAGCCGATACGCCTCGTCGGGCAGCCTCATCGCGCCCGCGGACGCGACCATCGCATCCGACGGCGCGCGGCGCGCTTCCACCACTTCGACGGCGCGAACTAGTCGGCGGAACGTGACTCGCGATTTTGATGACTCCCGGCCATGGCATGCAGGGTCAAACGACTCTCGATGCCGAAGACGCGAGGACCGACGATAGTCGGGCGAAACCTTGAATGGTTGAGGCTCAAGGGAGTTGTGATGGACACGTTCACGTTAGACCCGCGCTGCTGGCGGATCGGCCACATCTTTGGTCGCAATCCGTTGATTCGGCGGGCCGATCGCATCGAGGCCTTGGTCAGGCTGGCCGCGCTCGTGGTGTCGCTGCTTGCGATACCCGCCGCGGGTGTGGTGGCCGCTGCGGTCTATAGCGCGAGTGAGAGCCGGTACGCCCAGGAGGCGCATGAGCGACACACCGTCCCGGCAACAGTCATCGACAAGCAGATCGAGGGCTCGAGCATGACCGTCGGAGACGTCAGGTGGCCGGTCGCGGCTGGCTTGCACACCGGCCCGGCTGAGCTCACCGCTGCGGTCAACGTCGGTGACCGCGTCCAGATCTGGGTGGACGGGGACGGCAATCAAGTAGAGCCGCCAACCCCGACATGGCATGCCGTGTGCGACGCGTCCGGGGCTGCACTCGCGATGCTGCTGTGTGTGGGAGTCGGGATCACATCGGTTCTGTCTGGCGTGCTTCTACGGCTCGATCGAGCACGCGACGCTGACTGGGAGCATCAGCTTAGATGCCTGGAAGAAGACGGAGGCCGCACAAACCAGCACTGATGGTCGTCGGATTTCGGCTCGTAGGACAAACGCCTCTATGCGCAGCACGTCGACCGGACGGATGATGTGTCGATGAGCAGGCACGGTGAAAATCCCGAAGCCGCGTTGCTCGACACGGCTGGGCTGCATCGCCTTGTCGAGGTGCTGATCGAGCGTGGCTACCGCGTGGTCGGTCCGACGTTGCGAGACAACGCGATCGTGCTGGCCGAACTGGACTCGGCGGACGATCTGCCGCGCGGCTGGGGCGTCGATGTGGGTCCGGGGCACTACCGGGTGCGCCGGCGCGACGACGACGCGGCGTTCGGGCATTCGGCAGGGCCACAGTCCTGGAAACAGTTCTTGCACCCGCCGCGGCAGCGACTGTGGGCCGGTGCTCGGGACGGGACCAGCGATGCGCAAGCCGACGAGGAGGCCCCGCGGTACGCATTCCTCGGGGTGCGGGGGTGCGACCTGGCCGCAATCGCCACCCTTGACCGGGTGTTAGGCCGTTCTGAGTATCCTGACAGCTCTTTTGTCGGCCGGCGGCGACTGGCCTTCGTTGTCGCGGCGAACTGCACCGAACCCGGCGGGTTGTGCTTTTGCGCATCGATGGGCACCGGCCCCGCGGTCGGACCGGGCTACGACCTCGCCCTAACAGAGCGCCTCGAAGCTGGCGTGCCGTCGTACCTGGTCGACATCGGCAGTCAACAGGGCGCCGAGGTGCTCTCGGCCATCCCGCACCGGGCGGCCACGAGTGAGGAAATCCGTTGCGCGCGCAGCGATGTCGCGGCGGCGTCGCATCGGATGGGTCGCCAGATGCCGAACGTAAATCTGCGCAACCTGCTGATCGAGTCACGCGAGTCGCCGCAGTGGGACGAGGTGGCCAGCCGCTGCCTGACTTGCGGAAACTGCACCATGGTGTGCCCGACGTGCTTTTGCACCAGCACCGAAGATGTCAGCGACCTTACCGGTGAGCACGCCGAACGCTGGCGGCACTGGGCGTCGTGTTTCGAGTTCGATTTCACCTTCATCCACGGCGGCGGCAGCGTCCGGCAGTCGGGCGCATCACGTTATCGCCATTGGTTAACCCACAAACTGGGCACCTGGCACGACCAGTTCGGCATGTCAGGCTGCGTTGGCTGCGGGCGATGCATCGCCTGGTGTCCGACCGGGATCGACATCACCGCCGAGATGAACAAGATGGCCGACGATGCCTGACGGGGCGATCAGCTCCGCTCCACTGGCGTCCGCGATGGCGCCGGTCCCGTATCGGGTGTGCAACCGCGTTGTGGAGAGCCCAGATTCGGCGACGCTGACCCTGATTCCGATCGGCGAAGCACTACGGACTCCGCAACCGGGCGAGTTCATGATGCTCTACGCGTTCGGTGTGGGCGAGGCGGCCATCTCGATCAGCGGCGATCCCACGGTGACCGACGGCTCGATCACGCACACCATCCGCGCGGTCGGCGCGGTCAGTCGAGCCCTGCACGATGCCGAACCCGGCGCTGTCATCGGGGTGCGGGGTCCTTTCGGCACCACGTGGGGGTTGGCCGAAGCCGCTGGTCGGGATTTAGTCATGGTCGCCGGCGGCGTGGGCTTGTGTCCGTTGCGCCCGGCGGTGCTCGGCGCGCTGGCGCAGCGGTCGCGCTACGGCAAGGTGACGCTCATCGTGGGTGCGCGTTCGCGGGCCGACTTCGTGTTCGCCGCGCAACTGGAAAAGTGGGCCGAAGAACCGCAGATCGAATTGCATCTGATCGTCGACGCCCCGACACCAGGCTGGAGCGGCGAGGTCGGGTTGGTCACCGCGCCGCTGAGCCGACTGGAGTTGGACGCCGATCGCACCACCGCATTCCTGTGCGGGCCGGAGCCGATGCTGCGATTCGGCGCGGAGGTCCTGATGGCGAAAGGCGTACCCGGCGAGGACATTCGGGTTTCACTGGAACGCAACATGCAGTGCGGAATCGGTTGGTGTGGTCATTGCCAGCTGGGACCGCTACTGCTTTGCCGAGATGGGCCTGTCGTCGGCTACGACATAGCGGGCCCGCTGTTGCGGGTGAAGGAGCTTTAGATGAGCCGACCCACGCTGGCCGTGTGGAAGTTCGCCTCCTGCGATGGTTGTCAGCTGACACTGCTGGACTGCGAGGACGAGCTGCTCACCCTCGCCGACCAAGTGCAGATCGCCACCTTCGCCGAGGCCTCCAGTGCGATGGTCGGCGGCCCCTACGACGTGTCGCTGGTCGAAGGATCTATCACCACCCGCCACGACGAGCAACGCATCCGTGAAATCCGGGAACAGTCAAAGCTGTTGGTCACTATCGGCGCGTGCGCGACGGCCGGGGGAGTGCAGGCGCTGCGCAATTTCGCTGACGTCGCGGAGTTCAGTTCCGTCGTCTATGCCAAGCCGGAGTACATCGACACACTGGCGACCTCCACGCCGGCGTCGGCGCACGTCAAGGTTGATTACCAGGTGCAGGGCTGCCCGATCGACCGCGGCCAGCTGCTCGACACCCTCGCGGCCCTGCTGATCGGGCGCAAACCCCGGCTTCCGGCCAAGACGGTGTGCACTGAATGCAAACTCCGCGGTGTGACGTGTGTCGTTGTCGCCGAAGGAATCCCGTGCCTCGGCCCGGTCACCCACGCGGGTTGTGGGGCGCTGTGTCCCCGCCACCATCGTGGCTGCTTCGGCTGTTTCGGCCCGTCGGCGGCACCCCGAACTGCGACATTGATCCCGCTGCTGCGCCGCGACGGGATGTCCGACGGGGCCGTCGACCGGGTGTTCTCGACGTTCAACGTCGCCAACTTCGCCGCCGAACGGAACGAGCGGTGAATCCGTCCACCCGCACGCTGAGCGTCGGCACACTGACCCGGGTGGAAGGCGAAGGCGCGCTGCACGTCACGCTGAAGGACGGGGCGCTAGAGAGCGTCGAACTCAACATCTACGAACCCCCAAGGTTTTTCGAAGCCTTCCTGCGCGGACGTGCTTATACCGAGCCGCCCGACCTGACCGCGCGGGTATGCGGAATCTGCCCGGTCGCCTATCAGGTCAGCGCCTGCAACGCGATCGAGGACGCCTGTGGCGTCGAGGTCGACGATGACGTCGCCGCGCTGCGGCGGTTGTTGTACTGCGGGGAATGGATCAATAGTCACGTGTTGCACATTTACCTGCTGCACGCACCAGACTTTCTCGGCTATTCCGACATCGTAGGCATGGCGCGCGACCATGCCGCGGTGGTCGAGCGGGGGCTGGCGCTGAAGAAGGTCGGCAATCAGCTGATGGAGTTCGTTGGTGGGCGGGCAATACATCCCATCAACGTTCGGCTGGGCGGGTTCTATTCTGTGCCAACCCGAATGGATTTCAAGCCGGTGGCCGAACAGCTGCGCCGTGCCCTGGACAGCGCGCTGGCAACGGTGGAGTGGGTGTCCGGGTTTGAGTTCCCCGACCTAGAGCTTGACCACGAGTTGTTAGCACTTACCGCGTCCGGAAGGTACCCGATCGAAAATGGGGAGATCACGCGCAGCGCGGGCTCGTCGTTTCCGGTCGCCGATTTCCCCGGCCACGTCGCCGAGTCGCAGGTGCCGTACTCCACCGCCTTGCATGCGACACTGGATGGCGGCCGCTACCTGACCGGGCCACTGGCGCGGTTTTCGCTGAACTCGTCCGCGCTCTCGCCGATCGCCGCGCAGTCGGCCGCGAACGCGGGCCTGGCGTCCGAGTGCCGAAATCCCTTCCGCAGCATCATCGTCCGCGCGGTCGAGGTGGTCTATGCGATCGAAGAGGCGCTGCGGATCATCGCCGAGTACCAGCGTCCGTCGCGGCCTTTCGTCGAGGTCCCGGCGCGAGCCGGTGTCGGACATGGGGTCAGCGAGGCGCCCCGCGGCCTGCTGTATCACCGATACCGGATCGGCGAGGACGGGCTGGTTTCCGCGGCGACGATCATCCCGCCGACCTCTCAGAACCAAGCGGCCATCGAAGCCGACCTGGCCCGTCTCGTGTCCGACAATCTCGCTCTCGACGATGCGGCGCTGACCGCGATGTGCGAGCGATTGATTCGCAGCTACGACCCGTGCATCTCATGCTCCGCGCATTTCTTGACGCTGACGGTGCATCGGGAATGACCGGGGAGATCGTCGTTGTCGGACTCGGCAATACCTACCGCAGCGACGACGGCGTGGGTATCGCCGCCGCCGCCGCGCTGAACGACCTCGCCTTGCCGGGCGTTGAGGTGGTGACCGGCATCGTGGAACCTATGGGTCTGCTTGAGGCGTGGTCTGGTGCCAGGCTAGCCGTGGTGATCGACGCCGCGGTCGCGACCCCGTCAGGGCCGGGCCGCGTTCGCCGCTGCACCTTGGGTGAGGCACTTGCCGCGCCCGGCGGGCTGAGTTCGCACGGCGTCGATATCGGCCGCACCCATGCGCTTGGTCAGGCGCTTGGACGAGTGCCCGACGAGTTTGTCCTGTTTGCCATCGAAGTGGCCGACACCGGCCACGGCATCGGCCTGACCCCGCAGGTCGCGGCGGCCGTGCCCGAAGTCGTGGACCTGGCGGTGGCCGAAATCAGCCGCAATCAGCCGAGTTCGCGCGGGCAGGCGGGCTAATGGCCGGGATTGAAACCCATCAAGGCGGCCGCATCGAAACCCGCCACCTTGGCTGAGGTGACGTCAGTGGCGGAAGGTGCTGTCGTGCAGGGATATTCCACTTCTAAACAGCCGGATTGGTTCTCAATAGATAAGAATTCGAGTACTGTGTTTTCGTCGCGTTCCGCATACCTGCCGATACATCCCCCTCGCGAAAGAGGTCGTCGTCATGGCAGCACAGCCGGCACACTCGTCACTTTCCGATCAGTCATCTTCGCAGCCGTTGGTTGGGCGAGGCTGGATTCAGGGTGTCGCCCTGGTGATGATCTTCGGCTTTTTGGTGATGGGCATCCTGGCCTACCGCACCTACTCGGCGTCGATGCCGCTGCCGGACAAGGTGGTCAGCGAATGCGGCTGTTAGCGCGTCCACCGTCGGGGCGGATCAGCCGATCTTGCTGACCGTGCAAGATGACGGTGGGGATGCGCAGGTTTGTCAGCGCAAGTCGGCGATCGGTGCCGGCCATCATGGCCGCAGTTTGGCGAGCCCGCGCCGGAATCGAATCCACCTCGGACATACATCAGCTCGCCGGTGGGCCGAGACAGGCACAACATGGTCATCACGCTCAGGCGGCCGGCGCATGACTTCCATCAGCGTGCATCAAGGCTGCGGAGGAGGGAAAGAGAGCTCTTCGGCGGGATCAGATCGGTAATCGGCGTCGAGTTCGACACAAGCCGAGCAATGAAATTTTCCGGCGAGTGGTCCGCCTGCCGTCAACGACAAGGACTGCGGTCGCCAGCTGAATGTATTGGCCACCGCATGTCCTGGATGACCAAGCCCTTCGCGTGAGGGGGCAGCTATTGGCGTCGCTGAGCGCTAGCGATGAGCCGCAGCCTAAAGTTCAACAACCGCAACGGCGGCCACCACGGCAAGCCTAGAGTGAACGTGTCCGTGGGAAGCTCGCTCACCCACTTGAAGTGCATTCGGTGATTATCGCCGGGGTGGGCTCGCGGCCTCGTGGGGCCGTTGGGCTTCGAGGCCGACGGTGGCGATCACCAAAGCGGTTGTGCGAGGTCCGGATCGGGACCTATGGCCCCTAGCAGAGGGCTAACGACCCTGTACGGGCCGGGCACCGCTGGCTACCCTAGCCTCACCCATCCTGAGGAACTCTCGGCAGGAAGGTCGCGATGAGTGAACCTGCTCAATCCACAGGGCAGTCCCACGTCGAAGCGCCGGCTGCGGTCACCGCCTTCAACCCCACGCATCCCCGGCGTCGCTCATGACTGAACATCAGGGCTGTTATGGGCCAGCTCGGCATCCACGGAGAATGGATGTGGCCCCGTCGCATGTGCCTTCGTCGGTCGTGGTGGGTATCGATGGTTCAGATGCGGCCATCGCCGCGGCCCTGTGGGCCGCCGACGAGGCCATCGCCCGAGATGTGCCATTGCGGCTAATCCATGCCGCCGATTCCACGGTCATGCCGTCCGGGCCGGGCCAGGATTTTCGGCGGCACCTCATGGACGCCGAACCGATGCTGCGCGCCGCCGCGGCGGCGGTGGCCGCCACCGGCAAGACCGTCAAAGTCGAATCCAGCGTTGTCACCGCGGGACCACGGGCAGGCTTGATCAGCGAATCACGCGCGGCAGAACTGGTGTGTGTGGGCTCACTGGGCATCCCACGCGTCGGCCACGTACTGGGATCAACCGCCGCTGCCCTGGGCAACGCGGCGTTTTGCCCAGTGGCCATCATCTGTCCCGACGACACAAGGTCCACACCGGGCGGCGGGTGGATTGTTGTTAGCGTTGATAATTCGCCCGATAGTGATCTGATCATTAAGACTGGCTTCTTCGAAGCCGGGCTGCGCAACGCCCCGCTGATGGCACTGGGTGTCGGGGCAGCCCTCACCAGCGGTGAGCGCTTAGACCACCGCCTGAAGTCATGGCGGCACCGATTCCCCGAAGTGCGGGTTCACACGATGCGCGCACCCGGCGGAGTCGCCGAGTTCATTGCCGAGAGCCCAGAACCCATCCAGTTGGCCGTCATCGGCAGTGGCCAACTCGCCCCCTTGACGCGATTCATTCCCGACGCGGCCATATCGGTCGCCGATTTATGCTCGCTGCTGGTGGTGCGCCGCTAAATTGATTGGAGTGCCCCAGAATCGGATGTGAATGAGGTCAGGGTGCTGACCACAACGACGCCAGAGTCGGTGTCGCGGCGTTGGCGGCAACGGGTCCGCGTTGTCTGGGGCCTAGCCTCGAGGTCGACACTTCATAAGGACGTACACGTTGCAGCGGTGCTGACCACCTTGGGGGTTCTGCTGGCGACCTGCACGTTTCCGACCACTGCCGCGGGTTATCGTCAGCTGCTGGCGTGGGCACGCGGGTCCGGGTCGGTGCGTCGGGCCGGGGTGGAGTGCACTGGATCTTATGGCGCCGCGCTGGCGCGCTACCTCTACGCAGAAACGATCACGGTGATTGAGGTCAATCGTGGCGACCGTGCACAGCGGCGTCGGCGGGGCAAGACCGACACCCCGAGCGGTGTTGTGCGGACAGGCTAGCGCGATCGCCAAGTCTGTAACGGACACGTCGAAATGCAGCGAACGTTCAAGCTAGCCAGAGCTTTTGCTGTCAAGTTACGCAGCCAGGACGTCAACGAACTCAAGGCAAGAGCCGCGGCGGCATCCACGACCCGCACGGGGGAGCGCGCGCGCACGTACTCGACCACCCGCAGCCGCTGCCCGGACAGCGCCACCGGCGCCTCCACCACCCGCGCGGCTCGGGGGCCCAGGACCTTGGCTTTTTTCACGGAAGTCACATTCGCTCAGTGAAGCGATCGGGCTCAACCGGAACGAACCGAAAGGGTTACCTAGCCGGTTTACCTATCGTCTTCATGTGCTACCATGTAGCACATGAAGACGATAGGGGTACGCGAACTGCGCCAACACGCAAGCAAGTATCTCGAATACGTAGCTGCCGGGGAATCGATCGAGATCACTGACCGCGGTCATCCCATCGCGCGTCTGGTGCCAATCACTGGCGATCCTTGGGAGGACCTTATCAACGCTGGCGAAGTTGTCAGGGCGGCTCGTCCAATGGAAGCCGACGACCTCAAGCCCGCGGCATATCGGCAGAGTGCCTCTGAAAGCCTTGCGCGGCTTCGACGTGACGAGCGCTAGCGCATGCGGATCTATTTAGACACCTCGGCGTTGGTCAAACTCGTTGTCAAAGAAAAAGAATCGCAAGCTCTGAAGGATTTTCTGAGCGCGCACGCTGACGACAGCTGGTTCTCAGCGGCGCTGGCGCGCACGGAGCTGATCCGCGCCGTGGCACCAAGCGGGGCCCGGGCCATCGCTGCCGCTCGTGACATACTCGAGAGACTGGACACCGTGATGCTGACGCGACAGCTGCTCGACGACGCGGGCACCCTGCGACCATCGCACCTGCGCAGCCTCGATGCCATCCACCTCGCGGCCGCACAGCGAGCCGGCAGTTCATTACGCGCGGTCATCACCTATGACACCCGGATGCTCTCAGCAGCAGCCGAGCTCGGTATCTCAACAGCATCCCCACGCTAGGAACTTGCACCAACCCCTCGCGTCGCCGGGCGCAATGGCCTGGGCCACCGGAAGCGCGTACCCGTTAGCCGAGGCAATTCCATGGACAATAGAATTATCCAAGAGAGGACTGAAATATACTGATGCACAGCCGGATTGGCGCTACAAAACGTCACCGTGACGTATCGACCGCATGCAAGGCGACTCGGGCCCTCGCGGCGAACTTGCTGTCGGCCCCAGTAGCGTGTTCAGGTCCTGCACCGCATAGACCGATACCTCGGCCGGTAGGTCGGCGGGGTCGGTGTGGCGACGTCCCGGCGCCATCACTGGGTGGACCTTCATCAGCTCACCGCGCCAGTAGAGTTTCACCGTGCGCGCATCGGCGCGGGCATCCAGCCGACGCCCGACCAGCTCACCGGGAACGCTGTAGAGCGCCTTGACGACCTGCAGATGCCGATCCGGGGCCACCTTGGGGTGCGTCCAGGTCGGGATGTCGAACACCTCCTCGGGCACCGGTTTGAGTTGAGGCGCCTCCTCGGCGGCGAACATTTCGGCGGGACGTCGCCGGGTGGTGCCGTGCAGCCGCATTCCCGCCACCTGCCCACACCAGTCCTCGGCGCGAGCGCGGCAGTCACCGAGATCCCGGAAGTCCTCTCCGACAAAGAAGTTGTCGCGCACATACTGCACCATCCGCTCCACCCTGGATTTGTCTTTTGGGGCTCCGGATGCGGGTTGGGTCTATCGCGAATCCTCGGGCCTGGGCACACTCGCCGAACGCGTCATTGAGCTTCGGATCGGTCGCATCCGCGCGCTCGACGATGGCCTTCATACTTTCGGGAATCACCACGGCGAACACCCCGCCAAAGAATGCCCACGCGGCTTCGAACCCCGTGACCACATCGTTCAGCGTCTGCCGATACGTCGGCCATACGAACATGTGCCGCGAATACACCGCGGTGAAGATCAACCCCTGCACCGCACGACGCCGACCATCCTCGCTGTCGGTGCGGCCCTCGCGCTCGCCGGTGGCACTTTGATGTCAATCCCGTTGGTGCTTCCCCCGATTACTGGGGCGTCGCGGCGTTTACCCCGACGCGGACCCCCGAGATCGCCGCGATCATGCGCGAGCTTGCGATGCTGACGTTCGTCATGACGGATCAGTACTACATTTTCATGTGGGTGGCGATCGCGGTCGCCCTCATACCCAACACCGCGAATACCCCTGTTTCCACGGTGGTTCGGGTACTACACCGCATGGACGGCGCTGATGTTCGAGGCCGGCGCTATCGCCTTTCTCACCCGTTCGGGTCCTTTTGCCGGAACGGCCTGTTGGCGTTCTGGGCACCCGTGGTCACGTTCTTCGCATGGATGATCGTGATGGCGGTTTTGCTGTTCAAAGCGATCGCGTTGCAGGACGAAGTCTCCCGCGCGCGGTTGCGGTCCCGCCCCAGTGGTCAGCGCATCACGGTACGGGCTAGCGTGAGACATCATTTCTGCATGCGCTGATCGCTCATCGTGAGGTCTCTTGTCGTTCGGCCTGAATGGTCCCCGCTATCCGCGGTTATACCGGAACTGCGGCGGGTAGTTTCGCCCGAAGTCGCGGCCGTTGGCGCCCCGGTCGCGGTTGTCGTTGCGCAGCAACGGGATATCCGGGGCCGGGCAGGCGATGCCCGGACCTTCGCCGCACGTGTAGGTCAGATACGAGCGGGTCTGGATGTCCCTGTTCCAGGCGGTGGAGTGGGCGCCGAACCACGTGTTCGGAATCGTGTACCCCAGCGTCATCGCGAGCGTCACCAGTCCGATTACGGCCAGCGCCCTGACCGCGTTGACGCGCATGGGTCCACCCCCGAGCCGTTCGGCGCCCCGTTCGGCAAGCGATTGGCCGCGGTCGTTGGTGAAGTACTTGATGCAGGCGAACATCGTGAAGATGGCGCCGGTCGTGAGCGCTTCGTTCAGCGGATATGCGTGGAAGGTGTCGGCGAAGATCTTGACGTGTCCGCCGGGGTACTCCCAGGAGCCGAGGGGCATGAAGACGATGCCCTCGAAAACCAGGTCGAAGGGCACCATGACCCCGAAGCAGATGGCCACCAGCCCGATTCGCGGGATCGTGGCCCAGCGCGCCTTCGCCCGGCGCATGATCGCCACGCCCATGCCGGTCACCAGCAGGAAGACGACCACGTAAGCGCCGGGCACGATGAGCAGCGGGTAGGCGACCTGGTGATCCGGGGTGCCCGGTGACAGCGCGCCGGGCACGCTCTGCAGCCACGAGCCCATGTTCACCTGCCAGGCGTTGTAGGTGTACCAGTGGCCGACGTAAGCGCTGAGTGGGTCGTGGAAAGACAGCGTCAGGAACGCGATCGCCATCAGCCCCTCCAGCCCGACGCGCCGCTCGCGTCGCCAGGGGCGCACGACAAACCAGTACAGGCAACAGATCCCGGCGACCGGCAACACGATCTGGCACAACGTGAGGGCGACCTTCATCCAGCCGGGAAGCGGCGTCGGCCCGGGCTCGACGTGCTTGAAGTACGGCCCGGTGAGCCAGCGGACCAAGACGAACGCCTGAAACGCCAGGATCGCCGCGCCCAGCGTCGCCCACCATTTCGCGGGAACGGTCACGCGGTCTGCCGCGATCGTGGCCCGCGCCGTGCTCCCGGTCGCGGCGGTGACGCTCACGTCGGCACCTGCCGGGTCGCGCGCGGCAATGCTTCGCGACCGGTGACCGGACTCGCCACCACGGTGGCCACCAGCTTGACGACGTAGCACGCCACGACGAAGGTGGCCAGCCCGCCCACCTGCGTCAGCAGCCAGCCGACGTCGGTGTTGATGACGAGCCAAGACGGCCAACCCAGCGCGGCGTTCACCGCCGCGCTGGTGGTCAGCGCCAACGGGATGACGGCGAGGGTTTTCCGGCCGCGGAAGTAGGAATCGAAGCGGTAGATCAGCGCCGCGAGCACGAGCGGGATGGCGGCATTGACCGCCATCCACCACAGCGGAAACCTACCGAGCAGCAAAGGCTGATACCCGTAATAGACATAGGGATTCATCGTCAGCAGCACGGTTTCGAAGGCCAGGTCCCCCAGCATCGCCGCGCAGAACACCACCCAGACCTGACGCTGTGTCAGGCCTTTGCGCATGGCCGTCCAGATCGTGGAGGTGGCGATGCCGAAGTAGAAGAAGTACGCCAGGCACAACCAAACCGGCAAAGGTCGGCCCCAGGCGCTGAACGCGGTCCATGAATTCGACGGGAACCAGCAGCCGCCCACGGTGTCGACCATCGGTTCGAACACCATGATGGCGCCCCCGGAAAGCATGAGAGACAACATGAGTGGCCGACCGGTGCGATACCAATCGATGAACGACACGGCCAGGGCGACGGCCACGATGCCGGCCAGGGCCGCGGTAATGCCGAATTCCGCGGTCTTGTCGACGGCCATATCGAGCGGGGGTTGGGGCGTGAGCATGCCGTTATCTCCTCGGGCCGGAGCTGGGATGGCTCTGATCGACGCGGTTGGTCGTGCTGTCCCGCCTGGGGATGGGGACGCCCGGTCCCGGGCAATCGAAGTCGGTGTTCGGGCCGCACACGCCGCCGAGCCGCCACGGTTGCTTCAGGTACACGCTGGACATGTCCGAATGCAGCGCATACAGCTGGTAAGGAATGTTGTAGGTCAGCAGGATCGACAGCTGGCACATGCCGACGATCGCGAGGAAGCGCAGGAAGGTCTTCAGCCGGTCGCCGCCGACCCGAAAGGCGTCGATCCCGCGTTCGGGTAGCGAACGGCCGTGATCGTCACGGAAGAAATGGACGCTGGATAGGAACACGTATGTGCCTGCCCAGCTGATCGTTTCGTACACCGGAAATTGGTGATCGGTTCCGGCGAAAAGGCTCAGCTGCGGGATGACGCTGGCGTAGCTGAACAGATTGGTTCGGGTGATGAAGGCTTCCAGCACGAGGTCGAACGCGCAAAACACCAGGTATGTCAATGCGATCAATCGCAGCTTGCTGATGCCCGGAGTGCGCCGGGTCAACCAGCCCATGAATCGCGAGCCGGCCATCGCGGGGATCGCGACCAGCCAAAAATAAGCCGTGCCCGCCCACATGGACACGGGTATCAACGCGGCGTTCGGCGAGCTCCACCCCGGGATGTGGCCCAGCCAGCTGCCGAAGTTGATCGAGGTGGTGCTGTAGAGGAATTGGTAACTCGTCCAGTCGATCCACGGCTCCTGGAAGAACATCAAGCCGCATGCGAGCACGAACAATCCGTCGAAGGACAGGCGACCATCCCGAAGTTTGGGCCGAATCACGAAGACCCACAGGATGACAACGGTGACGACGAGCGCGAAGACCTCCCAGCCGCGCATCAAAACGACGTACCAGCCGGGCTCCTGACCGCGTCCGAGCGTGTTGGTCTTGAAGTCGCCGCTGACCACCCACGCCGTCCAGCAATAGCAGATCAGCCCGAACCACAGCGCGCCGTGAGCCACCCACAGGGTCGCTCTGTTGCGTTGGGCGATTCGGCGATCGACCGAAGGACCGCGATCTAAGGTCGCCATGGCCCCCTCGGCATGGGCACGCCGGGGCCCGGGCAGGTTCTTCCGTCGCCGCCCGCGGCGCACATGTTGTTGACCATGTAGGACTTGTATCCGGCGGGAAACGGGCCGGAATGGACCGCAAACCATTGCTGCGGAACCATGTAGAGCACCAGGAAGGCTAGGTGCACGGCGCCGAAGATCGCGAGAAACTTGATCAGCTGCTTGGATTTCGTGCCGACGCGGAGCTTGTCGAGGCCGCGTTCGACAACCGTTTGGCCCCGGTCGTCGCGGAAGTGGCTGAGGCACGCGATCGCGCCGAGCGTGACTCCCCCGAACAGCACGGTCTCCGACAGGGGCACCTGGTAGGTGTGGCCGGCGAACAACGTGATGGTTCGGATCCCCCCGGGATAGGCATATATTTCGCTGCGCAACAGCAAGGTTTCGATGATCGTGTCGATGAGGATCAGCCCGAAGAAAATGATCGCCACGCTCGCGCCCACGCCGAGGCGTGGCCGGCGCGCTTTGATCTTGCGCAGGATCCACAACACGAGGACGACTTGCGAGAACACCAACGCGACGTACCCGGGGATGGTGATGAACAGCGATTCCGGCAGGTAATTCGCATTGGGGCTGACCCAACCCGGCCACGATCCGTTCGCCCACGCCCCGCGGTTGACCAGGTGCGAGTTGTACAGCAGCGACACCGACGTGTAGTTCATCGACATGTCCCAGAAGAAGACCATGCCGGCGCTCAAGGTGAGCATGCCGTCGGTGGTCAGGCGTCCTTCGCGCCGCCAAGGACGGAATACCCAAAAGTACAGGGCGACAACGGCGGCGAGCGGCACCGCGATCTGCAGCACGATGAAGAGGACCTGTTGACCCGCGGAAATCTGATCGGGACCGGGCGGAGTGGATTTGAAGTTGGGACCCAACACCCATCGCGCCAGTACCACCGTTTCGAACACCAGCAACGCCGCACCGGCGGCAGCCCACGCGAGCACGGGGCGCCAGGGGCGTGACGCCTCTTCGTCCATGCCGGCGGGCGCCTGCCGCGGTGTGACCTGGCTGACGCGAAGGGCACTCATACCACCACGCTCCTGGTCGCGGCCAGCTGGTCAACGACCCGATCGCCGGCGGCTTGACCGGACACCAAGGCCCCGTTGACGCCGGGAATCGGCCCGATGTCGCCGGCGAGCTGAACACGTGCCGTTGGGTCGGTCTCGCGCATGAAGCGATCCACCGCGCGGAACCGCCCCTGACGCATGATCGGCACGACGTCACGCCAGCGGCCGATCTCGTAATCGACGATCTGCGAACTCAAGTCGCCGTAGTACGGCGCGATGAAAGCCAGGACGCTGTCGATGACCTTGTCGTCGGGGCTGTCCAGGTTGTCCAGGCACCACTCATGGCGACAGAACGTCGTCAGCAGGCCGTTGCCGGCCGGGCAGCGGTTGGCGGCCTTGAGGTGATCGACGATCACGCCGCACAGGTCGGGCTGCTCGCGCGGCGAACACATGATGTAAGTCGCCGGATTCGACGGCCGCTGCGACAGCGCGATGTGGCAATTGATGCTGCAGATGTAATCGGTGTTTTCGTAGTATTCCCGCGCGAATCCGGAGAGCTGTGGGTAGATGCGCAGCGCGGCTCCGGTCGTGGTGGTGATGACCGCGTTGGCGAATTCCTCGGTCCGCTCCCGGCCGGATTCGACGAACGTCACCTCGACCCGGTCGCCGGCGTCGGTGACGTTGGTGACGGGCGTGGCCAGCCGTACGTCGCTCAACCGCGCCGCCATCGCCCGCGGCAGCGCGTCCATGCCGTCATCGAGGCCGTAGAAGTAGGGCTTGAAGAAGTTCTTCAGCGTCCATAGCAGCTGGCCGACCGACGCGTACGATGGGTCCGACAGCCAGGGGCCCCGGACCACCACGGCGGCAACGTAATCCAGGAGTTCCTCGCCGAGCTCGCGCCGGCTGTACGAGGTGACCGTGTCGGTGTCGATCGCCGCGACGCCCGACGCGTCGGCGTAGTTGAGGTCCTTCCAGTGCCTGGCGAGGAAGAACAGCAGCTTGGCGAGCTTCAGCTTGGCGCGACCGGACACGTAACGGGTCCTTAGCAGACTCAGCGGCTTGCTCAGGTCGAGGAAGTTGAGTTCTCCGCCGCGGGGCATCGCCCCGAATGCGTCGAATTTGTGCATCTGCGGACCAAGCCCGACATCGCGCATCTCGTGTGTTGCCTCGGCGTAGCTGCCGAGATAGATGAAGGCACCCACGTCGAACACGAAGCCGTCACGGCGAATCGTCTTGATGCGTCCGCCAACTCGGTCCTCGGCCTCGAACACCACGGGTGTGCCACCCGACTGCTGGATTCGCCGCGCCGCGCCCAGACCGGCTATGCCCGCACCGACGATCGCGGTCCGCCCCTCGAAGGTCACCGGTTCACCATAGCGATTAATGATCTGCCATTCAAGAATGATTAGCAAATCAGATCTAGACTCGTCTTGTGACGACCGAAACGGCGCGCGGCACGTCCCGCACGGCGCGCAGGCAGGCCAAGACGAGGGCAGACCTGATCAGGGCCGCGCGCGAGATCATCGCCGAGCGGGGGCTCGAGGGCCTGCGGGTGAGCGATGTGACCGAACGCGCCGACGTGGCGTTCGGCACCTTCTACAACCACTTCAAGACCAAAGACGACATCGTCGAAGCCGTCATCGCGGAAACGCTCGTCGGCCTGGCGAACTCGATCGCCGACTCCCCCGCATTCGCCGACCCAGCGGAGGCGCACGTCGCTTCGACCCGGGCGATCGTCCGGATCGCCTATGAAGACCCCGGTCTGGCAAGGCTATTGGTGAACCTCAGCCAAGCCGAAGCGCGCTTCGAGCGCATCATCCGCCCCCAGGCCGGCGCATTGCTGGAACGCGGCGTGGCCGAGGGCGTTTTCGCCATCGACGACCTCGAGACCACGCTGACGATGTCCATGGCGGCGGCCTTCGAGGTGATCCACGGCATCGTCGACGGGCGACTCGGCGACCGGGCCGATCTGACGTGCGCGGAAGTGTTGCTGCGAATGGCGGGCGTGGCGCCGCAGCGCGCCGCGCAGTATGTCCGCGCGGCCGGCCCTACGTCCTGATTCTCGCGTTCAGAGATACGACTCGATCAGCACCCTGGTCCACATGTTCGAGACGTTCGTGCCGACGTTTCCACAGATACCGATGCCGAGCACGGAGGAAGCGGAGCGCAGTCTGGCCGAGTATCTGGCCGGCTGGAAAGAGCGCTACCCCGACGTCAAAGTGCGCCGACTCCTCGCTTTTGACCACCCGGGCAGACCGTCCATCCCGCGGCCGCCATCGCCACCCGCAGGTGGTCGAGTGCCGCGCCGCAGCTGATAAGTGCCTGCCGCCTCGATCGATCCGTGTGTAGGACTCGGCTGAGATCGAGAAACAAGTCCAGTCGGGCGCCGTCGGCCACCCACAGCCACGGTTGGCTGTTGTGCAGCGACGGGGCCCGGCACGCCAACTGCACCGCATCCTTGATGACCTGGGTTTCCACCGTGACCTCTGGCACGGCCCGCGCAATCAGTGCTGACATGGCCACCGCTCCTTCGGCCCTTGCACCAGTCTTATTATTAATGAATAATATCCTCTAAATAACGATGGAACCAAGTGCTGAGGGGATGCTCGCGGTGGACGACCAAACCGACCGGGGAACCCGGCGACAGCCCCGCGGGCCCCGCCACCGGCAGCGTCAACGGATCCTTGAGCTGGTGCGCGAGCATGAAGGCGCGGTCGATGCGGGCGAGCTCGCTGCGCGGATGGGACTGCACATCACCACGGTGCGCTTTCACCTCGACGCGTTGTGTGGCGAAGGAGCGATCGAGCGTACCCGGATCACACGGGTCGGTAGGGGTCGTCCCCGCACCGGGTACCTCGCGGTGCGGGAGCGGCTGGACTATCAGGGCCTGGCCGAGATTCTGGCGCTGGAGCTGGGCGACACCGCCGACAAGCGGCGTCGACGCGCCGAGGCCGCTGGGCGGCGATGGGCAACGCGGATCGAGGCGGGGTCAGCGCGCGAAGATGTTGGGGGAGTCGCTGTTTCGGACAGCGTGCGGCCGGGGAAGACCCTCGACGACGAAGCTGCGATGGTCGCGGCGGCGTTCGCAAAGATGGGGTTCGATCCCGAGCTGACCCCGGCCGCGACGGCGACGGCCGAAAGCCAACGAACCATTCGTCTGCGCGCCTGCCCGGTACGAAATCTGGCCCGCGCCCACCCGGAGGTCGGGTGTGCCTTGCACCGGGGACTGCTGCAGGGTTTGCTGACTAGCGCGGCAGCGGGAGGCCGGGCGAAGAAATCACCTCGGTCGGGCTTGCATGCCGAGCTGGAGCCGTTTGTCGAGCCCGAGTTATGTATCGCGCGGGTGATCGCACATGGCTGACGTGCTACCCCAAGAGCGCACGGATCTGGCCACCCGCGCCGACGTGGAGGCGCTGTTGCGCCGGTTCTATGGCCGGGTGCTGGTCGACGGTGTCCTCGCCGAGCCCTTCAGTGAATTGCGGGTCAGGGGTCTGGATTCGCACATCCCGGTGATGTGCGACTTCTGGGAGACGGTCTTGTTCCGCGCCGGTTTGTATCGGGGTAGCGCATTGCATGCTCACCGGAACGTGCACCAACGAACTCCGCTGAGCGGCGATCACTTCGTCCGCTGGCTGACCACGTGGAACCACACCGTCGACGAAATGTATTGCGGGCCAGTTGCCGAACACGCGAAAACCCAAGCCGGCAGGATCGCCTGGGCCATGCACCGCCGGCTCACCGGCACCGACACACCAGAACTCGACGACCTGGTCGCACGCTGAACTTGTGAGTCATCGCCCCTAGGGGGGCGCTTCGGCGGTCACGATAGGCCTTTGCGGGCGACGATCGCGACGGCGACGAGCCGTTCGCGGTGTCGACGGAAGGTGCGGCGCATCTCGAGCACTCGCCGGCGGGCGTCGCGGTGGGTCAAGAGGTTTTTGGCGAACCGCAGCGCTCCCAGCAGGCCTTCGTCGGCGATCAAGCGTCGCGGCTGCAACAGTGCCATCGGCGCGGTCGCGACATGCTCGACGACCAGACCGTGGTCGGACAGCAGTCGCGACCACTCGGCAACCGTCAGGGGACGGGCGTTGACCTTGATCGCCCGGGCCAGCGACTGCCGCACGTCGGTCTTGATCTCCTCGGAAACGGTGTCCGGCGTCAACGCGAGTTCGTGAATGGCGTAGCGTCCACCCGGCCGCAGCACCCGCGACGCCTCGGCGACGATGTGATGCTTGGCCGCATCACCCTGCATGGTCATCATCGCCTCACCGATGACGACGTCTTTGCTGGCATCGGGCAGGCCGGTATCGGCGGCATCGGTGACTCGGACGCCGCCTTGTCCGCTGACGAGCTCGCGAACCGACCGAGCGGCGTCGGGGTCTTGTTCGGCGCCCAGATACGAGCGCGGATGGCGCGCAATGATTTCGGTCGCGGTGCGGCCCAAACCCGGCGCCAACTCCAGCACGTCGGCGCCGGTCACCTCGGCGCGGGCCAGCAGCGTGCGGGTGAGCCCGATACCGCCCGGGCGCAGCACCCGCTTGCCCAGCCGGGCCAGCAGCCAGTGCCCCTGCACGGCGTCGTCGCCGCGGTTCGCGTGCGGCATCGCTGCTGGTTGACCGGTCTTCCCGGTGCCGCCCATCAGACGGCCTGCCGCACGGTGGGGACCAGCGGCAGGATGTCCCGCTTTTGGTGCACGGTCAGGTAGCGCAACCCGGCCGGGCCAGCGGTGAACTGTCGCTGTGAACGTTTCGGCAACCACAGCAGGGCGCCGGTGGCGAGATCGATCGTGCCCTGCTCGGTGGTGAGTCGCCCGCTGCCGGACAACACGTGGATCAAGACGTCGACGTCGGCCCCGGTATGCATGCCGATTTCGCGGTTGGGAGCCAGCGCGATGACGTTCGAGTCCAGGTCGCGCTCCCGGACTTCCAGCTTCCACACCGCCCCGGCCACGTCCGGTTCGGCAGCGATGTCGGCGGTGTTGGCCAGGACGCGGGGAAGCGGGGTGGCGGTGTGCTTGCTGATCCGGATCCGCCAAACCGCGGGCCCCTTCTCGACGTAGTCCCAGCCATAGCTGCCGGCGTAATCGGCCTCGAACTCCTGGTGCAGATGCTTGGGATCGTGATCGTTAACCAGCACGAACGAGCCCCCGACCGGTAAGCCGCCGTAGGCCGCGAAAATCATCGGGTGCTTATCCGCCTTTCGCAGCCCCCGAACGTCAAGTTCGTTGTCGACCATGGGCTTTCGCACCTCCCGAGTTTTTACAATATAGATTGTGTAAACTCTACCGCATGGCCTGGTTATATGGAAGCCCTTCCCACCTTCAACTCGATACCTTGAGCACTTCGCTGCCGCATCCAGGCGCAATTCGTTGCGCAGCCGCAGCGGTACCCCGTGGCCATGGCTCAGCGGTTCGCCGTTCATGTCGCAGGCCAGCACGCTCAGATGGTGGCCAGCTGCTGGATCGGGTGCGGCCGGAGCGGATTCCGGCGTCGGCGCCAGGGCCACGTCCTCCCTCCGGGATTCACCCGCGGGGAGGACGGCAATCACGCGCCGGTTTGACACCATCCCGGCGTGTACCTCATGCGGCGCGCGGGAGATCCGGGGTCGATGTTTGCGGCTGCGCCACTGGTTGAGTCGGCGCCGGCTTCCACCCGACGTAGCTTAGATACAGCCCGACCAGCCCGATGAAAATGTCGACGCTCATCCACACGGCGCTGACACGGATCGCGGCGTCGGCGGCGGCCACGAAGGCATGCGGAAAGGCCATGAGAAACAAGGCGCGTAGCGCGAGAACTCAGCCCGCGACAGACACGGTGATTGCCGCTGCACCTCGCCAGTACTGATGGAGCGCGATGATGACAAGGGACGCTAGAAGTAGAAAGCCGCCTGTCACCCACGGCGACGCGGCGTTGGCCTCGAAGTCCGAAAGCAGCGTTCGCATATCCGATGTGCGGGCCAGCGTCGTGGCGGCGAAGATGAAGAAGAACGGGCCGAGCACGCGGGCGAACATACGCGTCCTGAGCTGTTGTTCTGAAGTACCCATTTCCTCATGCCTCCGTTGTGTTTGAGATTTCCATCCCGTAGCGCCAGTTGAGCATTTGACCGAGGCGCGATGGGAGGGACTGAGGTCCCGTACCGTTGGGACATTCGTCGCGAACCGAGCCGCCCAACGGTTGGTGCGCCAATGCGGCGGCTCTCGCGCACTCAAGTGCGGTCGGTGCTCCCCAGCACTGGCGGACCGAATCGGAACCGGCGGCCCGTGACGGTCTCGGGAATCACGCGGACATAGTGCGTCTTCTCGGATTTCGTCCACGGCAGCAACTGGGCACGCTCGGCTTGCTCGATCTCCTCGTCCCTGCGAAGCGAGTGCGCCCTGCCCTCGACGATCACGCTCCAGCCTTCGGCGACGTTATGGTCGTCGGCCTCGAACAGCACGCGGTTGTTTATCGCGGTGCTGACCAGCTTGGTGCCCGCCGCGGTGCGAAACAGCACCGTGCGGTGCTGGACGACGTAGTTGACGGGAAAGATTTTGGGCTGGCCGTCGACGCTGGTGACCAGCCGCCCCAGCGTTACGCCGGCCAGGAGATCCCAGCATTCGTGCTGCGGCAAAATGGTGACTCCATCGTCGATTTGGTACGTCATACCGCTGAGGCTACTAACGAAAGCGGCGACGTTGCGCCTGCCGAAAGTCCCGCCTCGCAGGGACAAAAGTTGTTCGACCACGAGGTGCCGTCTTTTGCGATTGGCCGGTTGCGGTGGCCGCGACGACACAGCGTCGGTAGTAAGTGCCGAGGACTAGCGGACCTGCAAGACTTCGTCCAACGGGCGTCGCGGTGTGGGCGCGGGAAGATGTTCTATCGGCGGCGCTATCCCGGCGCGGATCAGCGCCTGTGGCCGACCCTCCTGAGCGGTCAGGCCACGCACGATTTCGCGGCTTTCGTCGACCTCGATCAGATGGGTCAAGGTGCAGGTCGAGATCCCGGCCACGGTGCATTCCAGTAACACCGTCGACAACACTTCGCCGCACCTCAACGCATCCGCTGGGGTGTCTTCCGGGGTAGACAACACAAGGATTTTCGACCAGTCGACCTCGACTTCTGGGCGCCGATCCTGGTGGCCTCTGACCGGAAACTCGCGTCCCACGTCGACGCGGGGGTATTCATTGTCGGACGCCAGCGCGCTCGGAGGTACGCCCTCGGCCGCCACGAATGGTGATGTCCACCAATCTAATTCGATGTGATACGACAGATCGTCGCGGCGAACTTGTTCGGCGCGCCGCGAGGCCCGAGCCAGCTGTGGTCGCACGTCGTCGGGGAGCACATCAAGCGTGACGGGGGTGCCTTCGACGGTGCCGCGCAGGATGGGTTCGAAGGCATCCCAGTAGGTGGGCCGTTCCAGCGGAAGCCGATCGGTTCTGCGCTGCAGGATCGCCGCAGCGCGCAACCGGTCCGCGTCGGTGACGTGATCGACTGGACTGAATTCGATCGATGCCAGATTGTCGCGGTCATTCGGGTTGGGAAACCGCACGATTCGTGCGCGCCAGCCTGCCGCCAGCATGGCGACGCGAAGGTGATCGAGCACCGCGCCACAACTGATAATCGCCTCTCGACCCGAATCGTCAGCGCCCGGCACCACCCGGTAACGATCGACATACAAGCGCAGACGTCCGCCTTCGGCCACCCACCGCCATGGCTGGCTGTTGTGGATGGATGGAGCTCGGCATGCGAGCAGTACCGCCCTCTGGAAAACCTGGGTGTCTGGTTTCGGATGCATGGCGTCAACCTCTCGCCGCGTTCGCGGTTGTGTTTCGACGCTAGGAAGACGGCAGCGTCGCCGAGTAGGGTCATACGTCCCCGTCGACACGGACGTTCGACGAGAGGACCAGGGCGCCCCGTCAGAGTCCAATTACCTGACGCTGGGGACCAAGGACCCTGGCGTCCGACGTGCACATGCCCGAGGGTCGTAGCCATACAGGAGCAGGTGAGGATGATGACCCAAATGATCGCGGACACCAAGGTGATCACGACGGCAATCGAGTTGGCGTGTCGTGCTCCCTCGATCCACAACAGCCAGCCATGGCGTTGGGTTGCCGGCCGCGCGAGCGTCGACCTATTCGTCGACCCGTACCGAACAGTGACGTCGACCGACGCGTCGGGTCGCGAAGCGATCATCAGCTGTGGCGCCGCACTGGATCACTTTCGGGTCGCGATGGCGGCGGTCGGTTGGAATACGAACGTCGAACAGTTTCCCAACCCGAACAACCTCGACCACCTCGCCTCGATCGACTTCGCTTCGCTGGGCTACGTGGCCCCGGCCCGGCGCGATCGCGCCGACGCGATACTGCGTCGGCGGACCAACCGCCTGCCGTTTCGGGCGCCGAAGCACTGGTCGTCGTTCGAACCCGTGCTTCGCAGCGCATTCGCAAACGAATTCGTCACCCTTGACGTGTTGGGCGACGATGCGCGACCGCGGTTGGCCGAGGCGTCTCGTCTGACCGAGGCGCTACGCCGCTACGACGATCGGTATTGCCAGGAATTGCTTTGGTGGACAGCGCCGTCGAGACAGGTTGATGGGATACCTCAGAGCGCGCTGCTGTCAGAGGCGAACGACCGCCGGGTCGACGTGAACCGTCGGTTCCCCACCGACGCGCACCAGCTGAGCTCTGCGGGCGTCCACGACCAAGCGGAAATCCTCGTGCTATCCACACCGGGTGATACGCGAGCCGATGCCCTTAATTGCGGCGAGGCGCTTTCGGCGATTTTGCTGGAGTGCACGATGGCCGGACTGGCAACTTGTCCGGTAACGCACATCACCGAGCTGAAGGCCGGCCGGGACATCATTCGCGATCTGACAACGGCTCCCGCGCTTGTGCCGCAGGTTTTGATCCGGGTCGGCAACGAGCCCAAGGGCGAGCTGACTCCACCGCCGACGCCGCGACGACCATTGAGTGATGTCTTGGAAATGCGGGGATAGGGCTCGGGGATAGGGTTCGGGGATAAGGGATGTGGGGAGAACCGACGCCACTGATCAGCCACCGCCGTAATCCGTACCGTTCCGGTCGCGCCCGACCGGCCTGAAACCAAGAGCGGAGTCGACGAATATGGAGGCGCCAGCCGCACCGGCTCCCAGCCGAGCGCAGATCGTGACGTTGACCATGAACCCAGCGCTCGACATCACAACGAGCATTGACGTTGTGCGACCGACCGACAAAATGCGCTGTGGGTCAACGCGTTACGACCCCGGAGGCGGCGGTATCAACGTTGCCCGGGTCGGACACGTGCTCGGTGCGTCGGTGGAAGCGGTGTTTCCCGCCGGCGGGCCGACCGGTGGTCTTGTTATGTCGCTTCTCGACGATGCGGGAGTGACATTTCGACAGGTTGCGATCGCGGCGTCGACGCGTGAGAGCCTCACTGTCAACGAGACGAGTACCGGCCAGCAGTACCGCTTCGTCCTCCCCGGGCCACGGCTGACGTCCGCCGAACAGTCGCTGTGCCTGGACCAACTACGGATGGCAGCAGAGTCGGCCGAAATCGTCGTGGCAAGCGGTAGCCTGCCGCCGGGCGTGCCTCCCGACTACTATCAGCGCGTCGCCGACATGTGCCGGGATCTGGGTATCCGTTTGATTTTGGACACCTCCGGCGGCGGCTTGCGACACGTCTCATCCGGGGTGTACCTGCTCAAAGCCAGCGTACGAGAACTGCGTGAATGCGTCGGGCGGCCCCTGGTCACCGAACCCGAGCAGGTGGCCGCCGCACATCGACTCATCGAATGGGGTCGCGCACAGGTCGTGGTGGTGTCGTTGGGATCTCGTGGCGCGCTGCTCGTGACTATGCATACGGGCCAACGCTTTTCGGCGATTTCGGTGCCAGCGGGGAGCGGCGTCGGAGCCGGCGACGCGATGGTTGCCGCGATTGCGGTAGGCCTGTGTCGCGGATGGCCGCTCGCCAAGTCCGTGCGTTTGGGCATCGCGGCGGGTGCGGCCATGCTGACGACCCCCGGCACCGCGACCTGCGATCGCGCGCATGTCGAAAGGTTATTTGAGCTGGCCGCCGAGCCCTGCGACTTGGGCCCTGTGTTCAACGCTTGACGGCCATCGATCCCCATCGAGGCCACTCTTGGGGACGAACGGCAGGCGATGTGAGGTCTAAGGGCCCTGCGTGCAAGCCCCCGGCCTCAATAGCCTGAGGTTGGGCCAACCGAATGGTCGGCCGCTCGCCAAGGAGGCAGGACTTCCCACATGAACCAGCTGCACTCGAAGTCGGTGGTCGTAGGTATCGACGGTTCGCAAGCAGCCGTTAACGCCGCCAAGTGGGCAATCGACGAGGCCATCCGCCGACAAGTTCCCCTTCGCCTTGTCCGTGTCGTCGGGCGCCCAGGGACGCGATCCGCGTCGGAAAAGACCTCCGACTGGCAGGTCGAATCTGGCGAAGCGATGCTTCACCAGGCGGAGGTCGCCGTGCAAAGCGCGGCCCGGGCGGCAGGAAGAACGGTCGAGGTCGAAACGGTTGTTCTCTCGGGTGACCCCGAGCAAGTCTTGATCAACGAATCGCAGGACGCAGCCCTGGTTTGTGTCGGCACCGATCGGCGCGGATGGACGGCCGACAAGTTGCTGGGCACAGTCGAGGCCGCGTTGGTGTCGCGGGCACACTGCCCGGTAGCAATCATCCGAAGCAATCCCGACGGAACGGCCGCAGAGCCGGGCGTGATCGCCGTCGTGCTCAACGACGAGCCCGACAACGACGAAGTTGTGCACCAAGCCATGGAGGAAGCGCGGCGCCGCAACGCCACTGTGCGGCAGATCGATCGGCGGCTGAACAGCTGGGTTCGACGCTATCCGGATGTACCTGTCCAAATCGTCGCCGCAGGCACCGGCGTGAAGTCCTCCGAAAACCACAGCACCGCAATCGAACTGGCCGTTGTAGGCAAGGCTGACGCCGATCGGATCGCCGAGCTCGCCACTCCCAACTGCCATCCAATCATGGGCTTTCCCGACTGCTCAGTGCTTGTCATCCGTGATTGAGTCCGAAAGGCTCGCTATGAACGAGTTAGCTGCACCTCGGCCGATCGTCGTCGGTATCGACGGCTCAAAGGCCGCGACGCGCGCCGCGCTCTGGGCGGTTGACGAGGCGGTCAGCCGTGACGTCCCCCTGCGTCTGCTTTCTGCGATCGAGTCGGGCGACCCCCTGGAAGCGGAGCGCAAGCTCGTCACCGCAGAAACCGCGGTTCGCGCGTTCACGGCAATCGAGGCCACAGGCCAGCCGGTAAAAATCGAGCAGGAGATCGTCCAGGGCCCCCCGATCGAGTCGTTGATCCGCGCGTCGGCATCGGCGGCCATGGTGTGCGTCGGTTCGGTCGGATTACTCCACTTTCAACCGTCCCGGGTGGGTTCTACCGCCGCGGCCCTGGCTCTCTCGGCGCGGTGCCCGGTGGCCATCGTTCGCGAGCCCCGCAAGCAGCCTCGACGACTGCCAGTCCATAGGATCGTTGTCGAAGTGGACAAGGCTCCCGCTCCCGACAACGACGTGTTGCTCGGCGTCGCCATGGAAGAAGCCCGGCTGCGCGACGCCACCGTCGAGGCGATCGTCTGCCGGCGAAGCGTGTCGGACGATACGGCGGCAGAAGGCGAAGGGGATCGCCGGGCACTCGCTGACCTCGACCGCCGGCTGGCCCGTTGGAGACGCCGTTATCCGGATCTCCACGTCGAGTCGGTGGCCCTAGGCACCACTTTCATGGAGTTTCTGGCTTACAACTGCCGAACGGTGCAGCTGGTAATTGTCGGCGCAGGCAACCGCGAGCATCTCAGGGAACTCGTCGGACCAGTCGGCGGCGCCGTACTGCGCGACGCCGACTGCTCGCTGCTCATCGTCAACCGCCAACATCTGTGAAATCGGCGAACGTGAAAACGTGGGATATTGGGTCAGGGTTTGATGATCTTTCCTCGAACGCTCAGCTGGAAGGACTCGCGATGGTTAAGGTTTTCCTGGTCGACGACCATGAAGTCGTTCGTCGTGGCCTCGCCGATTTGCTGGCGTCGGATCCCGACCTCGAGGTCATTGGTGACGCCGGCTCGGTGTCCGAGGCGATGGTGCGCATACCCGCGTTGAAGCCTGACGTCGCCGTGCTTGACGTGCGTCTTCCCGACGGCAACGGAATCGAATTGTGCCGCGACCTGCTGTCCGAGCTCCCGGAGCTGCGGTGTCTGATGTTGACATCCTTCACCTCCGATGAAGCAATGCTCGAGGCGATTCTGGCCGGCGCCAGCGGCTACGTCGTCAAAGACATCAGGGGGATGGAACTGGCGCAAGCGATCAAGGACGTCGGTGCCGGTAAATCGCTGCTGGACAATCGGGCGGCAGCGGCGTTGATGGCAAAACTTCGCGGGGCCGCGGAGCACAAGGATCCACTGTCTGGATTGACCGAGCGCGAGCGAACGCTACTGGAACTCCTCAGCGAGGGCTTGACCAACAGGCAGATCGCCGCCCGGATGTTTCTCGCCGAGAAAACGGTGAAGAACTACGTATCGCGATTGCTGGCCAAACTCGGCATGGAACGGCGGACCCAGGCAGCGGTGTTCGCCTCGAAGCTGGGCCAACAGTCCGCCCCGCCGGCCACCGGTAACTGACTTAGGTGACCGTCTTCGCGGGCGGATCTTTAATTCTTGGGGTTCGATCCAAACCGGACTAAGCTGGCCGAGCACCTTCGTGTTGCCCCGTTTTAGTTGTGGCGTTGCGTAACGCGGAGGTTGTACGGGGCTCAAGTGTCGTGGAGGTATCGGGTCGGGTGGCCGGCGATGACAGCGTGTCGGCTTTTGCTGGGCTCGGCCAGCGTGGCCTGGTAAATAGGATGCACGAGCAACTCGACGAGTTGCTGGCAGCGCGCGATCAAATGGAACTTTTGCTCCAGGTGATCGTCGAGATCGGTTCAGATCTCGATCTCGACGCAACGCTGCGGCGGATAATCCGGGCGGCCAGGGACCTAACATCCGCCCCCTACGGCGCCCTGGCTGTACGTGATCCCGACGGCATGTTGATCTCGTTTTTTCACGCTGGAATCGACGATGACACCGCGCGGCGAATTGGGTCCCTGCCGGTTGGCAAGGGGGTCCTCAGTCTGTCGCTCTTCGATACGCCAGCTTTGCGTCTCGACGATGTGGCTCAGCACCCTGCTGCGGTCGGATTCCCCGAGCACCATCCAACGATGCAAGCTTTTCTTGGTGTGCCGATCACCATCCGGGGGAAGATATTCGGCAACCTCTACCTGACCCACGACGAGCCAGGTCGGCTGTTCTCCGAATCCGACGAGGTGGCCGCTCGTGCATTGGCATTCGCGGCTGCGGTCGCCATCGATAATGCGCAGATATTCGAGCGCGAGCGCGCAGCGGTGAAGTGGATGGACGCTAGCCGGGAAATCACAACGGCGTTGCTGTCCAGTGTCGAACCGAGCCTGAGCCCTTTGCAGTTGATCGCGGAACGCGCGTGCGCGCTAACCGAAGCCGAACAGGCGATAGTGCTCGTTCCGGGCGACGCAGACCTCCCTGCCGATGAAATCGAGACACTTGTCGTATCCGCGGCGGTGGGGCTGCATGCCTCCGAGGTTATCGGCCAACGGATTCCGGTGGACGCTTCCACCACCGGTGGTGTTTTCCTCTCTGGCAAGCCGCTGATCACCGAGGCCTTGAACTACCCGATTCAGGCATTCACCGATGTCGGGCAGCGCTCCGCGATTGTGATGCCGCTGCGGACCGACGACGAAGTCGTCGGCGTGATCGCCGTCGCGCGGGGCGCGGGCCAGCCACCGTTCGACGACCGTTACCTGGAGTTGGTAAGCGATTTCGCGACCCACGCCGCGATAGCCCTCATGCTCGCGTCCGGTCGTGAGCATGCGCGCCGCCTCACCATTGTGGCCGAGCGCGAGCGCATCGCGCACGACTTGCACGATCACGTCATCCAACGGTTGTTCGCCGCGGGCATGGATCTCCAGGGCACCGTCGCCCGGGCACGTTCACCCGAGGTTGTCGACCGACTCAACCGCACACTGGACGATCTCCAAACCATCATCGAAGAGATCCGCACGACCATCTTCCGGCTGAAATCCACGTCGGAGAACGACGGCGGCTTCCGGCATCGGATTCAACGAGTGGTCACCGACCTAACCGAGAACCGTGACATCGTCACCACCGTCCGCATGCACGGACCGACGACCGCCATTGGCGGGGAACTTGCCGAGCATGCCGAAGCGGTCACCGCGGAGGCTGTCAGCAACGCCGTCCGCCACTCCGGTGCCTCGCGCCTGACCGTCGCGGTCAGTGTCGCCGACATGCTGACTCTCGACATCATCGACAACGGATGCGGGATGCCCGCCGACAATCCGCGCCGCAGCGGCCTTGCCAATATGTTGTATCGCGCCGAACAGGTTGGCGGCCGGTGCGAGATCTCCCGTCCACCCGAGGGCGGTACTCGCGTTCAATGGACCGCTCCGCTGACGGATCACTAACGCCCGGAACCTGTTGCGGGGCTTGTCGTGACGCCGGCCGATCGCAGGCCTGAGGCTCGGCCGCACGGGGACCAATGGCGCCGGGGTGAGAGTCCAACGGCCCTGCCCAACCTGCGCGGGCCGGGCATACCGTCATGTGCAGGTGAGGAGGGATGATGAGCCATCAACCGGTGCAATCCGCGGCTAGCGCTGAACTGCTCGACGGACGAGTCGTTGCGCTACGCCGCCTCACCGGTGACGACACCGCGGCCGCGCTGGCACTCCATCAGCACCTCACCGACCACGATCGATACTTCCGCTTTTTCACGCTGAATCCAGTCGATCTCGACAAGCTCGTCGAGACGATGACCGAGCCTTCACAGGGCCAGTACGCTATCGGCGCATTCGACGCCGACCGGCTGATCGGCATTGCGAACTACATCGTCCGCAGCGACGACCCCGAAGCCGCCGAAATCGCGGTTACGGTCGCCCACGAAGACCACTCGCTGGGCGTGGGAACGGCCCTGCTTAAACATCTCGCCCGAATCGCACGCGCTCGCGGGATTCGACGGTTTGTCGCCGACGTCCTGGGCCAGAACCATCTCATGTTCATGGTCCTATCCGATCTCGGCTGGCGTCGAAAGCCCGCCGAATACGGAACGGTTCGTCATCTGGAGATCGATTTGCCCGATTTCGATGACAAGACGCCGACGTCCGCGGCAGAGGTCATAACGAGGGAGACGAAATGCCAGAAACTACAGCTAAATTCGGAATATTAGTCTGCGTCGACGGATCGGCCGCGTCCGACGCCGCCGTCGCCTGGGGCACCCGAGAGGCCGCCATGCGTCGGCTGCCCATCACGCTGATGCACGCTGTTGCGCCCGTGATTGCCGGGTGGCCGGCGGGTGAACTGTACGCGGACATGCCCGAGTGGCAGCTAGACGATGCGCAGCATGTCATCGACCGGGCGCGCAAGACGCTGAGCGCCAGCCTTGGTGACTCAGAGCCGCCCGAAATACACACGGAGATCGTTTATTCCGTCGTCATGCGGGCGCTGATCGATGCCTCCAAGGATGCCCGGATGATCGTCGTCGGCAGCCAGGGCCTGGGCGCGCTGGCCCGCCTGCTGCTGGGCTCCGTCACGACGGGACTGCTTCACCACGCCCACTGTCCGGTCGCGGTTGTCCACTCCGAAGAAGGCGCAACTCCCGATCCCGACGCGCCTGTGCTGCTGGGCATCGACGGATCGCCGGCGTCTGAAGCGGCGACCGCCCTGGCTTTCGATGAAGCCTCGCGCCGTAAAGTCCAACTGCTGGCGCTACACGTGTGGAGCGACGTGGGGGTATTTCCGGTGCTCGGCATGGACTGGCGTGACCGCGAGCGCGAAGGGCGGGAAATCCTCGCCGAGCGCCTCGCCGGCTGGCAAGAACAGTATCCGGACGTGCACGTCCAGCGATTGCTCTTCTGCGACAAGCCCTCCCAGTGGCTCCTCAAGGAGTCCGAACGCGCTCAGCTGGTGGTGTTGGGAAGCCACGGCCGCGGGGGCTTTCCCGGCATGCTTCTCGGCTCGGTCAGCTCTGCCGTGGCGCAGGCGGCACGAGTTCCGGTCGTTGTCGTTCGCGCCAGATAGCCGTACGGCATTGCACACAAGGGTCTTTGGTCATCACAGTTGAGGCCATTCGGCAAGAGCAACCCCGCCACCGGTGGGCTAGCTTCAAAGCTTATGACCTATGTGATCGGCGCCGCCTGTGTAGACGTGATGGACAAGTCCTGTCTTCAGGAGTGCCCCGTCGACTGCATCTATGAGGGCGCCCGAGCGATGTATATCAATCCCAACGAGTGCGTGGACTGCGGCGCTTGCAAGCCGGCTTGCCGCGTCGAAGCGATTTACTGGGAGGGCGATCTGCCCGATGACCAGTTAGAGCACCTCGAAGACAACGCTGCCTTTTTCGATCGGCCGCTCCCCGGCCGGGACGGCCCGCTGGGATCCCCTGGTGGCGCGGCCAACGTAGGCCGGCTCGGTGTCGACACGCCGCTGGTGGCTGCGATGCCACCGCGCGCCGCGACCGCTATCCCGTCCGCACCGGAGATGCCCCACAAAGCGTCGGAATGACAGGGCGGGAGCGAAAAAGGAGAACCTGATGATCGAACAACTGCCGGACATGCCTGGCAATGTCAACTTGAAGTGGCCCCAGTGTGACGGCTAGTTTTGGCCCCCCCTTCGCGGTGCGTTGGGATTTTCTG
>NZ_LQPJ01000095.1 GCF_002101785.1 Mycobacterium palustre
CACGCCATGTTGCGCACCCGACAGCCCTACAACCCGGCCGGCAGCACCAACGCGGCTTGACAAACGCATTAGGGAGCCTCCTGCCTTGGTCGGTGCCGCGGTGAATCTTAATCATCGGCCCCGCCGAGTTCACGGGTAAAAATCACGGGTAATCTTCGGCGTCCGACCCCATCGACCACACGAGCGATGGCGGGGTGGGGTATGTCGACCGACCGGGACCCTGCCGACCGAACGGCGGGTCGATAACCTGTCCCAATGCGGCGCGGGCGGCTCGGTCGGGCATGATTCGGTTCCTGGCGCGCCGGTTGCTGAACTATGTCGTGCTGCTGGCGCTGGCGTCGTTTCTGACCTACTGCCTGACCTCCGTGGCGTTCTCGCCGCTGGACAGCCTGATGCAGCGCAACCCCCGCCCGCCGCAGGCCGTCATCGACGCCAAGGCCCACGCGCTGGGTTTGGACGAGCCGATCCCGATCCGCTACACCCACTGGGCCTCGCACGTGGTGCGCGGCGATTTCGGCACCACGATCACCGGCCAGCCCGTCGCCACGACGCTGTGGCGGCGCGTCGGGGTGAGCCTGCGGCTGCTGGTCATCGGTTCCGTGGTGGGCACCGTGCTGGGCGTCGTGGCCGGGGCATGGGGCGCCATCCGGCAGTACCGGCTCAGTGACCGGGTCGTCACCATGCTCGCGCTGCTGACGCTGAGCACCCCTACGTTCGTCATCGCCAACCTGCTGATCCTCGGCGCCCTCCGGGTCAACTGGGCCCTCGGCGTGCAGCTCTTCGACTACACCGGCGAGACGTCACCCGGTGTGGGCGGCGGCTTTTGGTCGCAGCTGCTCGACCGGTTGCGGCACTTGATTTTGCCGTCGCTGACGCTGGCGCTGGCCGGCGCCGCGGGATACAGCCGCTATCAGCGCAACGCGATGCTCGACGTGCTCGGCCAGGACTTCATTCGCACCGCCCGCGCCAAGGGCCTCACCCGCCGGCGCGCCCTGCTCAAGCACGGGCTGCGCACGGCGCTCATCCCGCTGGCCACGCTGTTCGCCTACGGGGTGGCCGGGCTGGTCATCGGGGCGGTGTTCGTCGAGAAGATCTTCGGCTGGCACGGCATGGGCGAGTGGCTGGTGCAGGGCATTTCGACGCAGGACACCAACATCATCGCCGCGATCACGCTCTTCTCCGGGACGGTGGTGTTGCTGGCAGGCCTGCTCTCCGACGTCATCTACGCCGCGCTCGATCCGAGGGTCCGGGTGTCATGACGTCAACCTCGCAAACCGTTGTGGCGCAAAGCATTTCCGCTCCCGAGGGGTTCGCTTCCCGGCGGACGCTGGTGCTGTGCCGGTTCGCGCGCAACCGGCTCGCGGTGGCGTCGCTGGCGCTGCTGGTGTTGCTGTTCGTCGGCTGCTACGCGCTGCCGGGGCTGCTGCCCTACTCCTACGACGACCTCGACTTCAACGCGCTGCTGCAGCCGCCGAACTCGCGGCACTGGCTGGGCACCAACGCGCTCGGCCAGGACCTGCTGGCGCAGATCCTGCGCGGGATGCAGAAATCGATGCTGATCGGCGTCTGCGTGGCGTTCATTTCCACCGGCATCGCCGCCACGGTCGGGTCCGTCGCGGGCTACTTCGGGGGGTGGCGCGACCGCGCGCTGATGTGGGTGGTCGACCTGCTGCTGGTGGTGCCCAGCTTCATCCTGATCGCCATCGTCACACCGCGGGTGAAGAAGTCGTCGAGCATCCTGCTGCTGGTGCTGCTGCTGGCCTGCTTCGGCTGGATGATCAGCTCCCGCATGGTGCGCGGGATGACCATGAGCCTACGTGAACGCGAATTCATCCGCGCGGCACGGTATATGGGGGTGCCCAGCCGCCGGATCATCCTGAGACACGTGGTGCCCAATGTGGCGTCGATCCTGATCATCGACGCCGCGCTCAACGTCGCCGCGGCTATCCTGGCCGAAACCGGCTTGAGCTTTTTGGGTTTCGGCATCCAGCCGCCCGACGTGTCGCTGGGCACCCTGATCGCCAACGGCACCCAATCCGCGACCACGTTCCCCTGGGTGTTCCTGTTTCCGGCCGGCGTTCTGGTCTTGATCCTGGTGTGCGCCAACCTCACCGGCGACGGCCTGCGCGACGCGCTCGACCCCGGCAGCGGGGGCCTGCAGGGCGGCGCCCGATGAGCCCGCTGCTGGAGGTGACCGATCTGCAGGTCGACTTTCCCGCCGACGGCCGACCGGTGACGGCGGTGCGCGGCATCAGCTACCACATCCAGTCCGGGGAAGTCGTGGCGATGGTCGGCGAGTCGGGATCGGGCAAGTCCGTCTCGGCGATGGCGGTGGTCGGGCTGTTGCCCGAGTACGCGCGCGTGCGCGGCTCCGTCCGGTTGCACGACACCGAGCTGTTGGGCCTCGACGACGACGCGCTGTCGCGGTTCCGCGGCAAGGCGGTCGGCATGGTGTTCCAGGACCCGATGTCGGCGCTGACGCCGGTCTACACCGTCGGCGACCAGATCGCCGAAGCGATCGAGGTCCACCAACCGCGGGTCGGCAAAAAGGCCGCCCGCCGGCGCGCCGTGGAACTGCTTGAGCTGGTGGGCATCTCACAGCCGGAGCGGCGGGCGCGGGCGTTTCCACACGAGCTGTCCGGCGGGGAGCGGCAGCGGGTGGTCATCGCGATCGCGATCGCCAACGATCCCGACCTGTTGATCTGCGACGAGCCCACCACCGCGTTGGACGTCACGGTCCAGGCGCAGATCCTGGAGGTGCTCAAGACCGCGCGCGACGTCACCGGCGCCGGGGTGCTGATCATCACCCACGACCTCGGGGTGGTTGCCGAGTTCGCCGACCGGGCGCTGGTGATGTATGCGGGCCGAATCGTCGAATTCGCCGGCGTGGCCGACCTTTACCGAGCGCGCCAGATGCCGTACACCGTCGGCCTGTTGGGTTCGGTCCCCCGGCTGGACGCCGCGCAGGGGACCCGCCTGGTGCCGATCCCCGGCGCGCCGCCGTCGCTGGCAGCCCTGGAGCCGGGGTGCCCCTTCGCGCCGCGGTGCCCGCTGGCGATCGACGAATGTCGGTCCGCGGAACCGCAATTGGTCGAGGTCGGCGTGGACCACCGGGCGGCCTGCATCCGCACCGACCAGGTCGGCGATCGCAGCGCCGCCGACATCTACGGCATCGACACGGAAACCCGCGCCGCGGTCGAGGGCGACTCGTCGGTGGTGGTGCGGGTGCGCGACCTGGTCAAGACGTACCCACTGACCAAGGGTGTCGTGTTGCGCCGCACCGTCGGCGAGGTACGCGCCGTCGACGGCATCAGCTTCGAGTTGCGGCAGGGTCGCACCTTGGGCATCGTCGGCGAGTCCGGCTCGGGCAAGTCGACCACCCTGCACGAGATCCTGGAACTCGTTGCGCCGCAAGCCGGGTCGATCGAGGTGCTGGGCACCGACGTCGCGACGCTGAGCCCGGCGAGCCGACGATCGCTGCGCCGCGACATCCAGGTCGTCTTCCAAGACCCGGTCGCGTCGCTGGACCCGCGGCTGCCCGTCTTCGAGTTGCTCGCCGAGCCGCTGTGGGCCAATGGGTTCGGCAAAAACGAGACCAACGCGCGCGTCGCCGAGCTGCTCGAGATCGTGGGTCTGCGCCGCGCCGACGCGGCCCGCTACCCCGCCGAGTTCTCCGGCGGGCAGAAGCAGCGCATCGGCATCGCACGGGCGCTGGCGCTCCAACCCAAGATCCTGGCCCTCGACGAGCCGGTGTCGGCGCTCGACGTCTCGATCCAGGCCGGGATCATCAACCTGCTGCTCGACCTGCAGGACCAGTTCGGGCTTTCGTATCTGTTTGTCTCCCACGACCTCTCGGTGGTCAAACACCTCGCCCACCAGGTGGCCGTGATGCATGCCGGCACCATCGTCGAGCAGGGCGACAGCGAGCAGGTGTTCGCCAATCCCCAGCACGAGTACACGCGCCGGCTGCTAAGCGCGGTGCCACAACCGGATCCGGGGAAATATGTCTAGCCGGCGGTGCGTTCGGGGCGCCGAGCCTGCGCTCAGAGCGTCATTTCGGGGCGAACGGAGGCGCTGGACGCAGGCTCGAAAGGCGTTGAGCGTGTTGGTCGCAGCGCTGACGCTGGCCGGGTGCTCGCCTGCCATCGACCTGTCGGCGCCGGCCGGCAACAACGCGTCGATCGGCACCACCAGCGACGTCAACCCGCAGGATCCGGCCACGCTGCAGGACGGCGGCAACCTGCGGCTGGCGCTCAGCGATTTGCCGCCCAACTTCAACATCCTGCACATCGACGGCAATTCGGCCGAGGTCGCGTCGATGATGAAGGCGACGATGCCGCGGGCGTTCACCATCGGGCCGGACGGCTCGACGACCGTCGACACCGACTTCTTCACCAGCGTCGAACTCACCGGAACCAATCCTCAGGTCGTCACCTACACGATCAACCCCAAGGCGGTGTGGTCCGATGGGACGCCGATCACCTGGCGCGACATCGCCAGCCAGATCCACGCCCTGAGCGGCGTCGACAAGAACTTCGCGATCGCCGGGCCCGGCGGCGCCGACCGCGTCGCCTCGGTGACCCGCGGGGTCGACGACCGGCAGGCCGTCATGACCTTCGCCAAGCCGTACGCCGAGTGGCGCGGGATGTTCGCCGGAAACGGGATGTTGTTGCCCGCCAGCATGACCGCCACCCCGGAGGTGTTCAACACCGGCCAGCTCAACGGGCCCGGGCCGTCGGCCGGACCGTTCGTCATCTCCTCGGTGGACCGCACCACCCAGCGAATCACGTTGACCCGCAACCCTAAATGGTGGGGCGCGCGGCCGCGGCTGGACAGCATCACCTACCTGGTGCTCGACGACGCGGCGCGGCTGCCGGCGCTGCAGAACAACACGATCGACGCCACGGGGATCGGCAGCGTGGACCAGCTGACCATCGCGCGGCGCACCAAGGGCATCTCGATTCGGCGCGCGCCCGCGCCGAGCTGGTCGCACTTCACCTTCAACGGCGCCCGCGGGGCGATCCTGGAAGACCGGGCGCTGCGGGTCGCGGTGGCCAAGGGCATCGACCGCCAGACCATCGCCAAGGTCGTCCAGTACGGCTTGACCAGCAACCCGGCGGCGCTGGGCAACCACATCTATGTCGCGGGTCAGGAGGGATACCAGGACAACAGCGCGGTCCTTCCCTACGACCCGGACGCGGCGCGGCGGGAGCTCGACGCGCTGGGCTGGAAGCTCAACGGGCAGTTCCGGGAGAAGGACGGCCGCCAACTGGTGATCCGCGACCTGTTCTACGACGCCCAGGGCAGCAAGGTGTTCGCGCAGATCGCCCAGCACAGCCTGGCGCAGATCGGGGTGAAGCTCGAGCTCGTCGCGCGCTCCGGCAACGGGTTTTTCAGCAACTACATCAACGTCGGGGATTTCGACATGGCGCAGTTCGGCTGGCAGGGCGACGCGTTCCCGCTGTCAGGGTTGACCCAAATCTACAAGTCCGACGGCGAAAGCAATTTCGGCAAGATCGGCAGCCCGGAGATCGACGCCGCGATCGAGCGCACGCTCGAGGAACTCGATCCGCAGAAGGCCCGCGCGCTGGCCAACGAGGTCGACAAGTTGATCTGGGCCGAGGGGTTCAGCCTGCCGCTGACCCAATCCCCGGGTGACGCCGCGGTGCGCAGCACGCTGGCCAATTTCGGCGCCGTGGGCCTCGCGGACCTGAACTACACCGCGATCGGTTTCATGCGCACTTGATCCGCCGCCGCAGCGGCCCCGGGGCCGGCAGGACGCCTTCGAGGATGGCCGCCAACTCGATCGCCTTCCACAGCAGGCGCAGCTCGGGCCTCGGCGGGAGCGCGTCGAGCGCCGGCGCCTGGGCGGCCAGGCCCTCGAACTCGCCGCGGAATGCGGCTGCGGCGATGGCCAGGGCGGCGGGCTCCCGAAAGTCCAGGGCGCTGTGCGCCATCGTCGGCATCTTCAACAGCTCCACCCTGGGCAGCAGCGATGCCACGCGCTGAGCCACCGCCGGCGGGGTGATCAAATCTCGGCCGCCGGAGATCACGGCGGTAGGCCAACCGAAATTCGGCATCTCGTCCGGCAGGTTGTACGGCTCGTCTTCAAAAGTCGCCGTCTGCGTGCGGGCTTCGCGTTCGGCAACGGCCGGGTCGAGCGGCAGGCCGTCGGGTTCGGCGGCGTAGTCGAGTTCGCGGAACGCGATGCGGCTCACCAGGTCTTCCTCGTAGCGGAACGGCAGGTTGCCCATGTTCGTGAAGCGAGACATCGCCCACCACAACATGTTTCGGCCGTCGAGCAACAGGTCGAGTTGCCGATTCAGCAGCGTGGCGCCGCCGTGGCCGTAGATGGTGGCGACGATCTGGGTTGCCGCCGCCGTCATCACCCCGGCGTCGACCAGCTTGCGGACCTTGGGCGCCAGCGGGGCAGTCTCGGGGCTGTCTCCCCGAAGCAGCAGCCGGCGGATCGCCCGCCGCACGATCACGATGTCGTGGCGCGACAACAGCGGCGAGTCGAGGACCATCGACCGCACCCGGGCGGGATGGCGCACGCCGACCCCGGCCGCGATGTAGGTGCCGTACGAGCTGCCGTAGATGACGGCCTTGTCGACGCTGGCGTCGTCGAGCACCGCGGCGACGTCGTCGACGACCTGGTTCACCGTGAGCGCCTCGGGCGGCAGGTCGGCGCCGTCGTCGTCGTGGCGCGACATCCCCACGCCGCGGTGCTCGATCATGACGACGTCCAGGCCGGAAGCGGCGGCGCGGCGCCGCAACCCCCGGTACATCTGCACCGACGCCAATCCGGGCCCGCCCGGGATGATCACCAGCGGGTGGGCGGACTTGCGGCCGGTGCGCACGTAGTAGAGGTCGAACTCGTCGGGGCTCTCGGGCGAAATCGGCCGACGAACCGGCCGCACGCCGGGCAGCGCCGCCAGCCTTTCCTGCTGACGGCGCCGTTTCGCAGTCATCGTCATCGGTGCTGCCCCGTCATGGTCCCATTCTGTCGAGAAGACCGTCTGCCAGATATACCCGCGTCGGCGCACGGCAAAGCGCCACTTGGTTCAGGCGCTGAGGTCGATGCGGTGCGCGCCCTTGACGCCGTCGTACCGGTCGGGGCTGCAGGTCAGCACGATGACCTGTCCCTGGGCGCCAACGGCATCGAACACCTCGCCCATCTTGGCCAGCCGGTCCGGGTCGGTGAACCCCAGCGCGTCGTCGACCACGACGGGAACGGTGTCCTCCTTGGATACCAGGGCGGCGCCGGCCAGCCGCGCCAGGATGCCGAGTTGCTCCTTGGCGCCTCCCGACAGCGATTCGTATGGCACCGTGACGCCGTCGAGAGTGCGGCTGCGGATGCATAGGTCGCTGTCGATGTCGACCTCGAAGGAGGGCCCGAACACCGGGCGGCCCAGCCGCTGCAGTTCGGCGCGGTACGGCTCGACGTAGCGCGCCCGGGTGGTGTCGCGGTGGCGCGTCATCACCGAGCGCAACAGGTGCGCGGCCCGCGCCCGGCGGCCCACCCGGGCGTGTTCGCTGGCGGCGTGCTCGCACTCGGTCTGCGCGGCGTCGAGCTTGCCTTGGCGGCCCTCGCCACCGATCACTGAGAGTTCGATGCCGACCTGGCGCAAGGCCGCGGCGGCGGCTTCGTACCGATCGCTCAGTGCCGCCGTTTCCGTTGTGGCGGCGGCTAGTTCGGCGGCTACCGCGTCGGGCTCGGCGGCGGCCAGCTCCTCGTTTAGCTCTCCGAGGCGTCGCTCGGCGTCTTGCGCCGCCTTCAGCGCGGCGGCGGCGGACGCGGCGAGGTCCTCGTCGGTGACCGACGCCCGCTCCTGGTCGAGCCGGCCGGCGGCGGTGTCCAGCTCGGCGCGCTGGGTTTCCAGGTTGTTCAAGGAAACCTTTGCGCGGGTGGCGATCTCGCTCACTTTGGCGTTGGCCGCCGCCGCGGCCCGGCGGCGCTCCTCGCATGCGGCGGCCGCGGCGGCGCGGGCGGCCTCCGCGGCGTCCAGTTCGGCGCGGGCGGCGGTGCTATCGGTTTCGGGGTCGGTCGGTTGCCCGTCGCGCAGCCGGGCCAGCCGCTCCCGCAGTTCGTCGACCTGTTCGTCGCCGCACAGGCCGGCCAGGGTGGCCGCCAACTGGTCGCGGCTGCCCTGCAGCTCGCGGCGGCGCCGGTCGGCGGCGCGGGCGGCCGCGAGATCGTCGACTTCGGCGGCCTTGAGCGCCGCGGCCAGATCCGCCTGTGCCGCGGCGTATTTGGCCTGGACGTCCAGCGTGGTGGCGCCCGGGGTGACCCGCGCGGTGAGCACGCCCTGGACCTCGACGGTGGTGGCGCCGGTCGCGGTGATGGACCAGCTCTGGCCCGCCGACAGCGACACCCGTTGGTCGCCGGCGGTGAGCTCGATGTCGGCGGCCGCGGTGACTTCCAGTCCCGCGGACGTCAACGCCAACTGGCCGCCGATGCGGTCGACGGCGGCCGCGGCATCTTCGATTCGCCGCAGCACCTCCTCGGTGACGGCGGCGAGGGGGGGCTCTGCCAGTTGCGCGACGACGCGGTCGCGGTCGCGCTGGACGGTCGCGATCTTGGCCAGCCGGGCGCCCAACCGGGCGGCCTCCTCGCGGTCGGCCAGCCGGTCGACGGTCCGGCGGGCCGATTCGGCGCGGCGTTGCGCGCCCGCGAGGGCCTCGGCGGCTTCTTCGACGGCGGTCGTGGCGGCCTCGGCGTCGTCGCGCGCGGCGGTGAGCTCCTCGGCTGCCTGCTGCACTTCGGCCTCGGCGTCGGCGACGGCGGCTGTGCGCGTCTGGATTTCGCTCAGTAGCCGCCCGCGGCCGGCGTGGGCGGCGGCCGCGGCGGCGCTGGTGGCCGCCGCGGCGTCGGCGACCAGCTTGGCCTCGCGCGCCTGGTTGGTGAGCTCGGCGATCCGGTCGGCGGCGGCGCGCGCGGCGGACAGGCGGGGCGCGGCGTCGATGCGCCGTTGGGACAGCTCGGCCACCTGCTCGGTGAGGGCGGCGTGGCGCTGCACCCGGTCGTCCACCTCGGCGACCGCCGCCTGGCATTCGGCGACCTTGGCTTCCGCGGCGGCCAGGCGGGAGATGGCGGCGGCCCACTCCCCGGTGGGGCGCCCGGTCGGCGTGAAATAGCGCGCGTACTCCGCGTCGATCCGCTCGATCAGCAGCGGTTCGGTGCCGGACAGCGCCGTCGGGGCCTGAGAGTTCGAGGCCGCGACGTCGAGCGCGCGCGACAGCGCGTCGCACCCCGACAGGTCCACGGCGGCGGTCGAGGTGGCCTGCATGATCCGCTGGGCGTGCCACAGGTCGTTGTCCACCGTCTCGGCCAGGATCGCCCGGACACGCTCGTGGGCCTCGTCGCCGGTCAGCTGTTCGCGGCGCGGCGTCATGATCGTCAGCTCTGTTTCACATTTCTTGTGAAACCGCTTGCGGTACACGAAACGGTATGGGCCGCAGCTTATTTCGGCGCTGACCTCGGAGCCGACGTCGCTGTGCGTCGGCTTCACCTGCTTGACCTCCTTCTTCGTGGAGCGGTCGCGGGATTCGAGCAGCAGGTCCAGCGCCTCGATCATCGACGACTTGCCGATCTCGTTGGCGCCGCACACCACCACCACGCCGTGGTCGGGGAACTCGATGTCGCGGTGCGCGACGCCGCGGTAATTGGTGAGGACCAGCCGGTGCAGCCTCATGCCGCGCCCCGATCGGTTAGCCGCAGCAGCAGCGCCAGGGCCGCCTGCGCGTCGGCGGCGGACTCGGCGTCCGGATCGCGCGCCGTCGCGACCAGCTCCTCGACCGCCGCGGCGGCGAACCCGCCGATGCCCAGGTCGGTGAATTCGCCGTCTGCCGGGATGACCGCCAAATCGGTGTGACTGTCCCAGGTGCCCAGGTGGGCGAACAGCCGCGCGTATCGGTCCAGGCATGCGTCGAGCGCGGCGCGGTCGGTGACCGTCAGCGAGCCGGTCAGCGCCAAACGGACCACGGTGCGGTCCTTTTCGGTCATCAGGTCCAGGTTCATGTCGAGGTCGGCGATGTCGCGGCTGTCGTCGACCTGGCGGTGCAGGGTGACGAACCGCCACCGGCCGACGCGCCGGGACTCGGTGGTGACGGGGCGGGCGGGGTCGGTTTCGTCGATGTCGACGACCAGCACGTGGCCGGGATCCGATTCGACGTCGTCGAAGTTGGTGACTTCCGGAGAGCCCGAGTACCAGATGCGTCCGCTGTCGCCGACCTTGGTGAGCGAATGCTTGTCCCCCAGCGCGCCATAGTGCACCGCGCCGCGGGCCAGCGCCGCCTCGAGGTTGGCGAGCCGGATCAGGGAAGGCTTGTCGCGGTCGGGGTCGAGGGCGTCGACGCCGCCGTGGGCGACGAGGATGCGCGTGACCGGTGCGTCGGGTAGGCCCTCGAGCACCTCGGTGACCAGGTCGGTGGTCGGGGCCTTGGACCGCCACGGCGCGGCGACGATCTCGAGGCCGGGCCTGATCTCGTGGACGCCGGCGCGATCGAGCACCGTGACATTGTCGGGCCGCTCGGCGGTGAAAAGCGCGCTGGTGTAGACCGACGACGCGTCGAGCGGGTCGTGGTTGCCCGGGAGTAGGTACACCGGAATCCGTATGGCGCGCATGGCTTCCAGGGATTGCCCGATCACCTGCGGCGCGAGCTGATTGTGCTCGAAGACGTCGCCGGAGACCACGACGAACTCCGCGCCCACCTCGGCCGCGAGCGCGCCCAGGCCCGCCACCGCGTCACGGCGGGCGGCCGAATACCGCGGCTGGGCGTCGCCGGCGAGGAAGTGCCGTGTCATGCCCAGCTGCCAGTCGGCGGTGTGCAGGAATCGCATGGTCGCGGCGTCCTTTCGGGTTGCGTCTGTCAGGGCACCGCGAAGTCTAGGACCGCCGACCGACAAGACGCGGGACCCGGCCCGGCAGGTCTCCGGGTCCGGTGAAATCCCTTGCTTCACTATCAATTCTGCCGATCGGTTGTCGGTGGGGGTGGCTAGGTTGGGGTCATGGCTGGCCAGGGTGTGGATCGTGAGGCGTTGTCGATCGCCTTGGACGACATCCTGGACGCCGGCTTTGATGCGGTGGCCGAATTCGATTGCGAGGCGTTGACGACTCCTGAGCAGCTGGCCTTGCTGGAGCGTGTTGAGCGGCCGCGCCGGCGCCTGCCGGCCCTCGAGCATCCGGTGATCAAAGCGCTGGCCCGCCAGGCGACCGCCGAGGAGCTGGGCGGCAAGCTCGCCCACGCGATAACCGAAGCGGCGCTGATCAGCCGGGCCGAAGCCGCCCGACGCGTCAACGAGGCCGCCGACCTCGGGCCGCGCCACGGGCTGACCGGCGAGCCGCTGGCGCCGGTGCTGGCCGCCACCGCCACCGCCCAACGCCGGGGCACACTGGGCGCCGGCCACGTCACGGTGATCCGCACGTTTTCCAGCAGTTGCCCGGCTTCATCGACCCGCCACCCGCCAACACCTCCAAGCACGGCTGGCCGACGGGGGCACCAACTATCGACCCGAGCAATTGGCCGCGCTGGCCGCCACCCTGGCCGATTGCCTCAACCCCGACGGCACCTACACCGACGACGACCGCGCCCGCCGCCGCGGGCTCACCCTGGGCAGACAACGCCCCGACGGCATGTCAGAACTGCGCGGCCTGTTGACCCCCCAAGCGCGCGCCACCTGATAAGCCGTGTGGGCCAAGCCGGCCGCCCCCGGCTGCACCGTGCCCGGCCACTACAGCCAAGTCCACCACGTCACCGACCACGCCCAACGCGGCCACACCGACATCAACAACCCCACCTTCGCCTGCGGCACCCAACACCACATCCTCAAACCCAACGGCCGGACCACCCGCAAAAACCCCAACGGCGACACCGAATGGATCCCACCCCCACACCTCGACCACGACCAACCCCGCACCAACACCTACTGGCACCCCAAAAACTCCTCCACCACAAAGACGACGACGACGACCCGTAGCAGCGCTGACGCCCCGTTGGCTAGCGTGTGAGTCCGTGACTGACCGGCACACGTTGCTGCTGATGCGGCACGCGAAGTCCGACTACCCGGACGGCGTCGCCGACCATGACCGGCCGCTGGCGCCGCGCGGCATCAGGGAAGCCGGGCTGGCCGGGGCCTGGCTGCGCGCCAACGTGCCCGCGATCGACGCGGTGCTGTGCTCGACGGCGACGCGCGCCCGGCAGACGTTGGACCGAACCGGTGTCGACGCGCCCGTGCGGTACAGCGAGCGGCTCTACGGCGCCACACCGGGGGCGGTGATCGAGGAGATCAACAAGACGGCGGAGGACGTCGGCACCCTGCTGGTCGTCGGGCACGAGCCGACGACGTCTTCCCTGGCGCTGATCCTGGCCGACGGGGGCGCGGATCCCGCTCTGTTGGAACGCATTTCGGCGAAGTTCCCGACGTCGGCGATCGCGGTGCTGACAGTGCCCGGGGGCTGGGCAGGCCTAGAACCGCGCGGGGCCGCGTTGACGGGGTTCGAGGTTCCGCGCTAGGAATTCGTGGCCAGCGTCAGCTCCATCAGCTTGAGCGCCTGACCGCAGGCGTCGATGCCGGGCGCCTGGGGATTGACCCACCAGCCGACGACGCCGGCCGCGTTGCTGGCCACGCCGCAGGCACCGTTGGGATCGTCGGGCCGCATCACGATCGACTCGATGCCGGCGATGGAACGGTTTTCGACCTTGTACTTCAAAAAGTCGGCCACTTTGCGTTCGTTGCCCAGGCTGCCCTGCTCGAACCAGAACCGGGTGATGTCGATCAGGCCGGCCGGGTTGGCCGCCTGCCAGCGGCAGATCGCGCCGACGAACGTGCTCTGAATATCGAGCGGGTCGGCGCCGACCGTCTTGGCGAGGATGTCGGTGGTCAACACCTCACATTCCTTGAGCAGGTTCGGATACTGCTGCTGGGAGTTGTTGTTGCGCGGCACATTGCCTCCGGCCTTGACGGCGTTGCCGCCGATGGATCGCGAGCAACCGGTCAGCACCAACACGATGACGAGCAGCACGGCGGCGCCGGCGCGCAGGGTTCGTCGGGTCATTTCGCGTTCGCAATCGATTGACGGGCCAGCTCCTTGGCGATGTCGCACGGCGGCGGGAACGGCTTCTGGCTGAAGCTGACCGACCATTCGATGAAGTCGTCCTGGAATTGGATGCCGACCTCGCACAGCGAGTCACCCAGGTTGGGCTCGTTGCCGACGGCGATGAAACCGCCGTGTCCGTCGATGTTGATGTCGTCGACGCTGGCGCGCGACAGCTCCTCGGTCTTGCGCTCGCGGCCGATCGGGCTGCCGCGATACCAGGAAAAGGAAAAGTGCGGCCCGAGAATGCCGCCACCGGCGAGCCATTGGCAGCCGACGGAATTCTTCGCCGTGTTGACCAGCCCGGTGACCTTGGTCAGCTCCGACACCGTCTGATCGGTGATCCCGCCGCATTGCGGGAACATCGGCCCGTGGTGGCCCTCGCCGCTCCCCGGCGTCGACGATGCCGTCGCTCCGGGCTTGTTGTCGCCGGACCCGGAGCAGCCCGCAATAGTCGGGATCAGAATCGCCAAGGCCGACGCCGCAAGGGCCAGCGCTCTCGCGCCTCGCCTAGTCCTGGTCACACGATGCACTGTAGCGGCAGCCCGGGAGTCAACCGCCGACGCCGGGCCTGAGCAGGTATTTCGGCCCCGCGCTGGCGACCGGGAAGCCTGCCATGTGCGACAGTTACCACATGCTCCTGGCACTGCTGCGCCAGTACATCCGGCCGTACCGCGGGCCGGTGGCCGTGCTGACGGTGTTGCAGGTGATCAGCACGCTGGCGTCGCTGTACCTGCCGACGGTCAACGCCGCGATCATCGACGAGGGCGTCGCCAAGGGCGACACCGCCACCATCGTCCGGCTCGGCATGGTGATGCTGTCGGTCACCGCACTACAGATACTGTGCGCGATCGGGGCCACCTTCTTCGGCTCGCGCACCGGGATGGGCTTCGGGCGCGACCTGCGCCAAGCGATCTTCGAACACATCACCACCTTCTCCGAGCGCGAGACCGCCCGCTTCGGGGCGCCGACGCTGTTGACGCGCAGCACCAACGACGTCCGGCAGATCCAGTACCTGGTGCAGATCTCGGCGACGACGCTGGTCACCGCGCCGATCATGTGCGCCGGCGGCGTCCTGATGGCCATCCACCAGGAAGCGGCCCTGACCTGGTTGCTGCTGGTCAGCGTCCCGGTCATGGGCGTGACCAACTACTGGATCATGACGCACATGCTGCCGCTCTTCCGCGGCGTGCAGGCGTTGATCGACGGCATCAACCGCGTGATGCGCGACCAACTGTCCGGGGTCCGCGTGGTTCGGGCGTTCGCGCGCGAGGACTTCGAGCGCGACCGGTTCGCCCGCGCCAACGCCGCGCTGTCCGATACCGCGCTGAGAGCGGGTAATTGGCAGGCGCTGATGCTGCCGGTGACCACCCTGACCGTCAACGTCTCCAGCGTCGCGCTGATCTGGTTCGGCGGGCTGCGCATCGATCGCGGCCAGATGCAGGTCGGCTCGCTGACCGCGTTCCTGGCCTACTTCACCCAGATCCTGATGGCGGTGCTGATGGCGACGATGACGCTGGTGGTGCTGCCCCGCGCCGCGGTGTGCGCCGAACGGATCACGGAGGTGCTGTCCGTCCGCGCCGCCGTCCAGAACCCGGCGGAACCGCGGTTTCCGCCGGGCGGGATCACCGGCGTGGTCCGATTGGACGGCGCCACCTTCACGTATCCCGGCGCGGATCGACCCGTGCTGCAAGACATCTCGCTAACCGCGCTGCCCGGCACCACCACCGCGATCGTCGGCAGCACGGGTTCGGGCAAGTCGACGCTGGTGTCGCTGATCTGCCGGCTCTACGACGTCACCGCCGGCGCCGTTTTCGTCGACGGGATCGACGTCCGCGACTACCACACCGAGCGGCTGTGGGGGGCGATCGGGCTGGTGCCGCAGCGCAGTCACCTGTTTTCGGGCACGGTGGCGGATAACCTGCGCTACGGCAAGGCGGACGCGACCGATGCGGAGATGTGGGAAGCGTTGCGGGTGGCCGACGTCGACGGGTTCGTGCGGGCGCACCAGGACGGGCTGGCAATGCGGGTGGCCCAGGGCGGAATCAACTTATCGGGCGGCCAGCGGCAGCGGCTGGCGATCGCACGGGCGGTCATCCGCCGCCCGGCGATCTACCTGTTCGACGACGCGTTCGCCGCGCTCGACGTGCACACCGATGCGCGGGTGCGGGCGGCACTGGCGGAGGTGGCCGGCGGCGCGCATCCGGCCACGATAATCATTGTCACACAACGTGTTTCGACAGCAGCCCAGGCCGACCAGGTGATCGTCGTCGACGGTGGGAAGCTGGTGGGGGCGGGCACTCACGAATCGCTGCTAGCCGGCTGCCCCACCTATGCAGAGTTCGCCGACTCGCAGTCGGTGGGCGCACGCGTGGGGGGGACGCCGTGACCACCCCGGCGCCAAAGCGCTCGCGCGACTTCTGGGGTTCCGCAGGGCGGCTGGTCAAACGTCTTGCGCCGCAACGCGCCCTGGCCTTCACGGTGATCGCCCTGGGGATCGCCGGCACGGCGATCGGGGTCGTCGTGCCGAAAATCCTCGGCCATGCGACCGATCTGCTGTTCAACGGCGTCATCGGCCGGCAACTGCCGGCCGGCATGACCAAGGCGCAGGCCGTCGCCGCGGCCCGCGCCCGCGGCGACAACACCTTCGCCGACCTGCTGTCCGGGATGGACGTGGTGCCGGGCCGGGGCGTGGACTTCGGCGCGGTGGCGCGCACCCTGGCGCTGGCGCTGGCCCTGTATCTGGTTGCCGCGCTGCTGATCTGGTCGCAGGCCCGACTTCTCAACCTCACCGTGCAGCGCACCATGGTGGCGCTGCGCGCCGACGTCGAGGACAAGATTCACCGGCTGCCGCTGGCCTACTTCGACGGCCGCCAGCGCGGGGAGCTGCTGAGCCGGGTCACCAACGACGTCGACAACGTCCAGACGTCGGTGTCGATGACGATCAGCCAGCTGCTGATGTCGGTCCTGACCGTGGTGGCGGTGCTGGCGATGATGGTGTCCATCTCGCCGCTGCTGGCCGTGATCACCGTGCTGACCGTGCCGCTCTCGCTGTTGGCGACCCGGGCCATCGCGCGGCGCTCGCAGCGGCTGTTCACCGCGCAGTGGACCAGCACGGGACGCCTCAACGCCCACATCGAGGAGACCTACAGCGGGTTCACGGTGGTCAAGACGTTCGGCCACCAGGCCGCGGCGCGCGAGCAGTTCCGCCGCTACAACGACGCCGTGTACCGGGCCAGTTTCGGCGCCCAGTTCTTCTCCGGGCTGGTCGGGCCGGCGACGACGTTCGTCGGCAACCTCGGCTACGTCGCGGTCGCGGTGATCGGCGGGCTGCAGGTGGCCACGGGCCAGATCACGCTCGGCAGCATCCAGGCGTTCGTCCAGTACGTCCGGCAGTTCAACGCGCCGCTGAGCCAGCTGGCCGGGATGTACAACGCCCTGCAATCCGGGGTGGCAAGCGCCGAGCGGGTGTTCGACCTGCTCGACGAGCCCGAGGAGGCGCCGGCACCGCGCGAACCGGCCGCCGAGCATGCCCTGCCGCCGCCCAACGGGCAGGCCCCGGGCGGCGGCCGCGTCGAGTTCGACCACGTCACCTTCTCCTACCGCCCCGGTGCCCCGGTGATCCACGATCTGTCGCTGGTGGCCGAGCCGGGCAGCACGGTGGCGATCGTCGGGCCGACGGGCGCCGGCAAGACCACGATGGTGAACCTGTTGATGCGGTTCTACGACGTCGATTCCGGCCGGATCCTCATCGACGGGGTCGACATCACCACGGTCAGCAGGCAATCGCTGCGATCGCGGATCGGCATGGTGCTCCAGGACACCTGGCTGTTCGACGGGACGATCGCCGAGAACATCGCCTACGGCCGGCCCGGCGCCAGCGACGACGAGATAGCCGAGGCCGCCGCGGCGGCCTACGTCGACCGGTTTGTGCACGCCCTGCCGGCCGGCTACCAGACCCGGGTCACCGGCGACGGCGCCAACATCAGCGCGGGGGAAAAACAGCTGATCACGATCGCCCGCGCGTTCCTGGCGCGCCCCCAGCTGTTGATCCTGGACGAGGCGACCAGCTCCGTCGACAGCCGCACCGGGGCCCTCGTCCAGCACGCGATGCGCGAGCTGCGCCAGGGCAGGACGAGTTTCATTATCGCGCACCGCCTTTCGACGATCCGGGACGCCGACCGCATCGTGGTAATCGAGTCCGGCCGCATCGTCGAGCAGGGTAGCCACGGCGAGCTGCTGGAGCGGCGCGGCGCCTACTACGCGATGACCCGCGCGTAGCAGTACCCGGCCGCCCGAAAGACCGTAGAGAATTCGCCAAGCGGCCGGCCCGAACCTGAACGCGTCCGACGCCGAAGGCGTACTGCCTCAAGCTCCCGTCTGGCTTCCCTGATCCGGGCGCTGCCGAAACGACTCCAAGAATTTATTGAGAATCCATCAAGGGCCCGGCCCCAAGCTGAGCGAGTCCAGGGGCCGAACCCACCAGCAAAGGATTCAACATGTTCTCTCCCCGCATCACCGCAACCGTTAGCACCACCATCGGCGCCGCCGCCGTCGGGCTCGCCGTCGCCACAGCCGGCGGCGCGGCGGCCAGCACCATCGACGACGCCTTCATCGCCGAGATGAGGGGCCTCGGCATTTCGTTCAGCTCCCCCCAGGATGCGATCAAGGACGGCCACCAGGTGTGCATCGAGCTGAACTCCGGCAAGACCGGCACCGACGTCGCCCGCGAGGTGCTGCGCCAGACCGACCTGACCACCAAGCAGGCCGCCTACTTCGTCGTCGACGCGACCAAGGCCTACTGCCCGCAACTGTCCGGCCGGCTCACCTAGCCAACACCCACTGCGATGGGGGATCCCGCTACCCGGGTCCCCCATCCGTCATTTGGTCTCCACACGTTTTGGTCTCCAAGAAGTAGTTGAGGATCCATCAAGGTCCCGATTCCGAATGTGGCGGTGACCCACTGATCACGTTGGCTGCGAGCACGTTTGGAGCCGCAACCGCAAAGTTCGCACCGAATCCGGTCGGCTGGTATCACAATGACAAGACGCAACACAAGGAGAGCCGTTGAGCGCCATGGTGGACCAGCGTCTCCAATTCGGTCTGCTCGGACCGTTGGAGATGAGCGTCGACGGCGCCCTGGTGCCGTTGGGCACCCCCAAGCAGCGGGCCGTGCTGGCCATGCTGCTGATGAACCGCAACAGCCCGGTCAGCGTCGACAGGCTCACCACGGCCCTGTGGGAAGACTGGCCGCCGTCGGGGGCGCGCGCGAGCATTCACTCGTACGTGTCCAACCTGCGCAGGCTCCTCAGCGGCGCCGGGGTCGACCCGCGAAAGGTGCTGGCCGCGGCCCCGCCGGGATATCGGCTCGCCATCGCCGAAACCGCTTGCGATCTCGGGCGATTCATTTCCGAGAAGACCGCCGGTGTGCAGGCGGCCGCCGCCAGCCGCTTCGAGCAGGCCAGCCGGCACCTGTCGGCCGCGTTGTCCCAGTGGCGTGGGCGGGTGCTCGAGGACCTGCTGGACTTTCAGTTCGTCGACACCTTCGCCACCTCCCTCGTCGAGGAGAAGATCCTGGTCCACACCGCCAAGGCGGAGGCCGAAATCGCTTGCGGACGCGCCTTTGCCGTGATCACCGAGCTGGAAGCACTCACCTCGCAGTACCCCTACCGCGAGCCGCTGTGGGCGCAGTTGATCACCGCCTACTACCTCACCGACCGGCAATCCGACGCGCTGGCTGCCTACCGCCGTGTGAAGCAGACGCTCGCCGACGACCTCGGGATCGACCCCGGGCAGAACCTGCGCGCCCTTAACGACCGCGTCCTGCGGCAGGAACCGCTGGACGTCAGGAAGAACGCCATGACCACCGCCGCCGTCACGCTCACGGTGCTCGATCAGCGCACCATGGTGACCGGCGAGAAGGCGGTCGCGTATCTGCGCGATGCCTCGGGCCGGCGATATCCGGTGCTGGAGGCCGCCACCCGGATCGGCCGTCTCAGCGACAACGACATCGTCCTGGACAGCCCCAAAGTCAGCCGCCACCATGCCGTCATCGTCGACACCGGGACCAACTACGTCATCAACGATCTGCGGTCGTCGAACGGCGTGCACGTGCAGGGTGAGCGCATCCGCGCGGCCGCCGCGCTGCGCGACGGCGACCACATCCGCATCTGCGAGCACGAGTTCACCTTCGAAATCGCGGGCGCCGAGGGCACCGAGGGCGCGGGGGTCCCCACCCAGGCCTGAACCGGGTTGGGCCGCAATTGTTTATGCCGACGCGCCCAGGTCTGCCGGACGGTGTTGATATGGTCGGCGGGTCTGGGCTTGTTTGGAGGGTCAATGAGCGGGGCGCCGGGCTCGCGTGCGGGGTCGATGTTCGGGCCCTACCAGCTCAAACGGGCGCTCGGCCGCGGCGGGATGGGCGAGGTCTACGAGGCCGAACACACCGTCAAGGGCTGGACCGTGGCGCTCAAGCTGATGTCGGAATCCGTCAGCAGCGATCCGGTGTTCCGCGAGCGGATGAGGCGCGAAGCGCGGATCACCGGTCGTTTGCAGGAACCCCACGTGGTTCCCATCCACGACTACGGCGAAATCGACGGGCAAATGTTTTTGGAGATGCGCCTCATCGAGGGCACCGACTTGGACACTTTGCTCAAGCGGTTCGGTTCGATGAGCCCGCCGCGCGCGGTCGCCATCATCACCCAGATCGCCTCGGCGCTGGACGCCGCGCACGCCGCGGGCGTGACCCACCGCGACGTCAAGCCACCCAACATCCTGGTCACCCGCGACGACTTCGCCTACCTGGTCGACTTCGGCATCGCCAGCGCGACCACCGACGAAAAACTCACCCAGTTCGGCACCGCCGTCGGCACCTGGAAATACATGGCGCCCGAACGGTTTTCCAACGACCCGGTGGACCACCGCGCCGACGTCTACTCGCTGGCGTGCGTGCTGTACGAGTGCCTGACCGGCTCCCCGCCCTACGCGTCCGAGCACGCCGGCGCGCTGGTCACCGCCCACCTGATGGAGCCGATCCCCCAGCCCAGCGTCAAACGCGCGGGCGTCCCCCGGGCCTTCGACTCGGTGATCTCGCGCGGCATGGCCAAAAGGCCGCACGACCGCTACCCCAGCGCCGGTGACCTGGCGCGGGCGGCCCACGACGCGCTCACCAACCCCGAGCAAACCCAGGCCGTCAACATCCTGCGCCGCAGCGAGGAATCCACGCTGCCGCACCTGAAAGGCACCATTCCGCCCGCCGCCTCGTCCGGCCCCCCGGCCGGCTTCGCGGCGGCCCCCTCTCGGCGCGCCGACCCGCCCTCGCCCAACCCGCCCTACTACCAGGCCGGTTGGGGTGGTCCCGCGGCCAGCGAACCCCAAAGATTCGCCGGGCCGGCGCCCTGGAGCCAGGGAAACCAGCCACCACCGCCCAAACGCAATCCGTGGCCCCTCGTCGCCGGCGCCGCGGCCGTCGTCGTCGTTCTCGTGCTCATCGCCGTCGGCATCTCGCTGGCCGGAGGCGACGACGAACAGGCCTCCAACGCGGGCGGCACCACCACGACGGCAACCACCGCGAGGACGACGACCCGCACCACCACGACGACGAACACGACGACGAACCCGCCCACCGAGGCGCAGAATCGGCTGTTGTCCCTGCTGCCCGCCGGCTACCCCGCGGGAGCTTGCAAGCCCGAGGGCCAACCGATGCCGGGCGCGATCGTCTCGGTCATGTGCGGACAAAACACCGACCCCGACGGCCCGACGGTCGCGGAATACGGGTTGTTCTCGGACATCAAAGCGCTGCAGGACGCGTTCAGCGGCTACCTGGGTACCGACGCGGTCGTCAAGTGCCCCGGGGGAAGGGCGTCGCCGGGCAACTGGTGGCACAACAAGGACCCCAACACCGTCCTCGGCCAGATCGGCTGCGGGACGTACAAGGGCGACGAGCCGCAGGTGATGTGGACCAACCAGCAGACCTTGGTGTTCGCGGTCGTCAACGGAAAACCGCAGGGGCCGAACCTGGATCAGCTGTACAAGTGGTGGACGTCCCACTCGTAGGCGCTCGCAGGCGCTCGCGGCAGGGCACCGGCGGCGGCGCGGCGGGCCGCCCGCCTAATGTCGCCGTTATCCTGCGGCGCCACCTCGTGGGCTTTACCGTCATGATTGCTGAGTCGGGTCTTTTTTGCCGACCGTTCGGGCCGCCGATGGTTGATAAGGTCGGCGGGACCGGGGGTTGGTTTGGAGGGTCATAGATGAGTGACGCGCAGGCCTCACGGGTCGGCTCGATGTTCGGGCCCTATCACCTGAAACGGCTGCTCGGCCGCGGTGGCATGGGCGAGGTCTACGAGGCCGAACACACCGTCAAGGAGTGGACCGTCGCGGTCAAGCTGATGTCGGACACCTTCAGCAAGGACCCGGTGTTTCGCGAGCGGATGAAGCGCGAGGCCCGCATCGCCGGCCGTTTGCAGGAGCCCCACGTGGTGCCGATCCACGACTACGGCGAAATCGACGGTCAGATGTTCATGGAGATGCGCCTCATCGAGGGCACCGACCTGGACACCCTGCTCAAGCGGTTCGGCCCGCTCACCCCGCCGCGGGCGGTGGCCATCATCACCCAGATCGCCTCGGCGCTGGACGCCGCGCACGCCGCCGGGGTCATGCACCGGGACGTCAAGCCGCCCAACATCCTGGTCACCCGTGACGACTTCGCCTACCTGGTCGACTTCGGCATCGCCAGCGCGACCACCGACGAAAAGTTGACCCAGCTGGGCACCGCGGTCGGCACCTGGAAATACATGGCGCCCGAACGGTTTTCGAACAACGAGGTCACCTACCGCGCCGACATCTACGCGCTGGCCTGCGTCCTGCACGAGGCGCTGACCGGGTCCCCGCCGTATCGCGCCGACAGCGCCAACACCCTGGTCACCGCGCACCTCTTCAAGCCCATCCCCAAGCCCAGCGAGGTGCGTCGCGGCGTCCCCAAGGCCTTCGATGCCGTGATTGCGCGGGGCATGGCGAAAGAACCCGGGGACCGCTACGCCAGCGCGGGCGATCTGGCCCTGGCAGCCCACGAGGCGCTGTCCGACCCCGATCAGGACCACGCCGAAAACATCGTGCGCAGAAGCCGTGAGGCCACCCTGCCCGCCACCGAGCCCGGCGTCCTCCCCGGCCAGGGACCCACCATGGCGGCCAATCCCACGGCGCCGGCCCAGCCTCCCGCCAACACGCCCCCGCCCACGGCCGACCCGCGGGGCCGGGTGCCCTATCCGGCCGCGTCGGCACCGAGTTCGGGCCCGATGCCACAGGCCACGCCGACCGGGCGGCCATGGGCTCCGGAGAGCGGCCCGACACCCGCCGCCAGCCCATCCAACCCGCAGTACTACCAAGGCGGAGGCGGCAATTGGACCGGCCCCCCGCAGCAATTCGCCGGCCCGACGCCGTGGAACCAAGCGCCACAGAAAAAGACCCGCGGCCCGTGGCTGATCGTCGCCGCCGTCGGCGCCGTCATCGTCCTCGTCGTCGGGGGCGTAGGCATTTGGCTGCTGACGCGACCGGAACCGACACCGCCCCCCGAGCCGATATCGGCGGACCATCTCAGCTCGCTACTGCTAGACCCCTCGGAGGTCAACGCCGTCATGGGCTCGTCGAGCATGACGCCGGGCAAGCCGATCACGTCGATGGACTCGTCGTCGGCGACGTTGTCGTTGCCGAACTGCCAGGGCGCGCTCTACACCAGCCAGGACCCGGTGTACGCGGGCACCGGTTACACCGGAATAAGCGGGCTGGTGTCCTCCGAGCCGGGCGACAACTACGACCACTGGGTCAACCAGGCCGTGGTGGCGTTCCCGTCCGCCGACAAGGCGAAGGCGTTTGTGCAGACGTCGGCCGACAAGTGGAAAGCCTGCGTCGGCAAGACGGTCACCGTGAACAACAAGGGCAAGACCTTCAGGTGGACGTTCGCCCAAATCAACGGCAGCCCACCGAAATTCACGGTGATCGACACCCAGGAGGGCGCCGACGGCTGGGAGTGCCAACGCGCGATGGGCCTGGCCAACAACGTGGTGATCGACGTCAACGCCTGCGGTTACCACATCACCGACCAGGGCGGTCAGATCGTCGACAAGATCGTCACCAAGGTCGACAGCCAATAACGGTCGACAGCCAATAGCGCTTACGCCCAACGGCTTACGACTGGAGGTCGGGCCCCTGCGCGCGCAGATCGTCGACCGCCGACATGGCGTCGCGCAGCTTAGCGAGCCATTCCTCGGTGTGCTCGCCGACCAGCCTGACCGACCACGCGAGCGCGTCGGCGCGGGACCGGGCGACGCCGGCGTCGACCAGGGTGTCGAGCACCTGACGCTCGGGCTGCTTGAGCCGCGTCATCACCGGAACGGCGATGTGGGTGAACAGGATTCGCTCGCCGCCGATTTCGACGCCCCAGGAAACCTTGCGCCCGTACCGATCCTGCGCCTCGTCGGCGATGCGCATCCGCTCGGACCGGGTCTCTTCGCGGAAGCGCGAAACCCTGCCTTCCGCGCGGGCCTCGCTCTCCTCTTTTTCCGAGCCGTCGGGCTCGGGCAGCTTGCCGATGACCGTGATCTCTTCGCGGTCGACGATGACCGTCGGGTCGCCGTCGAACCAGGCCTCGGGGAGGCGCCCGCTGAACCATTCGGCGGCGCCGCTCGCGTCGGGCTGCTGGGCTTGCTGCCAGCCGCCGGGGCGGCCGTACCGCCGCCCGTGTGCGTGGTGGGTTCTCATGATTACATGATTACATCGTTACACCTGTAAAGGGAACCGCTTTCGCCGGCGGCGAACGGCCCCTGTGCGCGCACGGGAGGCCGCCGGGCGTTTCGGGACCGCAAAAGCGTTGATATGCGCTGATCGGAGTTGTAGTTTTGGTAGCGAAGCAGGCCCGGAAGCGACCAATTCGAAGCGCCGGAAGAAGGGGTAGGAAGCCGGCCGCGTATTACCCGCGCAAGACGGAGTAAACGTCCCCTGGTGTCGCCCGGGCCTGCCCATGCGTATGGGTTAGCCGCCGCCGGCCGGCGAGCCGTTGCCCCGGCGGATCCGGAACAGCTTGACCTCGTCGCTGATGCCCTTGAGCCGGCGCGCACCCGCGAACGACGCCTGGAAGCCGCCCGATTCGGGCGTCTCGCTCAGGGCTTCCCAGACCGAGTCCGCCGCCAGCACCGTGCCGGGCCGCGCCACACCGGTGACCCGGCTCGCCACGTTGACGGGGCTGCCGAACCAGTCGCCGGCGCGGCTGACCGCCATGCCGCACGCCACCCCCGCCCGCAATCGCGGGAAGTCGTTGTCGGTGTCGACGGCGTCGACGAGCTTGAGGACCACATCCAGTAGCGGCTCGGGATCGGGGCAGACGAACATGACCGCGTCGCCGATCGTCTTGATGAACCGCACCGGCGGCGCCGTCATGTCGCGGGCCAGGTCCGCCAGCCGGTTCGCGAGCTGGCCGAGCTCCTCGGGCGACACCGCTTCGCCCAGCCGGGTGAAGCCGACGAGGTCGGCGAACGCGACGGCGATCTGGCGCGCCCCGGGCAGCGGCTTGCCGGCGGCCCGCTCCCCGGCGTTGACGGCCTCGGTCTCCATCATGTTCCGCAGCTGCATAAAGAGCATGTCCTGGATCATCGGCCCGAGGATCGGGACGATCTGGCTCACCAGCGCCTTGGACGCCTTGGCGATTTCCAGCTCGGTGACGCCGGGCCGCATGATCGCCGACAGCGCCGTGAAGCGCATGACTTCGGCGGCGCGCGAAAGGCCTTCGGCGAGCACCCGGACCACGAGCACCACCTGGTCGGGATCCAGGCCGAGCTCCACGAAGCGCTGCGCGTAGGCGGCGGCTTCGCCGTCGGCGCGCATGTGCACCACGGCGTCGGGGTCGTCGACCCGCGCCAGGCCGATGGCCCGCTGCACCCGCTGCAGCAGGGTGAGGTCGACGCCGAAGGTTTCGCTGATCTCGCGGGTGGACACGTAGGTGCCGTCGTCGCCGACGAGGTGGCGGGTGGCTAGCAGCAAGGGCGGATTGGTGGCGCGGATCTCGTCGGCGGTGATGCCCTGCTCGAGCAGCCAGTGCACGAGCTCGGCCCGCTCGGCGCGCGCGGCGCCGTCGAGCCCCTCGAGCAGAGCGTCGATGTTGCGGTCGGCCCCCCTGTGACCGTCGTCCACCTCGTCAACGTACAACGCGGGCGTCGGGCCCTACCCCGCCGTCACCCGGGTTACCTCGTCATGACACGGGCGGCCGGCGGTGCGCCCAGGGCCTGGCGGATTCGATCTGGCCGGACAGCGACAGCAACGTCGCCTCGTCGTACGGCCGGCCCACGAGCTGCACGCCGATCGGCAGGCCATCACCGTCGAAATCCCACGGCACCGCGGCGACGGGCTGACCGGTCAGGTTCCAGATCTGTTGGTAGGGCACCCGCTGGGCCACCGCCAGCAGCGTCCAGACCGCGCCGCGGCGCCGGTAGGCGCCGATGCGCGAGGGTCCGGTCGCGTTGCCGGGCGTGACGACGACGTCGACGTCGTCGAAGATCGACTGGATGCGGGCGCTCAACGCCGGCTCCGCAGCGCGGATCGCCGCCATCCGCCGGTCGGAGAACAGCGCACCCGCGCGCGCCAGGTTGCGGGTCCGCGCCTCCAGGCGTTCCGGATGGGCCTGGGCGTCGGCGTCGTCGCAGATGCCGCGCAGGTACCGGGGCAGGTAGTTGGCCAACGTCGCCGAGGCCGGGTAGTCGGGGTCGCGGGTGATGACCTCGTGCCCCAGGTCGCGAAGCAGCGCGCCGGCCTGGTCGAGGGCCGCCGACTCGGCCTTGCCGACGCGCACGGGCAGCGGCGTTGGTACCTTGGCGCTCAACGCGATTCGCAGCCGCCCGGGCGGGCGCGCGGCCGCCGCCACGAACTCGCCAGTTGGGCCGGACACTTCGGAAAGGGTGGCTGTCGCATCCAAAAACAGCGCCGCGTCGGCCACCGACCGGGCGAGCGGGCCGTTGACGCTGAGCCCGTACCAGGCCTCGTCGTGCGGTTCCAGCGAGACCCGGTCGCGTTGCGGTTTCAGACCGAACACCCCGGACCAGATCGCCGGGATGCGGATCGAGCCGCCGCCGTCGGATCCCAGCGCCAGCGGGGCCAGGCCGGCCGCCACCGCCGCCGCGCTGCCGCCGCTGCTGCCGCCCGGGGTGCGCGTGAGGTTCCATGGGTTGCGGGTGGCCCCGAACGTCAGCGACTCGGTGTAGGGGAACATCATCAGCTCGGGCACGTTGGTCTTGCCCATGATCACCGCGCCGGCCGCACGCAACCGGCGCACCACCTCCGCGTCGGACGTCACGGCCGGGCGGTGCCCGCCGGAGCCGTACGTGGTCACCTCGCCGGCGACGTCCACGTCGTCCTTGATCGCGATCGGCACCCCGAGCAGCGGCAGCCGCTCCCCCGCCTCCAGGCGGTCCTGCGCCGCGGCGGCCTCGTAGCGCGCGCTGTCGGACAGCACCGTGCGGTAGCAGCGCAGCTCGGTGTCGAGGCGCGCGATCCGCTCCAGGTAGATCTCGAGCAGCTCCGGCGCGGTCAGCTCGCCGTCGGCCAGCATCCGCGCCTGTGCGGCCGCGCCGGCAAAAGCGACCTCGCGAGCGTCCACCGCCGCAGCGTATCGCCCGATCCGGCCGGCCAGTAGCGTGGGCGACATGTCCTGCGTGTTCTGCGCGATCGTCGCGGGGGAAGCCCCGGCCCTCCGGGTCTACGAAGACGACGGCTACCTGGCGATCCTCGACATCCGCCCGTTCACCCGCGGTCACACGCTGGTGATCCCCAAGCGCCACACCGTCGATCTCACCGACACCCCGCCGGAGACGCTGGCCGACATGGCCACCATCGGGCAGCGGATCGCCCGGGCCGCCCGCTCGACGGAACTGGCCGACGCGACGAACATCGCGGTCAACGACGGCCGCGCCGCGTTCCAGTCCGTGGACCACATTCACCTGCACGTGCTGCCGCGGCGCAACGGCGACAAGCTCTCGTTCGCCAAGGGGCTGCTGCTGCGCCGCGACCCCGACCGGGAAGCCACCGCGCAGATCTTGCGGGAGGCCGTGGCCCGCATCGACGCGAGCCAGTAAGACTGGGCTGATGAGCAACGTGAGTCCGCTAGAGCAATTCGTGCTGGTGCCGTTTCTGCGCGCGCACGACGCGATCTACCGCAAGACCGGCGGCCGGGTAGGTCACCGGATTCCCGGGATACCGCCCAGCCTGCTGCTGCACACGATCGGCGCGAAGACCGGCCAGCCGCGCACCACGACGCTCACCTACGCCCGCGATGGCGACTCATACCTGATCGTCGCGTCCAAGGGCGGCGACGACCGCCACCCCGGCTGGTACCACAACCTGCGCAAGCAGTCCGAGTGCGAGATAAACGTCGGCCCGAAACGGATCGCGGTGACCGCCCGCCAGGTGAGCCCCGGCGACGCCGACTATCCCAGGCTGTGGGAGCTCGTCAACAAGAACAACGCCAACCGCTATGCGGGCTACCAGAACCGGACGTCGCGTCCCATCTCGGTTTTCGCGCTGACGCCGCGCTGACTGCCGACAGGCCGTATGAAAAAGCCAGGTAGTGGCCCGTGAGAGCGGCCCGGCGGATTATCCTCCTGTAGCGCGCGGTGAAGCGTTCCATCTCTTCACCGCAAAGCGCGGGATCGGCTGGAGCGCCTATGACGGGGTGGACGGGAAATCCATGGCGGCGCTTCGGGCTGTCCGCGCGCGTCGGCTGGCTGGTGGCAGGCGGCTACGGTGTCGCGGCGGTGCTGGTGGCCAGCTCGTCGGCGTTCGGGTGGCGGGGCCGGTACGGGGCCCGGCCCGTCGACGAGGCCGTGTTCGCGGTGTGCCTGCTGGTTGCCGCGGGCTGTGCCGGGTATGCGGCCCGCTTTTCGACCGGGCGCCGCAGGTTCGGCTGGTTGGCGCTGCTGGCGGCCCTTGCGGGCTGGGCGTTCGGTGAGGCCCTCTGGTCGGTGTACGAGGTGCGCCCGGACGTCGAACACGCCACCCACCCCGCCGCAGCCGAGGCCGTATTCACCGTGTACCCGGTCGGTGCCATGGCGTCGTTGGTCCTGTTGTCGCACTTGTCGCGGCACAGCCCGCGGCGGCTCGTGCTGGACGGTCTCATCGTCGCGACCTCGCTGTTCGTCATCTCGTGGGTGTTCGTCCTGGACGACCAGCTGCGGCGGGACAGCGGCTCGCGGCTCGCCACGCTGATGGAGATCTTCGCTGACGTCGTGCTCCTGACGACGGGGATCCTGATGCTGTCGCGCGTGCGTTCCCACGACCTGCCGAGCCGTGGGCTGCTGGCGGGCGGGATCGCGACGATCGCCGCCTCCGACATCGTCATGGTCTTTTTGACCGGGATGGGCAGCTATCACCTGGGCGACCTGTCGGATCTCGGGCGGGTGGCGGGGTTCGGCCTGATCGCGCTGGCCGGGCTGTCCAGCGTCCACGAGACCCCTACGGCGTCCCGCCGGAACGAGATCTTGTCACCGGCGCTGCTGTGGTTGCCGTACCTGCCGCTGCTGGTCGCCGCCGCCGTCGGGTGGTCCCACGCGGTGGGTCTGATGGCGCACGGTCCGCTGCTCACGGCGCTGGGCATCCTGGTCGCCGCGGTGCTGGCGCGGCAGTTCATCGTGCTCGTCGAAAACCAAAGCCTGCTTTCCGAGGTCGCGCGGGAGGCGTTTCGCGACAGCCTGACCGGCCTGGCCAATCGGGCCCAATTCCTGCACCGCCTGGAAGGGGCCATCGCCCGTCAACGCCGCGAAGGTACACCCGTCGCCGTGCTGTGCCTGGACCTCGACAACTTCAAATCGGTCAACGACGCCTTGGGCCACCCGGCCGGCGACGAGCTGCTGATCCGGGTCGCCGGACGGCTAACCGCCGCGCTGGGCGACATGGGGACCGTGGCGCGCCTGGGCGGTGACGAATTCGCCGTGCTGATCGAGGCCTCGCTGGAAGAATCGCAGGCGGCGGCGCAGCGGGTTCTCGACGCCTTCGGCTCGGTGATCGTGATCGACGGCGTTCCCATCGCGGTCCGGCCGAGCATCGGCTTCACCGTGGCGACGGCCGAGTCGAACAGCACCGTCGACCAGCTCCTGCGGCACGCCGACCTGGCGATGTACACCGCCAAACGAGAAGGGGGACAATGCATCCGGGGTTTTATGCCGGATCATCCCTTCCCCTATACGTTTTCGCAGATTGCCGAGCCCGCCGTCCGGGCGACCGGGGACAGGCGGGCACCGCGGGCGCCGGAGCTGGTCTCGGGCCGGGGCTTCGGCAACGAGACGAGGCTGGCTCGAGCGCTCAAGCCCCTGGCCGACGCCGCGACGGCCACGCGAGAGCGAACGCACGACGCTCCCGCCGGCATGCGGTGGCCGCCGACGCCGATCCGGATTGCCATGGCCGCGTTGGCGATTGGCGTGATGGTCTTCGCCGTGACGAGCGTGCTGAACCCGGCGGCCAGCCACAGCGTGCTCTTCGCCAAATCGCTGTACTCCGCGCTGAACCTTTTGGCGGCGGCCCTGATAGCCGCTCGCGCCTACCGCGTCAGGGCCGACCGTTGGGCGTGGTCGCTGATCGCGGCCGGCATGGCGCTGTCGGCGGTGGGCGACGTCGTCTACGCCCTGTGGGTGCGCGAGGGCCAGGTCCCGTCGGCGGCCGACCCGGAGTACCTGGCGTTTTATCCGTTCGCCTATGCCGGGTTGCTGCTGCTGATGCGGTCGCGCCTCGAGCGCGTGCCGACGCCGATCCGGCTCGACTCGCTGGTGTGCGCGCTCGCCACGGCCGCGCTGGCCGCGGCGCTGCGGGCCGGGCCAATGCACGCGGCGGCGGCCCGCGCGCCGGCGACGGTGCTGGTGGGCCTCGTCTACCCCTGGGGGGATCTGGTGCTGCTGGCCCTGGCCGCCGGCATGCTGCCGATCTTGGGCTGGCGCAACGGGTTCCGGTGGGGCCTGCTGGCCATCGGGTTCATCGGGTTCGCCGTCGCGGACGCGGTGTACCTCTTCGAGACCGCGGGGGGCACCTACAGGGTGGGCAGCACGCTCGATGCGCTCTGGCCGGCGTCGTCGTTGCTGGTGACGATGGCGAGCTGGGCGCCCCAGTCGACGACGACTCCGGCACCCCGGCGCGCGCTCGGCTCCTACAGCGTCCCGGTGGCGTGCACCGTCGTGGCGCTGGGAGTCGCTGTGCTGAGCCACAATTCACGCGTGGCGGCGGCACTGGCGGCGCTCAGCCTGATCGCGGTCGCCGCCCGATTCTCGGTGACCTTCCGCGACGTCAGCGTCCTGGCCGAAACCCACAAGCAGGCCATGACCGACCAGCTGACCAGGCTGCCCAACCGGCGGTCGCTGGCGACGGCGCTGACCGCGCTGTCCGGACCCGCCGCGAGCGAACCCACGCCGGTGACCCTCACGTCGTCACGGCGGGCCCTTCTGCTGCTGCACCTCTACGAGTTCCAGGAGTTCAACGACTCGCTCGGGCGCCACTTCGGCGACGAGCTGCTGTCCCACGTCGCCAGCCGGCTCGCGAACAGCGTGCGCCGGGAGGACCTTTTGACGCGGGTGAGCGACGACGAGTTCGCCATCCTGCTGGCCGAGGGGTCCGACCTGATCGCCGCGCGCGCCCAGGCGGGCCGGCTGCTCGAAGCGCTGAGCGAACCCTTCAGGCTCGATTCGATGACCGTGCAGGTCGACGCCCGCGTCGCCATCGCGCTGTGTCCCGACCACTGCGACCACCCGCAGGAGCTGCTGAATCGCGCCGAGACGGCGCTCCCGCACGCCAAATCCGCGATCAGCAAGATCGCGGTCTACGACGCGGCGTACGAGTTGTACCGCGACAACGACCCCAACCTGGTCGAGGAGCTGCGCGCCGCGCTGCTCGACGAGAACCAGCTGACGGTGCACTACCAGCCCAAGATCAACGCCGGCGACGGCAGCGTCCACAGCGTCGAGGCGCTGCTGCGCTGGCAGCACCCCAGCCGCGGGTTGCTGCTGCCGGAGGACTTTCTTGCCGCCGCCGAGCGCGCCGGGCTGATGCGCAAGGTGGCCAACCGCACCATCAGCCTCGCGCTGCGGCAGATCCGGAAGTGGCGCGATGACGGCATGCCGCTGACCGTCGCGGTCAACCTCTCGACGACCAACCTGCTCGACCTCGACCTGGTGAGCACGATCGAGCGGCTGCTGCGCAGCCACGAGCTGCCGCCCGACGCGCTCATCGTCGAAATCACCGAAAGCGCCCTCGTCGACTCGGCGCGTTCCCGCAACACCGTCGCCGCGCTGCAGCAGCTGGGCGTCCGCATCTCGCTCGACGACTACGGCACCGGATGGTCGTCGCTGGCCCGGCTGCAGGACGTCTCGGTCGACGAGCTGAAGCTCGACCGCATCTTCGTGGCGCGGCTGGCGCACGACCCGCGATCGGTCGCCATCGTGCGCTCGACGGTGGCGCTGGCGCACAGCCTCGGCGCCGACCTGGTCGCCGAGGGCGTCGAAGACGAGGTCACCTTGAGCGCGCTGCGCCGCTACGGCTGCGCCATCACCCAGGGCTTCGTGCACAGCCCGCCGCGGCCCCCCGACGAGCTGCGAGCCTGGATCGCCGCCCACGCCCCCAGCCCGAATCCGGCCCGATCCGAGCAGGCGGGCGTGACCGACTGATGGGTGGCCGTTCCCGCGCGGCCGAGACGATGAGATCGGCGAGATCATGCGGGCGATCGCCGACGGTGCGATGCGTGGGGTGGCGGCGGTGGCAGCCGTAACGGCGGCTAGAACAGCTCCTTGGCCAGCAGTTCCAGCGTCGCGACCCGGGCCGGCGCGGTCGCCGGGTCGGTGCCGCGGTGCGCCGACGCGACCGGGTGCACCATCACCTCGTCGACGCCGAACCGTTCGGCCAGCGCACGCACCTGCTCGGCGGCCTCTTCCGGGGTGCCGAGGACCGCGCGCCGCAGCCCGCTTTCCACGATGTGCTGCTGTTGTTCGGTCAGTTGGGCGACTGCGGCCTCCTCGACCAGCGGCACCGGCCCGAGTGGCTGCGCGGTGCGCAGCCGGGCCATCATCTGGAGGTTGGGCAGCATCAACGCCGTTGCCTCGTCGCGGGTTTCGGCCACCACGGTGTTGACGGTCAAAAACGTCACCGGCTCGGGCGTCAGCTTGCTGGGCTTGAAGCGCGAGCGGTACACGGCCAGCGCCTCCTCGGTGCCCTGCCCCGAGAAGTGGTGCGCGAACACGTACGGCAGCCCCTTGGCCGCGGCCAGGTGCGCCGAATACATCGACGACCCCAGCAGCCACAGCCGCGGCTCGCTCGCCGCCGCCGGGGTGGCCTTGAGCCGGTAGTCCCCCGACCGCAGCGGCACCACCACGCCGCGCGCGCTCATCAGCGCGGCCACGTCGTCGAGGTAGTCGGGGAACCGCTCGATGTCCTCGTCGCCGCGGCTGCCGCGCAGGGCGTACGAGGTTACCGGGTCGGAGCCGGGCGCGCGGCCGATGCCAAGGTCGATGCGGCCCGGGGCGGCCGCCTCCAGCAGTGCGAACTGCTCGGCGACCGCGAGCGGCGCGTGGTTGGGCAGCATGACGCCGCCCGAGCCGAGCCGCACCTGCGTGGTCTGCGCGGCCAGGTAGGCGATCAATACCGGCGGGCTGGTCGCGCCGACCGACGGCATGTTGTGGTGCTCGGCGACCCAGTAGCGGGTGAAGCCGAGCCGGTCGGCGGCCTGCGCCAGCCGCACGGTGGCCGCCAGCGCGTCGCCGGTGGTCTGTTCGCTGCGCACCGGAACGAGGTCAAGGACGGAAAGGCGCACGCAGTCGTCAACGCCTTTTGCCGGGCGAACGTTCCCGGCGAGTGTGCGCCCACGGCTTTCGGTGTGAACGTAGGGCGGGATTTTCGGCGATTTTCGCGCCCAGGCTTCACACGCAAAGCCCAGGCTTCACACGCAGAGCCGGGTCAGTAGTCCTTCAACGTGAGCGAACCCACGATCCGCTCGAACACCTCCTGGGGGATCGGCGCGCCGCCCGGGATGTTGTCGACGACCAGCCACTGGTTGCGCTTGACGTAGTCCTGAAACTCGTTCTGGTAGTTGGCAAACCCCAGCTCGTAGTCGTCGCCTGCCGCTTTCAGTTCGCCGGCCAGGATGTAGCCGCCCAGCAGCGCGACGCTGGTCCCCTGCCCCGACAACGGCGAGCAGCAATACCCCGCGTCGCCGACGAGGGCCACCCTGCCCTTGGACCAGCGGTCCATCTTGATCTGCGACATCTCGTCGAAGTAGAAGTCGGGCGCGGTGCGCATGTACTGCAGCAGTTGCGGGCGCACCCAACCGTCGTCGGCCATCCGCTTTTCCAATTCGGCGAAGTGGGCCTCGGTGTCGCGCGGGTCGATTCGCAGGTCGGGGTCCATGAAACCGATCATCGCCCGGGCCTCGGAATTGTTGCGGGCGCTGTAGACGCCGGCCATCGTCGAGTCGCCGTAATGCCAAATCTGCCGGTAGTCGAGGTCCAGGAAATTCGGCACCGTGAAGATGGCCGCAAAAGTGCCCAGCCTCTCAACGAATTGCTCCTCCGGGCCGAAGACCAACCGGCGCACGTGGGAGTGCAACCCGTCGGCGCCGATCACCAGGTCGAAGCTGCGCGCGTCCGCGTGCTCGAACGTCACACCGACCGCGGCACCGTCGTCGTCCAGCGCGACGATGGTGTCGTCGAAGACGAATTCGCAATTGAGTTTCGTTGAGTCGTAGAGCAATTCGACCAGGTCGTCACGCAGCAGCTCGATATCGGGACCGGCGATAGGGCCACCCGTCGGGGTCGACTCGGTGTCCTGCGATAGTTCGTTGCCGTCACGGTCCACCACCGACGCACCGCGCATCCGGGTGCGCACGTGGTCGGCGGCGGCCCGCAGCATCATGCGTTCCAGCACGGTGAGCACGGGACCGCGCACGTCGACGGCCTGACCGCCCGGCCGCAGCCCGGGATGGCGCTCCACCACGATAACCGAATAGCCGTGGCGGGCAAACCAATACGCGGCCGTTATACCGGCCACGCTGGCGCCGGAAACCAAAACGTCAGTCACTTGATCCCTGCCAGCTTCTTCGCGTCAGCGAAGGTCTCGTCGAGCATTGTCGGTGTCAACCTACCGGTGAACATATTTTGCTGGCTCGGGTGGTAGCAGCCCAGCAGACGGATACCGGACCCGACGTCAGCCAATGCGCCGTGGCCGAACCGCGGCTTGCCCTTGGACACCCCCGCCATGCGCAGCGCGATCTGCCAGGCGAAGCCGCCGAGCGCGACGATCACGCGGACATGGCCCGAAACCAGCCGCCACTCGGCCTCCAGCCAGGGCCAGCAGGTGTCGCGCTCCGAGGGAGTCGGCGCGTTGGCCGGAGGAGCACACCGCACCGGCGCAGCGATCCGAACACCGTTGGCGGCCAGCCCATCCGCGGCGTCGACGGCGGTCGGCTGGTTCACGAGTCCGGCCCGGTGCAGCGCCGCGTACAGCTGGTCGCCGGAGCGGTCGCCGGTGAACATCCGGCCGGTCCGGTTGGCGCCGTGGGCGGCGGGGGCCAGCCCGACGATCAGCAGCCAGGGCCGCTGCGCTCCCCAGCCCGGCACCGGGCGCCCCCAGTACGGCTGGTCGGCGAAGGCCCGGCGCTTGAGGACGGCGACCTCCTCGCGCCAGGTGACCAGCCGCGGGCAGGCCCGGCACACGCTGATGACCGCGTCCAGCTCGGGGATCGATTCCACTTGGGCGCTCAGGGAGACCACCTCCGCGGCATTTTCGGCGACCGGCGTGCGCGGTGTCGCCGGATCGCCCGGCCAGCCGGTGCCGGGAACAACCGGAGAACCGAACTCCTGGCCGGTGCGTGGGTGAGCGAGCACCTGAACATCGTGCACGAGGACCGAAAATCGGTCGCTTGCCACACCGCATTGGCGCTACATTCAGCCGCGATATCCCATGAAAAGCAGCGGCCCCGCCTTCCTGATCCTCTTCGCCGCGCTGATGGCGACGGCCGGGACCGGCATCTCGATCGTCGCGTTCCCGTGGCTGGCGTTGCAGCACCACGACAGCGCGCGCGACGCGTCGGTGGTGGCCGCCGCCATGACGGTGCCGCTGGTGCTGTCCACGCTGGTCGCCGGGGCGGCGGTCGACTTTTTCGGGCGCCGCCGCGTGTCGCTGGTCGCCGACGCGCTGTCCGGCGCGGCGGTGATCGCGGTCCCCGCGATCGCGGGGATTGCCGGTGCGGGCGCCCTCAACGTCGCCGTCCTGGCCGTCCTCGCCTTCTTCTCGGCCGCCTTCGACCCGGCCGGGACGACGGCGCGGCAGTCGATGTTGCCCGAGGCCGCGGCCCGGGCGGGGTGGTCGCTGGATCGCACCAACAGCACCTACGAGGCGATCCTGAACCTGGGGTTCATCGTGGGCCCGGGCGTCGGCGGCCTGATGATCGCCACCGTCGGCGGGATCAACACGATGTGGATCACCGCGGGAGCATTCGCGTTGTCGCTGTTGACCATTGGGGCGCTGCGGCTGCAGGGCGCCGGCCCGCCGCTGGCCGCGGCTCGCCCCGACGGGCTGGTGTCCGGCGTCGTGGAGGGGATGCGGTTCGTCTGGAGCCTGCGGGTGTTGCGCACGCTGGGGCTCATCGACCTGGCCGTCACCGCCCTGTACCTGCCGATGGAAAGCGTGCTGTTCCCCAAGTACTTCTCCGACCGCCACCAGCCGGCGCAGCTGGGCTGGGCGCTGATGGCGCTGGCGGGCGGCGGCGTGGCGGGCGCTTTCGGGTATGCCGCGCTGGCCAGATACACGCGGCGGCGACCGGCCCTGTTGACGGCCATCCTCACCTTCGGCGCCGCGGCGATCGGCATCGCGGCCCTGCCGCCGCTGCCGGTGATCCTGGTGTTGTGCGGGGTGATCGGGGTGGTCTACGGGCCGATCCAGCCGATCTACAACTACGTCATGCAGACCCGCGCGCCGCACCGCCTGCGCGGCCGGGTGGTCGGCGTGATGACGGGCCTGACCTACGCCGCGGGCCCGCTTGGCCTGCTGGTGGCCGGCCCGCTGACCGACGCCGCCGGGCTGAAGGTCACCTTTTTGGCGCTGGGGGTGCCGATCGCGCTGATCGGGCTCGTTGCCACCCGCCTGCCCTCGCTGTGCGAGCTGGACCGCGCGCCGGAGCTCGTCACCGAACCCGGACCGTAGGATCAACGGCGTGGATGCGTTGGCCGAGCTGGTCGCCAAGCTGCCCGACGGCATGGTGGTCACCGACCCCGCCATCGTCGAGGGTTACCGGCAGGACCGCGCCTTCGACCCGTCGGCGGGCAAGCCGCTGGCCGTGGTCCGGCCGCGGCGCACCGAGGAGGTGCAGGCCGTGCTGCGGTGGGCCTCGGCCCATCGGGTGCCGGTGGTGACCCGCGGCGCCGGCAGTGGCCTGTCCGGCGGCGCGACCGCGTTGGACGGCGGCATCGTGCTGTCGACGGAAAAGATGCGCGACATTTCCGTCGACCCCGTCACCCGCACCGCGGTGTGCCAGCCGGGCCTGTTCAACGCGGAGGTGAAGAAGGCCGTCGCCGAGCACGGCCTGTGGTATCCACCCGACCCGTCGTCGTTCGAGATCTGCAGCATCGGGGGCAACATCGCCACCAACGCCGGCGGGTTGTGTTGCGTGAAATACGGCGTCACCACCGACTACGTGCTGGGCGTGCAGGTGGTGCTGGCCGACGGCACCGCGGTGCGGTTGGGCGGCCCGCGCCTCAAGGACGTCGCGGGGCTTTCGCTGACCAAGCTTTTCGTCGGCAGCGAGGGCACGCTGGGCGTCATCACGGAGGTGACGCTGCGGCTGCTGCCGGCGCAGAACTCGTCGAGCGTGGTGGTGGCCACCTTCGACTCGGTGTCCGCGGCCGTCGACGCGGTGCTGGGAGTCGTTGCGCGGCTGCGGCCCTCGATGCTGGAGTTCATGGATTCGGTGGCGATCAACGCCGTCGAGGACACCCTGCGCATGGACCTCGACCGCGGGGCGGCCGCGATGCTGGTGGCCGGCTCCGACGAACGCGGCCGGGCCGGCAGCCAGGACGCCGCGGTGATCGCGGAGGTGTTCGCGGAAACCGGTGCGACGGAAGTGTTTTCGACCGACGACCCCGACGAGGGCGAGGCCTTCGTCGCGGCCCGGCGGTTCTGCATCCCGGCGGTGGAGGCCAAGGGGTCGCTGCTGCTCGAGGACGTCGGGGTGCCGCTGCCCAAGCTGGGCGAGCTGGTGACGGGGATCGAGCGCATCGCTGACGAGCGCGACCTGATGATCTCGGTCATCGCGCACGCCGGCGACGGCAACACCCACCCGCTGATCGTCTACGACCCCGCCGACGCCGCGATGACCGAGCGGGCGCACCTGGCGTTCGGCGAGATCATGGACCTGGCCGTCGGCCTGGGCGGCACCATCACCGGCGAGCACGGCGTCGGCCGGCTCAAGCGGCCCTGGCTCGACGGGTATTTGGGCCCCGAGGCGATGGAGCTGAACCGGCGCATCAAGCAGGCGCTGGACCCGCTGGGCATCCTGAACCCGGGCGCGGCGATCTAATCCGCTGTTCGAGCGGGCGCTCATCCGGGTTGACACCCGTTCCTATATGTCGTACGAATGAGACATGACCGCTGCTGTGTCTCATGACGTGCCGGTGAGGTTCCAGCTCGCCACTGCCGAGACCTGGCCCAATCCGTGGCCGATGTATCGCGCGCTGCGCGATCACGACCCGGTGCACCACGTCGTCCCCGCCACCCGCCCCGAAGACGACTATTACGTGCTTTCCCGGCACGCCGACGTGTGGGCCGCCGCCCGCGACCACGAGACGTTCTCCTCCGCGCAAGGCCTGACCGTCAACTACGGCGAGCTGGACCTGATTGGGCTGCAGGACAATCCACCCTTTGTGATGCAGGACCCGCCGGTGCACACCGAGTTTCGCAAGCTGGTGTCGCGCGGGTTCACGCCGCGACAGGTGGAAGCCGTCGAGCCCAAGGTGCGCGAGTTCGTGGTGGAGCGCATCGAGGGGTTGCGCGCCGCCGGGGGTGGCGACATCGTCACCGAGCTGTTCAAGCCGCTGCCCTCGATGGTGGTCGCGCACTATCTCGGGGTGCCCGAGGAGGACCGGGTGCAGTTCGACGGCTGGACCCAGGCGATCGTCGCGGCCAACACGTCCGACGCCGGGATCGGTACCTCGCTGGACGCGGTCGGGTCGATGATGGCCTACTTCACCGCGCTGATCGAGCGGCGCCGCACCCAACCCGGGGACGACACGATCTCGCACCTGGTGGCCGCGGGCGTCGGCGCCGACGGCGACATCTCCGGGACGCTGTCGGTGCTCGCGTTCACCTTCACGATGGTCACCGGCGGCAACGACACCGTCACCGGAATGCTCGGCGGCTCAATGCCCCTGCTGCACCAGCGCCCCGACCAGCGGCGGCTGCTGGTCGACGATCCGGGGCTGATTCCCGACGCCGTCGAGGAGCTGTTGCGCCTGACGTCCCCGGTGCAGGGGCTGGCGCGCACGACCACCCGCGACGTGACCATCGGCGACACCACCGTCCCGGCCGGTCGCAAGGTGTTGCTGCTGTATGGGTCGGCCAACCGCGACGAACGCCAATACGGGCCGGACGCGGGCGAGCTCGACGTGCGGCGCTGCCCCCGCAACATCCTGACCTTCAGCCACGGCGCGCACCACTGCCTGGGCGCCGCGGCGGCCCGCATGCAGTCGCGGGTGGCGCTGACCGAATTGCTGGCCCGCTGCCCGGATTTCGAGGTCGACGAGGCCGGGATCGTCTGGTCAGGCGGCAGCTACGTGCGCCGGCCGCTGTCGGTGCCGATCCGGGTGGCCTGATGCCCGACTGGTTGGCCGCGAGCCGCGGCGAGGTGGCCGCGGACCGGATACTCGACGCGGCAGAGCGGCTCTACACCGAGCGCGACCAGGCATCGATCGGGATGAACGAGATCGCCAGTGCCGCAGGCTGTTCCCGGGCGACGCTGTACCGCTACTTCGAGAACCGGGAGGCGCTGCGCACCGCGTACGTGCACCGCGAGACGCACCGGCTCAGCCGCGCGATCGCCGAGCGGATCGCCGGCATCGACGACCCGCGGGAACGGCTGGTCGCGAGCATGCTCGCCACCTTGCGGATGGTTCGGGAAAGCCCCGCGCTGTCGTCGTGGTTCGCCGTCACCCGGCCGCCGATCGGCGGCGAGCTGGCGGGACACTCCGAGGTGATCACGGCGCTGGCCGCCGCGTTCCTCCGTTCGCTGGGCGCCGACGACCCCGCCGTCGTCGAGCGCCGGGCCCGCTGGGTGGTGCGGGTGATCACGTCGCTGCTGATGTACCCCGGCGAGGACGAGGCCGACGAGCGGGCGATGATCGAGGAGTTCGTCGTGCCGATCGTGACCCCGGTGTCCGCGCGCGGTTAGCCGTTTGGCGCTCGGCGCTCAGCCGTCCTTGACCCGGGTGAACCGGTGCAGCAGCCACGCGAGCGGAATAGTGATCACCAGCGTGGCGACGAACAGGTACAGCATCGATCCGGTGTAGACGTGGGCGCGCACGATGTACACCATCGCGAATTCCATGGTGATGAGGTGGATCAGGAAGATCTCGTAGGAGATCTCGCCCAGCCACACCATCGGCCGGCTGGCCAGCAGCCTCGAATACCAGCCCTGGTCGCCCATTCCCAGCGGCGCCACCGCCAGCGCCGCGATCACCGCGTAGAACATCGTCTTGACGACGGCCTCGCTCAGGGTGGCCGGCGACGTCGTGGGCGCGCCCGCGATCGGGGTGGACACGATGAAGTAGCAGACGATCGCCAGCGGTATTGCCATGAACGCGTAGCAGCGCACCCCCATCTCCGCGAGCACGGTTAGCGCCATGCCGCCCAGGAACCAGGCCAGGTAGGTGGGCAGCCACAGCCGGGCGCCGTCGGGGAACCAGTGATCGGTGTGCACCAGGACCAGCCAGGCCGGGCTGATCAGCGCCAACGCGGCCAGCGAGCCGAGCACCAGCCTGGGCCGCCATTGCCGCCGGGAGATGAGCACCAGCAGCAGGTAGGCCAACAGCGGCAGGGAGACATAGAAGGCGGCTTCGACGGCGAGGCTCCACATCTGGGTCAGGCCCTGATGAAGGTACTTGCCCAGGTAGCCGTTGCAGTAGATCTGGGTCAGCGTCAGGTTGCGCACCAGCCCCAGCCAGGTGTGCCCGGGGTTGGGGCCGGCCTCGCGGAAGTGGTACAGCACGTAGGCGAACAGCACGGTGACGACGTAGGCGGGCATGATGCGCCGAACCCGGTGGCGCGCATAGCGACCCAGCGACGGCGCCGGGCCGCCGGTGGCCGCCGCCTTCACCCAGGGGCGGAACAGCAAGAACCCCGACAGCACGAAAAAGATCGGCACGCCGATCTCCAGCCGGGCCCCGACCAGCCCCCAATAGCCGTGGGTGTACTTGCCGGTGGTGTACGCCGCGTGGGTGCCGACGACGAGCAGGGCGGCGACGGCGCGGATGCCGGTCAGCGACGCGACGCGGTCGACGTGGGAGGTCTGCTCGAGGCCGCCCTGGGCGTCTTGTTCCTCGGATAGCGTCATCCGGCGTGTCTCTTGCGAGGTTTTGCCTTCGCCGGCGACCGATCCGGCCGAAGGTCGATCAACACGCCCGAGATGCGGGTCTGCTCAAGCTTTTTCAGCGTCGACTTCGGCAGCTTGGCCGGCAGCTCCACCAGGGAGAAGTCCGGCCCGATGGCGATGTGGCCGAAATCGCTGCGGTGCAGGCCGCCCTCGTTGGCGATGGCGCCGACGATCGCTCCTGGGCCGATCCGGTGCCGCTTGCCCACCGAGACGCGGTAGGTGGCGAAGTCCCTTGGGAACCTTGATTTTTCGTGAGTTCGTTCGCGCCGCTCGGGGGGCGGTTCGGGGGCCATCAGAAACGCCTCGCCGTCGCGGGACTGCACCGCAAGCGCCGCGGCGATGTCGGCCATCGGGGCGTCGTGCTCGCGTTCGTAGTCCTCGACCAGCCTGCGAAACAGCTCGATTCCCGGGGCGCCGAGCGCGTCGGTGATGGAGTCGGCGAATTTGGCCACCCGCTGGGCGTTGACGTCCTCTACGCTGGGCAGCTCGGCCTCGGTGAGCGGTTGCCGCGTGGCCTTTTCGATCGCCTTGAGCAGGTGACGTTCCCGCGGGGACACGAACAACACCGCGGCCCCCGAACGCCCGGCCCGGCCCGTGCGCCCGATGCGGTGCACATAGGACTCGGTGTCGTGCGGGATGTCGTAGTTGACCACGTGCGATATCCGGTCCACGTCCAGCCCGCGCGCGGCCACGTCGGTGGCCACCAGGATGTCGACGCCTTTGGAGCCCCCCTCCTTGAGCGCGGCGACGGTCCGCTCCCGTTGGCCCTGCGGGATGTCGCCGTTGATGGCGGCCGCGGAAAACCCTCGGGCCCGTAGTTTTTCGGCGACCTCCTCGGTGGCCTGCTTGGTGCGCACGAAGACGATCATCGCCTCGAACGGCTCGACCTCCAGGATCCGGGTCAGCGCGTCCATCTTGCGCGGACCGGCGACCTGGATGTAGCGCTGCGAAATGTTCTCCGCGGTGGCGGTTTTGGCCTTGGCGGTGATCTCGACGGGATCGTGCAGGTACTTGGTGGTGAGCTTGCGGATCGGCGGCGGCATCGTCGCCGAGAACAGCGCAACCTGCTTGTATTCCGGGGTTTCGGACAGGATGCGCTCGACGTCCTCGGCGAAACCCATGGTGAGCATCTCGTCGGCCTCGTCGAGCACCAGGTAGTCGATGTGCGACAGGTCCAGCGTCCCGCGCTCCAGGTGGTCGATGACGCGCCCCGGCGTGCCGACCACCACCTGCGCGCCGCGCCGCAGCCCGGCCAGCTGCACGCCGTAGGACGAGCCGCCGTAGATCGGCAGCACGTGGATCTTGGGCAGGTGTGTGCCGTAGCGGCTGAACGCCTCGGCCACCTGCAGCGCCAGCTCGCGGGTGGGCGCGAGCACCAGGGCCTGGGTCGCGGTGCTCTTGGCGTCGATTCTGGACAGGATCGGGATCGCGAAGGCCGCGGTCTTGCCGGTGCCGGTCTGGGCGAGTCCGACCACGTCGGATCCGGCCATCAGCGGCGGGATCGTCGCGGCCTGGATGGCGGTCGGGGTCTCGTAGCCGACGTCGTCGAGCGCCCGCAGGACGGCAGGGTGAATCTGCAGGTCGGCAAACGCGGGAGAGGCAGCCTCGGGCGGGCCGTCCGGGAGGGTCATCAGGACAAGAAGTCTAGTGGCGAAGGCGAGGCCGGTCGCGATCGGCGCGGGGTGGGCCTCAACCCCAGGTCGCCGGCCCGGCATTGAGGGCCCCGCGCGCGACGCAGCCGCGCCCTGCCACACCCGCGGGGCCGATCGCGGTACGGTTGCGCGATGTGTGCTCGCTACCCTGCCGCGCGCTGAGCGGCGTGGCCGTCCTCGCATCGGCGTCCCTCGCGTTGTCCGGGTGCGGTTCGGGCGACTCCACCGTCGCCAAGACGCCCCAGGCGACGACGACGGCGACCGCGTCGATCACCGCGCCGGCCACCCCGATCCCCACGTCCGGCCTCGCCGCCCCGCCCAGCGTCCCCTCGGATCCGTGCGCGACCAACCTGACCTCCCCCACCATCGCCAAGGTGGTCTCCGAGCTGCCCCGCGACCCGCGCAGTCAGCAGCCGTGGAACCCCGAACCGCTGGCCGGCAACTACAACCAGTGCGCCCAGCTGTCGGCGGTGATCATCAAGGCCAACACCAACGCCGTGAACCCGACGACGCGAGCGGTGCTGTTCCACCTCGGCCAGTTCATCCCGCAGGGGGTCCCCGACACCTACGGGTTCAACGGCATCGACGCGTCGCAAACCACCGGCGACACGGTGGCGCTGACGTCCCCCAGCGGCATCAACGGCCTGACTACCACCGTGAAGTTCCGGTGGAACGGCAGCGGGGTCGAGCTGATCGGCAACAAGCCGGGCGCGTGAGGCGGGCCTTCAGCCGTTGACAACCAGCGGAAGGGAAACGGTTCCCGGGCCGCCGGTGACCACGATCACCCAGCGGCCGTCGAAGGGCAGCCTGGCCGCGACAGGGAATAACGCGAACCCGATCTCGGAGCTGACGGCGGCTTCGGGCACCTCGTAAGTGATGTGCCGCGGCTCGTCGCCCGAGGGGGGCCGGATCGCCACGTCGATCCGCCGGTCCGGGGCGCCGGTCTCGGTCTGGATCAGCACCACGAGCACGAATCTGGCCGACCGGTCCGCCCCGACGAGATATCTGTACAGCACGCCGCCGGCGACGTTAAGTTTGTTGTCGACCACCGAGGCTGCTTCGGCAAGAAAGGCCCCCGTAACGATCACCAAACCGAAGCTACCACTTTGGTTGATCTGCATGAGATTTCACCGTTGCAGGCTGGCCGAATTCCAACAAACCGCGAATACGGCCGTTTTCGACGATCCGCGCGGCGGGGTCGGCTCCGGGGTCGTCTGGAGTGTCGGTCGGCCGGCCTACAGTTGCTGCTGTGTTCGTCGCAGGCGACAGCATCGTCTACAGCGCATCGGATCTCGCGGCCGCCGCGCGCTGTGAGTACGCCCTGCTTCGGGACTTCGACGCCAAACTGGGCCGGGGCCCCGCGGTCGCCGTCGAGGACGAGTTGCTCGCCCGCACGTCCGCGCTGGGCACCGAGCACGAGCGCCGCCGGCTCGACCGCTTGCGCGACGAGTTCGGCGACGGGGTCGCGATCATCGGCCGCCCCGCCTACACGCTGGACGGGTTGACGGCCGCCGCCGAGGCGACCCGGCGTGCCGTCGCCGACCGCGCGCCGGTGGTGTATCAGGCCGCCATGTTCGACGGCCGTTTCGTCGGCTTCGCCGACTTCCTGATCCTCGACGGCGAGCGGTACCGCGTCACCGACACCAAGCTGGCACGCTCGCCCAAGGTCACCGCGTTGCTGCAGCTGGCGGCCTACGCCGACGCGCTGGCCGCCTCCGGCGTGCCGGTCGCACCGGAAGCCGAGCTGGAGCTCGGCGACGGCGCGAAAGTGCACTACCGCGTCGGCGACCTGGTCCCGGTCTACCGTTCCCAGCGCGCGCTGCTGCAGCGGCTGCTCGACGAGCACTACGCCGCGGGCGCCCCCGTCCGTTGGGCCGACGAGGGCGTGGCGGCGTGCCTGCGCTGTCCCCTGTGCACCGAGCAGCTGCGCGCCGCCGACGACCTCCTGCTGGTCGCCGGCATGCGAATCACCCAGCGCGACAAGCTCGTCGACGCCGGGATCGGCACCGTCGCCGAATTGGCCGGCCATACCGGGCCGGTGCCCGACCTCGCGCCAAGCGCGCTGCACAAATTGACAGCCCAGGCCAAACTCCAAGTGCGCCAACGCGACAGCGGCGTCCCGCAATACGAGATCGTCGATCCGCAGCCCCTGACGCTGCTGCCCGAGCCGGATCCCGGCGACCTGTTCTTCGACTTCGAGGGCGACCCGCTGTGGACCGCCGACGGCCACGACTGGGGCCTGGAATACCTCTTCGGCGTCCTGGAGGCAACCGGGAAGTTTCACCCGCTGTGGGCGCACGACCGGGTCGACGAACGCAAGGCGCTCACCGACTTCCTGGCGATGGTGAAAAAGCGTCGCAGGCGCCGCCCGAACATGCACGTCTACCACTACGCCCCATACGAAAAGACCGCGCTGCTGCGGCTGGCCGGGCGGTACGGGGTCGGCGAGGACGACGTCGACGAACTGCTGCGCAGCGGCACGCTGGTCGACCTGTACCCGTTGGTGCGCAAGAGCATTCGCGTGGGATCGGAGTCGTTCAGCCTCAAGGCGCTCGAGCCGCTGTACATGGGCGCGCGGTTGCGCGCCGGCGACGTCACCACGGCCGCCGAATCGATGAACTCCTACGCCCGCTTCTGCGAGCTGCGCGCCGCCGGCCGGCTCGACGACGCCGCCTCGGTGCTCAAGGAGATCGAGGACTACAACCACTACGACTGCACCTCGACGCAGGAGCTGCGCAACTGGCTGATGCTACGCGCCTACGAAGCCGGCGTCATACCCGTTGGCGCCCAGCCGGTTCGGGAAGGCAACACCGTCGACGACCGTGACCAGCTGGCGCTGACTTTGGCGGCGTTCACCGGCGACGCGGGCGTCGGCCAGCGCACGCCCGAGCAGACGGCGGTGGCGCTGGTGTCCGCGGCGCGCGGCTACCACCGGCGCGAGGACAAGCCGTTCTGGTGGGCCCATTTCGACCGGTTGAACTTTCCCGTCGACGAATGGGCCGACGACACCGACGTGTTCCTCGCCGACAGCGCGTCGGTCGGCGACGACTGGCACGTCCCGCCCCGCGCGCGCAAGCCGCGCCGCACGGTACGGCTCCGCGGCGAGCTGGCCCGCGGCGACCTGACGACGAGCGTGTTCGCGCTCTACGAGCCCCCGGCCCCGCCGGGCATGACCGACAGCCCCGACCGGCGGGCGGCCGGCCGGGCCGAGGTGATCGCGGTCGACGACCCGGCGGTGCCCACCGAGGTGGTCATCGTCGAGCGAGTCGGCGCCGACGGCAACACCTTTGAGCAGCTGCCGTTCGCGCTCACGCCCGGCCCGCCGGTGCCGACCGCGGCGCTGCGGGAGTCGATCGAGGCGACCGCGGCGACGGTCGCGGACGGGTTGCCGGCGCTGCCGCGCACCGCCGCGATCGACATCCTGCTGCGCCGCGCGCCGCGCACCCGCAGCGGCGCACCACTGCCCCGCACCGCCGACACCGTCGCCGACATCACCGCGGCGGCGCTGGATCTGGACTCGTCCTATCTGGCGGTGCACGGTCCGCCGGGGACCGGCAAGACGCACACCGCCGCCCGGGTGATCGGGCGGCTGGTCGCCGCGCATGGCTGGCGCGTCGGCGTGGTGGCGCAATCGCACGCCACCGTGGAGAACCTGCTGGACTGCGTGATCGACGCCGGCCTGGACCCGTCGCGCGTGGCCAAGAAGCGCTACGACCGCCACGCGCCGCGCTGGCAGCAGATCGACGGCGGCGAGTACGCGGCGTTCATCGCGAACACGCGAGGCTGTGTAATCGGCGGCACCGCATGGGATTTCGCAAACACCAGCCGGGTCCCGCCGGGCAGCCTGGATCTGCTGGTGATCGACGAGGCGGGCCAGTTCTGCCTGGCCAACACGATCGCGGTGGCGCCGGCCGCCGCCAACCTGTTGCTGCTCGGCGACCCCCAGCAGCTGCCGCAGGTCAGCCAGGGCACCCACCCGGAGCCGGTCGACACCTCCGCGCTGGACTGGCTGGTGGACGGCCGGCGCACGCTGCCCGACGAGCGTGGCTACTTCCTCGACCTGTCCTACCGCATGCACCCAGCGGTCTGCGCCGCCGTCTCGGCCCTGGCCTACGAGGGACGCCTGCATTCCCACGACTGCACCGCCGCGCGCCGCCTCGACGGCCATCCGCCCGGCGTCCGGGTGGTTTCCGTTGAGCACCAAGGCAATTCCGTGGAAAGCCCGGAGGAGGCCGACGCGATCGCCGCCGAGATCGGGCGACTGCTGGGCCGGTCGTGGACCGACGAGCACGGCACCCGGCCGCTGACCGCCGGCGACGTGCTGGTGCTGGCGCCCTACAACGCCCAGGTGACGCTGGTGCGCCGGCGGTTGAGCGAGGCCGGCCTCGGCTCGGTTCGGGTCGGGACGGTCGACAAGTTCCAGGGCGGGCAGGCGCCGGTGGTCTTCGTGTCGATGACGGCCTCGTCGGTCGACGTGGTGCCGCGGGGAATCTCGTTTCTGCTCAACAGGAATCGGCTCAACGTCGCGGTGAGCCGGGCGCAGTACGCCGCGGTGATCGTGCACTCTCGGCTGCTGACCGAATACCTGCCGGCGACGCCGGCCGGCCTGATCGATTTGGGGGCGTTCCTGGCGCTGACGCGACCTACCTAGAGTGCCGGCCGTAGCTGCTGGGATCGTCGTCGGGATCGGAACGGTGGCGGTGCCGCGCCGACGGCCCTGCCACCGGGCGCAGACGCTTGCCGGCGTCGATGTGAAAGCCGTTGTGCGCGAATCCGATCGGCGCTCCGGGCGAAACCCGGTCGCCCAGCGGTCCGCGCCAGGGGTCGGGGCGCGGCGGGCGCGGGCGGGCCACGGGCTCGGGGGCCGGCGCGGTTACGGGCGCCGATTGGTCCTCCGGCTCACGCGCCAGCAGGAGTTCGACGTAGTCATCGTCGTCGCCGTAGACATCGGCGACGTCGCCGTCGTCGGGAATGCCGCCGCCCGGCAACGCCGCGCGCGGGAACCCGAGCAACCAGAGCGCGGCGATGATCCCGAACAACGCGATGAAGGCCGGCAACAGCACCGACTGTGACATCGCGGCCGAAAACGGTTCGCGCAAAAACTCGGGCAGTTGCACGACGACACCGGCCTCGTCCGCCGACTCGCCGGGCCGTTGCGCCGGCATCTCGGCGCCGATCCGCGACGTCATGAACGCGGCCATGCCGGCGCTGCCCAGCACCGCGCCGAGCTGGCGGACCGAGTTGTAGACGGCCGAGCCGGCGCCGGCCAGCCGCGGCGGCAGGTTGCGGCTGGCGGTGGCCGTCAGCGGCGACCACGCGAACGCCATCCCGGCGCCGATCACCACGAACGGCAATACCAGCCGCCAGATCGGCGTGCCGGGCGCCATCTCGAGCGCGAGCCACGTCAGCCCCGTCGCCAGCAGCGAGAACCCCAAACCGAGCACGGGCCCGGGATGGCATCGGTCGACGGTCCGGCCGGCGAACGGCGCGAGCACACCGCTGGCGACCGCCATCGGCGCGATGAGCAGCGCCGAGCGCGTCGGCGACAGCCCGCAAACCGCCTGGGCGTAGAAGGGCAGCGGCACCATCATCGCCGTCGCCGCGAACGACACGACGGCGACCCCGACGTTGCACACGGTGAAGTCGCGGTCGCGGAAGATGTTTAGCGGGATCAGCGGCTCGTTTCGGTTCACGGCCTGCCAGGAGGCGAAGGCGTACATGAATCCGACCCCGGCGACGATCAGCGCCCAGATCCACGGCTGCCAGTGGGCGGCCGGCCCCTGCTGCAAGCCGAAGACGATCAGGAACGTGCCGACGCCGGACAACGCGACGCCGACCAGGTCCAGCCGGTGCATTTGGGTGGGCAGCGCCGGGATGAGCCACACGGCCAGCGCCACCCCGATGATCCCGATCGGGATGTTGATGAAGAAGATCCACTGCCAGCCGAGCGCGTCGACCAGCGCGCCGCCGGCCAGCGGCCCCACCAGGGTGGCCACGCCCGCGGTGGCGCCCCACACGCTGGCGGCGACCCCGCGCCGCTGAGCCGGGAACGTCCGCGTGATCACCGACAGCGTCTGCGGGGTGAGCACCCCGGCGCCGATGCCCTGCACGACGCGGGCGGCGATCAGCATGGCGACGCTGCCGCACAGCCCGCACCACAGCGAGGCGGCGGTGAATATCACCAGCCCCAGCAGATAGAGGTTCCTGGGGCCGAACCGGTCGCCGAGCCGCCCGGCGACCAGCAGCACCACGGCATACCCCAGCAGGTAGGCGCTGGTCACCCAGACCACGGCGTCGTAGCCGGCGTGCAGGCCGGCCTTGAGGGTCGGGTTGGCGATGGCGACGATGGTCGAGTCGACCATGATCATGAAGAAGCCGATCATCATCGCCCAGAGCGCGTTCCACGGGTTGCCGTGCTGCGAGGTCCCGCCGAGGTTCCCGCGGTTCTGGAGGCCCCCGCGGCCGGGGCGAGCGCGCCGGGATCCCCCGGGCGACCGTGGCGCCGCCGTGGTCATCCCACCACCCCGCTTCAGCTCCCCACAGGAACGTCTGAACGTCTGTCCGGTCGGCCTGCCCACACCCGACGAGCGGCCCGAATCGTCACCGACCTGTCTTAGCCTGCATTATGGCCGGTGAGCCGATGAGGTGCCCGGGGCGGCGAGGCGATGCCAGTCGAGGCCAGTCGGGGCCTACCCGGGGCCTACTCGGGGCCACTCGGGGCCGGTCTGGCCGGGTTCCGCGGCGGGCGGGTTAGCCTGGAAGCACCTTTTTTCGCGAAAAGAGGCCAGGACCGGCAACAGGATGAGCGACATGTGGGCCCGACGGGGAAAAGCTTTACCGGCGTCTGAGGACCAGGCGGCCGCCGCGGGCGGCCGGCCCAAGGCGTCCGCGCGGGCGTTGGCGCAGGTCATCGAGCGGAGCTCGCGCGTGCAGGGCCCGGCGGCCGAGGCCTACGTGTCCCGGCTGCGGCACGCGCACCCGGGCGCCCGTCCGGCGGAGATCGCCGCCAAGCTGGAAAAGCGCTACCTGTCGGTGGTCACGGCCAGCGGCGTCGCGGTGGGCGCGGCCGCGACCATCCCCGGGATCGGGACGCTGAGCGCGCTGTCCGCGGCCGCGGCCGAAACCGTGGCGTTCCTCGAGGCCACCGCGCTGTTCGTGCTGGCGCTCGCGGTGGTCCACGGCATCCCCGCCGACCACCGGGAACGGCGCCGCGCGCTGGTGCTGTCGGTGCTGGCCGGCGACAACAGCAAGCACGCCGTCGCCGAGCTGGTCGGGCCCGGCCGCACCAACGGCGGCTGGATCTCGGAGAGCGTGGCCACGCTGCCGCTGTCGTCGATGTCGCGACTGAACCAGCGGCTGCTCAAGTCGTGGGTCAAGCGGTACACCGTGCGCCGCGGCGCGCTGCTCTTCGGCAAGCTGCTTCCGGTCGGCGTCGGCGCGCTCGTCGGCGCCATCGGCAACTACCTGGCGGGCAAGAAGATCGTCCGCAACGCCCGCCGGGCGTTCGGCCCCGCGCCGGCGCGGTGGCCCAGCCCGCTGCGGCTGTTGCCCCCGGTCCACGAAGCCGGCTAGCAGCCGCGGTCACACCCGGTTGCGCTCGCGGATCACCGGCAAAAGGTTAGCCTTAGTGGGGCGGAAAGTTCGAGACCCGCCGCGCGTGTGAGGTGCCCCACCCTCTGGGGCGCAGAAAGTCGCGGGCGCCGCGCAAAAGCGCTTGCACAGCAGAGGAATTGAGGCGAACAGCGGCCGTGAGCAACATCAGTTCACCATTCGGCCAAAACGAGTGGCTGGTCGAGGAGATGTACCGCAAGTTCCGCGACGACCCGTCGTCGGTGGATCCCAGCTGGCACGAGTTCCTGGTCGACTACAACCCTGAGCCGGCGTCGGACGCGGCGCCCGCCTCGACGACCCCCGGCGACGGACTGGCCGCCGCCCCCGGCGACGGACTTCCCCCCGCCGCCCCCGCACCCAAGGCGGCGCCGCCGGCAAAGCCCGCGGGAGGCAACGGCGCGGCGACCGCGACCGCGCCCGCGCCGGCGGCGCCCGCCAAGGCCGCCACTCCCCCGCCGGCGGACGGCGACGAGGTCCAGGTGCTGCGCGGAGCCGCCGCGGCCGTGGTCAAGAACATGTCCGCGTCGCTGGACGTCCCGACGGCCACCAGCGTCCGCGCCGTTCCGGCCAAGCTGCTGATCGACAACCGAATCGTCATCAACAACCAGCTCAAGCGCACCCGCGGCGGCAAGATCTCCTTCACCCACCTGCTCGGCTACGCGCTGGTGCAGGCGGTCAAGCAGTTCCCCAACATGAACCGCCACTACGCCGAGGTGGACGGCAAGCCCACCTCGGTGACCCCGGCCCACATCAACCTGGGCCTGGCCATCGACCTGCAGGGCAAGGACGGCAAGCGCTCGTTGGTGGTGGCCGGCATCAAGCGCTGCGAGACCATGCGCTTCGCGCAGTTCGTCACCGCCTACGAAGACATCGTCCGGCGCGCCCGCGACGGCAAGCTGACGGCGGAAGACTTTGCGGGCGTGACGATTTCGTTGACCAACCCGGGCACCATCGGAACCGTGCACTCGGTGCCCCGGCTGATGGCCGGCCAGGGCGCCATCATCGGCGTCGGTGCCATGGAATACCCCGCCGAATACCAGGGCGCCAGCGAGGAGCGCATCGCCGAGCTAGGCATCGGCAAGCTGATCACCCTGACGTCGACCTACGACCACCGCATCATCCAGGGCGCCGAATCCGGCGACTTTTTGCGGGTCATCCACGAGATGCTGCTCTCGGACGGCTTCTGGGACGAGATCTTCCGCGAGCTGTCCATCCCGTACGTGCCGGTGCGCTGGAGCACCGACAACCCCGACTCGATCGTCGTTAAGAACGCCCGGGTCATGGAATTGATTGCGGCCTACCGCAACCGGGGTCACCTGATGGCCGACATCGACCCGCTGCGGCTGGATGGAACGCGGTTCCGCAGCCACCCCGACCTCGACGTGCAAACCCACGGGCTGACGCTGTGGGACCTCGACCGCGTGTTCAAGGTCAACGGCTTCGCCGGCTGCGAATACAAGAAGCTGCGCGACGTGCTGGGGCTGCTGCGCGACGCCTACTGCCGCCACATCGGCGTGGAGTACACCCACATCCTCGAGCCCGAGCAGCAGGAGTGGCTGCAGCAGCGGATCGAGACCAAGCACGTCAAACCGACCGTCGCCGAACAGAAATACATCCTGAGCCGGCTGAACGCCGCCGAGGCATTCGAGACCTTCCTGCAGACCAAATACGTTGGCCAGAAACGCTTTTCGCTTGAGGGCGCCGAGAGCGTGATTCCGATGATGGACGCGGCGATCGACCAGTGCGCCGAGCACGGCCTCGACGAGGTCGTCATCGCGATGCCACACCGCGGCCGGCTCAACGTGCTGGCCAACATCGTCGGCAAGCCGTACTCGCAAATATTTTCCGAGTTCGAGGGCAACCTGAACCCGTCACAGGCGCACGGCTCCGGCGATGTCAAGTACCACCTCGGCGCCACCGGCGTTTACCTACAGATGTTCGGCGACAACGACATTCAGGTGTCGCTGACCGCCAACCCGTCGCACCTGGAGGCCGTCGACCCGGTGCTGGAGGGCCTGGTGCGCGCCAAGCAGGACCTGCTGGACCGCGGCGCCGAGGACCGGGGCGACGAGAAGGCCTTCTCCGTGGTGCCGATGATGCTGCACGGCGACGCCGCGTTCGCCGGGCAGGGCGTGGTCGCCGAGACGCTGAACCTGGCCAACCTGCCCGGGTACCGCGTCGGCGGCACGATCCACATCATCGTCAACAACCAGATCGGCTTCACCACCGCGCCGGAGTACTCGCGGTCCAGCGAGTACTGCACCGACGTGGCGAAAATGGTTGGGGCCCCGATCTTCCACGTCAACGGCGACGACCCGGAAGCCTGCGTGTGGGTGGCCAAGCTGGCCGTCGACTTCCGCCAGCGGTTCAAGAAGGACGTCGTCATCGACATGCTGTGCTACCGGCGCCGCGGCCACAACGAGGGTGACGACCCGTCGATGACCAACCCGTACATGTACGACGTCGTCGACACCAAGCGCGGGGCCCGCAAGAGCTACACCGAGGCGCTGATCGGCCGCGGCGACATCTCGCTGAAGGAGGCCGAGGACGCGCTGCGCGACTACCAGGGCCAGTTGGAGCGGGTGTTCAACGAGGTCCGCGAGCTGGAGAAGCACGGGGTCCAGCCCAGCGAATCGATCGAGGAGGACCAGATGGTGCCGGCCGGGCTGGCCACGGCGGTGGACAAGTCGCTGCTGGCCCGCATCGGCGACGCGTTCCTGGCGCTGCCCGAAGGTTTCACCGCGCACCCGCGGGTGCTGCCGGTGCTCGAAAGACGCCGGGAGATGGCCTACGAGGGCAAGATCGACTGGGCCTTCGCCGAATTGCTGGCGCTCGGCTCGCTGGTGGCCGAGGGCAAGCTGGTGCGGTTGACCGGGCAGGACACCCGCCGCGGCACCTTCTCCCAGCGGCATTCGGTGATCATCGACCGCCACACCGGCCAGGAGTTCACCCCGCTGCAGTTGCTGGCGACCAACCCCGACGGCACGCCGACCGGCGGCAGGTTCCTGGTCTACGACTCGCCGCTGTCGGAGTACGCCGCCGTCGGCTTCGAGTACGGCTACACCGTCGGCAATCCCGACGCGCTGGTGCTGTGGGAGGCGCAGTTCGGCGACTTCGTCAACGGCGCGCAGTCGATCATCGACGAGTTCATCAGCTCCGGTGAGGCCAAGTGGGGCCAGCTGTCCAACGTGGTGCTGCTGCTGCCGCACGGCCACGAAGGCCAGGGCCCTGACCACACGTCCGGGCGCATCGAGCGCTTTTTGCAGCTGTGGGCCGAGGGTTCGATGACCATCGCGATGCCCTCGACGCCGTCCAACTACTTCCACCTGTTGCGGCGGCACGCCCTCGACGGGGTCCAGCGCCCGCTGATCGTGTTCACGCCGAAGTCGATGCTGCGCAACAAGGCTGCCGTCAGCGACATCAAGGACTTCACCGAGATCAAGTTCCGCTCGGTGCTCGAGGAGCCCACCTACGAGGACGGCATCGGCGACCGCGGCAAGGTCCGGCGAATCCTGTTGACCAGCGGGAAGATCTACTACGAGCTGGCGGCGCGCAAGGCCAAGGACAACCGCGACGACGTCGCGATCGTGCGCATCGAACAGCTCGCCCCGCTGCCCAAGCGCCGGCTCAACGAGACGCTGGACCGCTACCCGAGCGTCGAGGAATTCTTCTGGGTGCAGGAGGAGCCGGCCAACCAGGGCGCGTGGCCGCGGTTCGGACTCGAGCTGCCGGAATTGTTGCCCGACAAGCTGACCGGGCTCAAGCGCATCTCGCGGCGGGCGATGTCGGCGCCGTCGTCGGGCTCGTCGAAGGTGCACGCCGTCGAGCAGCAGGAAATCCTCGACACGGCGTTCGCCTAGATCGCACGTCGCGCTGGCCGTCGTTTTGCGCGCACGCCGGTTGTTCTGATGGCCCCGCCGAGGTCCGTGTAGGGCGTACCGCGGGTACCGGCTAGCCTCGATGCAACGAGCCAACCGACAGAGAGGGTGCTCATGCAGGGGTTCGCCGGGAAAGTCGCCGTGGTTACGGGCGCCGGTTCGGGTATCGGGCAGGCGCTGGCCATAGAGCTGGGCCGCTCGGGCGCCAAGGTGGCGATCAGCGACGTCGACCTCGAGGGGCTGGGGCACACCGAGGAGCAGCTGAAGACCATCAATGCGCCGGTCAAGGCCGACCGGCTGGACGTGACCGAGCGCGAGGCGTTCCTGGCCTACGCCGACGCGGTCAACGAGCACTTCGGCAAGGTCAATCAGATCTACAACAACGCCGGCATCGCCTTCACCGGAGACATCGAGGTCAGCGCGTTCAAGGACATCGAACGGGTGATGGACGTCGACTTCTGGGGCGTCGTGAACGGCACCAAGGCGTTTCTCCCGCACGTGATCGCCTCCGGGGACGGCCACATCATCAACATCTCGAGCGTGTTCGGGCTGTTCTCGGTGCCGGGACAGGCGGCCTACAACTCGGCCAAGTTCGCCGTCCGGGGCTTCAGCGAGGCCCTGCGCCAGGAGATGATCCTGGCCCGCCGGCCGGTGGCCGTCACGACGGTGCACCCCGGCGGCATCAAGACCGCGATCGCGCGCAACGCCACCGCCGCCGAAGGCCTCGACCGGGACCAGTTGGCCAAGCTGTTCGACAAGCGGCTCGCCAAGACCAGCCCGGAGCGGGCCGCCCAGGTCATTCTCGACGCCGTCCGCAAGAAGCGGGCCCGGGTTCTGGTCGGCACGGACGCCAAAATCCTCGACGTGATGGTGCGCCTCGCCGGGCCCTACTATCAGCAGCTGTTCGGCCCCGTCATCGGCCGGATCATGGGCCCCAAGGCCTGAATCGGGTGCGGCGCCCCGCCGCGCCTGCGCCCGGCGCGGGTGCGAGTCGCTGACGGTGTCTCTAGGCGCACTCTCGATGGCCTACGCGGGCAGCCCGTCAGCGCCCCAGCGGGTGTTCGGCCAGCCAGCCGCCCGCGACCGCCTGCGGGTCGGCGCCGCCGGCCACCTGGCGGCGCATGTCGGCCAGGGCCTCGGTGTCCAGCACGCCGGCCACCTCGTTGATCGCCAGCAGCTGCCGATCGCTCAACGCGTTGCGCCGATACAGCGGCACCACGTTCTCGGCCCGGATCAGCGCGGGCTTGCCGTCGGCCAGTGACACCAGGTCGGCCGGGATGCCGGGGTCGGCGGTGGTGGTCCACGCCGCGGTCAGCTTCCCGGACCGAAGCGCCGCGAAAAGCGCTGCGTCGTCGGGGAATTCGCGTGGGATGGGCAGCCGGCACGATCCGACGACCGACGGCGCCTGGAAGCCGGCAACGGCCCCGACCGCCAGCCCGTCGCAATGTTTGGGTAGCGCGCTCAGCTCGAGGCTGAGATCCCGGCCGCCCCACGCCTTGGCGGTGGCCTGCGTCACCAGCAGCACCGGCTTGTCCTCGGCCGCCGTGGTGTAATCGCCCGCGAGCACGCCCTCGGGCAGCGCCGCGATCATCGCGCGGTAGACCTGCGCGTCGGACAGCACCGACGCGCTTGGCTGCAGGGCCTGCAACGTGCGCCCGGTGAACGCCGGGACGACGGTGAACGCGCCCGAATCGAGCTTCGCCATCGGGTCCGCGGCGGTGTCGGGGCGCGCGGCGAACCCGTAGGACCGCAGCGCCGCCACGTACACCGCGGCCAGCAGCGTCGACTCCGGGCCGGGCTTGGATCCGACCACCAACTCGGGGCGGTGATCGGCGGTGTGGCCACCGCAGCCCGCCGCCACCACCGCGGCGAGCAGCAGCGCGGCCAGCCTGGCGAGCCTCACCCCGTGGTGTCGGACGCTTCGACCGTCAGGGCCACCGCCTTGGAGACCGCCTCCCCGACGCGCAAGTCCAGCGGGCTGGGCACGATCCGGTCGACGGCGAGGTCGTCGCTGACGACGGAGAAGATCGCCTCGGCCGCGGCCACCATCATCTTCTCGGTGATCCGGCGGGCCCCGGCGTCCAGCGCGCCGCGAAAGACGCCGGGGAACGCGAGCACGTTGTTGATCTGATTCGGGAAGTCGCTGCGGCCGGTGGCCACCACCGCCGCGTGCCGCGCCGCGACGTCGGGATGGATCTCCGGGTCGGGGTTGGACAGCGCGAAGACGATCCCGTCGGGCGCCATCGTCGCGATCAGCTCCTCGGGCACCACGCCCCCCGACACGCCGAGGAAGACGTCGGCACCTTTTAGCGCCTCGACCATTCCGCCGGTGAGGCCGTCGGGGTTGGTGCGCCGCGCGAGGGCGACTTTGACGGCGTTCATGTCGTCGCGCCCGGTGTGCAGGATGCCGCGGGAGTCGACCACGGTGATATTCGAAACACCCATCGCCAGAAGAAGATTCGTGCACGCGACACCGGCCGCGCCGGCGCCGGACACCGCCACCCGCAGGGAGGACATGTCACGGCCGAGCAACTTGGTCGCGCCCATCAGGGCGGCCAGCACGACGATCGCCGTGCCGTGCTGGTCGTCGTGCATCACGGGGCAGTCCAGCGCCTCGATGACCCGGCGCTCGATCTCGAAGCAGCGCGGGGCGGAGATGTCCTCGAGGTTGACCGCGCCGAACGTCGGCCGCAGCCGCACCAGGGTCTCGACGATCTCGTCGGGATCCTTGGTGTCCAGCACGATAGGGATCGCGTTGAGCCCCCCGTAGGACCGGAACAGCGCGCACTTGCCCTCCATCACCGGCAGCGACGCCGCCGGCCCGATGTCGCCCAGGCCGAGCACCGCGCTGCCGTCGCTGACGACGGCCACCAGCCGGTTCGACCAGGTGTAGCGGGCGGCCAGGGTGCGGTCGGCGGCGATCGCCCGGCTGACCTGCGCCACGCCCGGGGTGTAGGCGATCGACAGCGCGCGCTGGGTGTCCAGCGGGTCCTTCAGCGCGACCGAAAGCTTGCCGCCTACGTGCGCGTCGAAGATCTCGTCGTCGACGATGGCCATCTGGGGATGCACGGTCTCAGGCACCGCCTCAGGGTACGGGCTACCCATTAGTAGGGCTAATGTCCGGGGCGCGAGCTAGATCAGGCCCAGCTCGGTGACCGCGCTGCGTTCGTCGGCCAGCTCGGCGGTGGACGCGTCGATCTTGCCGCGGGAGAACTCGTCGATCTCCAGTCCCTGCACGATCGACCAGTCGCCGTCCTTGGTGGTCACCGGGAACGAGGAGATCAGGCCCTCCGGGACGCCGTAGGAGCCATCCGAGATGACCGCCATCGAAACCCAGTCGCCGCTCGGGCTGCCCAGCAGCCAGTCGCGGGCGGCGTCGATGGTCGCCGACGCCGCCGATGCGGCCGACGAGGCGCCGCGCGCGTCGATGATGGCCGCGCCGCGCTTGGCGACGGTCGGGATGAAGTCGTTCTCGATCCAGGACTGGTCGCCGACGACCTCGGCCGCGTTCTTGCCGCGGACCTCGGCGTGGAAGACGTCGGGGTACTGGGTGGCCGAGTGGTTGCCCCAAATCGTCATCTTCTTGATCTCGGTGACCGCGGCGCCGGTCTTCTTGGCCAGCTGCGAGATCGCGCGGTTGTGATCGAGGCGGGTCAGCGCGGAGAACCGCTCCCGGGGGATGTCGGGCGCGTTGCTCATCGCGATCAGCGCGTTGGTGTTGGCAGGGTTGCCGGTCACGCCGATGCGGACGTCGTCGGCGGCGACCTCGTTGAGCGCCTTGCCCTGCGCGGTGAAGATCGCGCCGTTGGCCTCCAGCAGGTCGCCGCGCTCCATGCCCTTGGTGCGCGGCCGGGCGCCGACGAGCAGCGCCAGGTTCACGCCGTCGAAGATCTTGTTGGCGTCCGCGCCGGTCTCGACGCCGGCCAGCAGCGGGAACGCGCAGTCGTCGAGTTCCATCACGACACCCTCGAGCGCCTTGAGCGCGGGCTCGATCTCCAGCAGCCGCAGCTCGATCGGGCGGTCGGGCCCCAGCAGCGCGCCGCTGGCCAGGCGGAACAACAGGCTGTAGCCGATCTGGCCGGCGGCGCCGGTGACGGCGACCTTGACAGGACTTGCGCTCACGTCGGTGTGCTCCTTATGGAGTAGGTCCGGATTCGTTCGACGTCGAAACTAGCGCACCCCCGCCGGCCCGAAACCTCCGGTCGCGGCTGGCCCGCACTTTTAAGGCCGTGTTTCGCCAGGACGCGTAGCATTGAGCACCGCTCTCGCTGCGATCGGAGGTGAAAATGTTCCCCGGGCCTGACGCGCTACCCGAGGTGCTGCGGCCGCTCGTGCACGAGCCGGCCGTCCGCCCCGCACCCGAGCCGACCGAAGAGGCGCCGACCCTAGTCGACTGCGCCGTCTATGCCGACGGCCAGCGGCTGCCCGGCAAGTTCACCTACGCCGCCGCCGTGCAGAAGGTCCGCCAGATCGAAACGCTCGGGCGCGACGCGTTCGTCTGGGTCGGCCTGCGCGAGCCCGACCAGGGCCAGATGCAGGACGTCGCCGACGTTTTCGGGTTGCACGCGCTGGCCGTCGAAGACGCGGTGTGCGCGCACCAGCGGCCCAAGCTCGAGCGCTACGACGACACGGTGTTCCTGGTCCTCAAGACCGTCAGCTATGTCCCCCACGAGTCGGTGGTGGCGGCCCGCCAGATCGTGGAGACCGGCGAGATCATGATCTTCGTCGGCAAGGATTTCGTCGTCACGGTCCGCCACGGCGAACACGGCGGGTTGTCCGAGGTGCGTAGGCGCATGGAGGCCGACCCGGAGCAGGTGCGGCTGGGGCCGTACGCGGTGATGCACGCCATCGCCGACAACGTGGTGGATCACTACCTCGAGGTGAGCAGCCTGATCGAGGCGGACATCGACAGCATCGAGGAAGTGGCGTTCGCGCCCGGCCGCAAGCTCGACGTCGAGCCGATCTACTTGCTCAAGCGCGAGGTCGTCGAATTGCGCCGGTGCGTGGCCCCGCTGTCGGTGGCTTTCCATCGCATGCAGGTGGAAAACAAGGACCTGATCTCCAAGGAGGTGCGGCGCTACCTGCGCGACATCGCCGATCACCAGTCGCAGGCCGCCGACCAGATCACCAGCTACGACGAAATGCTCAACTCGCTGGTGCAGGCGGCGTTGGCCCGCGTCGGCATGCAGCAGAACAACGACATGCGCAAGATGGCGGCCTGGGCCGGCATCTTGGCGGTGCCCACGATGGTCGCTGCCATCTACGGCATGAACTTTCATTTCATGCCCGAGCTGAACTGGACGTGGGGCTATCCCGGCGTGTTGGCCGGGATGGCCGTCGTCTGCCTGGTGCTGTACTTCCAATTCCGCCGCAACGAATGGCTGTAGGGCGTTTCAGTGTGGGTTCACGGACTTCAGTGTGAGCTCACGGCTTTCAGTGTGAGCTCACGGCTTTCGGTGTGAGCTCACGGCTTTCAATGTGAGCTCACGGATTTCAGTGTGAGCTCACGGCTTTCGGTGTGCATCCATGGCGGGACCTAACGGCGTTTCGCCGCCATAGGTACACACGAAAAGCCCTGAGTTCACATTCAGCGCCCTCACTTCACACTCAGCGCCCCCAGTCCACACTCAGCGCCCCCAGTTCACACTCAGCGCCCCCAGTTCACACTCAGCGCCCCCAGTTCACACTCAGCGCTCACCCCGGTTGGGCCGCAGGCCTTTTGGGGTCCAGCACGTCGACGCCGTCGTTGACCCACGCCTGCCGCATGGCCTCGGCACCCTTGAGCCGCACCCAGGCGGCCTCGGTCGCGGTGATCGGCGTCGCCGACAGGAACTGCACCGGCTCGAGGGGCGGGTCGAGCGGCAGGTCGTCAATGTCGCTGTGGCCCAACAACGCCGCGGTAAACGGCGCGCGCGCCGACGGCCACGCCCACAGCGGCGAGCTGAGGTCGATCAGCGCGTCGGGGACCAGCACCACGCCCTCGACGGCCGGGGTCGCCGCGAGCACCGCCACGCTGCGGGCGATGCCGGTAACCGGACCCGGATCGCGAAGGCTGAGCACAACCTCGGCGCGCGGCCCGCTCAGCGGGTCGGCAACCATCTCCGTGGGATCGGTCATCGGATGCCGCGAGCAGCCCAGCGAGACGTAGTGCACCACACCGCCCTCTCGGAATCGCAGCACCTCGATCGGCTCGGTGCCCAGAAACGTCACGCTCGCCGAGTCGGGCTCGACGCCGGTGAAGTGTCCGCACAGGTGCGCGCGCAGCAGGTCCAGGATCGCCGTCACTGCGCGGCGGTCGGGATCGTCAGGTTGGCCCCGGTGTCGGCGTCGAAAACCGCGACCTTCGCCGTGTCCAGGGCCAGCTCGATCGGCTGCCCGACCGCCGCCTTCGACTCCGCGGGAACCCTTGCCACGAACTGGTTTTCGTGCACCTCACCCTGCGCCTCCAGCTCGTCCAGCTGGGCCGCGTGCACGGCCGGACCCGCGGTGGCGAAGTACAGGTACTTGTCGGCGCCCAGCGATTCGACCAGGTCGACCTTCACCTCGAAGGTCAGCGCCCGGATGCGCTGATACCCGTCGATCAACGCGGCGTCGGCCAGGTGCTCGGGGCGCACCCCGACGATGACGTTCCGCGGCGTGGGGTGCTGGTCGATCACCTGCCGCACGTCCGGCGCCAGCATCACCTCACCGAACGACAGGGTCACCCCGGCCGGCGTCAAGGTGGCGGGGAAGAAATTCATCGCCGGCGAACCGATGAACCCCGCCACGAACAGATTCGCCGGGCGTTCGTAGAGCTCCTCGGGGGTCCCTACCTGTTGCGCCACACCGGCGTGCATCACCACCACGCGATCGCCCAGGGTCATCGCCTCGGTCTGGTCGTGGGTCACGTAAACGGTTGTGGTGCCCAATCTGCGCTGCAGCCGGGCGATCTCGCCGCGCATCTGCACCCGCAGCTTGGCATCGAGGTTCGACAGCGGCTCGTCCATCAAAAACGCCTTGGGATGGCGCACGATCGCGCGCCCCATCGCCACCCGCTGCCGTTGCCCTCCGGACAACTGCGACGGCTTGCGGTCCAGGAGCTCGGTCAGGTCTAGGATTTTCGCGGTCTCCTCGACCTTCTGTGCGATGTCGGCCTTCTTCATCTTGGCCAGCGTCAGCGGGAACGCGATGTTCTGGCGCACCGTCATGTGGGGGTAGAGCGCGTAGGACTGGAACACCATCGCGATGTCGCGGTCTTTGGGCGCCTTCTCGTTCATCCGCTCGCCGCCGATGCGCAGCTCGCCCGACGAGATGTCCTCGAGGCCGGCAATCATGTTCAACGTGGTGGTCTTGCCGCACCCGGAAGGCCCCACCAGGATCAGGAATTCGCCGTCGGCGATGGTGAGGCTCAGGTCCCGCACCGCCGTCGCACCGTCGGCGTAACTCTTGTGCACGTGTTCCAACACGATCTCGGCCATCGCGCTACCCCTTCACCGCGCCAGAGGTCAACCCGGCGACAATACGTCGTTGAAAGATCAGAACAAAAACGATGATCGGGACGGTGATCACGACGGCACCGGCCGCGATCGACCCGGTCGGCTCCTCGAACTGCGAACTGCCACTGAAGTTCGCGATCGCCACCGGCGCGGTGATGGCCGCCTTGGTCGCGGTCAGCGACAGCGCCAGCAACAGGTCGTTCCAGGCGAAGATGAACACCAAGATCGCCGCGGTCACCAGCCCCGGCGCGGCCAGCGGGACGATCACCTTGCGAAACGCCTGCCCGGGCGTGGCGCCGTCCATCTTCGCCGCCTTCTCCAGATCCCACGGGATCTCCCGGAAAAACGCCGACAACGTGTAAATGGCAAGGGGCAGCGCAAAAGTGATGTAGGGCAAAATCAGGCCCGGCCAGGTGTCGAACAGGCCGAGCCGGCGTTCGATGTTGAACAGCGGCGTCACCAACGAGATCGCCGGGAACATCGTGATCAGCAGCGCCGCCCCGACAAGCAGTCGCTTGCCCGGAAAGCTCAGCCGCGCGATCGCATACGCCGCCATCGCGCCGAATAGCACCGCGATCGCAGTGGTGATCAAACCGATCCCGACGGAGTTGACCAGCGCCGAGCTGAAGAAGTCGCCGCGGAAGATGCCGCGGTAGTTGTCCAGCGTCACCGTCGACGGAATCAGCCTGCCGTCCTTGACCATTGACGACGGCTTGAGCGACAGGCTGAGGATCCACAGCACGGGCACCAGCGCATAGGCGACCACCAATGCGTCGATGACTGACCAGAAGACGGTCCGCCGCGCACCGCCCAATTCAGCGGCCATCGGCGTCCCCCCCGGGCGCCGCCGCGCCGAACACCTTGATGTAAACCAACGCGATGATGCCCACGCAGCAGAAGATCAAAACGCTGATCGCAGAACCCAACCCGACGTTGAACCCCTTGAACAGGTTGTTGTAACCCAGGATTGACACGGAGTCGGTGTTGTTGGCGCCGGCGGTCAGCACGTAGATGTTGTCGAAGATGCGGAACGCGTCCAGGGTACGGAAGAGCAGCGCCACCACCACCGCCGGCTTGATGATCGGCAGCGTGATCCTGGTCAGCCGTTTCCACCCGCCGGCCCCGTCGACCTGCGCGGCTTTGAGCAAATCCTCTGGCACCAGCGCCAATCCGGCCAATAGCAGCAGCGACATGAACGGGGTGGTCTTCCACACCTCGGCGACGACGACGATGCCCAGCGACGGGATCTGCTGCGTGAGCGGCGCGCTGCCCGCCGGCAGCAGGTTGGCCAGGTAGCCGGTCCCGGGCGTCCAGGCGTAGTACCAGCTGTAGGAGGCGACGACGGTGACGATGCCGTAGGGGATCAACACCGCGGTGCGCACCACGCCCTTGCCGACCAGACTGCGGTGCATCACCAGCGCCAGCGCCAGGCCCAGCACGAATTCGACCGACACCGACGCCGCCGTGATGCCCAGCGTCACCGCCAAAGCCGTCCACCAATAGCGGTCGGTCAGGACCGTCTGGTAGTTGCCCAACCCGATGAACGCGATGTCGTTCGGGGTGGCAAGGTTGTTGCGCTGCAAGCTGAGCCAGACCGCATAGCCGATCGGGTAGGCCGTGACCGAAAGCATCAGGATCGCCGCCGGGGCGACCAGCAGGAAGGCTAACCGGCGCTCGGACAACGGAATTCGGCCGCGGGCCGCTGCGGTGGAGGTCACGGCAGCAGGCCCTTCCCGTCGATGGCCTTCTGCGCCTGCGCGGCGAGCTCGTCGGCCGTGCGGTCCGGGTCGATCTTGGTGATCGGGCTCAGCGCGGCCGACAACCGCAGCGACAACGCCTGATAGGACGGCGTCGCCGGGCGCACCGCGGCATCGGTGAGCTGGCGGCGAATGACGGTGTACATCGGATACTTGGCCTGAAACTGCGGGTCTGAATACAGCGAGGTGCGCACCGCGGGCAGCCCGCCCTGGATCGAAACGTACTTTTGACTCTCGGGGCTGCGCAGGCAGCGCACCGCCTCGAACGCCTCGGTGCGGTGGCGGGTGGTGCTGGCCACGGCCAAATTCAAACCTCCGATCGTCACCTTGGCCGGCCGGTCGGGGACGACGCGCGGGTAGGGCGCGAACCCGAACACCTTGCGGCTGGCGTCGTAGGCGACGCGGAATTGCTCGTCGGTGGGCGCGAACGTCCCGGCGCGGTTGATGCTGCCGGCCAGGGCCGGATCCCGGTTTAACGCCAAAAACGGCACACCGCCCTTCACCGCATTCTCCAGCAGGGACGCCAGCACATAGGGCCAGTTCACTTCGAGCGCGGCCCGGCCCTGTTCGACGGCCAACCGCGCGGTGCCCTCGTCGGTGCGGGTAATGGACGGGTCTGCCCCGGGGGCGGTGGCGACCGACTTGAGGATGCGCAGCGCGGTGACGGTGGCGGCGCGGTGCGCGGGCGTGTCGGTCAGGGTGACGCGGCGGCCGTCGTCGGAGAGCACCTGCCCACCGGCGCTCACCAGCAGCGTGTTGAACCACACCACCAGGCCCTCGCCCTGGTTGGCCTGCACCGCGATCCACGCCGGCTGGCCGGCGGCGTGCAAGGCGGCGGCGTCGGTCACCATGCCGTCCCAGGTGCTCGGCGGCGGGCTCACCAAATCGGCCCGGTACCAAAGCAATTGGGTATTGGTCGTCACGGGAGCGCCGTAGAGCTGGTGTTTCCAGCGCGCCGTCGCGAGCGGGCCGGGCAGGGTGTCGAAGAGGGCGTCGCCTTCGGCTTGCCCGGCCGGGTCGTCGGACAGCGGCAGCGCCCAACCGGCCTCGGCGAACTCCGCCGTCCACACCACATCCAGCGCCATCACGTCCAGGCCGCGGTCGCGCGCGCTGAGCCGGCGGGCCAGCTGCACCCGCTGCTCGCCGGGCCCGCGCGGCAGGCTCACGTGGCGCACCGTGAACCCCAGCCGCTTGGTGCAGTCCTGCGCGACGGCGGTGAAGGTGGCGGCGTCGGTGGCCGGCGTGTACAGGCTGATCACCAGCCCGCTGTCCCCCGAACCGCACGCCGACACCGATGCGAGGGTAAGCATCGCCAGCACGACCACGCCGCAACGGCGTAGGCGCCCGCGACTCACCACCGATTCAGCCTCCCGTCCGGGCGTCAGATCGCCAGGCGCGCCAGCAGATCCCGTGCCTTTTCTGCGTTTTGCGGATCGCAGAGGACGTCGTAGCGTCCGGCCACCAATTGCAGGGTCGAGCTGAAATCCCTGGTGCCGCGCGCCATCGCGTAGGGAACGGCGGAGGTGATCAACCCGAAAAACACCCCGGCGACCAAACCGGTGAGCAGCGCGCCCCAAGGGTTGGGGCTGAAAAAGCCGAGCACCAGGCCGATGAACAGGCCAAGCCATGCCCCGCTGAGGACGCCCCCACCAAGCACTTTGGGCCAGGTCAACCGCCCGGTGACCCGTTCCACCTGCATGAGGTCCACGCCGACGATCGTCACCTGCTCGACCGGGAACTGCTGGTCGGACAGGTAGTCGACGGCACGCTGCGCCTCGGCATAGGTGGGGTAGGAGCCGACGGGCCAGCCCTTGGGCGGAGTCGGCAACGACGGCACCCCGCGGCGGCCGGCGGACCCGCCCTGGGGCGTGGGGCCGGGAACTTGTCCAGGCTGGAAAGGACTAGTCATCGGTGCTCATTCTCCTCCGCCTTGGCCGTACTCTTACCCGTGACGCGCAATTTTGCCGCACTACGCCGCGAATGGCGCCCTGGGTTCGCCGCACGTAGGTTGAACCCATGTCAGCTCCCGGCGGCGGCTTCGGCGAGGGTGCCCACGGCGACGAGGCCCACCCGCCGCGGCCCGGCGACACCGGTCCGCAGCAGCCGCAATGGACACCGCCGTGGGATTCGCCGGCTGCCGACTATCCTCCGCCGGCCTACGCCCCGCCCGGGTACCCGCCCGGCAACCCCGCCGACTACCT
>NZ_LQPJ01000096.1 GCF_002101785.1 Mycobacterium palustre
CCCCGGCCGCGCCCGCCGCGCCGGCACCTCCAGCGCCGCCGCCCGTCCCGGCCATCCCGGCGCCGCCGCCGATCCCGCAGATCCCCGCGATTCCGCCCATTCCCCGGATCCCCGGAATCAGCGTGCCGATCCCCGGGGTGGGGTGCGTTCCGGTCGTATGTTCGCTTCGGCAGGGCCGCTAGTTAGCTTGCGGCTCAGTCGTTTTCGCCCTTGTTTTCCGCGGCCGAGGCCTTCTTCAACTCCTCGTTGAGGGCCTTGTCCTGCTCGATCTGTTCCTTCTTGGCTTGCTCGTCTTTGCCGTCGTCGCCCTCGGCCTGCGCCGTGCCGCCCTTGTCTTCTGGACCGGCGTCGAGGACCTCGTGTCGGGGATTGCCCTCGTCGTCGAGCCAGTCGTTGACCGCCGTGCCCGACACCATCCCGCCCGAACCCGGCAGCACCAAGGTCGGCCGGTCCTCGTAGGCGGTCATCATCTCGGCCGCCTGCTTCTTGTCTTCCTCGTCCGGCTCGGGCTTCTCGGTGAGCGGCCGGTCGTCGTCGTGGTCTTTCCCCCGGTCTTCGTCGTCGTCGCGCGCCCGCTGTTCGCGGTCCCGACCAGCCTCTTTGTCGTCCTGCACGCTCATGCACCTACCCCCTTGGAGTCGCAGTTCCGACCATTTCCGGGGGTTACCCAAAGCGGCGATGTGTCGAAACTCTCGCTACTGCGATCGGTTGCGCTTGACCAGCACCAGAGTCGCGAGCGGGATGCGTATCGGCTCGGGCGCGCTTGACAAACGCTCGGCGACGGCGGCCTCCAACCGCTGAAAAAACTCGGCCGCCCGCGGGTCGTCGGCGCCGCCGTCCAGCCCGCGCGCCAGGGCGGGGAAGACCGCGGCCCGCGCGAACGCCGCCCACTGCGCGCCGAAAGCCTCTGCGTCGTCGTCGCTTTGGTACCGGACCCAGAACCGGTCCTCGGCGTTGAACACCTCGAGGTGATCGATCGTCAAGCCCTCGAAACGCCCGCTGGGCGCGAACGGGGCGCACAGGTCCTTCTCGCTGCGGGCGAAGGTGGGAATGACCATGCGCCGCAACTCTTCCCGGTGCAGCAGGCCGTCGCGTACCAGCCCGCTGAGGGCGGCCAGCAGCGCCTCGAGCAACGGCTGAAAGCCGGCGTTGCCGTCGTCGTCCGCGGCCTGGGTCAACACCACCAGCCGCCCCCCGGGCGCCAGCTCGCGCCCGCGGAAGGCCACGAAGTCGTGCCAGTCGGAGGCGGCGCGGTGCGCGTAGGCGGCGCGGGCGGCGTCGTCCCCGCTGTAGGCGACGTGCACGTGGTCGGGCACCTCGCACGGGATCCGGCTCAGCCACTGCGCCGCCCACGACGTCCAGCCCAGGTTGACCGTCTTCGACGGGACGATCTGCCCGTAGAACGAGCGTCCGATCGCCGAAGCGAAACTCGTTGTGTCCGTGTGCAAATAGCTGTCCTGGTCGTCGGCGAGGGTCCGGAACAGCACCGAGAAATCGTTGTCCGGCACGTCGGTGTGCGCCACCAGGATGGCGTGGTCGTGCCGCGTGCGCCGGCGCAGCACCGCGATGGCCGCCGACAGCGGCCTCAGCGAATTGTGGCCATTGGCCGCACCGTAATCCGCGACGACGATCGGCTGCGGCGGCGTGGGCAGCGGCACCTGCTCGGCGGCCCGCTCGAACGCCGCGATGGCGTGGGCCAGCCCGGCGGCCTGCAGCCGCGACGAGGCGGTGTAGGCCGCGCTGTGCACCGGCTCCGGCCGGACCACGACGCTGGATTCGGGCATCCGGGGTTCGGGCCGCATGCCCCAACGATAGTCAGTCGGGCTTGGGGTAGCTGACCCCGGTGAGCTGCTCGGAAAGCTCCCACAGGCGCCGGCAGTCGTCCTGGTTGCGCGCCTCGGGGGGCAGCTTGGCTTCGCGCACCCCGCCGCCGGCCAACTCGTAGAACCCGCGGGGCCCGTAGAAGGCGCCGCCCTGGGCGTGCGGGGCGGCGGCGGCGTAGAGCGCCGGCAGGATCCCGTCGTCGATTTCCTGCCACAAAAACGGCGTGAGCCGCCACGACGTCTTGTACAGCCGCTCCATCAGCGAAGGCTTGTCCCGGCCGTGCGACGGGCCGGCGATCTGCAGGTTGGTCTTGGTCAGGCCGGGGTGCGCGGCGTTGGACATCACGCCCCAGCCCGCGGCGCGGCTGCGCCGGTCCAGCTCGAGGGCGAACATCAGCACGGCCAGCTTGGATTGGCCGTAGGCCGACATGGCCGCATAGGACTTCTCGAAATTGGGGTCGTCGAAGTGGATCTTGCCGCTTTGGCGGGCGGCCAGGCTGCTCAGCGACACCACGCGGGCGCCCTTGGCGGCGCGCAGCAGCGGCAGCACGTGGGCGGTGAGCGCGAAGTGGCCCAGATGGTTGCTGCCGAACTGCAATTCGAAGCCGTCGGCGGTGGTGTCGCGTTTCGGCGGTGTCATGACGCCGGCGTTGTTGATCAAGATGTCGATCGGGCGGCCCTCGGCGTTGAGGTGCTCGCCCAGCGCGGCCACCGAGGCCAGCGACGACAAATCGAGGGACTTGATGGTCAGCTTGGCGTCGGGAACCGCGGCGCGGATTTCTGCGATCGCCTTTTCACCCTTGGCGCGATTGCGGATCGCCATCACGACGTCGGCGCCTGCGGCCGACAGCCGCCGCGCAAGCCCGAACCCCAGGCCGCTGTTGGCCCCGGTAATGATCACCAGCTTCCCCGACAGGTCGGGCACCGTGGCGACAAGATCGTTGGCCATGCGTATCACTCCTATCGTGTGAACCCCGTCCCAGTCTGCCCTTCGGGTCGCCGTTAGCGAACCCTCGCGGCCGTTCCGCGCCGTCGTTTGGCGTTGCGCTGTTTCGCTGGCGTGGCCCGGCGCGCGGTGACACACTGCCTGGATGACCAGCAGACGGCTCGCCAAGGTGTCGCTGGCCACGGCCATCGCGGTGATGGTCGCGTCGGTGGCCGGCTTCATCGTCGCCCTGGTGCTCAACGCATTCTTCCTGGACAAGTACGACGCCTACGGGGAGGTGCCGGTGCCCGGCTCGGGCAACCTGTACCTGCCCGCCGGGGAGGTCACGATCAGCCTGCATACCACCGTCATCGGCAGCCCCAACGGTGGCCTGCCGGTGCCGCCGCTCGGGGTGACGATCGCGCCGCCCGAGGGGGTGGGGCAGCCGATGGTCACCGAAAGCATCGGCAGCACAACGACGGTCAACAACGACGCGCACGTGCGGGTGTGGGTGGCCCGGATTCCCGCCGCCGGCACCTACAACATCACCACCGACGGCCAAGTCAACGGCTACATCGGCCCGCGACTGGCCTTCGGCCACAAGAGTTCCTACGGCTTTTTGGTGTGGGTGTTCGTCGCGACGTTCTTCGCCGGGCTGGTGGGTTCGATCGCGTCGGGCCTGTGGTTGTCGCGCACCCGTCGCCGGGCCGTGGTGGCGGCCAACCCGTACTACCATGCGCCCGGGGTCCCGCCGGTGGCCGGTCCGCACGAGCCCAGCGACGAAGGCGTCCGGCTCGAGCGGCTCAAAACCTTGGCGTCGCTGCGGGATTCGGGCGCATTGACGGCCGACGAGTTCGAGGCCGAGAAGCGCCGAATCCTCGAGGGCCACTAGGGTTGCCTTTTCGCGGGCGTAACGTCGCTGCGAAATCTCGCGGGGCTTTTCGCAGTGAGGTTACGTCCGCGGCGGCGTCGTGGGTCAGCGGCCGCCGCGAGCGCGCGTCTTCGTCGGCGTGGGGGAGTGGGTGAACGCGGCGCGATAGGCGCTCGGCGTCAGACCGGTCGTGCGGACGAAGTGGTCGCGCAGCGAATCCACGCTGCCGAGTCCGCTGCGGTGGGCCACGACCGCGACCGGCAGGTCGGTGGTCTCCAGCAGTTCGCGGGCCCGGTCGATCCGCAGTTGCAGCAGCCACTGCAGGGGGCTCAGGCCGGTCTCGGCCCGGAATCGCCGATTGAGTGTGCGGATGCTGGTGTTGGCGTGCCGTGCCAGGTCGGCGAGCGTGAGCTTGTCCTGAATTCTCGTTAGGGCCCACGCGCGCGTCTGATCCAGGGTGGTCGGGCCCGCCGATGCGACCGGTGCGCTGAGAAATTGCGCCTGCCCGCCCGGGCGCACCGGTGCGACGACGGCAAGGCGGGCGATGTCGTTGGCCACGGCCGCGCCATGGTCGCAGCGAATCAGGTGCAGGCACAGGTCAATTCCCGCCGCCAGCCCCGCCGAGGTGACGATCGGCCCGTCTTCGACGAACAGCACTTCGGGGCGGACCAGCACCCGCGGGTAGCGCTGCGCGAGCTCCGCGGCGTAGCGCCAGTGGGTCGTCGCGCACCGCCCGTCCAGAAGACCGGCTGCGGCCAGCACGAAGGCGCCGGTGCAGATCGACGCGATCCGCGCGCCGCGGCGGGCGGCGTCTCGCAACGCCGACAACAGCTCGTCCGCGACGCCGTCTCGCGCACCCGTACCGGTGATCAGCACGGTGTCGGCGTCGGCGATCGCGTCCAAACCGCCCGTGACGAGCACGTCGAAGCCGCCGCGCGTCGCCACCGGCCCCGGCTGCGGCGTGCAGGTGCAGGTGGCGTAGGCGCTGCGGCCGTCGATCTGTACCGCGTCGAACAGCAGGTCCGGTATGGACAGCTCGAACGCGCCGACCGGTGGCACGGCGACCACCGCGATCCGATGCATGGCCAAAACCTCCGCATGTGTGGCGTTTATGCCACTTCCGGAGTGTAGTCGTCCGGGCCAATAGTGAAAGCGTCGAAGTGCCGGAAGGAGATCGATGTCTGTGAAAGTCGTTGTGGGCGCGGGCGGTACCGGTGCGGCGCTCGCCCAGCTGCTCGCCGCCGCCGGTCACGAGGTGCGGCTGGTCACCCGAAGCGGCGGTGGCCCGCGTCATCCGGGCATCCGGCGGGTCGCGCTCGACGCCTCGAACACCGATGCGCTCGCGGCCGTCCTCGCCGGCGCCACCACGTTGTACAACTGCGCCGCGCCGCCCTATCACCTGTGGCGTACGCAGCTTCCCGCGCTCGCCGCGGGCATGCTCAACGCGGCCATCGTCGCCGGCACCGACTACGTCATGTTGGGAAACCTCTACGGCTACGGGCCGGTGACCGGGCCGATCACCGAAGCCCTTCCGCTGCAACCCAACTCGGACAAGGGCGAACTCCGCGCGCGGGCCTGGCTGCAGGCAAAAGCGGCCCACGACGCGGGACGGGTGCGCGTAACCGAGGTGCGCGCCAGCGATTTCATCGGCCGCGGCGCGTTGTCGGTGTTCACCGCCATGGTCGCGCCGAAGGTGCTGGCGGGCAAAACGGCATTGTTCCCCGCCGACCTGGATGCGCCGCACAGTTGGACCGGGACCGTCGATGCCGCGCGCGCCCTGGCCGCGATCGGTGACGACGAAAGGGCGTGGGGGCGACCGTGGCACGTCCCGACCAACGCCGCCGTGTCGCCGCGCCAGTTGGCGACGGTGCTGGCTGAGTGCGCGGGGGTCGGCGCCCCGAAACTGCGCCGAATGCCACGATGGCTGTTGGCCGCGGCCGGCTTGGGCTCGAAAGCGGTGCGCGAGCTGCCCGAAATGCAGTATCAACTGCAGCGGCCGTTTGTGATGGACGCGTCGGAGACCGAGGGTACGTTCGGCTTGACCCCGACACCGCTCGCCGAGATCTTGCGCGACGGTCTGACCCGCATTCCGGCCGGTGTCGAACCCGCGCGCGGGGGGCGGTCATGAGCGAGGTGCGGTTTGGGGGTTAGGGCTACCGCGTGACGAAGTCGGCCATCATGGCCATGTCCTCGTGCTCGAGGTTGTGGCAATGCACGAGATAGGTTCCCCGGTAGTCGCTGAATTGGACGATGATCTCCACCGCCCCGGACGCCGCGACATCCACGGTGTCTCTCCAACCCGTGGTCGTAGCGGCCCGGCCCTGCCGTTGCGCGACAGCAAATGTCGGTGACGAAGCGCCAGATTTCGATTTCGGCCGGGCGCGGCGTCGCCAGCGGGCGCCGGGCTGGTACGGCTTGTTGTTGATCGTCCACCTGCCGGCGCCGCCCCGTCCGAAACAGGCAGGTGCGGGTGGTTACCGCGCGACCGCGGTCGAGCGGGGCGAAGCTGTCGCGGAGGTGATGGTGACGGCGCTGGCCCCGAGCGTGTGCAGCCTGAGCGCGTCGTATTGGCCACCGAGGAGTTACCGGCCAAGACCGCCTGCGTCAGCGCCCAGGCGATCATCAACGCCGTGCTGGCGCGCGCCAGCAGCAGCGGCACCCGCGCGCTCGGTGTGGCCGTGGCGGCTGGCACGTTCACAAGACCGTCGGATGGGCCGCGATGGTGGCGGCCAGCGTGGCACAGTTGAGCGCCAGCAGAAATCCGCCGAACATCATTTGACCGGTGAGGTCGTGGGCCAACACGTGAGTGTAGACGGCGCAGACGAAGAAGACGACCAGCCCCGCGGCGGCCGCGATGCCGATGGCTGGAATCCACAGGCCCACAACGAGTCCGACGGTGCCCAGGGTCTTCAAGGTGCCGATGGGAAACCTCAACCACGACACCGGCACGCCCGCGCTCGCCATCCCGGGCAAAATCGGCGCGAAGTGAACCAGCGCCGCGATGCCGGAGAATCCGTCGAAGGCGATGGCGACCAGCGTCAACGCAAGGTATGTGGTGTGCATGCGGGGTCTCCTATGCGGGGTTCGAAAGGTGGGGTGCCTCAGCTTGTTCCGGTAGCGGGTGAGAGCCTTTGCCCGACAGCGCTTCTTGGCGCACCATCTGCCACACGGTGGGCGTGCGCCGGGTCGTGGAGACCGTCACGATCCGCCGTATGGCGGTCGCGTCGGCGACAAGGGCGATCAGGTAGTCGGCCAAGTCGACGCGTGCGGTAAACGCCCACCGGATCCACGGGCCCGCACACGTACGTGACAGCGGAGCGCTCCCGCGCGTCTGCGGTCACGACCGTCAATCGAGGCTGGTTTAAGGGGAGTTCGCATGGCCGGCGTGTCACGGCGACTACCGAATGGCCGGCGGCCAACCCGCGTGCGCTAGCGAGCCGGCCGGTGGTCCGGTTGGACCCGAAGATCACCAACCTCATCGCGCGCTCCCCGGGGTGCAAAATGTCATGTTTCGTGATTATCATATTATATGACAATCATTAGGATGTGCTAGTACGTCTTCGTAGGGACGCGAGCATGCCCCCGGGAGTCCCCCCCGAGAATCACGCCAATCTGGGATGGACTCCCGGGATGAGGCCCGCTCCGGCGGCCACGCGCTGCAGCAGGCGCCGCAGCGTGGCGCGCTCTTTCGCTGACAGCGGCGCGGCGATTTCGTCTTCGAGCTCGCGGGCCTGGTCGTCCAGGGCCGGCAGCAGGCGGCGGGCTTTGGGGGTGAGGGTGACGGCGACGGCGCGCCGGTCCTCGGGATGGGTCAAACGCTTGGCCAGGCCTTGTTTCTCGAGGTTGTCGATGACGGTGACCATGGCGTTGCGGTGGAAGCCGAGCCGCTCGGATAGCTGGCGCTGCGACTGTCCGTCGTCGTTGGCGAGCGTCAGCAAGACCGCGTAGGTGCGGGGGTCGGCCCCGATCGGCGCCAGCCGGCGCTGGAAGTCGCCGCTGACATGGGCTCCCAGCTGCGAGAGCAGAAACGGGATTCGTTCGTCGAGTTCGGCGATGCCGGAGCGGTTTTCAGCCATCGGCCAAGATTAGCACCGGTTGAGATTGTCACGGACCCTGATAATCCGGGCTGAAGGCCTCGCGAACGTAACGTCGCTGCGAAATCTCGCGGGGGATTTCGCAGTGAGGATACGCTCGCGGGCGAGATGGGCGCGGGGGAGCGGCCCGAGCGTGGCCCAGGCGCGCCCACAAGCTCAGTGGCCGCGGGCCACCCACTCCTCGTAGTGCACGATCTCGTCGCCGATGGTCGTGCTGTCGCCGTGGCCGGTGTGCACGATCGTCTCGCCGGGCAGCTTGCCCAGCCGCTCGGAGATCGACTGCAGGATCGTCGGAAAGTCCGAGTACGAGCGGCCGGTCGCGCCCGGGCCGCCGGAAAACAGCGTGTCACCGCTGAACACCACGCCCAGGTCATGGGCGTACCAGCACACCGAGCCGGGCGAGTGGCCCGGGGTGTGGATCGCCCGCAGCTCCGTCCCTCCCACGCTCACCGTCTCGCCGTCGGAGATGGAGCGGAAGTCGTTGTCGGGGTGCGTCATTCGCCAGAGCACCTCGTCGGCCGGATGCAGCAGCACGGGCGCGTCGAGCGTCTCGCCGAGTTCCGGAGCCACCGTCACGTGGTCGTTGTGGCCGTGCGTGCACACCACCGCCACCACGTGGCGGCCGCCCACGGCCTCGACGATCGGCGCCGCGTCGTGTGCGGCGTCGAACACCACCACGTTGGAGTTATCGCCGACCAGCCAGATGTTGTTGTCGACTTCCCAACTGCCGCCGTCGAGTTCGAAGGTGCCATGGGTCACGACCCGGTCGATGGAAACCATCAGAGCATCACCACCGAACGCAACACGTTGCCGCCGTGCATCTTGTGGAAGGCCTCCTCGACGTCACCGAGCCCGATGCGTTCGGAGACGAACTGCTCCAGCGGCAGCCGTCCCTGCAGATACAGGTCGATCAGGGTGGGGAAGTCGCGTTCCGGCAGGCAATCGCCGTACCACGACGACTTTAGCGACCCGCCGTGGCTGAAGAAGTCCACCAGCGGCATGTCGAGGCGCATGTCGGGGGTCGGAACCCCAACCAGCACAACGGTTCCCGCGAGGTCGCGGGCGTAGAAGGCCTGCTGCCAGGTCTCCGGACGGCCCACCGCGTCGATCGCCACGTTCACGCCGAAGCCGTCGGTGAGGTCCTGGATGGTCTTGACGACGTCCAGTTCGCGGGCGTTGATGGTGTGGGTGGCGCCGAACTTGCGGGCCCAATCCAGCTTGGCGTTGTCGGTGTCGACGGCGATGATCTTGCGGGCCCCGACCAGCGCGGCCCCGGCGATCGCGGCGTCGCCGACACCGCCGCAGCCGATCACCGCGACGGTGTCGTCGCGGGTCACCGCGCCGGTGTTGATCGCGGCCCCAATGCCGGCCATCACGCCGCAGCCCAGCAGCCCGGCGACGGCCGGGTCGGCCTGGGGGTCGACCTTGGTGCACTGGCCGGCGTGCACCAGCGTCTTGTCGGCGAAGGCGCCGATGCCCAGCGCCGGGGTGAGCTCGGTGCCGTCGGTCAGCGTCATCTTCTGTTCGGCGTTGAACGTGTCGAAGCACAGGTGGGGTCGGCCGCGCTTGCAGGCCCGGCACTGCCCGCACACCGCGCGCCAGTTCAGGATCACGAAGTCGCCCGGCTCGACGGCCGTCACGCCCGGCCCGACCGCCTCGACGGTGCCGGCGGCCTCGTGGCCGAGCAGGAACGGGTACTCGTCGTTGATGCCACCCTCGCGGTAGGTCAGGTCGGTGTGGCACACCCCGCAGGCGATGACGTCGACGAGCGCCTCGCCGGGGCCGGGATCCGGGACGACGATGTCGACCAGCTCGACGGGCTCGCCCTTCTTACGTGAAATGACTCCGCGCACTGTCTGGCTCATGGGCTACAACCTACTGGCGGGCCGAATGCGCTGCGCAACCGGTGTAGCGTCTACATGACGTGACGACAGTCGACAATCGCCGAGACGAATCCGCTGAAACCGCCGAACAATTCACCGAACGAGTGGTCTCGGCCATCGACGCCGCGAGCCTCACTCTCCTGCTGAGCATCGGGCATCAGACCGGCCTGCTGGACACCATGGCCGGGCTGCCGCCGGCCACCAGCGCCCGGATCGCCGAGGCCGCCGGCCTCAACGAGCGCTACGTCCGCGAATGGCTGGCCGGCATGACCACCGGCCACGTCGTCGACTACGACCCCGGCACCGGCACCTACACGCTGCCCCCGCACCGCGCGGCCGCGCTGACCCGAAAGGCCGGTCCGGACAACCTGGCCGTCGTCGCCCAGTTCGTCCCGCTGCTCGCCGAGGTCGAGCAGAAGGTGGTCGGGTGCTTCCGGACCGGCGGCGGGGTGCCCTACAGCGAGTTCCCGCGATTCCATCGGCTGCAGGCCGAGCAGAGCGGGGTGGTGTTCGACGCCGCGCTCGTCGACGTCGTGCTGCCGTTGGTCGACGGCCTGGTCGAGCGGCTGCGCTCCGGCGCGGACGTGGCCGACTTCGGTTGCGGCAGCGGCCACGCCGTCAACCTGATGGCGAAGGCCTTCCCGGAGAGCCGGTTCACCGGCATCGACTTCTCCGAGGAGGCGGTTGCGGTCGGCCGGCAGGAGGCCGCGCGCCTCGGGCTGAGGAATGCGACCTTTGCCAGCCACAATCTGTCGGAGCTGACCACGGTCGGCGGCTACGACGTCATCACCGTGTTCGACGCCATCCACGACCAGGCCCAGCCGGCGCGGGTGCTGGCGAACATCCATCGCGCCTTGCGACCCGGCGGCGTCCTGCTGATGGCCGACATCAAGGCGTCGAGCCGGCTCGAGGACAACGTCGACGCCCCGATGAGCACCTACCTCTACACCGTCTCGCTGATGCACTGCATGACGGTGTCGCTGGCGCTCGATGGCGCCGGGCTCGGCGCGGCCTGGGGAGCGCAGCTGGCCACCGCGATGCTGGCCGACGCCGGGTTCGACGACGTCCGAGTGGCCGAGACCGAGGCCGATCCGATCAACAACTACTACATCGCCACCAAGGGATGACCGCCCTCGACCTGCTCGGCGATTGGCCGGTGGCCAATGCCGCCGCCGCGGTGATCGGCCCCGCCGGCGTGCTGGCCGGCCACGGCGACACCGAGCGGGTGTTCCCGCTGGCGTCGGTGACCAAGCCGCTGGCGGCGCGGGCCGTACAGGTCGCCGTCGAGGAGGGCGTCGTCGAGCTCGACACCGAGGCCGGACCGCCCGGATCCACGGTGCGTCACCTGCTGGCGCACGCGTCGGGTCTGGCGTTGGAATCCGACCGCGTGCTGGCCCCGCCGGGCACCCGCCGGGTGTACTCCAACTACGGCTTCGCCGTGCTGGCCCGGGCGGTCGAAGAGCAGTCGGGGATCGAATTCGGCCGCTACCTGGCCGAGGCGGTGTGCGAACCGCTGGGCATGGCGGCGACGCGGCTGGCGGGCGGCGCCGCGGCGGCCGGATTCGGGGCCACCTCGACCGTCGCCGACCTGGCCGCCTTCGCCGGTGACCTGCTGCGCCCGGCAACGGTCTCCCCGCAACTGCACGCCGAGGCGACGACCGTGCAATTCCCCGGCCTGGACGGCGTCCTGCCCGGATACGGCACCCAGCGGCCCAACGACTGGGGGCTGGGATTCGAGATTCGCGACTCGAAGGCGCCGCACTGGACCGGGTCGCGCAACTCGGCGCGGACGTACGGCCACTTCGGCCAGGCGGGCGGCTTCATCTGGGTCGATCCCGAGCTGGACCTGGCGGTGGTGGCGCTCACCGATCGCGACTTCGGGGAGTGGGCGCTGCGGCCCTGGCCAGCGTTTTCGGACGCGGTCATCGCCGAATACGCCTAATTCGCATCGCACACTAGCGCAACATGGGTATCACAGGGCACAATAGACACGCAGGACACAAGAATAGTTAGCAGGCATCCCGCTTATCGGGCCACCAGGTCGTTGGGGAAGACGTCCCTCGTGGAACCGAAGGAGCAGGAGATGCGTGCATCGAACCAATTCGCCGACGTGACGACAGGCGTGGTGTACGTCCACGCCTCGCCGGCGGCGGTATGCCCGCATGTCGAGTGGGCGTTGTCGTCGACCCTGCAAGCCAAGGCCAACCTGGTGTGGACGCCGCAGCCGGCGATGCCCGGGCAGCTGCGGGCGGTCACCAACTGGGTCGGGCCGGTGGGCACCGGCGCCCGGCTGGCCAACGCGCTGCGCTCCTGGTCGGTGCTGCGGTTCGAGGTCACCGAGGACCCCAGCCCCGGGGTCGACGGCCAGCGCTTCAGCCACACGCCCCAGCTCGGGCTGTGGAGCGGGTCGACGAGCGCCAACGGCGACGTCATGGTCGGCGAGATGCGGCTGCGGGCGATGATGGCGCAGGGCGCCGACACGCTGGCCGCCGAGCTCGACTCGGTGCTGGGCACCGCGTGGGACGAGGCGCTCGAGGTGTATCGCGACGGCGGCGACGCCGGCGAGGTGACCTGGCTCAGCCGCGGCGTCGGGTAGCGGCAAGCGCCCATTCGGAGAACGCCCGGCTCGGGTGAACCGGCGCGCTATGCGGGCTCGGCGGGATCGTCGTGCGCGGGGGCGTCTTCTTTGGCCAGGTGGTGCAGCACTCGTTCGTTGAGGGCGGCGAGGATGTCGAGCTCAGCAGGGCTGAGCAGGTCGATGAAATGCCGGCGGACGTTTTCGACGTGCCCGGGCGCCGCCTTCTCGATGGCGGCGCGACCGGCCGGCAGCAGGCAGACCATGGTGCTGCGCGCGTCGTCGGGGTTGGGCTCGCGGCAGATCAACCCGTCCTGCTCCATGCGCCGCACCTGGTGGGAGACGCGGCTCTTTTCCCAGCCCAGCGTTTTGCACAGGTCGTGCGCGGACATGCGGTCCCCGTCGTGGCTCGATAGCACCGCCAAGACCTCGTAATCGGCCGCGGACAGGCCCGATTCCTGCAGACCCCGCGCCAGCTGCAGACCGAGTCGATGATGCGCGTGCACGAACGCCCGCCAGGCGCGGTCTTCGCGGGGGCTCAGCCACTTCGGTTGCATCGACGACCATGCTAGCCGGTTGGTTGACGCATCAACAAGTTGGGCATAAGGTTGAGACGTCAACCTTTCGAACTGGCAGTCAGGATGGGACACCACATGAGCAGCATCAGCATCATCGGCACCGGGAACATGGCCCGCGCCATCGGCGCGCTGGCGGTAGCGGGCGGCAACCAGGTCGAGGTGATAGGCCGCGATCAGTCCAAGGCCGCCGAGCTGGCCAAGGCCCTCGGGGGCGGCGCGACGACCGGGGAGTTCGGCGCCGTCCCGGCCGGGGACATCGTCGTCGTGGCGTTGTTGTACGCCAGTGTCGTTCCGGTCGTCACCCGGTACGGCGACGCCCTCGCGGGCAAGGTCATCGTCGACATCAGCAACCCCTTCAATTCCGCGGCCGACGGGCTGGCCATCCCCGAGCACATCTCGATCGCGCAGGAAGTCGCCAAGGCGGCCCCGGCCAGCGCCAGCGTCGTGAAGGCGTTCAACACCATCTTCGGTGTCGTCCTGGCCCAGGCCCGGCCGCTCGACGTCTTCATCGCCGGCGACGACACCCGCGCCAAGGCCAGCGTGGCGGAGTTCGTCGAGAGCCTCGGGTTGCGCCCGCTGGACGTCGGCGGCCTGCACATGGCGCACTGGCTGGAAGGAATGGGCCTGGTCGTGATGGGCCTCGCCCGCCACGGGATAGGCAACTTCGACTTCGCCCTCGGCGCCGCGATTCCCGGCTGAGCCGCGCGGCGGGCCCGTACGAACAGTCGATGGATCACCAAAAGAAACAGTTCTCGCGATGAAGCTTGGTTTCGCGCTTCCCATCGTCGGCCCCGCCATCACCAGCGCCGCCGGTCTGAGTGACTTTTGCCGCGGGCTCGAGGAGCTTGGCTACGACACGCTCTGGGTCGGCGACCGACTGGTCACGCCGGTCGACATGCACAGCACCTATCCGGGCAAGGAGCAGCCGTACCCGCCGCAAATGACGCGTTACCTCGATCCGGTGCTGCTGTGGACGGTCGCCGCGACCGCGACCAGCCGGGTGCGGCTGAACTCCAGCACGCTCAGCACGTTCTACTACGAGCCGGTGCACCTGGCCCGGCTGCTGACCACGCTCGACGTGCTCAGCGACGGCCGCCTTGGCGTCGGCGTGGGAATCGGGTGGATGAAGGACGAACACGACATCGCCCGCGGCGCGGACTGGCGCCGGCGCGGGAAGATGCTCGACGACCTGCTGGCGTTCCTGCACAAGTGGTGGACGACCACGCCGGTCTCTTGGGACAGCGAGTTCTTCTCGCTGCCGCCGGTGCACGCCGACCTGCGCCCGGCCCAGGCCGGCGGTCCGCCCATCTGGATCGGCGGTGCCAGCGAGGCCGCGATGCGCCGGGTCGGCCGCAGCGGCACCGGCTGGCTCGGGGTCGAGGGGCTGCAAGACGAGGTCACCGACCACTTGTGGGCGATCGCGCGCCGTGCGGCAGAAGACGCCGGCCGCGATCCAGACGCGCTGAAGAAGGCCATGCGGCTCAACCTCGAACCCGGCACGTCCGTCGACTCCGTTGCCGACCGGCTCGAGCGCCTGGCCGGGTCCGGCGTTGACGAGGCGATCGTGGATGCCTTCGCAATGTTTCCCAGCCTCGAGGAGTTGCTCGACTTCGCCGGCCAGGTGATCGGCCGATGAAGACGGTGGCACGGCGGCGGTCTGACTACACACCACGCTCGAGCGGCTGATGGCTTTCAATGCCGGGCCGACGCAGGATCTGTAGCGCGGCGGGCACCACCGATATCTCGGCGGGCAGCGGGCACGCGAAATCGCCGTCGGCGTAGACGTTGATGCCGGGGCACTCGACATGGACGGACTTCGCGCGCGCCGTGCTCACCTCCTCGAGGTCGACGTGGGTGCCCTTCATCACGGTGGGGAAGAGGCGGACCAGCTTGGTGCGGGACGCCGAGTGGGCCATCGTGATGTCGAGCAGGCCGTCGGTGGGGTCGGCATTGGGGCAGATCAGCAGCCCGCCGCCGTAGCTGCGGGTGTTGCCGAACGCCGCCAGTGTGATGTCGGCGTCGATCTCCCTGGTTCCGTCGAGCACCATCCGGAACGGCAGGAGCCGCAGCTGCGACAGCTCGGCGAGCATGGCGAGGTAGTAGCGCAACCGCCCGTGGGGCCAGGTCATGCGGTTGGCCCGGTCGGTGACCAGGGAATCGAACCCGGTGGCCGCCACGGTGCCGAACCACTTGTCGACCCCGCCGCCCTGGATGCGGCCCAGGTCGATGGTCTCGGCCCAGCCGTCGGCGACGATGTCCGCGGCGGCCGCGGGATCCTTTGTCGGAACGCCGAATTCGCGAGCGTGGTCGTTGCCGGTGCCGGCCGGGACGATGCCCAGCGGAATGTCGGTGCCGGCCAGCACCTGCAGCGCGTTGGAGACGACGCCGTCGCCGCCGGTGACCACGACCGCGTCGGTACCCCTTTCGAGCTCGGCGGCGACCAAGTGGCGCGCGTCTTCCGCGTCGTCGCCGATGATTTCGGTGACCTGCACGCCCCGCTCGTGCAGCCGGGCGATCGCCACCTGCGCCGCGCGTAGCGCCGCGCCGTGCCCCGAGGCGGGATTGGTCAGCGCGGTCACCTTGGCGATCTCGCGCCGGCGGCGCGTCACGGAATCAGCTTGCCGGGGTTGAGGATTCCGGCCGGGTCCAGGGCCGCCTTGACCGCGCGCAACACCTGCACGCCGAGGTCGCCGACCTCGTCGCGCATCCAGGCCCGGTGGTCGGCGCCGACCGCGTGATGGTGGGTGATGGTGCCGCCGGCGGCCATGATCGCGTCGGACGCCGCCTTCTTGGCCGCACGCCACTGCTCGATCGGATTTCCGCGCTGCCCGGCGACGACGGTGAAGTACAGCGACGCGCCGGTGGGGTAGACGTGGGAGATGTGGCACATCACCAGCGCCGGCGTGCCGGTATCGGCCAACGCCTCCGTAAGCGCCTGGGTGACAGCGGATTTCAGCGTCGGCAGGTTCGACCATGTGGTGGCGGTTTCGAGCGTCTCGCAAAGCGCGCCCGCCGACAGCAGCGCGTCGCGCAGGTAGGGCGCGCCGAACCGCCCCCGCTCCCACGCCCGCGCCGGCCCCTCGCCCAGTGACGTGCCGCCGTGGGCCGCGAGCAGCGCGCTGGTCTCGGCGTGCCGGCTTTCGACGTGTACCTCGGTGCCCTCGAACACGGTGATCGCCAGGCAGCCGCCGGTGACCTGGTTTTCCCCGATCGCCTCGGTGGTCGCCAGGTTGACGCCGGTCTCGGCCTCGTCGGAGAGCCGGATGACGGTGGGGCCGGCGGCATTCTGCGTGACGGCGCGCAGGGCCGCGGCCCCGGTTTCGAAATCGGGGAACGACCACGCCTCATAGCGCACGGCTTCGGGGATGCGGTGCACCCGCAGCCGCACCTGGGTGATGACGCCGAAGGTGCCTTCCGAGCCCAGCATCAGCTGGCGCAGGTCGGGGCCCGCGGCCGATTCCGGCGCGCGGCCCAGGTCCAGGGTGCCGGCCGGGGTGACGATCCGCAGCCCGCGCACCATGTCGTTGAACCGGCCGTAGCCGGCGGAGTCCTGGCCCGACGAGCGCGTCGCGGCGAAGCCGCCGATGGTGGCGTACTCGAAGCTCTGCGGGAAATGGCCGAGCGAGAAACCGTGTTCGCGCAGCAGGCGTTCGGCGTTCGGCCCGGTCACCCCGGCGCCCAGGACGGCCTGGCCGGACACCTCGTCCAGCTCGACGAGTTGGTCGAGGCGCCGCAGATCCAGCGAGACCACCGCGTCGAACCCGCCCCGGATCGGGTCGAGCCCACCCACCACGCTGGTGCCGCCGCCGAACGGCACGACGGCGATGCGGTGCCCGGAGCAGTAGCGCAGGACCGCCAGCACGGCCTCGTCGTCGCCGGGCAACAGGATGGCGTCGGGCCCGTCCTGCACCGGGTGCTTGCGCCGCAGCAGGTCGAGCGTGGACTTGCCGCCGGCGTGCAGCAGGCGGTCGGGGTCGCCGGTGCGGCAGTATTCGGCGCCGACGATTTTGGCCAGGGCGTCGCGATCGGCCCGCGACAGCGCGGACGGGCGCAGCTTGACGTCGTCGGCCTTCAGTTCGGCCTCGGTCGAATCCTGCACGCCGACAGCCTGTTTCAGCAGCGCGCGGATGCCGTCGGACAGGGGCTTCGCCTCGGCGGGGTCTCCCCACGCGTTCCATTTCATGGGCGGCAGGAGCTCCTCGACGTTCGTCATGCGTTACAGTATTACACATGCTGTCAATCAGTAACGCAGCCGCGGACACGGCGGACCGGATCCTCGCGGCGGCCGCCAGCTGCGTCGTCGACTTCGGCGTCGACCGGGTGACCCTCGCCGAGATCGCCCGGCGCGCGGGCGTGAGCCGCCCGACCGTCTACCGCCGCTGGCCCGACACCAAGTCGATCGTGGCGGCGCTGCTGACCCAGCGCATCACCGGCGTGATGCGCGACGCGCCGTTGCTCGGCGACGACCGGGAATCCCTTGTGCGACAGATCGTTACGGTCGCCGAGCTGGTGCGGCGCGACGAGCTGGTGATGTCGGTGCTGCACTCCGAGCTCGCGCCCATCTACATCACCGAGCGCCTCGGAACCAGCCAGCAGATGTTGATCGACGCGCTGGCGCAGCGGCTGCGGGCGGCCCAGCGCCACGGCAGCGTCCGCCCCGGCGACCCGTTGCAGATGGCCACCATGGTCCTGCTGATCACCCAGTCGACCATCCAGTCCGAACGGATCGTGCGGCCTCTGTTGGACGCCGAGGCGCTGGCCACCGAACTCGCCTGCGCGCTGAACGGCTACCTGTCGTGACGGCCCTCAACGCCGCCCGGCGCACGGCCGACCTGGACGCCCTGGCCGACGGCGCGCCGTTGGACGTCGTCGTGATCGGCGGGGGCATCACCGGGGCCGGGATCGCCCTGGACGCCGCGTCGCGCGGGCTGCGGGTGGCGCTGGTGGAAAAGCGCGACTTGGCGTTCGGCACCAGTCGCTGGAGCTCCAAGCTGGTGCACGGCGGGCTGCGCTACCTGGCGACCGGCAACGTGGGCATCGCCCGGCGCAGCGCCGTCGAACGCGGAATCCTGATGACGCGCAACGCCCCTCACCTCGTTCACGCGATGCCGCAGCTGGTTCCGTTGCTGCCCTCGCTGAACCGCGGCAAGCGGGCGTTGGTGCGCGCCGGGTTCATGGCCGGGGACGCGTTGCGGTGGCTGGCGGGCACGCCGGCCTCCACCTTGCCGCGGTCGCGGCGCGTGCCGGCGGCGCGCGTGGTGGAGATGGCGCCCACGGTGCTGCGCGACGGGCTGGACGGCGGCTTGCTGGCCTACGACGGCCAGCTGATCGACGACGCGCGGCTGGTGACCGCGGTCGCGCGCACCGCGGCTCAGCACGGCGCGCGGATCCTCACCTACGTCGCGGCGTCGGACGCCGGCGGCGCGTCGGTGCGGTTGACCGACCAGCGGACCGGACAGTCGTTCGACGTGTCGGCGCGCGCCGTCATCAACGCCGCCGGCGTGTGGGCCGGCGAGATCGACGGCTCGTTGCGGCTGCGGCCCAGCCGCGGCACCCATCTCGTGTTCGATGCCGCCGCCTTCGGGAATCCCGTTGCCGCGCTGACCATTCCGATTCCGGGCGAGCTCAACCGCTTCGTGTTCGCCATGCCCGAGCAGCTGGGCCGGGTCTACCTGGGGCTGACCGACGAGGCCGCGCCCGGCCCGGTGCCCGACGTGCCGGAGCCTTCCGCCGAGGAGATCGCGTTTCTGCTCGACACGGTGAACATCGCGCTGGGCAGCCGGCTCGGGACCGCCGACGTGATCGGTGCGTACGCCGGTCTGCGGCCGCTGATCGACAGCGGGGAGGGCCGCACCGCCGACGTGTCGCGCGAGCACGCCGTCGTCGAATCGTCGTCGGGGCTGATCAGCGTGATCGGAGGCAAGCTCACCGAATACCGGTACATGGCAGAGGATGTGCTCGACCGCGCCATCGCCCTGCGCGGGCTGCGCCCGATGGCCCCGTGCCGCACCCGCAACCTCCCGCTGATCGGGGCGCCGGCCAACCCGGGGACGGCGATACCGCCGATGGCAGGCCTGCCGGAGTCGCTGGTGGCGCGCTACGGCGCCGAGGCCGTCAACGTGATCGGCGCCGCCGCGTGCGAGCGGCCCGTCGACCCCGTCGCCGAGGGCATCGACGTGACGCGGGCGGAGTTCGAATACGCCGTCACCCACGAGTGCGCGCTGGACGCCGAGGACATCCTGGACCGGCGGACCCGCATCGGGCTGGTGCCCCGCGACCGCGAGCGCGCAGTCGCCGTGGCCGAGGAGTTCGTGGCGCGCTTCGGCTGAAGTGGGCCGGGCCCGCCGCGCCGTTGCTCGCGGCGAACTCGCGGCGAAAAGGTGCCTACAGCGGGATGTTCTTGTGGCGACCGCGGCGCGCCGGCGCCTGCGCCAGCGCCTCGGTGAGCTTGCTGCGGGTGTGCGCGGGGTCAATCTTCTCGTCGACCACGCCGATCTCGATGGCGCTGTCGACGCCCCCGGCGATCCGCTCGTGCTCGGCGGCCAGCTGCTCGTGCAGCGCCTCGCGCTCGTGCTCGGGTGCGGCGGCCAGCTTCTTCTTGTGCAGGATGCCGACCGCGGCCTTGGCGCCCATCACCGCGACCTCGGCGTCCGGCCAGGCGAACACCTTGGTGGCGTTCAGCGACCGCGAGTTCATCGCGATGTAGGCCCCGCCGTAGGTCTTTCGGGTCACCAGCGTGACCCGCGGGACGGTGGCCTCGCCGAACGCGTGCAGCAGCTTGGCGCCGCGGCGCACCACGCCGCCCCACTCCTGGTCGACACCGGGGAGGTAGCCAGGGACGTCGACGACGACCACCAGCGGAATGCCGAACGCGTCGCACAGCCGCACGAATCGCGCTGCCTTCTCGGCGCTTTCGGAGTTCAGGCAGCCGCCCAGCCGCAGCGGGTTGTTGGCCAGCACGCCGACGGTGCGCCCGGACAGCCGGCCCAGCCCGACCACCATCGACGGCGCCCAGTTGGCCTGGAACTCGTCGAACGGGGTGTCGGCGTCGAGGATCGCGGTGACGATCGGGTGCACGTCATAGGCCCGCCGCGCCGACGCGGGCAGCAGCGCGTGGATGTCGGTGTCGCCGGCCTCGGCCTTGCTGCGGTCGAAATGCCCTTGCTGGCAAAACAATCCGACCAGCCGGCGGCCGCGCTGGTAGGCGTCGAGCTCGTCGTCGGCGACGATGTGGCACACCCCGGACTTCTTGTGGTGGGTCTCCGGGCCGCCGAGCGACGCCATGTCGACGTCCTCGCCGGTGACGCTGCGCACCACGTCGGGACCGGTGACGAAAACCCGGCTCTCCGGGGCCATTACGACGACGTCGGTCAGCGCCGGGCCGTAGGCGGCGCCGCCGGCGGCGAAACCGACGACCACCGAGACCTGCGGGATGTAGCCCGAGGCGCGGATCATCGCCTCGAAAACCTGCCCGACGGCGTGCAGCGCCCGCACGCCCTCGGCGAGCCGAGCACCGCCCGAATGCCAGATGCCCACGATCGGGCTCTGCTCCTCGATGGCGGTGTCGTACGCGTTGACGATGTGCGCACACCCCTCAACGCCCATGGCGCCGCCCATCACGGTCCCATCCGTGCAGAAGGCGATGGTGCGCACACCGTTCACGGTCCCCGCGGCGGACAGCACGCCCGAATGGTCACGCTCGTGCAGGAGCTCCACGCTGCCGTCGTCGAAGAAATTGCTCAGACGCAGCAACGGGTCGCGCGGGTCGAGCGACTCGCCAACCGACGCGGGGGCCATGATTGTCATCGCGGGTCTCCTGTTGTTCGAAAGTGCCGCTCGCGTTTAGTACCGCCCAAAGACGAGCGCCACGTTATGCCCGCCGAAGCCGAACGAGTTGTTGATCGCGTATTGGTAGTCGCCGGGTCGCGGCTTGCCCGCCACCACGTCCAAATCGAA
>NZ_LQPJ01000097.1 GCF_002101785.1 Mycobacterium palustre
CCGCCGTTCCGGACGCCTTGGCGCCGGTCGACACCCCGGCGACCCCTGCGGGCTTCGACCTCAACGTCCCGCCGCCCCCGGCGCCCGACGCCCCGCCGCCCCCGGCGGCGCACAAGGCGTACAGCGTCAACTGGGACGCCATCGCCCAGTGCGAGTCGGGCGGTAACTGGAGCATCAGCACCGGTAACGGCTTCTCGGGTGGCCTGCAGTTCACGTCGAGCACCTGGCACGCCAACGGCGGGTCGGGCTCGCCGGCGAACGCCAGCCGCGAGGAGCAGATCCGGGTTGCCGAGAACGTCCTGCGCAGCCAGGGCATCGGCGCGTGGCCGGTCTGCGGCCGCCGCGGCTGAGCCCTCGTCGCGGGTAGCCAGTAAAGGAATGCCGGGCCTCGTGCCCGGCATTCCTTGTCTTTCCTGGGTCCGCGGCTCCGGTAGCGTCGGGCCGGTGACCGCAACGCCGCGCGAGTTCGACATCGTCGTGTACGGGGCGACCGGCTTCGTCGGGAAGCTGACCGCCGACTACCTGGCCCGCGCGGCGGCCGGCGCGCGGATCGCGCTGGCCGGCAGGTCGGCGGATCGATTGCGCGCCGTGCGCGACGCGCTGCCGGAATCCGGGCGCGGCTGGCCGGTGCTGACCGCCGACGCCGCGTCGCCGTCGACGCTGAGCGAAATGGCCGCCCGGACGCGGGTCGTCGTCACCACGGTCGGCCCCTACACGCACTACGGGATGCCACTGGTGGCCGCGTGCGCGGCGGCCGGCACCGATTACGCGGACCTGACCGGGGAGGCGCTCTTCGTGCGCGACAGCATCGACCTGCACCACAAGCAGGCCGCCGACACCGGCGCCCGCATCGTGCACGCCTGCGGCTTCGACTCGGTGCCCTCCGACCTGACCGTGTACGCGCTGTACCGGGCCGCCCAGCGGGACGGCGCCGGCGAGCTCGGCGACACCCACTTCGTGGTGCGTTCCCTGCGCGGTGGCCTTTCCGGCGGCACCATCGCCACCCTGGTCGAAGTCCTGCACACCTCCTCGACCGACCCCGAGGCGCGCCGCCGGCTCGCCGACCCCTACACGTTGAGCACCGACCGCGCCGCCGAACCCGACTTCGGCCCGCAGCCCGACCTGCCGTGGCGCCGCGGCGACCGCCTGGCCCCCGAACTGTCCGGGGTGTGGACCGCGGGCTTCATGATGGCGCCCTACAACACGAGGATCGTGCGCCGCAGCAACGCGCTGCTGGACTGGGCATACGGCCGGCGGTTCCGCTACGACGAGAACATGAGCGTCGGCTCGTCGGTGCTGGCGCCGGTGGCCTCGGCCGTCTTCGGCGGCCTCGGGAACGCGATGTTCGAGCTGGGCAGCCGCTACTTCCGGCTGCTGCCGCGCCGCCTGGTGGAACGGGTGTTACCCAAGCCGGGCACCGGTCCCAGCGAGCGGACCCGGGAGCGGGGTTACTACCGCATCGAGACATACACCACCACGACCAGCGGCGCCCGCTACGCGGCGCGCATGCAGCAGCGGGGCGACCCCGGCTACAAGGCGACCTCGGTGCTGCTGGGGGAATGCGGGCTGGCGCTCGCGCTCGACCGCGACAAGCTCTCCGACCTGCGCGGTGTGCTGACTCCGGCGGCGGCGATGGGCGACGCGTTGCTGGCGCGCTTGCCGGCCGCCGGGGTGTCCCTGCAGGTCGACCGGCTCGGCGGGTGACCGCCGCGGCTCCCTAGAATTGACCGGTGACCGCCAGCCGCAGCCCCGCCGCCGACCTGCCCAAGTCGTGGGACCCCGCTGCGATGGAGGGCCCGATCTACCAGAAGTGGCTGGAGGCCGGCTACTTCACGGCCGACCCCCGCAGCGGCAAACCCGCCTACTCGATCGTGCTGCCGCCGCCGAACGTCACGGGCAGCCTGCACATGGGCCACGCGCTGGAACACACCATGATGGACGCCCTGACCCGCCGCAAGCGCATGCAGGGTTATGAGGTGCTGTGGCAGCCGGGCATGGACCATGCGGGCATCGCGACCCAAAGCGTGGTGGAAAAGCAGCTCGCGCTCGACGGCAAGACCAAGGAGGACTTCGGTCGCGAGCTGTTCGTGGAGAAGGTGTGGGACTGGAAGCGCGAGTCCGGGGGCGCCATCGGCGGCCAGATGCGCCGGCTCGGCGACGGCGTGGACTGGAGCCGCGACCGGTTCACCATGGACGAGGGCCTGTCGCGGGCGGTGCGCACCATATTCAAGCGCCTCTACGACGCCGGGCTGATCTATCGCGCCGAGCGGCTGGTGAATTGGTCGCCGACGCTGCAGACCGCGCTCTCCGACATCGAGGTCAACTACGAGGAGATCGAGGGGGAGCTGGTGTCGTTCCGCTACGGCTCCCTCGACGACGACCAGCCACACATCGTGGTCGCCACCACCCGGGTCGAGACGATGCTCGGCGACACCGCGATCGCGGTGCACCCCGACGACGAGCGTTACCGCGCCCTGGTCGGCACCAGCCTGCCGCATCCGTTCGTGGACCGGCAGCTGCTCGTCGTCGCCGACGAGCACGTCGACCCCGAGTTCGGCACGGGCGCAGTCAAAGTCACGCCCGCGCATGACCCGAACGACTTCGAGATCGGCCTGCGCCACCAGCTGCCGATGATCTCGATCATGGATACCAAGGGCCGGATCGCCGGCACCGCAACGCAATTCGACGGCATGGATCGGTTCGAAGCCCGGGTCGCCGTGCGCGAGGCGCTGGCCGCCCAGGGCCGGGTCGTGGCCGAGAAGCGCCCGTACCTGCACAGCGTCGGGCATTCGGAGCGCAGCGGCGAGCCGATCGAGCCGCGGCTGTCGCTGCAGTGGTGGGTCCGGGTGGAATCGCTGGCCAAGGCCGCCGGGGACGCGGTCCGCAACGGCGACACCGTGATTCACCCCGCCAGCATGGAGTCCCGCTGGTTCGCCTGGGTCGACGACATGCACGACTGGTGCATCTCGCGGCAGCTGTGGTGGGGCCACCGCATCCCGATCTGGTACGGGCCGGGCGGCGAGCAGGTGTGCGTCGGCCCGGACGAGACACCCCCGGAGGGCTGGGAGCAGGATCCCGACGTGCTTGACACCTGGTTCTCGTCGGGGCTGTGGCCGTTCTCCACCCTGGGCTGGCCCGAACGGACCCCTGAGCTGGAAAAGTTCTACCCGACAAGCGTTTTGGTCACCGGCTACGACATCCTGTTCTTTTGGGTCGCGCGGATGATGATGTTCGGCACGTTCGTCGGCGGCGACGACGCCATCACGCTCGGCGGCCGGCGCGGCCCGCAGGTGCCTTTCACCGACGTCTTTTTGCACGGGCTGATCCGTGACGAGTCCGGCCGCAAGATGAGCAAGTCCAAGGGCAACGTCATCGACCCGCTGGACTGGGTGGACACGTTCGGGGCCGACGCGCTGCGGTTCACCCTGGCGCGCGGTGCCAGCCCCGGCGGGGACCTGGCCGTCAGCGAGGACGCCGTGCGGGCGTCCCGCAACTTCGGCACCAAGCTGTTCAACGCCACCCGGTACGCGCTGCTCAACGGCGCCCGGCTCGCGCCGCTACCGCCGCACGACCAGCTGACCGACGCCGATCGCTGGATTCTCGGGCGGCTGGAAGAGGTTCGCGCCGAGGTGGATTCGGCCTTCGACGGCTATGAGTTCAGCCGCGTCTGCGAATCGCTCTACCACTTCGCGTGGGACGAGTTCTGCGACTGGTACGTCGAACTGGCCAAGACCCAGCTCGCCGAGGGATTCACCCATACCACCGCCGTGCTGGCCGCGGTGCTCGACACGCTGCTGCGATTGCTGCATCCGGTCATCCCATTCCTCACCGAGGCGCTGTGGCAGGCGCTCACCGACCAGGAGTCGCTGGTGATCGCCGAGTGGCCACAGCCGTCCGGCATCGCGCTGGATCCCGTTGCCACCCAACGGATCACCGACATGCAGAGGCTGGTCACCGAGGTGCGCCGGTTCCGCAGCGACCAGGGTCTGGCCGACCGGCAGAAGGTGCCGGCCCGGCTGGCCGGCGTCGAGGAGTCGGACCTCGGCGGGCAGGTGGCCGCGGTGACCTCGCTGGCCTGGCTCACCGCACCGGGGGACGACTTCACGCCGTCGGTGTCGCTGGAAGTCCGGCTGGGCCCCAAGCTGAACAACACCGTCGTCGTCGAGCTCGACACGTCGGGCACCATCGACGTCGCCGCCGAGCGCCGCCGGCTCGAGAAAGACCTGGCCGCCGCGCAAAAGGAGCTGGCGTCGACGGCCGCCAAGCTGGCCAACGCGGACTTTTTGGCCAAGGCGCCCGAACACGTCGTCGGCAAGATCCGCGAGCGCCAGCGCGTGGCCCAGGAGGAAACGGACCGAATCACCGCGAGGCTGGCCGGGCTGCAATGACTTTCGAGCCGCCCGAATGGGAAGCCGGCGCCGGCGCCGGGACCGGCACAGCTCCGACACCGGATGAGATCGCGTCCCTGCTGCAGGTCGAGCACCTGCTCGATCAGCGCTGGCCGGAAACCAAAATCGAGCCGAGCCTGACCCGGATCAGCGCCTTGATGGACCTGCTGGGCTCGCCGCAACTCGGCTACCCGTCGATTCACATCGCGGGCACCAACGGCAAGACCTCGGTGGCGCGGATGGTCGACGCGCTGGTGACCGCCCTGGGTCGGCGCACCGGCCGGACCACCAGCCCACACCTGCAGTCGGTGGTGGAACGCATCGCCATCGACGGAGCGCCGATCACCCCGGCGCGCTACGTGGAGGTCTACCGGGAGATCGAGCCGTTCGTGCAGCTCGTCGACAAGCAGTCCGAAGCCGCGGGCGGTCCGGCGATGAGCAAGTTCGAGGTGCTCACCGCGATGGCGTTCGCCGCGTTCGCCGACGCGCCCGTCGACGTCGCGGTCGTCGAGGTCGGCTTGGGCGGGCGGTGGGACGCCACCAACGTCGTCAACGCGCCGGTCGCCGTGATCACCCCGGTCGGCGTCGACCACGTCGACTACCTGGGCGACGACCTCGCCGGGATCGCCGGCGAGAAGGCCGGCGTCATCGCCAAAGCCGCCGAGGGCGCGCCCGACACGGTCGCCGTCATCGCCCGCCAGGCTCCCCCGGCGATGGAGGTGCTGCTGGCCGAATCGGTGCGCGCCGACGCCGCGGTGGCCCGCGAGGACTCGGAGTTCGCGGTCCTGGGCCGCCAGGTCGCGATCGGCGGCCAGGTGCTGCAGCTGCAGGGCCTCGGCGGCGTGTACTCCGACGTCTACCTGCCGCTGCACGGCGAGCACCAGGCGCACAACGCGGCCGTGGCGCTGGCCGCGGTCGAGGCGTTCTTCGGCGCCGGCGCGCAGCGCCAGCTTGACGCGGACGCGGTCCGGGCCGGTTTCGCGTCCGTCACCAGCCCCGGCCGGCTGGAGCGGATGCGCAGCGCGCCCACGGTGTTCCTCGACGCCGCCCACAACCCGGCCGGCGCGGCGGCGCTGGCGCGCACGCTGGTCGACGAATTCGACTTTCGCTTCCTGGTCGGCGTGCTCAGCATCATGGCCGACAAGGACGTGGACGGCATCCTCGCCGCGCTGGAGCCCGCGTTCGACGCCGTCGTCGTCACCCACAACGGCTCGCCGCGCGCCCTCGACGTGGAATCGCTGGCACTGGCGGCGGGCGAGCGGTTCGGCCCCGATCGCGTGACGACCGCCGAAAACTTGCGCGACGCAATCGATGTCGCGACGGCGATGGTCGACGACTCCTCGGCCGACGACGCGGCCGGCGCCTCCTCCGGAACGGGCATCGTCATCACTGGCTCGGTCGTGACCGCCGGCGCCGCGCGCACGCTGTTCGGTCGTGATCCGGCGTGACCGAGCAGAATCCCGCGCCGCGGGCCGACCCGTGGAAGAGCTTCGGCGCCGTGATGGCCGCGACGCTGCTCCTCGAGGCGGTCGTGGTGCTGCTGGCCATCCCGGTCGTCGGCGCGGTCGGCGGCGGCCTGACCGCCGCGTCGCTGACCTACCTGATCGGCCTGGCCGCGCTGCTGATCGCGCTCGCCGGGCTGCAGCGCAGGCCCTGGGCGATCTGGGTCAACCTGGGCGTCCAGGTAATCCTGCTCGCCGGCTTCGCGGTCTACCCCGGGGTCGGCGTCCTCGGGGTGCTGTTTACCGGCCTGTGGGCCCTGATCGCCTACTTCCGGGCCGAGGTCCTGCGTAGGCAGCAGTAGCGGCCGCCTCGCCGCGCGGCAACCGGCGATCGGTTCTGTACGCTGTGCGCCGTGACCGAACGGACCCTGGTATTGATCAAGCCGGACGCGGTCGAGCGGCACCTGATCGGCGAGATCATCGGCCGCATCGAACGAAAAGGCCTAACCATCGTGGCGCTCGAGCTGCGGCAGGTCGGCGAGCAGCTGGCCAGCGAACACTACGCCGAACACGAGGGCAAGCCGTTCTTTCCGTCGTTGCTGGAGTTCATCACGTCGGGTCCCGTGGTGGCGGCGATCGTGGAGGGGCCGCGCGCGATCGCGGCGTTTCGCCAGCTCGCCGGTGGCACCGACCCGGTGGACAAGGCCGCGCCGGGCACTATTCGCGGCGATTTCGGGCTGGAAACCCAGTTCAACCTGGTGCACGGGTCCGATTCGGTCGATTCCGCCAAGCGCGAGATTGCCCTCTGGTTCCCCGGCGTTTAGCGCTGGGCGCATCGCCGCCGCGCCGGCGCGGTGAGTGGGTTTGCTCGGCCGGCCCGATCGGGTGGGATCGGGTTCGCCGGGTGATGTGGGATACTGACAGCGGGTGAACGTCGCCGGACCGGCGTCGGACGCCCGAATGAAGACTTAGACAAGCGCGACCATCGCGGCTCCGCAATGTTCCGCCGCATGTCAGGCCGTCATTCAGCACGGCGCCGAGCGAGTTCTACCTGAGCCGCCCGGGGCGAGACCATCACAAGCCCGGGGAGAAGCGACCCGGGCCCATAACGAAGCCCTCGCGTGGCCGCGTCGCACGACGCGCCCGGGGGCTTAAGGAGAATACGTGGTAGACGGTGCACCACCTAAAGACCCATCACAAGAGCCGGTCCAGCACGAGGACCTGCCGGACCGACTGAGGGTCCACCAGCTGGCCCGGGCGCTGGGCAGCACCAACAAGGAGGTGCTCGACGCGCTCGTCGCGATCGACGGGCGGGCCCGCAACGTGCAGTCCGGCGTGGACCGCGAGGACGCCCTGCGGGTCCGTGACCTGATCTTCGCCAAGCCCCTGCCCAACATCCCGGGCTTCAGCAGCGCGCCGGTCGCCCAGCAGCCGCTGCTGCTGCGCAGCTCGACCGAGCCGGCCGAGTACATGCCGCTGTTCGTCGCGCCGCAGCCGGTGCACATCGACGACGGCGGTGACGCCGAGGACGCCGACTCGGACGACTCCTACGACGAGGACGACCAGGCCGACCGGCCCGCCAACCGGCGCCGCCGGCGCGGCCGCCGGGGCCGGGGCCGCGGGCGCGGCGAACAGAGCGGACCCGACGGCCAGGACGCCGAGGACGAGGCGGGTGACTCGGAGGACGCCGACTCGGACGAGTCCGATGATTCCGACGCCGGTGACGACGAGAACGGCTCCTCGGAGGCGGCCACCCGCCGCCGCCGGCGGCGCCGGCGCCGCAAGTCCGGCGCGGGCGACGACGGTGACGACAGCCCGTCGCCCGATGACCCGCCCAACACCGTGGTGCACGAGCGGCCGCCCCGCAGCGGCAAGGCCGGCGACGACGGGTCCAACGGCTCGGCCAGCACCGAGATCAAGGGCATCGACGGCTCCACGAGGCTGGAGGCCAAGCGGCAACGCCGGCGCGACGGCCGCGACGCCGGCCGGCGCCGCCCCCCGGTGCTGACCGAGGCCGAGTTCCTGGCGCGCCGCGAGGCCGTCGAACGGGTGATGGTGGTGCGCGACCGGGTCCGCACCGAGCCGCCCCACCCGGGATCGCGCTACACCCAGATCGCGGTCCTCGAGGACGGGATCGTCGTCGAGCACTTCGTGACGTCCGCCGCCTCGGCGTCCCTGGTCGGCAACATCTACCTGGGGATCGTGCAGAACGTGCTGCCGTCGATGGAGGCGGCCTTCGTCGACATCGGCCGCGGCCGCAACGGCGTGCTCTACGCCGGGGAAGTCAACTGGGAGGCCGCGGGGCTGGGCGGCTCCGACCGCAAGATCGAACAGGCCCTCAAACCCGGAGACTACGTCGTGGTCCAGGTCAGCAAGGACCCGGTGGGGCACAAGGGCGCCCGGCTCACGACGCAGGTGTCGCTGGCGGGCCGCTTCCTGGTCTACGTGCCGGGCGCCTCGTCGACCGGGATCAGCCGCAAGCTGCCCGACACCGAACGCCAGCGGCTCAAGGAAATCCTGCGCGATGTGGTGCCGTCGGACGCCGGGGTGATCATCCGCACCGCGTCCGAGGGGGTCAAAGAGGAGGACATCCGCAAGGACGTCACCCGGCTGCAGGAGCGCTGGGAACAAATCCAGGCCAAGGCGGCCGAGACCAAGCAGAAGGCCGCCGGTGCCGCGGTGGCGCTCTACGAAGAGCCCGACGTGCTGGTCAAGGTCATCCGCGACCTGTTCAACGAGGACTTCGCCGGGCTCATCGTGTCCGGCGACGAGGCCTGGAACACGATCAACGAGTACGTGAATTCCGTTGCCCCCGAACTGCTTTCAAAGCTCACCAAGTACGGGCCCGCCGAGTCTTCCGACGGTGTGCCGCCGCCCGACGTGTTCGCCGTCCATCGCATCGACGAGCAGCTCGCCAAGGCGATGGACCGCAAGGTGTGGCTGCCCTCGGGCGGCACGCTGGTGATCGACCGCACCGAGGCGATGACGGTCATCGACGTCAACACCGGAAAGTTCACCGGTTCCGGCGGCAACCTCGAGCAGACGGTGACCAAGAACAACCTCGAGGCCGCCGAGGAGATCGTGCGCCAGCTGCGGCTGCGCGACATCGGCGGCATCGTGGTTATCGACTTCATCGACATGGTGCTGGAATCCAACCGCGACCTGGTGCTGCGCCGGCTGACCGAGGCGCTGGCCCGCGACCGCACCCGCCACCAGGTGTCCGAGGTGACCTCGCTCGGCTTGGTGCAGCTGACCCGCAAGCGCCTGGGGACCGGGCTCATCGAGGCGTTTTCGACGTCGTGTCCCCACTGCGGCGGCCGCGGGATCCTGCTGCACGCCGACCCCGTCGATTCGGCCCCGACGAACGGGCGCAAATCCGAATCCGGGGGTCGCCGGGGCAGGCGGTCGAAGAAGGGCCGGTCCGAGGAGCCCGCCGGCCAGCCCGTCGTGGCCAAGGTGCCCGCGCACGCCCCCGGTGAGCACCCGATGTTCAAGGCGATGGCCGCCGGTGCCTCCGGCGCGTCGGGCGCCGCCGGTGACGGCGCGCGATCCGACGAGCCCGCCGAGGAGGCCTTCGAGGCTGAGACCGCGACCGAGACCGAGCCCGACGAGCGGCCGGCCGCCCTCGAGGACGCCGACCAGGACGACTTCGAGGACACCGACGAGGACACCGACGACGAGGACGAGCTCGACGACGAGGACCTCGACGACGACCTCGACGACGAAGACGAGGATCTCGACATCGACGACGACGACCTGGACGACGCGGATTCCGACGACGACGAGAACGGCGACGACGACGCGGGCCACCCGGCGGCGGCGGGCGTCGACGGCGGGGCGCCATTCGCACGTCCGCGGCGGCGACGCGCGGCGGGCCGGCCGGCCGGGCCGCCGATCCACGCGGACTGACCTGCTGCGCCGCGCGGCCGGCGCGGCCGGTTTGACCCTGTAGCCGCTGGTCAAGTACCCTTGGACAGTTGTCGCCAGGCCGATCAGTGTGTGGCCGGCGACGGGCGGGACCGCCGGGCCCGGGTTGTTGCCGGGGGCGGACCCGCATCCCAGACCCACCACGTACACGCCGGTGGCACGCGCGCGAAGCGCCGGCTGAGCAGAGTAAGGCAGGAGCAACGATGGCGACCTACGCAATCGTCAAGACGGGCGGCAAGCAGTACAAGGTCGCCGTCGGGGACGTGGTCAAGGTCGAAAAGCTCGACTCCGAGCCCGGCTCGAACGTGTCGCTGCCGGTCACCCTGGTCGTCGACGGCGCCACGGTGACGAGCGACGCCAGCGCGCTGGCCAAGGTCGCGGTGACCGGCGAGGTGCTCGAGCACACCAAGGGCCCCAAGATCCGCATCCACAAGTTCAAGAACAAGACCGGCTACCACAAGCGCCAGGGCCACCGTCAGCAGCTGACGGTCCTGAAGGTCACCGGGATCAAGTAGGGAAGGCGACACAGATGGCACACAAGAAGGGCGCCTCCAGCTCGCGTAACGGCCGGGATTCGGCCGCGCAGCGGCTGGGCGTCAAGCGGTTCGGTGGCCAGGTCGTCAAGGCCGGCGAAATCCTGATCCGCCAGCGCGGCACCAAGTTCCACCCCGGAGCCGGCGTCGGGCGCGGCGGCGACGACACCTTGTTCGCCAAGGAGTCCGGGGCCGTCGAGTTCGGGGTCAAGCGCGGACGCAAGACCGTCAGCATCGTCGCGGCCGGTCAGGCCGACTGAGCGTCGCGAGCGTGCACTCACTGCGATAATTCGAGGCGAATCTCGCAGTAGCTGCACGTTCGGCGAGCGAGAGGACCGCCGATGCCTCGGTTTGTCGATCGCGTCGTCATCCACGCGCGGGCCGGCTCGGGCGGTAACGGCTGCGCGTCGGTCCATCGCGAGAAATTCAAGCCGCTGGGCGGTCCCGACGGCGGCAACGGGGGCCGCGGCGGCAGCGTCGTCCTGGTCGTCGACCCCCAGGTGCACACCCTGCTGGACTTCCATTTCCACCCGCACGTCACCGCGCCGTCGGGCAAACAGGGGATGGGCAACAACCGCGACGGCGCCGCCGGCGCCGACTTGGAGGTCAAGGTCCCCGACGGCACCGTCGTCCTGGACGAAAACGGCCGGATGCTGGCCGACCTGGTGGGCGCCGGCACCCGCTTCGAAGCCGCCGCCGGCGGCCGCGGCGGCCTGGGCAACGCCGCGCTGGCGTCGCGGGCCCGCAAGGCCCCGGGGTTTGCGCTGCTGGGCGAGCCGGGCCAGGCCCGCGACCTGACGCTCGAGCTCAAGACCGTCGCCGACGCCGGCCTGATCGGCTTTCCCTCCGCCGGGAAATCCTCACTGGTGTCCGCGATTTCGGCGGCCAAGCCCAAGATCGCCGACTACCCGTTCACCACGCTGGTGCCCAACCTCGGCGTGGTGTCGGCGGGCGAGCACACCTTCACCGTCGCCGACGTGCCCGGGCTGATCCCGGGCGCGTCCCAAGGCCGCGGCCTGGGCCTGGACTTTTTGCGCCATATCGAGCGGTGCGCCGTGCTGGTGCACGTCGTCGACTGCGCCACCGCCGAACCGGGCCGCGACCCGATCTCCGACATCGACGCGCTGGAGGCCGAACTGGCCGCGTATACGCCGACGCTGCAGGGCGCGGCGCTGGAGGACCTCGCCGAGCGGCCGCGGGCGGTGGTGCTCAACAAGATCGACGTGCCCGAGGCCCGCGAGCTCGCCGAATTCGTCCACGACGAGATCGCCGGGCGCGGCTGGCCGGTGTTCGCCGTGTCCACGGTGACGCGGGAAGGCTTGCAGCCGTTGATCTTCGGCCTGTGGCGGATGATCTCCGACTACCACGCCGCCCGGCCGCAGATCGTGGCGCGCCGGCCGGTGATTCGCCCGGTCCCGGTCGACGAGAGCGGGTTCACCGTCGAACCCGACGGGCACGGCGGCTTCGTCGTCACCGGCGCGCGGCCCGAACGCTGGGTCGGCCAGACCAACTTCGACAACGACGAGGCCGTCGGCTACCTCGCCGACCGCCTGGCGCGGTTGGGCGTGGAAGACGAGCTGCTGCGGCTGGGTGCCAAACCCGGGTGCGCCGTGACCATCGGAGACATGACGTTCGACTGGGAGCCGCAAACGCCTGCCGGACAACAGGTTGCGCTGTCTGGCCGGGGCACCGACGCGCGGCTGGAACGCAGCGAACGCGTCGGCGCCGCCGAGCGCAAGGCCGCGCGCCGGCAACGCCGGCAACCCGGTGACCCGTCGTGAGCCCCCATCGCGAAGCCATCCGAACGGCGCGCAGCCTGGTGGTCAAGGTCGGGACCAACGCGCTGACCACCCCGTCGGGGGTATTCGACGCCGGCCGGCTCGCCGGGCTCGCCGACGCCATCGAGGCGCGTATGAAGGCCGGCACCGACGTGGTGATCGTGTCGTCGGGTGCCATCGCCGCCGGCATCGAACCGCTCGGGTTGTCCCGGCGCCCCAAGGATTTGGCGACCAAGCAGGCCGCGGCCAGCGTGGGGCAGGTGGCGCTGGTGAACTCGTGGAGTTCAGCGTTCGCCCGCTACGGCCGCACCGTCGGGCAGGTGCTGCTGACCGCGCACGACATCTCGGTGCGGGCCTCGCACACCAACGCCCAGCGCACCCTCGACCGGCTGCGCGCGCTGCACGCGGTGGCGATCGTCAACGAGAACGACACGGTGGCCACCAACGAGATCCGGTTCGGCGACAACGACCGCCTCTCGGCGCTGGTGGCCCACCTGACCGGCGCCGAGGCGCTGGTGTTGCTGTCCGACATCGACGGCCTGTACGACTCCGATCCCCGAAAGTCTAAGGGCGCCAAGTTCATTCCCGAGGTGTCGAGCGCGGCCGACCTGGACGGTGTGGTCGCCGGCCCGGGCAGCGACCTGGGCACCGGCGGAATGGCGTCGAAGATGTCGTCGGCGCTGCTGGCCGCCGACGCCGGGGTCCCGGTCCTGCTGGCCGCCGCGGCCGATGCCGCCACCGCGCTCACCGACGCCGCGACCGGCACGGTGTTCGCCGCCCGGCCGGTCCGCATGTCGGCCCGGCGGTTCTGGGTGCGCTACGCCGCCGAGGCGGCCGGTTCGCTGATCCTCGACGAGGGCGCGGTGCGCGCCGTCGTGCGCCAGCGCCGCTCGCTGCTGGCCGCCGGCATCACCGCGGTCACCGGCCGGTTCTACGCCGGGGATGTCGTCGAGTTGCGCGGGCCGGACGCGGCGATGGTGGCGCGCGGCGTCGTCGCCTACGATGCGGCCGAGCTGGCCACCATGATGGGCCGGTCGACTTCCGAGCTGCCCGGCGAGCTGCGGCGCCCCGCGGTGCACGCCGACGACCTGGTGGCGGTGTGACGCGTCAGCCCGCCGACATCGGCTTGAGATACAGGGTGTTCCAGGTGATTTCGGCCAGCGTCGCGGCCAGCTCCGCGTCGTGGGATGCCGGGGCCGTCGGCAGGTTCTGCTGGCACGCACGCTCCACCATCCAGGTCAGCGCGCTGGCCGTGGTGGCCGCGGGCAGCTCCGGGCGGATGGACCCGTCGGCCTGGCCGTCCTCGATCAGCCGGGTCATCCGGCCCGTGATCGCGGTCAGCAGGTTGCGGTAGGTCGCCCCGACCACGGGGTCGTAGCCGGCCATCTCGTTGAGCGCGACCAGCACCGGCTGGTGCCGGCGGTAGGTGGCGATGATGCCGGCGAATGCGGCGCGGGCGTCCTCTGGGTCGCGCCGCGCCGCCACGCGCCACCAGCGGTCCGCGCTGTCGGCCAGATCGGTGAACACCTGGCCGGCCAGCCGGCGCAGCAGGTGGCCCTTGTCCTCGAAGTAGATGTAGAAGCTGGCGCGCGAGATTCCCGCCTCGCTCGACAACCGGTCCACGCTGAGCTCGGTGAAGCTGGCGCCGTCGCGCATCAGCCGATCGGTGGCCTCCAGCAACCGGCGCTCCAGTTGCTCTCGGCGCTGCTGGCGTCCCTGCTCGCGACGCGCCTGCGGCTTGCGGGTGACCGACGGCATTTGCCCAGCATAATCGACGGTCAACGGGTTGACTAGACATTATGTCTAGGCATATTGTCGATCCGTTCCGGTCTGCTGGAGGGTTCCATGACGGCGATGCCTGCCACTGCCCGCGCCTACGACGCCATCGACCTGTCATCGCGGGCGTTCTGGTCGACCACCGCAAAGGAGCGGGAACGTTCGTTCGCGGTGCTGCGGGCCGAGCGGCCGGTGAGCTGGCATCCGCCGGTCGAAGACGCGCTGATGCCCGATCCCGACGATCCCGGCTTTTGGGCGGTCACCCGGCGCGCGGACATCGTCACGGTCAGCCGCAACAACGAGGTGTTCCTGTCCGGTAAAGGCGTGATGTTCGAGAACATCCCCGCCGAGCTGCTCGAAGCGTCGCAGTCCTTCCTGGCCATGGACCCGCCGCGGCACACCAAGCTGCGCAAGCTCGCCCACGCCGCGCTCAGCCCGCGGCAGGTCCGCCGCATCGAGGATTCGATCAAGGCGAACGCCAAGACCATCGTCGGGGAGCTGCGGGCCGCGGGCAGCGGGGCCGATTTCGTCGAGCACTGCGCCAAGGAACTGCCCATCCGCACCCTCTCGGACATGGTCGGGGTCCCCGAGTCCGAGCGGGAGCGCCTGGCGCAGGCCACCGACGCCATGGTGTCGTGGGCCGACCCCGCCTACCTCGGCGGCCGCCATCCGCTGGAAGTGCTGATGGAGCACCAAACGTACGTGCACCAGCTGGCCGGCGCGCTGGCCGCCGAGCGCCGCGACCGCCCCGGTGACGACCTGATCAGCAGCCTGGTGCACGCCGAGGTGGACGGCGACCGGCTGACCGACGCCGAGGTGGCGGCGTTCTTCGTGCTGCTGTCGGTGGCCGGCAACGACACCACCCGCCAGACCATTAGCCACGCGCTGAAGGCGCTCACCGACTTCGCAGACCAGCGGGCCTGGCTGGTCGCGGATTTCGACAACCGGATCGGCACCGCGGTCGAGGAGTTCATCCGGTGGGCCACGCCGGTGATGACTTTTCGTCGCACGGCCGCAACGGATTTCGAGCTCGGCGGCCAGACCATCCTGGCGGGGGAGAAGGTGGTGATGTTCTATTCGTCCGGGAACTTCGACCCCGAGGCGTTCGAGCATCCGGAGCGCTTGGACCTGAGCCGCAACCCCAACCCGCACGTCGGCTTCGGCGGCGGTGGGCTGCACTTCTGCCTGGGGGCCCACGTCGCCCGGGCGCAACTGCGGGCCATCATCGGGGAGTTGCTTCGTCAGCTGCCGAACATCCAGGCGGGCGATCCCAGCTATGTGGCGGGCAACTTCGTGCACGCCATCGGCAGCATGCCCTGCGCGTTCTAGGCCAGGGACAGCGCACCCAGTTCGGTGGCCAGCACCGTCAACAGCTCCGAGCAGCCGCCGTCGACCTTGAGGGTGGCCAGGTCGTCGCCCCGGGTGCGGCCGCGGTTGACGATCGCGACCGGGATGCCCCGCGCCGCGGCGTGACGCACGAAGCGGTAGCCGGAGAACACGGTCAGCGACGAGCCGGCGACCAGCAGCGCCTCGGCGTCGTCGACCAGCGAATAAGCCCGCGCGACAACGTCTTTGGGCACGCTTTCGCCGAAGTAGACGATGTCGGGCTTGAGCATGCCGCCGCAGCGCGGGCAGTCCAGGTAGCGGAACGACGCGGTATCGGCGACGACGGCGTCGGCGTCGGGCGCCACCGCCAGCCCGCCGACCGCCTCGGCGCGCTCGATGAACCCGGGGTTGAGTTGCTCGAGCCGGTCGGCGAGGGTCGCCCGGCTCATGGCGTGCCCGCAGCCCAGGCAGACCACCCGCGCGTAGGTGCCGTGCAGGTTGACGACGTTGCGGCTGCCGGCCTTGGTGTGCAGCAGGTCGACGTTCTGGGTGATCACGCCGGTCACCACCCCGGCGTCTTCCAGCGCGGCCAGCGCCCGGTGCCCGGCGTTGGGTGCGGTGTCGTCCATGTGCCGCCACCCCACGTGGTTGCGGGCCCAATAGCGCTGGCGGAACGCCGGATCGGCGGTGAACTGGCCGATCGTCATCGGATTGCTCGGCGGCGAGTCGGGGCCCCGATAGTCGGGGATGCCGGAGTCGGTGGAAAGCCCCGCCCCGGTGAGCACCGCCACCCGGCGACGGGCCAGCAGCGCCACCAGCTCCGGCGATTCGGCGGTGGGTGCCCTCACCCGTTCGAGAGTAGCCGTCCCCGGCGAGCGGGCGCCGCGGTGCGCCGAACCTAGCCCAGGCAGTCCGCCGCGGTGGTGAGCTCGGCGGACATGTTCTGCTCCATCATCGTCAGCGCCGCCTTGCCGAGGTCGGCGTCGATGTGGGCGACCGCGTCGGTCGGGATGACGACGGGGAAGTGGCGGACGTAGGCGTCGAGCGCGGTGTAGAGGATGCACTGCTCGGTGACCTGGCCGGTCAGGATCAGCCGCTTGGTCTCCAAACGGCCGAGCAGGTAGGCCAGCGCCGTCGCATAGAACGCGCTGTGGCGCACCTTGGTCATCAGCCGGCTGCCGCCGGCCGGCGCGATCGGCTTGATCAGGTCGGGCCGCGCCCCGTCGAGGGCGGCCCGCACGATGTCGGAGAACTCGGCGCCGAAATCGCCGTAGTTGTCGTTGACATAGACCAGGTCGACGCCGTCGTCCGCGCGCGCCCGGCGGACCAGATCGGCGAGGGGGTCGACGATCTTCTCGACATTGGGTATCAGATCTTCAGCGTCGTCATGCCGATAGGTGTTCATCATGTCGATGACGACGACGGCGGTATCGCTCATGCCTCGGGGGATACCCGCCCGCAACGAGTTGACAACTGTCGGGCGACAATGGAAGGGCAATGGACTTCTACAACGCCTATGCGCAGGGTTTCGTCCGGGTCGCGGCCTGCACTCAGCACACCACGATCGGCGATCCGGCGGCCAACGCCGAAGCTGTCCTAAGGCTGGCGCGCGACTGCCACGACGACGCCGCCGCGGTGGCCGTCTTCCCGGAGATGACGCTGTCCGGGTACTCGATCGAAGACATCGTGCTGCAGGACCTGCTGCTCGACGACGTCGAGCAAGCCATCCGCGACATCGTCGCGTCCTCGACCGACCTGTTGCCGGTCCTGGTGGTCGGCGCCCCGCTTCGGCACCGCAACCGCATCTACAACACGGCCGTCGTCATCCACCGCGGCACCGTGCTGGGCGTGGTGCCCAAGTCGTACCTGCCCACCTACCGCGAGTTCTACGAGCGCCGCCAGATCGCGCCCGGCGACTACGAGCGCGGCACCATCCGCATCGGCGGCCCCGCCGATTCGATCGAGGCCCCGTTCGGCCCCGACCTGCTCTTCGCCGCCTCCGATTTCCCCGGCCTGGTGCTGCACGTCGAAATCTGCGAGGACATGTTCGTGCCCATCCCGCCGAGCGCCGAAGCGGCCCTGGCCGGTGCGACGGTGCTGGCCAACCTGTCCGGCAGCCCGATCACCATCGGCCGCGCCGACGACCGCTGCCTGTTGGCGCGCTCGGCGTCGGCGCGATGCCTGGCCGCCTACGTCTACGCCGCCGCGGGCGAGGGCGAATCGACCACCGACCTGGCGTGGGACGGCCAGACCATGGTGTGGGAGAACGGCGTCCTGCTGGCCTCCTCGGAACGCTTTCCCAAGGGCGAGCGTCGCAGCGTGGCCGACGTCGACACCGAGCTGCTGCGCGCCGAGCGACTGCGGATGGGAACGTTCGACGACAACCGGCGCCACCACCGAAACTCGGCAGAGTCGTTCCGGCGCATCGCATTCCGGCTCGACCCGCCGTCCGGCGACATCGGGCTGCGCCGCGAGATCGAGCGCTTCCCGTTCGTGCCGGCCAATCGGGAACGCCTGGAACAGGATTGCTATGAGGCCTACAACATCCAGGTCTCCGGGCTCGAGCAGCGGTTGCGCGCCCTGAACTACCCGAAGATCGTCATCGGGGTTTCCGGCGGCCTGGATTCCACGCACGCGCTCATCGTCGCGGCGCGAGCGATGGACCGCGAAGGGCGGCCCCGCAGCGACATTCTGGCGTTCACCCTGCCCGGCTTCGCCACTGGCGATCGCACCAAGCGCAACGCGGTCGAGCTGTGCCGAGCGCTCGGTGTCACCTTCGAAGAGATCGACATCACCGAGACCGCGAAGCTGATGTTCAAGGAGATGGACCATCCGTTCGGCCGGGGCGAGGAGGTCTACGACGTGACCTTCGAGAACGTCCAGGCCGGCCTGCGCACCGATTACCTGTTCCGACTGGCCAACCAGCGCGGCGGCATCGTGCTCGGCACCGGCGACCTCTCCGAGATTGGATTGGGCTGGTCGACCTACGGCGTGGGCGACCAGATGTCGCACTACAACGTCAACGGCGGCGTGCCCAAGACTTTGATCCAGCACCTGATCCGCTGGGTCATCTCGTCCGGCCAATTCGGGTCCGACGTCACCGACGTGCTGCAGTCGGTGGTGGACACGGAGATCTCTCCGGAGCTCGTGCCGAGCGGCGAGGAGGAGGAGCTGCAGAGCAGCGAGGACAAGGTCGGACCCTACGCGCTGCAGGACTTTTCGTTGTTTCATGTGCTGCGCTTCGGGTTCCGTCCCTCCAAGATCGCGTTTCTGGCGTGGCACGCGTGGAGCGACCCCGAGCAGGGCAACTGGCCGCCCGGATTCCCCGAGGACAAGCGACCGTGCTACTCGCTCAAGGAGATTCGGCACTGGCTGGGGGTGTTCGTGCAGCGGTTCTACTCGTTCAGCCAGTTCAAGCGCTCGGCCCTGCCCAACGGGCCCAAGGTGTCGCACGGCGGTGCGCTGTCGCCGCGCGGCGATTGGCGCGCCCCCTCGGACATGTCCGCGCGGATCTGGCTCGACGAGATCGAACGTGAGATCCCCGAGGAGTAGGTTCGCGTTACCACTGCGCCGAAAGCACGATCTGACGCACGCGGTCCAGCGCTTCGGCGAGGTCGTTATGCTCTGGCGTACCAAGCGCGAGTCGCAGGGCGTTGGGCGGGTGCGGTGTGACGCAAAAGGCTTCCGCCGTCGACACCAGGATGCCCGCGTCCGCCAACTCGTGCGCAATGCGTTCGGCGCGAACGTTTTCCGGCAGCCGCAGCCAACCGTAATAGCTCGACGGCTGCCCGTGGTAGTCGAGTCCCGCCAACGCGCGCTGGGCGATTCGTTGACGCGCCCGCGCGTCGGCGCGCCGGCGCTTCTCGAGCAGGGTGACCGTGCCGTCGGCCAGCCATCCGGTCACCAGCGCCGACACCAGGCTCGAGGTGCCCCAGCTCGACGCGCGCACCGCTTGTTTGGCGTGCGCGACGAGCGCGTCGGGTGCCACGACGAAACCGAACCGTAGACCGGTGGCAAGATTCTTCGACAAGCTCGCGACGTGCAGGGTGCGTTCCGGTGCCAACTCGTAAAGCGTTGGGCCGCAATCTGGAGCGAGGAAAGCGTAGGTGCCGTCCTCGATCACGGCACAGTCGTGCCGATGGGCGATTCCGAGCAGGCGAACGCGCTGCGCCCCAGACATGGTGTAGCCGAGAGGGTTTTGCAGCGTGGGCATGGTGTAGATGGCTGCGACCCGCCGTCGCGAACACAGCGCCGCAAGCGCGTCGAAGTCCGGCCCCTGGAGGCCGGAAGGGAATGGGGCGAGCTCCAGGGCGCGGTCGTCGGCGAGCAGCTTGATGCCGGGATAGGTCAGTTCATCGACAGCGATGATGGCCCCCGGTCGCGCCAGCACGCGCAGCGCGATGTCGAGTCCGTGCTGAGATCCTGCGGTCAGCACGACATTGTCGGGCGGGACGTCGATTCCGCGGTCCAATAGGTATGTGGCGACCGCTGCCCTGTCGCGGGACCCGCCGCCGGGCGCATGCTGCGTGAGCACCGACCGCAAGTCGCCCGTCGCGGCCATGTGCCGCAACGCTTCCCGTAGCTGTTCGTCCTGGCCGGCGGCCAGCGGCTGATTGAACGACAAGTCGGCGACCCGCGACGCCGAGGCGATACGGCGGCCGTCCAAGCCGCCATAGCCGCCCTGGTCGCGGACGAAGGTACCGCGGCCGGGTTCGCCAACCACCAATCCCGCGCGCGAAAGGTGCGCGTAGACGCGCGTGGCGGTGGCCAGGGCGATGCCATGCCGGCGGGCGAGGTCGCGGTGGGTGGGCAGGCGAGTGCCGGGCGACAGGCGCCCGTCCCGGATATCCGCGGTCAGCTGGTCGACGATCGCGGTGTAGCGGCTGGTCGCCATCGAAACCCGCCCTTCAGCTAGGACAATTTACCGATTGTTCTACCACGGGCGGACCCGCGGCCCAGCCGCCTTGTGGGCTTGTATCTAGGACAATTATTCGATTGTCCTAGTTGGGGCGGATAAGCTTGCCAAACGAAGTCAGGAGGTGGTGACCGATTAGCGCTCCCTGTGGCTCATTTTCGGCCGCCACGAGTCGCACGCCGGCGAACGCGGTCCCGCCTGCCATCCGTGTCCGACACGTCAAAAAAACCGATCGTGCTGCGGTCCTGGCCATGCACGAGCGTTGCAGCGCGGCAACGCGCTACTCGAGATGGCTGGGACCATCCTCGATATTCCCAGAGTCGTACCTGCGCTCGGTGCTGGCCGGCAGCGCCGAGCACATCGCCCTGGTCGCCGTCTGCGAGCGCCAGCCGGATGAGGTGATCGGATTAGCCAGTGCGGGACTGACTTCGGATGGCTGGCGGGAGTTAGGCCTCCTGGTGGAGGATCGCTATCAGTCACGAGGCATCGGCATGTCGATGCTTACCATCCTGGTAAACCTTCTCGATCGAGATCAAAGCCTATGTGCCTCTGCTCTGTTCGAGAATTGCCGGCTGCTTGACAAGCTGGCGCGATTCGGCACGGTGACGATCCGCCACGAGTGCGGGATCAGTTATGCGCGTGTGATCCGCGCGCTACGCTGACCTGCTGCACATCGTGCGGTTGCGGCGACAACGCCGGACCGGCGAGCCATTGATGGTCAGCGAAGGGTGGCTTCCAAGCGAGCTGGCCGGCTCATTGACCGAGCCGGCGTTGCGACGGGAACCGCTATATGAACTGTTGTCGGACGTCGGGATCGTCGTGGACCGGATGCGACACGAAATCAAGGCCGAAATCGCGGGCCCGCGCAGCGCACGTCTGCTGGACACGGCGATCGGCGCCGCACTGCTGCGTATCAACTGCCTCGGATTCGTGGTCGACGCACCGCATCACCACCTGTCGATTCTGTTGTCTCCCAGCCGTAGCCGCGTGCTGCTGAGCCAGACGGCCGATGAACTGGAAATGGCCGATGGCTTGACCATTGCCCACGATGTGGCGAGGTGCGCTAACGAAGGAGCCCGACGCCGGGGATGAAGCGACCCACGCGGGCGGCGTAGGCCCGGTAGTCATCGCCGTGGGTCCGCAGCAGGTACGGTTCCTCGACGCCGCGGACCTGCAGTTCGATGGTGGCGACGAGCAGCAACAGCCCCGCGCCGGCCAGGAGGTTCGGCGTGACCAGGGTGATCCCGACGCCGAAAATGAGCATGGCGGTGTAGATGGGATTGCGGATTTGGCCGAACACCCCGGTGTGCACCAGCGTGGTGGTTTCGCGCTGGTCGACCCCGATGCGCCAGGAATCGCCCATCTCGAGCTGCGCGTAGACCGTCGCCGCGATGCCGGCCGTCGCCACCACGACGCCGACGGCCTGGACGCCGACCGCGCTGAGCGCGGAGACGGGATGGACTAGCTTGGCCTCCTGCAAGATCGGGCCGCTGGCCGCGACGATCAACGCGACCACGAAGCCGAACCCGGCGAGGCGCTCGGTCACGCCGCCGGCGCTGACACCCCGAAAGCCGGTCGAACCGGTGCGCCGATATTGGAGCCAGCTGCGCCAGCCAAAGCCGAGGACCCCGAATATCGAGAAGAGCACCAGGGCGATGTCGGCGGCGGCGGTGGCGGGCATCAGCAGGCTCCTTCCGTGTGGTCGGCGCAGACGGTGCTATTTCATCAGCTTCGCATCGCCGCGTCGATCGCCGGGGCATCGGGCGCGCAGTCACCCGCGCCGGCGGCAAGCGTCGACAGCGCCCCCGCGGCGCAAGCCCGCCGCACCGCGGCCAGCCGGTCGCCCAGCGCGCTCGGCTGGTGCGGCCAGTTCGCTGCCAACACTCCCGCGAACACGTCGCCGGCACCGGTGGTATCCACCGCTTCGACCGCCGGTGCGGCCACCGTGAACTCCCCGTCGGCGCCGACGTAGCGGGCGCCGCGGGCGCCCATGGTGACCACCAAGTGGGTTGATGGCCAGGGCCATTCGGCGGCTTCGGCTTCGTTGGCGATCACCACGTCCGCGGCCCGCGCCAGTTCGCTCAACGGGCCGGGGTCCCGGCCGGCCGGAGAGGCGTTGACGATGACGACCGCCCCGGCCGAACGCGCTTCGCGAGCCGCCGCCACCGCCACCGGCACCGGAATCTCCAACTGCGTCAACAGCACATCGCAGCCGGCGACGACCTCGCGCGCGGTGGCGGCCAGCGTCAGGTGCGCGTTGGCGCCCGGCGCCACCACGATGGTGTTCTCGCCGCTCGCGTCGACCACGATGACCGCGCTGCCGCTCGGCCCGGGCAGCGTCGCCGTGCCGTCCAGCCCAACGCCGTTGGCGCGCAGGTGAGCAAGCAGCCGCTCGGCGGCGGGATCGTCGCCGACGGCGCCGACGAACTGCACCCGCGCGCCGGCTCGCGCCGCCGCCACCGCCTGGTTGCCGCCCTTGCCTCCGGGCGCGGAGGTTAGCGTGGACGCCAGCACCGTCTCGCCCGGACGCGGCAGGGACTCGACGGCGAACGTCGAGTCCATGTTCACGCTGCCCACCACACAAACGCGCGTCGTCATGACGCCGACGTTAATCTCGCGCCGACGTTTTTCGCGTTAATCGCTTTATGACAAATGCCTTTTATCGTGATGTTCGCGCGTTAGTCTGCTGCGTGATCGGTGCGTCGACAGGAAGGAACGCGCTTGACGTCGGCCGAAACCACGGACGCGGTCCCGGACGCGGAGACGGCGCCGGCCCCGAAGGCCCGGGAGCGCGTGCGCCGGCCCGTGCTGTGGCACCGGTTCCGGTTCGGTATCCAGTCGAAAATCTTGGTGGCGATGCTGCTGTCGAGCATCCTGGGCGTCTCGGTGATCGGCCTGATCGGGGCGGTTTCCGGGCGCAACGCGTTGCGGCAAGTCGAGTCCGAGCGGCTGATCGAGTTGCGGGAATCGCAGCGCCGACAGTTGCAGTCGTTGTTCCGGGAGGTGACCAATTCGCTGATCGTCTATAGCGGGGGATTCAGCGTCAACGACGCGACGACCGCGCTCACCGCGGGGTTCAACCAATTGGCCAACGCGACGATCAGCCCCGCCCAACAGCAGGCGCTGGTCAGCTATTACGAAAACCAGATGATCAAACCGATCAAACGCGCGACCGGGGACGACATCGATGTCAACGCCGTGCTGCCCACTTCCAACGCGCAGAAATACCTGCAGGCGTACTACACCGCACCGCCCCGGTCCGCCACCGACCCGATGCCCGTCGAGGACGCCGGCGACGGCAGCGCCTGGTCGGCGGCCAACGCCCGCTTCGACTTCTACATTCGCGGCATCGTCACCCGGTTCGATTACCGCGACGCGCTGCTGCTGGACACGCAGGGCAACGTCGTCTACAGCGTCATGAAGGGCCCCGACCTCGGGACCAACATCCTCAACGGCCCCTACCGCGAATCGAATTTGAAAGACGCCTACCAAAAAGCGATGCGCTCCAACGACGTTGACTTCGTGTGGATCACAGACTTTCAGCCCTACCAGCCGCAACTGGACACCCCCACGGCTTGGGTGGTGTCGCCCGTCGGGATGAATGGCCGCATCGACGGCGTCATGGCCCTGCCGGTGCCGATCGCGAAGATCAATAGGATCATGACCTCCAACAAGCAATGGGTGCCCGCCGGCATGGGCGCCTCTACCGAGACCTATCTGGCGGGGTCCGACGACCTGATGCGGTCGGATTCACGGCTTTTCCTGGAAGACCCGAAGGAGTACCGACGCGAGGCGATCGACGCCGGCACCCCGCCCCAGGTGGTGGACGAAGCGATCCGGTTAGGCGGCACAACGCTGGTGCAGCCGGTTGCCACCGCGGGCCTGCGCGCCGCCCAGCGCGGCGAGACGGGGGTCATGAGCGCGACCGACTACACCGGGCATCGGGAGCTGGAAGCCTACGGCCCGCTGAACATTCCGAACTCCGACCTGCATTGGTCGATCCTGGCGACGCGCGACGACTCCGACGCGTTCGCGCGGCTCGGGCGGTTCAGCAAGACGCTCGTCATCGCCGTCACCGCAATGGTTTTCGTCATCTGCGTGGCCTCGATGCTGATCGCCCAGGCGGCGATGCGGCCCGTGCGGCGCCTCGAAGAGGGCGCGCGAAAGATCAGCTCCGGCGACTACGACATCAACATCCCGGTGCTGTCCCGCGACGAGATCGGCGACCTGACGGCGGCTTTCAACGAGATGAGCCGCAACCTCGCGATCAAGGAGGAACTGCTCAACGAGCAGCGCAACGAGAACAATCGGCTACTGCTGGCGTTGATGCCGGAGTCGGTCGTCCAGCGGTACCGAGAGGGCGAGGCGACCATCGCGCAAAAGCACCAGGACGTCGCCATCATCTACGCGGACATCGTCGGGCTCGACGAGATCTCCAACGAACTGCCGGGTGACGAGTTGGTCGGGATCGTCGACGAACTGTTCCGGCAATTCGACTCCGCCGCGGAAACCCTTGGCGTCGAACGCATTCGCACGTTCCACAACGGCTACCTTGCCAGCTGCGGGGTGATCACCCCGCGGCTGGACTGCATTCACCGAAGCGTCGAGTTCGCCGTCGAAATTCGCCGCATCGTCGAGCGGTTCAACCGCGAAACCGGCCACGAGCTGGGCCTTCGGATCGGCATCAACACCGGCAACGTGATCAGCGGGCTGGTGGGCCGATCGAGCCTGGTCTACGACATGTGGGGCGCCGCGGTCAGCCTGGCCTACCAAATGCACAGCGGCTCACCGCAGTCGGGCATCTATGTCAGCTCCCAGGTGTACGATGCGATGCGCGACGTGCGGCACTTCACGCCGGCCGGCACCATTTCGGCGGGTGGGAGCGAACAGGCCATCTACCGGTTGTCCGAGCGATGACGAACACCTGGCACTCCTCCTGGTTCTACTGGGCGATCGCTATCGCGGTCGGGTTTCCGGTCGCGTTGATCCTCCTGACCGAAATCCACCACGCGCTCGCCCGCCGCAACAGCCACCTGGCCAGGCAGGTGAGCCTGCTGCGCAATTACCTGCTGCCGCTCGGGGCGCTGCTGCTGCTGCTGGTCAAGGCCGCGGAGATTCCGGCCGGGGAGGTCCCGGTGCGGCTGCTCACCACCGTGTTCGGCTTTTTGGTGTTGGTGCTGTTGCTGTCCGGGCTCAACGCCGCCGTGTTCGAAGCCGCGCCCGAAGACAGCTGGCGCAAGCGCCTGCCCGCCATCTTTCTCGACGTCGCGCGCTTCACCCTGATCGGCGTCGGCCTCGCGGTGATCCTGTCCTACATCTGGGGCGTGCGGGTCGGGGGCCTGTTCACCGCGCTGGGCGTCACGTCGGTCGTCATCGGGCTGATGCTGCAGAACTCCGTCGGCCAGATCGTGTCGGGCCTGTTCATGCTTTTCGAACAGCCGTTCCGGCTCAACGACTGGATCGACACCCCCACGGGGCGCGGACGCGTCGTGGAAGTGAACTGGCGGGCGGTGCACATCGACACCGGCAGCGGGACCCGCATCACCCCCAACTCGGTGCTGGCCACGACGTCGTTCGTCAACCTCAGCCGCCCGGCCGCCACCTACAAACTCGTGCTGACGACCACGTTCTCACCCGCGGATCCGCCCGACCGGGTCTGCGCGATGCTGTCCCGAATCGCCTGCCAGCTGCCCCAGCTCAAGGCCGACAGCGTGCCCCGCTCGGTGCCCGTCGGCGCCGGCGAATACCGCACCAGCATCGGGCTGAGCTCGCCCGCCGACGACGGCGCCGCGCGCTCGACGTTCCTGCGCTGGGTCTGGTACGCGGCGCGGCGCGAAGAACTACACCTCGACGGCAGCGACGACGACTACTCGACGCCCGAACGCGTGGAAAAGGCGGTGCGCATGGTCGCCGCGCCGGCCCTGCGGCTCAACCCCGACGAGCAGCGGTCCCTGCACGCCTGCGCCCGGCTCGTTCGGTACGGCGCCGACGAAATCGTCGAATACGTCGGTCAAGTGCCCTCGGCGATGACGTTTTTGGTCGCCGGGCGGGTCCAGCTTTCCGCGCCGGCCGACGACGGGTCGGTGGTGCCGATCAGCACCCTGGTGGAGGGCTCGTTCCTCGGCTTGACCGCGCTGACCCGGCAACCGAACCTGGCCAGCGCGTACGCGCTCGAGGAAGTCACCGCGCTGGAGATCGACCGTGAACACATCGAGCATTTGGTGATGCGAGAACCGTTGCTGCTGCAGAACTTTGGTCACATCCTCGAAGAGCGCCGCAGGAAAGTGCGAGAGGCGCGCCGCGGGGAGCGATCGGGTGAAGCGACCTCGCTAGGGCCAACCTGACCCGCCCGGCCGGGGACCGATACCCTGGTTCAATGAGTGTGCAAGCTCCATCGCGCCCTGAGCTGCGCCGGGAGGTCCACAACGCCGCACGCCGCGCCCGGATCGCCGCCCGCGCGCTGGCGTTGTTGCCGACCGTCGCCAAGGACGCGGCGCTGCAGGCCGCCGCCGAGGCGATCGGCTCCCACACCGAGCAGATCCTGGCGGCCAACGCCGAAGACCTCGACGCCGCCCGCGCCGCCGGCACACCAGCCGCAATGCTGGACCGGCTGGCGCTGGACCCCAAGCGCGTCGAGGGGATCGCCGCCGGCCTGCGGCAGGTTGCGGGCCTGCCGGACCCGGTCGGCGAAGTGCTGCGCGGCTACACCCTGCCCAACGGCCTGCACCTGCGCCAGCAGCGCGTACCGCTCGGCGTGGTCGGCATGATCTACGAGGGCCGGCCCAACGTCACCGTCGACGCCTTCGGCCTAGCGCTCAAGTCCGGCAACGCCGTGCTGTTGCGCGGCAGCTCGTCGGCGGCCAGGTCCAACCAGACGCTCGTCGACGTGCTTCGCGCCTCGCTGGTCAGCGAGGACCTGCCCGCCGACGCGGTGCAGCTGCTGTCGGCCGCCGATCGGTCCACCGTCACCCACCTGATCCAGGCCCGCGGCCTGGTCGACGTCGTGATCCCGCGCGGGGGAGCCAGCCTCATCGACGCGGTGGTGCGCGACGCGCAGGTGCCCACCATCGAGACCGGGGTCGGCAACTGCCACGTCTACGTGCACGAAGGCGCCGACCTGGACGTTGCCGAACGGATCCTGCTGAACTCCAAGACCCGCCGGCCCAGCGTCTGCAACGCGGCCGAGACGCTGCTGGTCGACGCCGCCATCGCCGGGCAGGCCATGCCCAGGCTGGTCGGCGCCCTGCAGGACGCCGGGGTGGCCGTGCACTTGGATCCCGACGAATCGCACCTGCGCCGCGAGTACCTGTCGATGGACATCGCGGTGGCGGTCGTCGACGGGGTGGACGCCGCGATCGCCCACATCAACGAGTACGGCACCGGGCACACCGAGGCCATCGTGACCACGAACATGGCTGCGGCCCAACGGTTTAGCGACGGCGTCGACGCGGCCGCGGTGATGATCAACGCGTCGACGGCCTTCACCGACGGTGAGCAGTTCGGGTTCGGCGCCGAGATCGGCATCTCGACGCAGAAGTTGCACGCGCGCGGCCCGATGGGGTTGCCGGAGTTGACCTCGACCAAGTGGATCGCGTGGGGCGACGGGCAGACCCGCCCGGCCTGACGTGTTCGAAAAACTTTTAGGAGAACCGAGATTGTGAGCGTGCCCGCCCGGCCGACGCCGCTGTTCGCCGACATCGACGACGTCTCGCGGAAGCTGGCCGAGACCGGCTATTTGCCCGACACCGCCACCGCGACGGCGGTGTTTTTGGCCGACCGCCTCGGCAAGCCGCTGCTGGTGGAGGGTCCCGCCGGCGTCGGCAAGACCGAGCTGGCCCGCGCCGTCGCCCAGGCCACCGGCTCGGGCCTGGTCCGTTTGCAGTGCTACGAGGGCGTCGACGAGGCCCGCGCGCTCTACGAGTGGAACCACGCCAAGCAGATACTGCGCATTCAGGCCGGCTCGGGGGACTGGGACCAGACCAAGGACGACGTCTTCAGCGAGGAATTTCTGCTGCAGCGGCCCTTGCTGACCGCGATCCGGCGCACCGAGCCGACGGTGCTGCTCATCGACGAAACCGACAAGGCCGACATCGAGATCGAGGGCCTGCTGCTCGAGGTGCTGTCGGACTTCGCGGTGACCGTCCCCGAACTGGGCACGCTGGTCGCCGAGCGGGCGCCGTTCGTGGTGCTCACCTCCAACGCCACCCGCGAGCTGTCCGAGGCGCTCAAGCGTCGCTGCCTGTTTTTGCACATCGACTTTCCCAGCCCCGAGCTGGAACGTCGCATCCTGCTGTCGCGGGTCCCCGAGCTGCCCGCGCACCTGGCCGAGGAGCTGGTGCGCATCATCGGCGTGCTGCGCGGGATGCAGCTCAAGAAGGTGCCGTCCATCGCCGAGACGATCGACTGGGGTCGCACGGTGTTGGCGCTGGGACTGGACACCATCGACGACGCGGTGGTCGCCGCCACCCTCGGCGTGGTCCTCAAGCATCAATCCGACCAGCAGCGCGCGGCCGGGGAACTCCGGCTCAATTAAGGAAGGGGCTCGATCTGATGGCCGCCCGGCGCATCCGTCCCACCCGCCCGCTCGCGCCGCACGGGCTGCCCGGGCATCTGGTCGGCTTCGTCGAAGCCCTTCGCGCGCAGGGTATTTCGGTCGGTCCGTCGGAGACGGTGGACGCCGGCCGGGTGATGGCCACCCTCGGCCTGGGCGATCGCGAGGTGCTGCGCGAGGGCATCGCCTGCGCGGTGCTGCGGCGCCCCGATCACCGCGAGACCTACGACGCCATGTTCGACCTGTGGTTCCCCGCCGCCCTGGGCGCACGGGCGGTGGTCGTCGACGAGGAGGCCGGCGAGGCGGGTGACGACGCGTTGCCGCCCGACGACGTCGAGGCGATGCGGCAGATGCTGCTGGACCTGCTGACCGAAAACCCCGACCTCGCCGAGATGGACGAGCGCCTGGCCGCCATGATCGCCCGGATCGTGGAGGCCTACGGGAAGTACAATTCCAGCCGCGGTCCGTCGTTCTCGTCGTATCAGGCGCTCAAGGCCATGGCGCTAGACGAGCTTGAGGGCAAGCTGCTGGCGGGGCTGCTGGCCCCGTATGGCGACGAGCCCACCCCCACCCAGGAGCAGATCGTCAAAGCCCTAGCGGCGCAGCGGATTACGCAGCTGCGCAAGATGGTCGACGCCGAGACCAAGCGGCGCACCGCCGAGCAGCTCGGACGCGACCACGTCCAGATGTACGGCATCCCACAGCTTTCCGAGAACGTGGAGTTTTTGCGCGCCTCCGGCGAACAGCTGCGCCAGATGCAGCGGGTGGTGGCGCCGCTGGCCCGCACGCTGGCGACCCGGCTCGCCGCCCGTCGGCGCCGCAGCCGCGCGGGGGTGATCGACCTGCGCAAGACGCTGCGCAAGTCGATGTCGACCGGCGGGGTGCCGATCGACGTGGTGCTGGCCAAGCCCCGACCGGCGCGCCCGGAGTTGGTGGTGCTGTGCGACGTGTCGGGGTCGGTCGCCGGGTTCAGCCACTTCACCCTGTTGCTGGTGCACGCGCTGCGCCAACAGTTCTCGCGGGTGCGGGTGTTCGCCTTCATCGACACCACCGACGAGGTCACGCACATGTTCGGCCCCGAAGCCGACCTGGCGGTGGCGATCCAGCGGATCACCCGGGAGGCCGGCGTCTACAGCCGCGACGGGCATTCGGACTACGGCAACGCGTTCGCCTCGTTCGTGCAGGCGTTCCCCAACGTGCTCTCGCCGCGCAGCTCGCTGCTGGTGCTCGGGGACGGCCGCACCAACTACCGCAACCCCGAGACCGAGCTGTTGAGCCACATGGTGACCGCGAGCCGGCACGCGCACTGGCTTAACCCCGAGCCCAAGCACCTGTGGGGCAGCGGCGACTCGGCGGTGCCGCGCTACCAAGAGGTGATCACGATGCACGAATGCCGGTCCGCCAAGCAGCTGGCCGCGGTGATCGATCAGCTGCTCCCGGTGTGAGGGCCGCGGCCGCCATCGGCGTGCGCCTCGTTTCGAAACGGTGGAAGCCTGAAAGGATCACGGCGGCTTCGGTGGTTCGTGGCAGCAGCAGCTTGTTGGGTCGCAAAAAGCCCGCGGCGCGGATGGCGCGCCGGTAGCAGGCATCGATCGACTCCACCTCTCTGCACAAACGCACCTATCGGCGGGGACAACAAACACTCCGGCGCATCGCATCCCGCTGTGCGACGTAGTTGACCAAATGAAGCGCCTTGCGATAGGCTGCGATGGCCGATAGCGCCCACGACGAGCAGGATCATGATGACGCTGAAACCGCTATTCGAGCCAGAAAGCTTGCCGGCAGATCCCGTTGACCGGGCGATCCGCGCGGTCGGTCGTGGCGAATGTGTTGTCCTGATTGACGCCGAGGACCGTGAGAATGAAGGCGACCTAATCCTTGCCGCCGAGCTTGCGACGCCGGAGACCATCGGGTTTATGGTCCGTCACACCAGCGGCCTGCTGTGCGTCAGCATCCCGTCAGCACGTGCGGATGAGCTGCGGTTGCCGCTGATGGTCGATGCTCCTGAAGACATGTTCGGGACAGCCTTCACCGTTTCAGTGGATGCTAGACGGGGCACGAGCACGGGGATCTCTGCAGCGGATCGCGCAGCGACGGTCCGCGCGATCGCATCACCGAACGCGAGTGCCGATGATTTTGTACGCCCCGGCCACGTGTTTCCGCTGCGGGCGAGCGACGGCGGTGTGTTGAGCCGACCCGGTCATACGGAGGCGTCGCTGGAACTTGTGCGACTGGCGGGTCTGGAGCCGGCGGGCGTACTGGCTGAAATCGTTCACGACGACGGCTCGCTGGCCCGGCGTCCCGCGCTGTTCGAGTTCGCCAAAGCGCATGGCTTGGAGTGCATTACGATCGATCAGCTCGTTGCGTACCTGCACTTGTCCGGTGCCGGGCCTTTACCTGCCAAGCATGGGGGTGCCGCAGTCGCCCGTGTCGCGTCCGCGCGGCTGAAGACGTCCGCGGGATCCGGAACTTTGTACGCATATCGCTCACTCGATACTCAAATCGAGCATGCTGCTTGGGTTTTAGGTGACCTGGGCGCCGGCGTACTAGTCCGTGTGCATTCTGAGTGCCTCACCGGCGATGCGTTGGGCTCGGTTCGATGTGACTGCGGCGAACAGCTCCAAGACGCCCAACTCCGGATAGCCGATGCCGGGCGCGGTGTCATCATCTATCTACAAGGACACGAGGGCCGCGGTATCGGGTTGGCGTCGAAGGTAGCCGCGTATGCCCTGCAGGACAAGGGTCTTGACACGGTAGAGGCCAACGTTGCGTTGGGTCTCCCGGTTGACGCAAGGTCGTACGACGACGCCGCGGCGATACTGGTCGACCTCGGCGTGACTTCGGTCCGCCTAATGACAAACAATCCGCAGAAGTGCAAAGCGCTGGAAGCCGCCGGTATCGGCGTAGAGCGAGTCCCGCTGTGGCTGCCTGCAACTGCGCACAACCACCGCTACCTGTCGGCCAAACAGACCAAGCTGTGCCACCTGGGAAACGACCAACTCGGCACGCTGCGGGCGGTGGGTGAATGACATTGCCCGCCAAAAGGAGACCGCTTCGATGAGTCCGCTGTCCGCCCATGCCGCCATCGGCGGCTACTGCGATACTCGGTTCGTCGGTGTGCGTGAGGAGTTCGCCCGCAACTTCGCCGAACGTGGTGAAATTGGCGCGGCCGTCGCGGTCTACCTTCGCGGCAAACCAGTCGTCGATCTATGGGCGGGTACGGCCGATCAGGAAACGGGTCGGCCGTGGGAGCAAGACACCATGACGGTCCTGCAATCCGCCACGAAGGGAGCGACCTCGATCGTCGCGAACATGCTTGTCTCGCAAGGCCTTCTCGACCTTGATCAGCCGGTCGCCAGCTACTGGCCAGAATTTTCTCAGCACGGGAAGGACCAGATCCCGGTGCGTTGGGTGCTGAGTCATCAGGCCGGTATCCCGTCGACGACCGAACGGCTGCCGGACGGGATTCTGCTGGACCACGATGCTTACAGTGCGGCTATTGCTCGCACGAAGCCGCGCTGGGAACCTGGCACCAGGCACGGCTATCACGCCTTGGTGTTCGGATTCGTGATCGGGGAGTTGGTCAAGCGCGTCACCGGGAGGTCCATCGGCAGGTTTTTCCGGGAGGAAATCGCCGAGCCCCTCGGCCTCGAATTCTGGATTGGTATGCCCGCCGAGTATGACGCGAAGGTGGCCGTGTCGATCGCGGCGGATCCACCGGGGCCCGACGAACCGATCCAGCAGGTCTGGATCAACAGCGCGACTCCAGGCACCATCCAGCACGACCTGGCCCTCAACGCGGGTAGCTTCTACGGTGCCGGTGCCACCGACAGTCGGGCGGCGTACGCAGCCGAAAATCCCTCGGCAGGTGGGATTGCCAGCGCCAGAGCGCTGGCAAGGCTGTACGCACCGTTGTCCCTGGACGGCAGCCTGGACGGTGTCCGATTATTGCAACCACATGATCTGTCGCGGCTGGGCTCGGTGCAGTCTGCGGGCTACGACGCCTTCGTGCTGATGCAGACGCGATTCAGTTTCGGTTTCTGGAAGGCGTTCGACAACCGGCGGACGCCGGGTGGCGGCGACAGCATGCGACTGTCGGAAGACGCATTCGGACATCCCGGGTTTGGTGGCCGCATCGGATTTGCAGACCCTAAGGCACACATGTCATTTGGGTACGTCTGCAACAAGATGGGCTCGAGCGTGGCAATCGATCAGCGGGCTCAGTCGCTGATTGACGCCACATACAACGCTCTGGGTTATTCGCCCGGAAGAGACGGGTTGTGGGCCTAGAAGTTTGGGCACGCAATCTTTTCAAGGGGAACGCTTCGCAACGATGCGATAAGGAGGCAGTGCAGGATGAGCGAATCGGTGATCAAGACCGCAGAACGAGACTTCGCGCAGGTCGTCGGGGCAGGTGGGGTGCGCCGCGAAGCGGATGACCGGACATGGAAGCGGCTCGAGCACCGGGTGGTTCTGATCACCGGCGCCGCCCGCGGACTCGGCGCGGCCCAAGCCAAGCTGTTCGCCGCGGAGGGCGCTCGCGTCATCGTCGCCGACATTCTCGACGACCCAGGCAAGCGGCTCGCCGATGAAATCGGCGAACAGGCCATGTTCACCCATCTCGACATCGGCGGCGACGACGACTGGGCGAACGCGATCGACCGGGCCACTGACGCATGGGGCTCGGTCGACGCCCTGGTCCACAACGCCGCCGTCGCAAGCCACGGCTTGATCGAGCAAGTACCTGCCGCCGACTTCGCCGCGGTGCTGAACGTGAACCTGGTCGGGGCCTACCGCGCCATCCAGGCCGCCGTGGGACCGATGACGGCCGCCGGAGGCGGCTCGATCGTCTTGATTTCCTCCATCGAGTCGTTGGCTTCGCACGCGGCACTGTCGGCATATTGTGCGGCCAAGGCCGGCGTGGTCAGCCTGGCCCGCACAGCGGCCCTGGAACTGGCGTCGCGCAACATCCGGGTGAACGCGCTGTGCCCCGGCGTGGTCGACACCGAGATGGTTCGCCCGGCCGGTGTCGACCGGTCGGTCTTTGCGGCCATGGAGGCACAAATTCCCCTTGGGCGGGTAGCCGAACCCATCGATTTGGCACGCGCGGCGCTGTTCCTGGTGAGCGATGACGGCCGTTACGTGACGGGCACAAGCCTGGTCGCCGACGGCGGCGTGATGGCCAAGCTGCCACTCTCGCTCGGATAGTCGCAACGGCGATGTAGGACGAAAAGTCATAGCACCCAACTCTTTTGGAGAGATCCTGACTATGTCCTCCGTTACGTCTTCTGAGACGTCTTCCGAGACCGACACTGCCGCAAAAGCCACGGCGCCGACGGGGTGTCCGGTGATGCACGGATTCCAGCCGATCGACCCTCTGACCCCGATCGACGACCTGGCAACCGGCTGGGCCCGCGCCCGCACCGAGGCTCCGGTCTTCTTCGTGCCCGAGCACAACACCTGGTGCGTTTCGTCCTATGCGCTCATCGAGGAGGTGCTCCGCTCGCCGGAGACCTTTTCCAGTGCGGCGATGGGCGGGGTCCCCGTCGCGGTGCCCGAACGATTTCGCGATGATCTGCCCGACGGCCGCTGGCCCGTTGAGCTGAGCCTGACGTCGATGGACCCACCCGAGCACACCCGGATCCGCAAGCTGGTTCAGCCGGCGTTCACCGCCAGGATGGCCAATGCGGCCGAAGGCGACGTCGGTCGGATCGCCAACGAAGTGATCGACGCCTTCATCGACAACGGCAAGGCTGATATCGCAACCGAGTACTCGCACAAGATCCCGATCAAGGTCATCGCGCCGATGCTCGGGGTGCCACCCGCCGACGTCGACATGCTCTACGGGTGGGCCATGCAGGCACTGTTCCTGGCGAATAACGAGAGCATCCCAGCCGATTTGGTCGATTCGGTTGCCGAGGGGCAGTGCGAATACGTCCGTTACGCGCGGAAACTGATCGAGGACCGCCGTGCGAACCCGCGCGGCGAGAACGATCTGCTTACCCACCTCATCTTCGCGACCGCTGATGATGAACCAGTGCTCTCGCAGACCGAGGTGCTGGGCATGGTGCTCGGCATCCTCATTGCCGGTATGGAGACCACGGCCACCGCGATGGGCAACGCGATTCATTTGCTGCTCTCCCAAGGGCTTTGGCAGAAGGTGGTCGACGACCCGGACCTCGCTGCGCGAGCAGCAGAGGAGGGATTACGCCTGCGGCCGCCGCTGACCGGGATCCACCGGGTCACAACCCGCGATTGCGAACTTGGCGGGGTGCTCATTCCGGCCGGGTCGTTGGTTCATCTGTCGGTGTTGTCGGCCAATCGGGATGAGGCGGAGTTCACCGATTCGGAGAAGTACATCAGTGACCGTGCAAATGCCAGGACGCACATGACGTTTGGGAAGTTCACACACAACTGTCTGGGTGCCCCGTTCGCGAGGGTCGAATTGCGGGTGGGCATCCACACGCTCGCTCAGCGCATCCCTTCGTTGCGCCTGTCCGAGGACTGCGATTTGCAGTACATGCCCTCGACCTTTGTGCGCGCGCTATTGGGCGGCCTGCGCGCCGAATGGGATACCTGACGCGTCCGAGACTAATGGGAATTTGATCAGCGGCACTCGCAATAGGAGACAACACGATATGGCAAGTGACACCAACTCGCAATTGCCGGGTGCCGAAATCGCGGTCATCGGTGGCGGAGTGGCCGGGATGGCCGCCGCGTTCCGGCTGCAGCAAGCGGGCTACCGCGTGCACGTCTACGAGTCGAACGATCATGTGGGCGGGCGCACGCACTCCATCTACCGCAACGGGTTCACCCTGAATCAGGGCGCCAACGTCATGTGGACGGCGTACAAGAGCCTGTGCGGATTGGTGCACGACGCGGGACTGGACGGCGAGCTGGAAGCCGCCGGTTCCGTGCTCGGGTTTCTGTGGGGCGGTGACGACATGTTCTGGCTCGACACCGATCACCTGCTGCGCGACGCACCGCGCTTCCCGTTGTCGATGCGCTCCCGATTCACCTTGGCACGGTTGGTGTTCGACGGGTACCGGGCACTGCGCTCGCTCCGTTACGAAGACTTGTCGGCCTTTGCGTCGCATGATTTCGAAACCGCTGAGCAGTACACCCGGCGACGGCTGAACCCCGAGATCCTGGAGCGGATCGTCGCGCCGTCGGTCAAGTCGATGGCGGCTGCTCCGGCCAACGTGGTCTCTAACAACGACTTACTGTTCATGCTGCATCGCTACTCCGGGTTGGGCAGCCGTTGGCTGGCTTTCCGGGGCGGGATGGGCAGCTACTCAAGGCTGATGAGCCAGCGGTTCGACGTCACACTCAACGCTGCTGTCACCGAGGTCGAGGAACGCGACGACGAGGTTGCGGTCACCTGGACAGGTCCACACGGTGAGCGGACCGACCGCTACGCCGCGTGCATTATTGCGGTCGCGGCACACGACGCCGCGACGATCCATGTGACCCTGGACCCATGGCGGCGCCAATTTTTGGCTGACGTGCCTTACGCGGCAATGAGTTCGGTACAGCTGGCGCTGTCGAAGCCTGGTCCCGTCGGCATCAAGGCCTCCTACACGATCCACCCGGAGTGGTCAGAAATCGTCACCGCGGTCTACGAGCACAACAAGTACCCCGGCTCTCTACCGCCCGGCAAGGGGCAACTCACCTTGTACACCAGCGATGCGCTGACCAGGCAGCTCATCGATGAGGACGATCAGGTAACTGTCGACACCGTACTCGCCGAGGCGGAGAAGCTGATGCCCCGTGTGCGTGACACGATCGAGTGGGCGCATGTGAAGCATTGGCGCGAAGCGGTTTTCTGCAGCCGGGTTGGCTACTACAAGGACCTCGCGAAGTTCAATGCGATGCGCCGCGAGCACGATCGCCTGGTCTTCCATGCCGGTGACTACTTCGCGCCGTCGAGCATGAACACCGCGAGTTCGGCGGGGGAACGTGCCGCGCACGATCTCATCGCGGCACTCGGCGCGTCGACCAAGACGGGCCTGGCAGCTCGCAGCGCGTCATGAGCGCCGGCGCAGCCGCGCCGGCGCGCGACAGACACCAGGGCCGCCGCATAGCAACGGCCTACGTGTGGGCCACGATCGGCGCAATCGCGGTCGTCGTCCAGGCCTATGTCTATGCGAGCTGGCTGTTGTCGCCGGATTTGGTGCCGGCACCGCTTGGACCCGACCCGGTGCCGCCGTCCGACAAGATGTGGGCGTGGATCCTGCAGCCGCTGTTCGTTGCGGCGGGGCTAGCCGCCACGTTGTGGATCGTTCGGGGATGCATCCGAGCGGGTCGTTTCACCTTCGACGCCAAGCTGTGGTGCGCGTTCATGTCGCTGGCCTGGCTGGACACGGTGGCCAACTTCACCCGTCCGGTCGTGGCGTTCAACGCCTACTACGTCAACCTCGGCTCATGGAATGCCGATATCCCCGGCTGGATGTCCGCTGGTGTCCGGCGGTTCCCCAGCACGTTCCTCATCGAGTTCCCGTCGTACATGTTTTTGGCGCTCGTGCCGGTTGCGGGTTGCGCGTTCCTGCGGGCGTTGAGCAAGCGCTGGCCCCGACTTGGGCCCATTAGACTGTTGGGCTGTTGGTGGCTGGTCGCCATCGTCTTTATGGTGGCGTTCGAGGAGCCGCTGGCCCGGGCCGGCTGGCTGATATGGATCGGCGGCAACGTGCCGGGCCTGACACTATGGCCAGGCACCAGGTATCAGTTACCCCTGCTGCTCGATCCGATCCTCTGGGGAGGCCCCGTCCTCACGGCGGTGACAGCCCTGCGCTATTACCGCGACGATCGCGGCCGGTGCTGGGTGGAGCGGGGATTGGACACCGTCAGCCGGTTAGCCCCCCGAGTAGGAACCGCGATGAGCACGCTGGCCGTGATCGGGTTCGCGACCGTCGGCATGGTGATCTATGCGGTCGGAGGCACCGTTGTCGCCCAAGCACATACCGTCGCCCCGCCCGGCATGCCCAGCTACATGCGTGCAGGTCTCTGCCAGACCGACGCGGACGCCTGCTGACGGCGGTTCGTGCCGGCCAAGTCGGCACGTGACCCACGGTCCTACGGGACCCGTCGCTGTCGGGAACGTCAACGACTGACACTCGCTGCTGCCCAGTAGGGGGCGCGGAGCTCCTTTTTGAGGATCTTCCCCGCCGCGTTTCGCGGCAATGTGTCGATCCATTCGATGCTCGTCGGGCATTTGTAGGCGGCGATGAGTCCTCGGCAGTGTGCGATCAGCTCGTCCTGGGTCACGTCAACCCCCGGCCGGCGGACCACAATCGCTTTCGGCGTCTCCCCCCACCGCCGGCTGGGCACGCCGATCACGGCGCTTTCCAGGACCGCGGGGTGCGATGCGAGCGCATTCTCGACCTCGGTGGGGTAAATGTTCTCCCCACCCGAGATGATCATGTCTTTGACCCGGTCGTAGAGATAGAGATACCCGTCGTCGTCGAAGTAGCCGGCATCCCCTGAGCGCAGCCAGCCGTCGACGATCGTTTCAGCGGTTTCATCAGGCCGCCCCCAATAGCCCTTCATCACTTGGGGGCTTTTAATCCAGAGTTCGCCGACCTGATGTGTCGCAACGTCTTTCAGTGTCTCCGGATCAACGATACGTATCTGCGCCGATTCCACCGGCCTACCGATAGAACGCAGCCGATGCGTGTTGGAGCCGTCGGGGTCGTGGTCAGAGGGAGGAAGGATTGATACGGTTCCACAACTTTCGGTTAGCCCGTACGCCTGGCAGAAGTCGCAGCGAAATACGGCGAGCGCCTCACGTAGCAACGTTTCGGTGATCGGTGAGCCTCCGTACGCGATGGACTTTAGCGCGGTGAAGTCCATGTCGCTGACGCCGGGAACTTGCAGCATGGATTGGACGACGGCAGGCACCAGGGTGGTGTGGGTGCAGCGCTGGTGCACCAATACCTGCAGCAGGTGCTCCGGAACAGCCTGTCGCACTATATAGTTCGTGCCGCCGGTCAGATGAGTTGCCAGAGCCATGCCGGTTCCGCCGATGTGAAAGAACGGCAGCACCATCATGTGGATGGCATCGCCGTCGAGCCCTGTCAGCGGTTCGTAAAGGGAGATACAGGTTTTCAAGCCGAGTGCGCTGATCTCGACGCCTTTGGGAGCGCCGGTGGTCCCAGATGAGTACAGCTGGAGACAGGTGTCCCCGGGGGCGGGTTCATCACCGGGATCGACAGCGGGGTGGGCGCCCAGCCACGACTCATAGGACTGTCCGAGGGGGATCGTCACGATCGGGCGCACGAAGCCCGGGGCAATGGCTTTCACGATGTCGGCGAACGGTGCTCCGACCACTATCACCCGAGCCTGCGAATCGTTGATGATGGTGAGCACTTCACGTGGGGTGAGCCTGAAGTTGACCGGAACCGCGACCGCTCGCAACTTGGCAGTGGCAACCATGACCTCGACGTGCGCGGGCCCGTTGTGATCCAGGATCGCCACCCGGTCGGTGGGGCCGACGCCATTGGCGGACAGGGCCTGCGCGAGTCGGTTCGACCGCTCGTGTAGTTGCGCATAGGTTGACGAACCGCCATCCCATTTCAGAGCGATGTGATCGGGTCGCGCTTGGGCATGACGGCGAATCATGCCGGCAATGGGCATCAATCGACTCCCGGTCGCGGGCCGCCGGGTACCGCCAGACATCCAAAACCCCAGCGGCCGAACATCTTCTGAAGGGCGAGATTGGGCAAAGCCGCTTTGCTTGCCCATATCCAAGAGCTCTGGCACCCGCCATACATGCGCGACACGGTAGCACATTAGTAGCGGAGCTCGATAGGACTACGATATTGACGAATTGTCTCGCTATACGATAGGTTGGGCGGGGGATAATGCACTCACAGGGACGCGGCGGCATCGACGCTTCATCGCAACCCCCGGTTGATCGCCGAGCGCGACCGAGAAGGAGTCCTCGACGTGTTTGGCAGCGTTCAACCACCTTTCGATCTCATCCCTGTCCATGGGGCGGAGTGGTTCTTCAACACCGCCGAAGCGATCGTCATCCTCCTGGTCGCCCTCTATGCGGTCATCCGCCGGCAACCACTGCTGCTGGTGATCATGCTGGGGACCGGTGTCGCAGGGTTCGTCGAACCGCTCGACGACACGGCCTCGCGGCTGTGGTTCACGGTCCACATGTCGGTACCCTTCACGGTCTACGGACGCACCTGGGCCATCTTCTTCCCACTGGGCTATGCCATCTACTACGGGTTGGGCTCATGGGCCGTATACAAGGTGATGGACCGCGGCGGGTCGAGGAAGACCCTGCTCATGCTTGCCATCGCCGGTGGCCTCTTCGACACAGCGGTGGAATACCCGTGGCTTTCAACACGGCTTTACAAGTATTACGGCCCTCAGCCGTTCGACATCCTCGGGTTTCCGCTGTACTGGGCATTCATTAACACCGCATACCTTTTCGTCGTCGGCTACGCCTTCTTCCTGCTGCGTCATTGGCTGAAGGGCACGAAAGCGCTCGCGGGATTTTTCATCCCGATTGTCAGTATCGGCATGATCTACGGCCTGGCATGGCCGACCTGGATCGCCATGAACGTGCAGGGGCCGCCTATCGCGGCCATGTGGATCGCCTCGGCGGTAACCATGGCTTTGTCGGCCGTGGTCATCTGGCTGATCTCGGCGGCCGCGGCCAGGTATGGATCGCCGCTTCGGCTACAGCCTAAGACATCTGAAATCGCCGATCCGGCAGGAGTTTTGACAGCGAACCGCTAACCGGCAAGCCTTCGAACGCACCGGTCAGCTTTGGCCCGCCTGTCCGCTTGCCCGCCGCCTGCTGTGGCCCGCCGCCGATTTGGTCCGTTGGCGCGTCGAACGTTTGGCACGCGCCGCGGTCGAATCGGGGCGGCCGGTTCCGGCGCCGTGGATGAACACCTCCGCCAGCACGTCGGCTGCCTCGCCGGGCGATGCCGGACCCTGGGGATCGACCCAAAAGACTGTCCAGTTCAGCAGGTTCAGCAACGCCATCGACAGCTGCGCGGCATCGATATCGGCCCGCAACCGGCCGGCAGCCTGCTGTGTTTCGATGATCTGGCGAATCAGCGCGGCATACGCGTCGTGTTCGGCAGCCACCCGTGAGCGGGCCGGGCCCACCAGTGCGTCCTCTTCGAAGATTCGGGCGAGATGCAGGTCGCGGTCTGCGGCGAGTGATCTGACGTGGGCCACGATCAGATCCCAGATCGTTGCATCGGGATTGTCGGCGACGGCCTGCGCCGTGGCGCTGAGCCGGCGCAAACTCGTTATGCACAGGCGTTCGAGCAGATCCTGCTTGGAATTGACGTGGTAGTACAGCGACGGTTGACGGACTCCGAGGCGTTCGGCGAGTTCCCGGGTGCTGCTGCGCTCGTACCCCTTTTCGCGGAACAGCTTGGCAGCGCTCTCCAACAGTCGATCTGCCACGGCTTGGTCGCTGGTTGTCGAATCCTTGGTTTCCACGTGGACCGGCATGGCCGGGGAGGCAGGTTTCTCGGCCACCCGGGCACGCGGGGTGGCACCGGCGGTGACGTAGGGTGTGAGTACCGCCCGCAGAAAGTCTTTGGTCTCCTCGCGACTTCGAGGCGTGTTCTGCCAGTCGGACATCAGCGAGAACAACAATCGCAGAAGGAGTTCGGCGAGGACGTCGATGTCGACACCCTCACCCGCCTGACCGCGGGCCTTGGCCTGCTCCAGCAGGGGCTGCCAGGCTTCTCGCACAATGGACCTGAGCACGCGGGATGCCGGCGCGGCGGCGCTGGCCCGGCTCGTTTGCCCCGCGATGAACAATGGTGCGATCGCCGGAGAACGCAGGGTCTCCTCGGCGGTGAACACGATTCCCTCCACGAGCGCCTCGGCGAACGTCGGCTCAGCGGCGACGTGTGTCATCAGTCGGCCGACAAGGCGCCTCGAACGTCGTTCCATCACCGCGACCAGCACCTCGTCGCGGCCTCCCGGGAAATGCCGATAGATTGTGGCGCGGTGGAGGCCCGCGGCTTCCGCGACGAGGTCTAGCGTCGTCTTGTCAAGGCCGACCTCGCCAAGCAATGCCTCAGCCGCCCCGACGATGCGCCCAGCGGTGTCCTCCGTCGTCTGGCTCATGCGACGTTACCTCCGTATGGGGCACGCAGGTCATGGGTGGATGCGACGTCGAATCCCGATGTTCGGGCCACCGAGCGTTCATTCTCAGCGTGATGAGCATCGGTGTTGCTCATCGGGTTTCGTGTCCGGGCCGCTAAGCCCAACAGGCGATCGGCCGGCCTGAGCAACCGGACGGCGCACTGCGCGATCCGCAGCCTATCATTCCGCGCGAACCAAACGGTCGATATGTCTCGCGGCGCAAGCGACGTTGTCCGCGTTGCGAGCTGACGCCTCGCCGTGGGCAGTGCGATAAACTTGACTAGTTGTCGCGTTACACGATAGTTTGTTGGGGTGACCGGCAATGCGTGTGGGATACACTCTCGATCGCCCGCCTCGCGCAGGGCTCGACCCGGCGTGGTTACCCGAGCAGCTGATATCGTCGCGTGCGCCGCGCAACCGGTGGTTGTCATCGATGGTGACTCCGGCGCGGCTGTGCCCTTAGGCACCAACGCGTTTCGGGCGTCGCCATGACGTTGCGCACAGGCACCCGTGATCCCGGTCAGTCGGTGCGAGAGTTGGCGCCGCTGCTCGAGTCTCGCGCCGAGGAGGCTCGACGGGCGCATGACCTGCTGGCCGAGCAGGTCGATCCGTTGTTCGACGCGGGGCTTTTCTGGCTGCTGGTGCCGGAGTGCCTCGGCGGCCACGAGGCGTCGGTGACCGATGCGTTCGAGGTGTTCGAGAACCTGACGCACATCGATGGGTCAATCGGCTGGACGGTGATGGCAACGGCCCACACGACCGCCTTGATGGGGGCCTACCTATCCGACGCCGCGGTCACGGATATTTTCGCCGATCCGCGCGCGCTTTCGGCGGGGCAGCTCGCGCCGCTGGGAAGCGCGGTGGCAGAAGGCGACTCGCTACGCGTACAGGGCAGCTTCGTGTTCGCCACCGGCTCCGCGCACGCGAACTGGATGATGGGCGGTTACCGGGAATTCGGATCGGACGGCGAACCCGTCCGCCAGGACAACGGCCTACCGAGCATGCATGTCGTCGTCGTGCCGAAATCTGCGGTGCAGCTCGACGATGACTGGAATGTCTTGGGACTCGAAGCGACCGGCAGCGTCAACTTCCGCGTTCCTGAGCAGCTCGTGCCGGTCGACTTCAGCTGGCAGCTCCTGGGCGGCAAGCCGTTACGAGGCGGCGGGTTGTATCGGATGGGCCCCTTCGGGCTGGGCTGCATCGCCCATTCGGCGTTCTCGATAGGGATCGCGCGCCGGGCGCTGGGGGAGATCGCGGCGCTGGCGATGACCAAGCGCCGGGCCGGCCGGCCGGTCCTGGTCGACGACCCGGTGTTCCAGGCGGATTACGGGAGGGCCGAGGCGGCGCTGGACGCGGCGCGGGCCGGGTCGATCGAAGCGCTCAGGAACTTAGAGCGCGCCGCCGCCACTGATTCCGTCGACGCCCGGCACCGCGGGTTGGCGCGGTTGTCGACCACCCACGCCGCGCGGATCGGGGTTGAGGTCACCGGTTTCGCGCATCGGTACGCCGGCTCGGCGGGCCTGCGAAACGGCACGGCGATCCAGCGTTGTTTTCGCGACATCGCAGCCAGCGAAGCCCACATGTTCACCGACCACAGCTCGTGGGCGGATGCCGCCGCAGCGGTGTTGACTGGCCGCGCGAGCCCATTTCTGTGACTAGATGTCCGCCAATCCCCAACTCCCGCATTGCCAAAGGAGACCTAATCGCATGAAGTTCGGAACGCTGGTGGAATTGATGCCCGGTCGTCCGCCGTGGCCCGAGGGCCGCGAGATCCAGGTGTACCACGAAGCCCTCGATCAAGTGCTGTTGACCGAACAGCTGGGCTTCGACTACGCGTGGGCAGTCGAGCATCACTTCTTGACCGGATACTCCTCTTGCTCGGCGCCGGAGTGCTTTTTGAGCGCGGTGGCGGCGCGGACGTCGCGGATCCGGCTCGGGCATGGGGTGGTGCAACTGTCCAAACAGATGAACCACATTGTGCGGGTCGCTGAGCGGGCAGCCGCACTGGACATCTTGAGCAACGGCCGCCTCGACGTGGGCACCGGGCGCGGCTTCACCGCCGACGAGGTGGCGGCGTTCGGCGTCGACCCGGCGACCACACGGCCGATGCAGCTGCACGGCATGAAGAACCTGCCGCACATTTGGGCGGCCGACCAATTCGAGCTTGACGACGAGTTCTACAAGGTCACTCCGCATACGCTGCACCCCAAGTGCTACCAGCGGCCACATCCGCCGCTGTGGATGGCCGCGACCTCGCCGCAGAGCTGGGAGCTGGCCGGCGGTTTCGGCGCGGGTGTGCTGTCATTCGGATTCTCGCCGCCCGACGAGTTGCAGGGCCATATCGCCACCTATCGGGCGGCGATCGCCAACGCCAAGACCCCATACGGCGTGGTCAATGATCAGGTGGCTTTCGCGACGCCGTTCCTGTGTGCCGAGACCGACCAGGAGGCACTCGAGGCCGCAGCCGAAGGCGTGCTGTGGTGGGTCGAGTGTGCCCTGGCCTACGTGGGCCAATGGTCACAGACCGAGGCCAAGGGATATGAGTTTTACAAGGCGTTGGGCAAGGACTTCGTGCCCATGCCGGATCTCACCGAGGAGGAAGCGGCGGGCCTGAGCCCGCAGGCACAGACGGTCAAGAAAGGCGTCAAAGCCGGGATCTTCTGCGTTGGCTCACCGGAGACGTGCGCCAAGCTGGTGCAGCGCTACGTCGACTTCGACGTCGATCAGATGATCCTGGTAGCCCAGCTCGGCTATTTGTCCAACGACGTGATCAAAAATTCCATGCGACTCTTTGCCGACGAGGTGATGCCGCGATTCAGCGATGCGAGCCAACCCGTGCAGACCTCGGCAGCGGCGCTGCATTAATCACCGAACAGACAGGATCGCCCGATGAAGCATGGAATCAGTCTCCCCATTTACAACACCTCGATCACAGAGATCCCCGCACTGGCCGTGGCAGCTGATCGGGCCGGGTTCGATTCGCTCTGGAGTTACGAGGTTTATTCGAGTCCGTTCGTCACCTTGGCCGCGGCCGCGTTCAATACGCGCAACATCACACTGGGAACCGGGCTGGCAACAGCCAGCACGCGGCACCCAATGCTTATCGCCAACGCCGCCGCCGACGTCGATCAGTACTCGGGCGGCCGCATGCTGCTCGGCATCGGTCCCGGCCTTCCGGAGGTGACGATCTCGGCGGGCGCCAGCCCTGCCAAGGGCCTGTCGTTGATGCGTGAATACATCGACCACGTCCGCGCTTGCTGGGATCTGCTGCACACCGGCGAGGCCGGTGGGTTCCAGGGCGAGTTCAACTCCAGCGTCGTCACCCCGGCACCCCCGGTCGGGTTGTTCGGACGCCAGCTGCAACGGCCGCGGATCCCGATTTATCTCGCCGCATTGCGACCGAAAATGATCGAACTCGCAGGTGAGAAAGCAGAGGGCGTTCTCGGCTGCTTCTACACGCCACGGTTCATGGACGAGGTGGTTCGGCCCAGGCTGGCGACCGGAGCGGTGCGGGCGGGCCGGCCGGTATCCGATATCGATGTGGTGTCCTACATCATCTGCAGCATCCACGACGATCGCGAAGAGGCTTACCGCCGCGCCCGGATCCATGTGGGTGCCTATTGCGCCACCCCTGGCTTTGATTTCCTTGTGGCCCAACACGATTTGCAAGACGACCAGGCCGCGGTGCGTCAGGCGGTGTTTAGCCAAGGACCGGTTGGTCTCGAAACCACCAGCGACCGACTGGTGGAGGCATTCAGCATCACCGGAACCCCCGATGAAGTCCGCGATAAGGCCAAACAATACGACGGCGTGCTACCACATATCCTGCTGCACCCGCCCTCGCTGCTGCCGGTACGACCCGAAGAGACCCGGGAATCATTTGCCGCCATTCTTGATCTGTTCGGCTGCGATGCCGCCGCCACCGACCGCAGTCCTACCGCCGAGGACAGTGACACAACCGTCAACCCGTCGGCGAAACCAACCGCCGTTAAGGCCGGCTTGTGACCTCCGGTCCCTTGGGCCGACCCTCTCGCTCACCAGGCATCACGTTGCAACTTAACGCGCTAATACCTCACAGGGCGCATACACCAAAGGTCCACGGTCCCAAGGGGTTCCGAAATGAACCGCCCCGGGATGTCCGGAGACTGTGACCGCGGGGCCGCGGGCATTTCGACGACTGCGGGCCTTCCTGAGCGCCGGCATCAGGCCAGGCACTCGACCTCGACGTGGAGCTTGCGGTAGACCTCACACGCGCGACGGTCACGCGTAACCAACAAAAGGCGATGCTCATTCGCGGTGGCCCCGACGAGCGCGTCATAGACCGACCCGCCGGCAATCCCGGCAGCCCCGAGCGTCGGGACCAGCGTTGCCGCCGCCCGAGGACTGAGAAACCTACTCTCCGGGAACGTGTTTGAGAGCAGCTGCGCGACCGTGGCGGGAGTCCGACGCGCCGGCGGCGGCAGGCGGGTCAGCACCGAGAAGGTCTCGAACGCGGCGTGGCCGGCCAGGCCCAGGGTCCGGCCGCGCAACGCCTGGAAGGTGTCCTCGTGGTGCTCGTGATCGGCAACCACAAGCGCGACGGCGACGCTGGTGTCGACGAGAAACGGGGCGCTTCTAGCGTTGGCCGGCATCGCGCAACGCCTGCACGACGGCGTCGTTGACCTCGGCACCGCCGGCGGGTATGACAAGGCGCCCGTCCCGTTCTTGGAGGGGGCCGCCCGCGAGCGGCTCGACCCGCAGGGCCGCGCCGTCGGCCGTCACCTCGACTTCGCCGGGTTGAAGGCCAAGGTGGTCGCGCAGTGCCTTGGGAATGACCAATCTGCCTGCCCGGTCAATGGTTGCGCGCATGCCTAGAGATTACCATTGCGCTACCGGCGTCACCCCGGCCGCACGAGGCCGCTCAAGTAAGCTGGCACACCGTGCAAAAGCAGGTGCGCAGGCTGGGGGTAATGGGTGGGACGTTCGATCCCATCCACTACGGGCACCTGGTCGCCGCCAGCGAGGTGGGCAACCTGTTCGACCTCGACGAAGTGGTGTTCGTGCCCAGCGGCCAACCGTGGCAGAAGGACCGCCACGTCTCGCCCGCCGAGGACCGCTACCTGATGACGGTGATCGCGACGGCGTCCAATCCGCGGTTCTCGGTGAGCCGGGTCGACATCGACCGCGGGGGCCCCACCTACACCCGCGACACCCTGCGCGACCTGCACGGGCTCAACCCTGACGCGCAGCTCTACTTCATCACCGGTGCCGATGCCCTGGAATCGATCCTGTCGTGGCATGGCTGGCAGGAGCTGTTCGATCTGGCGCGCTTCGTCGGCGTCAGCCGTCCCGGCTACGAGCTGCGCCACGACCACATCACCGGGGTGCTGGGCGAGCTGGCCGAAGGCGCGCTGACCCTCGTCGAGATCCCGGCGCTGGCGATCTCGTCGACGGACTGCCGGCGGCGCGCCGAAGAGCGCCGCCCGCTGTGGTACCTGATGCCCGACGGCGTGGTGCAGTACGTCTCCAAGCGCCGGCTCTACCACCGGCCCGCCCGCCAAGCGGACGACGGGTCCGAAAGTCCGACGACGACCAGCCTCGCCACCGGGAACAACACGTGACCGCCACCCGGGAAGCCATCGACATGGCCACCGTCGCCGCCAGCGCGGCCGCCGCCAAGCTGGCCGACGACGTGGTCGTGATCGACGTGTCGGGCCAGCTGGTCATCACCGACTGCTTCGTCATCGCCTCGGCGTCCAACGAGCGCCAGGTCAACGCGATCGTCGACGAGGTCGAGGAGAAGATGCGCAAGGCGGGCTACAAGCCGGCCCGTCGCGAGGGCGCCCGGGAGGGGCGCTGGACCCTGCTGGACTACCGCGACATCGTCGTGCACGTCCAGCACCAAGACGACCGCAACTTCTACGCGCTGGACCGGCTTTGGGGTGACTGCCCGGTGATCCCGGTGGACACGGACGCCGCGGGCGTGGCGGGCCCGGACGGCCCGGTCGATTCGGCGGGCGAGCAATGAGAAGCCGCCGCCTGGTCATGCTGCGGCACGGGCAGACCGACTACAACCTCGGCAGCCGGATGCAGGGTCAGCTCGACACCGAGCTGAGCGAGCTGGGCCGGGCGCAGGCGGTCGCCGTTGCCGAGGTGCTGGGCAAGCCGCAGCCGCTCCTGATCGTGTCCTCGGATCTGCGGCGGGCCTACGACACCGCGATCAAGCTGGGGGAGCGCACCGGGCTCAAGGTCTGGGTCGACGACCGGCTGCGCGAGACCCACCTGGGCGATTGGCAGGGGATGACGCACGCCGAGGTCGACGCCGACGCGCCGGGGGCCCGGCTGGCCTGGCGCGAAGACGCGACGTGGGCGCCGCACGGCGGCGAAAGCCGGGTCGACGTCGCCGCCCGCAGCCTGCCGGTCATCGCCGAGCTGGTGTCCGGCGAACCGGAGTGGGGCGGCCCGAACCAGCCGGACCGGCCGGTGGTGCTGGTGGCGCACGGCGGCCTGATCGCCGCGCTGTCGGCGGCGCTGCTGCGCCTTCCGGTCGCCAACTGGCCGATCCTGGGCGGCATGGGCAACGCCAGCTGGGTGCAGCTCTCCGGCCACTCCGAGGACCCCGGCACGGATTTCGACGCCATCCGCTGGCGCCTGGACGTGTGGAACGCTTCGGCGCAGGTGTCCAACGATGTCCTCTGAAACGAGACCGACCCTGTTGGTGTTCGCCGACTCGCTGGCCTACTACGGCCCCACTGGGGGGCTGCCCGCTGACGATCCGCGCATCTGGCCCAATCTCGTTGCCTCACAGTTGGGTTGGGATCTGGAACTGATCGGCCGCATCGGCTGGACCTGCCGCGACGTCTGGTGGGCGGCCACCCAGGACCCGCGGGCCTGGGCGGCGCTGCCGCGGGCGGGCGCCGTGATCTTCGCGACCGGCGGGATGGATTCGCTGCCGTCGGTGCTGCCGACGGCGCTTCGCGAGCTGATCCGCTACGTGCGCCCGCCCTGGCTGCGGCGCTGGGTCCGCGACGGCTACGGCTGGCTGCAGCCCCGGCTTTCGCCGGTCGCCCGGCCCGCGCTGCCGCCGCGCCTGAGCGCCGAATATCTCGAACAGACCCGCGGGGCAATCGATTTCAACCGCCCCGGCATCCCGATCGTGGCTTCGCTGCCGTCGGTGCACGTCGCCGCCACGTACGGCAAGGCCCACCACGGTCGGCCCGGCACCGCCGCCGCGATCACCGAATGGGCGCAGGCCCACGACATTCCCCTGGTGGACCTCAAAGCCGCTGTGGCCGAACAGATCATGAGTGGCCGCGGCAACCCCGACGGCATTCACTGGAATTTCGAAGCGCACCAGGCGGTCGCGGAGCTGATGCTCAAGGCGCTGGCCGAGGCCGGCGTCTCCACCGGAAAGCCGCGCGGGTAGCGCTCGTGGCTGTCGTGGTGGTGACCGACGCATCCTCGCGCTTGCCGGTCGAGCTGCTCGGCAAGTGGGCGATTCGCGTCGTGCCCTTGCACATCCTGCTCGACGGCGAGGACCTGCGCGACGGCGTGGACGAAATCCCCGAGGACGTGCACAAGCTGCACGCCACCACCGCGGCGGCCACGCCGGCCGAACTGGCCGACGCCTACCAGCAGGCGCTGGCCGACAGCGAGGGCGACGGCGTTGTGGCGGTGCACATTTCGTCGGCCCTGTCGGGAACCTGCGGCGCCGCGGAACGCACCGCGGCCGACCTCGACCCGAAGGTGCGTGTCGTCGACTCTAGGTCGGCCGCGATGGGCACCGGCTTTGTGGCGCTGGCCGCCGCCCGGGCGGCGGCCGCCGGCGCCGACCTGGACGCCGTCGCCGACGCCGCCCGCTCGGCGGTGTCGCGGGGCCACGCGTTCATCGTGGTGCACCGGCTGGACAATTTGCGCCGCAGTGGGCGCATCGGCGGAGCCAAGGCCTGGCTGGGCACCGCGCTGGCGCTCAAACCGCTGCTGCGCATCGACGACGGCAAACTCGTTCTGGCCCAACGGGTCCGCACCGTCACCGCCGCGACCGCGGCGATGATCGACCGGGTCTGCGAGGCGGTCGGCGACGCCCCCGCCGCGGTGGCGGTGCACCATGTCGACAACCCCGACGGCGCCCGGGAGGTGGCGGCCGCGCTGGCGCAGCGGCTACCAGCGTGCGAGCCGGCCATCGTCACGCCGCTGGGGCCGGTGCTCGCGCTGCACGTCGGCGCGGGCGCCGTCGCGGTGTGCGTGGACGCCGATCCCGCCTTGCGGGCGTAACGCCACTGCTGATCTTGACGCTTTAAGCAATGGCGCTACGCTGACGGCTGCAGGGCGCGCCGCCCCCGCAACGCGTTGTCGCCGCGCGGGTGTACCACCTGCGGCCACCAGAACCAGCGCCCGAGCAGCGTGGCGATCGACGGCATCAACAGCGTGCGCACGACGAGCGTGTCGAGCAGCAGGCCGATGCAGACCGTCGACCCGAACTGCCCGAGCACCCGCAGGTCGCTGCCCAGCATCGCGGCCATCGTGAAGGCGAACACCAGGCCCGCCGCCGTCACCACACCACCGGTGCCGGCCATCGACCGGATGGTCCCGGTCTTGAGCCCGCCATGGATCTCTTCACGGAAACGGGACACCAGTAGCAGGTTGTAGTCCGATCCCACGGCCAGCAAAATGATCACCGATAGCGCCAACACGATCCAGTGGATCCTGATGCCGAACAGATCCTGCCAAATCAACACGGAGAGACCGAAGGACGCCGCGATCGAACTCGCGGCCGTGCCGACGATCACCAGCGCGGCGACCACGCTGCGGGTCAGCAGCAACATGATCATGAAGATCAGCGTGAGGGCCGAAACTACCGCGATCATCAGGTCGTACTTCTCGCCGTCGGCCATGTCCCGATAGGTGGCGGCGGTTCCGCCGAGATACACCCTGGCATCCGAAAGCGAGGACTGCTTCAGCCCCTCCTGCGCCGCGGTGCGTTCGGCATCGACGCGCGCAATGCCTTCCGGCGTCATCGGATCGCCCTGATGGGTGATGAAGAACCGCGCCGATTTTCCGTCCGGCGACAGGAACATCCGCAGACCCGTCTGGAAGTCGGGGTTGTCGAAGGCTTCCGGCGGCAGATAGAAGAAGTCGTCGTTCTTCGACCCGTCGAAGCTTTGCCCCATCACGATGGCCGTGTTGCTCATCGCCTCCATCTGGTCGATCATCGCCTTGAACGTCTGGTACAGCGTCAGCGTGATGCCCCTGGTGGTCTTCAGTGTGGTGATCAGCGGCGGAAACAGCGCATTGAGGTCGTGGGTGGCCTTCGCGGTGTGCTCGATGTCAGCGGTGAGGTAGTGGAACTGTTCGGCGAGTTGGTCGAACCCGTCGAACGTATCGAACAGGGACCGCAGCCCAATGCACACCGGAATGTCGTAGCAGTGCCTCTCCCAGTACATGTAGGAGCGTAGCGGCCGGAAGGTGTCGTCGAAATCCGCGATGTGGTCGCGCAGCTTGTCGGTGATCTGCGAGGTGACCGCCGTGGTCTTGGCGCTGTCGTCCGCGGCGTTGGCCAGGTCCAACGACACCTCGTACTGGCGTTGCGTGGTCTCGATCTGAGTCTGTAAGTCGTCCGCCATCCTCAGAATGTCGGCGATGCGCTCCTTGAGAAAGCTCATGTTCTGCATCGTCGTCTGGCTCTGGACGCTGTTCTGGAACGGAATCGAGCTGTGCTGAATCGGAATGCCCAGCGGACGCGTGATGTCCTGGACCATGGCGATGCCGAGCGTGCGCATCTCGTTCTTGGCCACCCGGTCCAACACCAGCATGTCGGCCGGGTTGCGCATGTCGTGGTCTGACTCGACCATTAACAGGTCGGGGTTCATCCGAGCCTCGGAGAAATGCCGGTTCGCGGCCTCTTGCCCTTGATTCGAGGGTGCCGACAACGGCAGGTAATGGCGGTCGTTGTAGCTGGTGTGGAAGCTCGGCAGGGCGATCATGCCGACCAGCACGACGGCAGCGCTGACGGCCAAAACCGGTGCGGGCCAACGGACTACGGCGGTGCCGACCCGGCGCCACAGCCGGCCACGCTTGGCCTGCTTCTCGAACAAGTGCAAGCGAGTGCCGACGTAGACCACCGCCGGGCCCAGCGTGACGCCGGCCAGCACCACAACCAGCATTCCGATGGCCACCGGTGCGCCCATGGTGTTGAACCAGGGCAGTCGGGCAAAACTCAGGCAGTAGGTGGCGCCGGCGATTGTCAGGCCCGATCCCAACACCACCGGGGCGACTCCCTTGAAGGTGGTGTAGTACGCGGTTTCTCTGTCCTCGCCGGCGGCCAACGCCTCTTTATAACGGCCGATTAGGAAGATGCCGTAGTCGGTTGCGGCGGCGATCGCCAGCATGGTGAGGATGTTGGCGGCAAAGGTGGTGAGGCCAAATGCGTTGTGGTAGGCCAGAACCGCGACGACGCCGCGCGCGCACGCCAGCGCCACCAAGGTCATGAAGAGCTGCACGAGCGTGGTGACGATCGACCGGTAGACCAGCAGCAGCATGATCGCGATGGCGCCCAGGGTGAACAGCGTGATCTTGGCCAGGCTGGCGTTGCCGATGATGTGCATGTCGTCGGAGAGCGCCGCGGGCCCGGTGACGTAGGCCTTGACGCCGGGCGGCGCCTTATTCTCGTCGATCACCTTGTGTACGGCGTCCACGGAGTTATTCGCCTGCGTGGTGCCCTGGTTACCGGCGAGGTTCAACTGCACATAGGCGGCCTTTGCGTCGGCGCTCTGCGCGCCCGCGGCGGTGAGCCGGTCACCCCAGAAGTCCTGGATGTGCTGGATGTGCTTGGAATCCTGTCGCAGTTCTCGGACCAGCTTGTCGTAGTACTGGTGTGCGTCCGGGCCGAGGGGTTGCTGACCCTCCAGGACGATCATGACGGTGCTGTTGGAATCGAATTCGTGGAAGTTGTGGCCCAGGCGCATCATCGCCTTCATCGACGGCGCGTCCAGCGGTGTCATCGGCGCCGAGTGCGCCTCGCCGACCACTTCCAGTCTGGGGACGATGACGTTCACCAACACGGTTACCGCCACCCAGCCCAAAATGATGGGAATCGCGAAGATGGCGATTGCATGGGGAAGGTAGGGCCGGTGACCCCGCTCGGCCTTCGATAAGCCCCGGGTGGTGATCGGGCCGGTGTCGGCCGCGCTCAGGTCGCGCTCGGTGTGACTGTTCACGTCGCTCATGCGGATTTCACCAGGCAGAAGGTTTGGGCGTTATGGCCGGCGGAATTCTGATTGTCGCGGACGACACCGTCCACGGTGATCTTGCAAGCAATCGTGCTGCCGTCGCTTTGCGCCATGATGTTGGCGCTCACCGAGGGCAGCGTTGTGGAGATCGTGGTGGACCACGGCAGCGGGGCGTTGTTGACCTGGTGCGTGTTGGCGTTCTCGTCCCAGTAGTTGATGTTGGCCACCGTGCCGGGTGGTCCAAAGACCTCGTAGACGACGACCTTCGGGTTGAACTGGACGATCTCGATGCCGGCGCCGGCATTCGCGTTGAGGTCCTGGGAGCCGAAGACCTTGTGCAGCCGGGAAACCACCAGACCGGAGACGGCGAGCACCACGGTCAAAAGCAGAGGGATCCATGCCCGCTTCAGCGCGCGGGTGAGCAGACCGGTTCGTGATCTCGAGGCTGGATTAGCCATCACTTGACCGCCTTCCGCTTATCGCCGCGTGGTCCTCGCCGCCCTGCCAGAACACCTCGCGACCGCCCGCGACAACGCTCCTTGTTAACGGAACCTTTGCTCAGCTAAGCATCGTAAACAGTAGTGCACGCACGCGTTCCTCGGGGTGCCCCATGTGGCGACCGACACAAGACCTAGCGGGCCACGCGGCCCGTGACGGGCGGTAGGTCGGCGAGCGTGACGATGCCGGGTTTCGCCGCCACCACGGCGGGGACCGCATTGGTGACCGGCATCGCGGTGTAGATCATTCCCAGCCCCATGAACCCGGGCTCGGTCCAGTCCTTCGGCGGCAGGCAATGCACGACGGTGCGCATGTTGGGCAACCCGAACACCTGGATGACATGGCCGTGCTCGAGCGGTTTGGGCGGCACCACGTGACTGCCCATCACCCAGTTGAATCCGACGCTGACGACGTTGCGGTCGCCTTCCCAGCCCCGGTGGTAGCCATACACGCTGCCGACCGTTCCCGCGGGGATCTTCATGAAACCCAGATCGGAGTCGGCGGTGGCCGCGGTGAAGGTGACGTCGAACGTCATCCGGTCCAGCTTCGCCCCGATCGCGTCGGCCATCATCGCCGCCGACTCGGCGAACACCTCGCTTTCCCGCCGCACGCTCTCGGCCAACCCCGGCGTATCGGGATCCTGCGAGAACCCCATCGCCGTCTGGGTTTCCGCCGACGCGTACGTCGAGCAGTCCACCGACTCGGTGATCCGGATCTCGTCGACCCGCTCGCACGAGCCGCTGAGCGCCATGGCGACCAGGTTCGTCATGCCGGGGTGCGCGCCGCTGCCGAAGATCGTCGACCCGCCCCGCTGGCAAGCGTCCTCGATGCGCTTGCGGTCCTCGGGTGTTTGCTTGCCGCCGGTGATCCAGGCCGCGCTGGTGCACACATTGACGCCCGACTCGAGCAGGCGAACCAGCTCGATGACGTTGGGCCACAACGGGTTATAGCAACAGGCGTCCGGTTTCAGCGCCAGCAGCTCGTCGACGTCGCTGGTGGCCTTGACCCCGGTCGGCTCCGGCCACCCGGACAGCTCCGCGGCGTCCACGCCGACCTTCTCCGGGCCGTGGGCGTACACACCGACCAGCTCCATGTCCGGCCTGCCGATGATGGCGTGCAGCGAACGCCGTCCGATGTTGCCGGTGGTCCACTGGATAACGCGCAGTGGGCGGTTCGCGGTGGGAGTGCTCATCGGGGCTCCTTTGCCGGTGCGAGTGGACCCATTATGGGCAACCGCCCGCCCGTGCGCGCCGGCCGGGCGTCCCGCCGGCCCGCGTGCGGTCGCCCTCAGGCGTCCAAGCGGACGAACTCGTCCCGGCGATACCGCTCGACGCAGGCGGCGCGGCGGATCTTGCCGCTCGTCGTGGTGGGGATCGACCCCGGCTCCACCAGCACCAGGTCCCCGACGTTCAGCCCGTGTTCGTTGGAAATCGCCGAGGTGACGTCGCTCTTGACGCCGGCGAGCCAGCGACTGGCCTCCTCGTCGGACCCGCCGCGCTTCTTGAGCTCGACGACGGTGACCAGCTTTTCGGTGCTGTTCACCGGGACCGATATCGCCGCGACCCGGCCGCCGGTGATCTGTTGGACCGTCGCCTCGATGTCCTCGGGATAGTGGTTGCGCCCGCGGATGATCAGCAAATCCTTGATGCGGCCGACGATGAACAGGTCACCGTCGAACACGAAACCCAGGTCGCCGGTTTTCAGCCACGGCCCCTCGGGGGTGCCGGGCGACGGGTCCCGAAGCGTTGCGCCGAAGCAGCGCTGCTCCTCCGGCGGTTTGCGCCAGTAGCCGTCGGCGACGTTGGGGCCGTGCACCCAGATCTCGCCGACCACCCCCTGCGGGCATTCGCGGTCGGTGTCGGTGTCGACGATGCGCAGTGTGGGCGATTGCGGCACTTTGTATTTGACCAGGGCGGTGCCGGTCCCGGCCGCGCACGGCCGCGCGCGGCCGGCGGACAGCTCCGCGACGTCGAAGCGGACCGCGCTCGACGATTCGTTCCAGGTGCCCGCCGTCACGAAGACGGTCGCCTCCGCCAGGCCGTAGGAGGGACGCACCATCTCGTCGCGAAAGTTGAAGTGCGCGAACCGATCAACGAAGCGTCGCAGGGTGGCCGGCTCGACCCGTTCGGCGCCACTGATGATGCCCAGCACGCCGCCGAGGTCGAGCCCGGCCAGGTCGGCCTCGGTGGTTTTGCGGGCGGCCAGGTCGAAGGCGAAGTTCGGCGCCGCCGAAAACGCGGAAGCGTTCTCGGCCAACGCGCGCACCCATCTGGCCGGCCTTTCCAAGAAGGAAAGCGGGCTCGTCAGCTCGCCGCGATAGCCGCCCAGGATCGGCGCGCACACCCCCAGCACCAAGCCCATGTCGTGGTAGAAGGGCAACCACGACACGATCGTGGTGTCCGGTGGGGCCTTGACGTGGGAGTCGGCGAAGAAGCTGCGCATCAGCTGCTCGAAATTCACCTGCAGGTTGCGGTGCGAGATCATCACACCGGTCGGCGTGCGGGTCGAACCCGAGCTGTACTGAAGGTACGCGGTGCTCGGCAAATCCGTTGTGCGAGCGCTGGTTTGGAGGTCGGCGTCCAGATTCATCGAATCGACCTCGACGATCTTCGGCACGGGGTCCAGGCGTGCCTGGTGAACGTATTCGGCGATCTCGTCAGCGACCGCGGACGTCGTCAGAATCACCGAGGGCGACGTGTCGGCGAGGACGGCGCCCACCCGCTCGTGGCTCGAGCCGCGGTGCGGCAACGGCAGCGGAACCGCGATGAGCCCCGCCTGCATCGACCCCAGGAACGCCACGATGTAGTCGAGGGACTGGGGCGCCAGGATCACCGCCCGGTCCCCGGCCGACCCGTGGGGGCTGAGCTCGCGCGCCGCATTGAATGTTCGGCGGGACAACTGCGACCACGTCACGCTCTCGGCCGCGCCCGCCCCGTTGTTTTCGTAGTCGGTGAAAGTGAACGCCACGTCATGTGGCCGCAGGCTGGCGCGGCCGTGCAGCATCGAAAGAATGGTCGACTGAGGCGGGGTCACGTCACGTCCGTACTGGCTTGTCGATCACGCCGGGGATCAGGGGCCGGCCTGGGCCGCGCCGTGCGACAGCACGGACATGGCGCCGGCCAGGATCTGCGAGAGCGGGTCGGCTCCGCCGCCGAACGTCGCCTGGTTGGCCGGCGCCGTGACGGCCGCGGGGTCGAAGCCGTGCACCGGGTCCACCTGCACCGGGGCGGTCGCGGGGTCGTCGTTGCGCGAGTAACCGGCGTTGACCCGGGGGATCAGGATCGCGTCGAGCTTGTTCAGCGTGTCCTCCGGGATCCCGATGTAGGCCAGCGGCATGACGAGCGGAAGGTGCTTCTCCGGCACCATGATCGTCGTCTCCTTGGCGCCCCTGGAATTGATCGTGGTCCTGATGTTCTGCGGCGGCACCATGCTGGCGTTGGTGAAGGCGACAGCGGTGTGACCGGTGGCCAGGCCCATCAGCGTGTTGGCGAGGGCGAACATGTTGTCGGGCCGGTCGGGGAAGTCGGCGATCGAGTCGTAGGCGGCCACGAACTTGTCGGTGTCGTACTGGCTCTCGTACGGCGGCGGCATGGTGTAGTCGAGCGCGGGAACCACGCTGCCGACCGGGAACATGGCGCTCAGGAAACTCTGGCCGAACGCGTGACGCCCGATCGGGTCGCCGAACGAGGCGAAGTTCAGCGTGTTGGGCGGGGGAGCGGCCGGGTCGTTCGCCAACCGAGCCTGCTCGCCGTCGACCACGAACCCGCCCTCGGACAGGCCGATCGCCGTGCCCGGGCGACCCGTCTTGATCGCCGCGTCAAGGTTGTTGATTCCCACGCCGACGGATTCGCCGACGCTGGGCCCGTCCAGACCGAGGCCCGGGAACAGGTCCTCGCCGATCTTGCCGATGCCCGGGAAGAGCCGCTCCAGCACGTGGCCCTGAACCTGCCCCGCCGGGTAGCGCACGATTTCCCGCTTCTGGCCGGGGAACCACTGGGCCCCCTCCTCGCGGATGTACTCGTCGTAGGGGATGCCCAGAACGTGAGCGCCGCCGAGCGCGAACGCCGTCTGGTCGCCCGGCGCCCCCGGAGTCGGCGGACCGCCGATGGGCGTGTCGTCAGCCGTCGCGGTGTTGACGCCGAAACACCCTGTGGCGCCGAAGGTTACCAGCGTAGTAACCCCTGCGAGTAGTTTCTTCATCGCTATCCCTGACCGCTCGGCTTCGTCTCGTAGTCTCACACACGTCATGTCTGCCCGCTAACCCGGTTGGGGTTCAACGCGTCCCGCCGCCGCTGTGACGGTGCGCCGGCCGCCCGTCCGCGACGGCCACCAGTTCGCCCGCCCGACCAGCGCGGCGATCGCGGGAACGGTGATCGTGCGCACCACGAAAGTGTCCAGCAAAATCCCTACGCCGATCACGAAACCGCCCTGGACCACGGTGCCGATGCTGGAGAACAGCAGACCGGCCATGGAGGCGGCAAAGATCAGGCCCGCGGCGGTGATCACACCGCCGGTCGAACTCAGCGTGCGAACGATGCCGTAGCGCACGCTGCTCAAAGACTCGTCACGCATCCGCGAGACGAGCAGCATGTTGTAGTCGGCGCCGACCGCGACCAGCACCACGAACGCCAGCGGCGGCACGCTCCAGTGCAGGTGCTGGCCGAGCAGGAATTGAAAGAACAGAACGCCGATACCCACCGCCGACAGGTACGAAATGACCACGGAGGCAACCAGATACAGCGGCGCCACGATCGCCCGCAGCAGCGCGATCAAGGTCAGCAGCACGACGAGGAGGGTCACCGCGATGATGAACCGGATGTCGTGCTGGTAATAGTCGCGGGTGTCTTTGAGCCCGACGGTGAACCCCGCCATCGACACCGTGGCGTCCCTCAGGGCGGTGTTCGGCTGGGCCCCCTTGGCGGTCGCGGTGATCGCGTTCACCTGATCCATCGCTTCGGTGCTGAACGGGTTGAGCTTGGTTTGCACGAAGTAGCGCACCGAGTGGCCGTCCGGCGAGATGAACACCTTGGCGGCCTGCTGGAACTCCGCCAGATGCAACAGCTGTGGCGGGATGTTGAACCCGGCCATGGCCGGTTGCGCCGCGTCGTGTTTGAGCGACAGCAGAAACGCCGCCGACTCGCTGAGCCCGGCACCGAGCTGCTTGACCTGGTCGACGAGCTGGGCCACGGCGTCGGCCACCTGCCGGCTGCCACCGGCGAAGCGGTCGGCGCCGTTTTGCAGGTTGTTCAGGTTCGCCTGCAGCCCGCCGGGTTGGTCCATTCCCAGGGAGCGCAGCACGTTGGTGAGCTTCGTCAGCGCCGCACGCAGCCGCTCCGTCGACGCCTTGAGGGCACGCTTGTCCGGGTACTCCTGCAATTGATGCGACAGGTCGTTGATCGCGTCGAGGTCGGCCTGATCGCGCCCGCCCGTCAGCTGCTCGAACGTCCCACGGGTGGCGCTGCACGACGGATCGGCGTCGCAGACCGGGTTGCCCCGCAGCGCTGTCAGCACCGGCCCTATCCACGCGAACAGGTTCTTGCCGGCCGAGAAGTTCCAGCCCATGGCGTTGCTGAGCGAGTTGACGTGGTCGACCAGTTGGGCCGCGAGGTCGACCTCCTTGACCAGCGTGTCGCCGCTGTACTGGTTCTTCGCCGACGAGAACGCGTTCTCCAATTCCTGAACGCCGGCGGCGAGCTGGCTGACCTGGTTGCGGACGTCGCCGAGGTTGTCGGCCAGCGTGTCCGTCCCTTTGACCAGCCGGTTGAGGTCACCCGCGTGGTCCTTGATCAGGTTGGAGCCGCCGGCCAGCAGGGTGCCCACGGCGCCCGCCTGGTAGGTCGCGCGGAATTGGTCGGGCACCTTTCCCGTCGGACGGGTGATGCCGCTGACCGCGGCGACGTTCGGCAGTTGGCTGACCCGGTCCGCCATCTGTTCGAGATCGGCGAGGGCCTGCGGGGTGCGCAGGTCACGCGGCGACTGGACCAGGATGTACTCCGGGATGGACTGGTTCACGTCGAAGTGGCGGTCCAGCGCGGCATAGCCGACGGAGCTCGGGGCGGAGGACTTCAGCGCCTTGCGGTCGTCGTAGTTGTAGCGCACCAAGGCGGCGCAGCTCGCCAAAATGATCAACACCAGCACACTGGCGACCAGGTGGGCCTTGGGCCGCCGCACGATGCGGATGCCGGACCGCCGCCAAAACCGGGCGGTCAGTTCGCGGCGCGGCTTGATGAAGCCGCGCGGCCCGGCCAACACCAAGATCGCGGGCAGCAGCGTCAGCGCGGCGAGGAAGGCGACGCCGATGCCGATCGCCGATGACACCCCGACCGTTTTGAACACCCCCATCCGCGCGAAGCTGATGAGCAGAAACGTGATCCCGACGGTGCTGGCGGACGCGGTGATCACCTTTCCGATCGAGATCATCGCCCGCTTGACCGACTGGTCGAAGTCCTCGCCCGAGCGGCGATAGTCGTGATAGCGGCTGATCAGAAAGACCGCGTAATCCGTTCCGGCGCCGGCCATGATCGCGCTCAAAAACACGATGGACTGGTTCGAGACGCCCGAGCCGGTCAGCTGCGAGTACCCCGCCACCACCGACTGCGCGATCAGCAGCGACAACCCGATGGTTATCAACGGCAGCAGCATGGTGATCGCGCTGCGGTACACGATCAGCAGGACGACCAGCACCAGCACGGCGATGGCCAGCTCGATCGGAAGCCGATCCTGGTCGCCGGCGACGGTGAGGTCGGCGACGGTCGCCGCGGGGCCGGTGATGTTTGCCGTCAGGTGCGAACCCGGGGGTGGCTGCGCCAGGGTGTGTTTGACGAGGTCGCCGATTTGGTTGAAGGAGGCGTAGGCCCGCGGCGTCCCCAACTCGCCCGCGACCCCCACCGGCAGCACCCATGCCTTGTGGTCCTTGCTGGTCACCACGTCACGCAGGGGCGGCGTGGTGATGAAATCCTGCACCATCACGACGTCTCGGGTGTCCGCGCGCACCGCGTCCACCAGTTTGCGGTAAGCGGCTTCGTCGGCCGGGCCGAGCCCCTTATCGTCGGTGAGCACCACCAACAGCAGGTCTTCGGAGCCCGATTCGTGAAACGCCTCGGTCATCTTGCGGGCGGTGACGCTCGACGGTGCGTCGCCGGGCAGGATGGAAAGCGGGTGCTTCTGGGCCATCTCGTTCAGGGAGGGCAACGTCAGCGGCAGGGCGACCGCGACCGCGACCCAGACGCCGACCACCACCCACGGCCACCGGACCACAAAATCGGCTAGCCTTCGCATATCGCCCTCATCCCTGCGCCGGGGGCCATCGGGTCACTCCGCTACGCAACGCGTCCCCAATGCCCGCTGCCGGCGACCCGCACGCACACCGACTTCATGGCCTCCATGTAGCGCGTGACCGATTTTTGGGCGACCGGATTGTCGGGGAACATGATGGCCATCGCCGTGCCCTCGCCGTAGCGGAAAACGTAGATCGTCAGCTGGTACGAATACCGGCCGTCGGAGTAGATGCCGATGTTGTTCGCATATCCCATGTCGGCCGCCGCGAGAACCGCGTTGAGCGGAGCGGCGCCGCCATGCAAGAAATTCGTCACCGGGAAATCCGGCTGTGGCCAACTCAGCCACGGCGCCAATTCCAACACGCGGTAATACGGCACCTTCGCCAAGTGCAGGCCCGAATCGAACGACGCCTGCGCCGCCCACGCCGCCTCGCCGAAAGAAGCCGCGGCTATCGGCACGGTGATCGGGACCAAGCCGGTGAACCAACCCTGCGTCATGAAGTTGTCGGTGGTCCTGCGCGTGTCCCTCGGAGTGAGGCCGTAATAGGTGAGCGCCCCGGTGAATTCGTGCTCCACCAGGGCGATGCAGGCGAACAAGCCGCCGATGAAGCGCGCGCCCACCGCCGAACAGGCCGATTCGAACCGCTCCGTCTGTTCCGCGTCCATCAGGAGCTCGGAGATCATGTCGCTGCCACAGGGCTCCAACGGGTTGCCGAGCGGCAACGGGAATTCGGGAAATCCGCCATTGTTGTTTTCGGCGAAGTCAATCCACGCGCGCACCTGGGGCGAATCCACGGTCAACGTCGACGTGAACTGGCGCTCGCGGGCGCAGAAATCGTCGAAGCTGCCGGCGTCGGGAAGCGCAAGGGGCTCACCGCCTCCGCTCAATGCCGCGTACATCCCGTTGGCCTCGAGCATCGTGGTGCCGATCAGCGTCGCGTCCCCGTGCACATGATCCATCGCGGCGAAGAAGGTGAAATTGTTTTCGCCTTGGACGACGCCGAAGGTGAAGCAGCCCCATTCCAGCGGATTCGGTATGCCCACGACGTGCGCGCGGATTTCGTCGACGGTCATGGTGCCGTGATCGACCGGCGCGAATTCGATCACCGAAGGGTCGCCGATGGTGTGCCTGACGAAATCTCCATTGCCGATGTGCTCGAACCAGCTCCGGAACGTGTCATGCCGGCGCAGGTACGCGTTGACGGCGTAATCCATCGCAGCGACGTCGCACTGGCCGGGCAGCTCGCAGGTCGCGATGATCTGGCGGGAAAAGCCCAGCCCGGCATCGGTCCGCTCGTGGAAATTACGGAGGTGCTGGCCCTGCATGTAGCTGACCGGCACCGTGCTGGCCGGCGCCTGGCGGGCCTTCTCGGCCGCCGCGGCGGTCGGATGCCAGGAGATGACTGCGCCCGGCGTCGGCGTCCAGTCACCGAGCGAGCCGATCGTAATCTTCCCGATGCGCAAAACTTTCTCCTCGGTCTGGTCGGCTGCAATTGGCCCCCGCCCGCAGCGACACAAAGATAGCGCTCTCGGCGGTCGGCGGCGCCGACATGCGCGGATCGCCCGCGCAGCTCGCCGGCCGCCCCGGGTCGGCGGTGACCGAAGACCCGGCGCGAGCGCCCGCGCCCGCCCCGCCCGACGATACTTGTGCGGCGCGCGCGGCCACGCGCGCACGCTTGCAATACTTGAGACCGTGGCGGTTCGGCTGCGCGAACCCAACGGACATGTGTAGATTCCCTAACAACGGTCGCTGGATGCGGTACGCCGGGGGAGTCCCGCCAGGTCTGGTCCTGGGTGCGTGCAATGAGTGACCTGAGGCGTGGTGGTAGCGACCACGGTCCGGGCGCCGAACAATTGGGCCCGCGCGGGCACATCGAATCTTTGCGCACCGAAGCAGGAGGACGATCGCATGGCATCCGTCGAAAACCCAATGAACTCGGCGTTGGGTTCCGCGGGCTTCGCGATTGTCGGCTACGCGGCGCGGTTCCCGGGCGCCGCCGACGCCGACGAGTTCTGGCAGGTGCTCGCCGAAGGCCGGGATGCGATCTCGGAGGTGCCCCGGGATCGGTGGGACGCCGACGAATTCTTCGACCCAGATCCCGACGCGCCCGGCAAGGTGGTCACCCGTCGCGCGGGCTTCGTCGATGACGTGACCGGCTTTGACGCGCCGTTTTTCGGCATGTCGGCGCGCGAGGTCAGGTTGATGGACCCGCAGCATCGGCTCCTGTTGGAGACGGCGTGGCGGGCGGTCGAGCACTCGGGCACTGCGCCAACGTCTTTGGCCAACACCAACACCGGCGTGTTCATCGGTTTGGCCACCCATGACTACCTGGGAATGGTGTCCGACGAGCTGACCTACCCCGAGATCGAGGCCTACACGGCGATCGGGACGTCGAACGCCGCGGCGGCCGGACGCATCAGCTACCGACTTGGGCTGCAGGGGCCGGCGGTCGCCGTGGACACCGCGTGCAGCTCGTCGCTGGTGGCGATCCACCACGCCTGCCAGGCGCTGCGGTTGGGCGAGTGTGACCTCGCGCTGGCCGGCGGCGCGAACGTCATGCTCACCCCGGCGACCATGATCACCTTCTCGCAGGCGCACATGCTCGCCCCCGACGGCCGGTGCAAGACCTTCGATGCGGCCGCGGACGGCTACGTGCGCGGCGAGGGTTGCGGCATCATCGTGGTCAAGCGGCTCGAGGACGCGATCCGCGACGGCGACCGGATCCGCGCCGTGATCCGGGGCAGCGCGATCAACCAGGACGGCGCGTCGGGCGGGTTGACGGTGCCCAATGGCGTTGCCCAGCAACGGGTTATCGCCGAGGCGCTGGCGCGCGCGGGCGTCGCGGCCGGCGATGTCGGATACCTGGAGGCGCATGGGACCGGGACGTCGCTGGGCGACCCGATCGAAGTCCAAGCCGCGGGCGCGGTGCTCGGCGCCGGGCGTGACGCGGACCGCCCGCTGCTGATCGGCTCGGTCAAGACGAACATCGGGCATCTGGAGGCGGCCGCGGGGATCGCGGGTGTGATCAAGGTGATCCTGGCGCTCGAGCACGAGATGCTGCCCCAGCACCTGCACTTTCGCACGCCGTCGCCGCACATTCCCTGGGAGCGGCTTGCGGTGCAGGTGGTCACCGAGCCCACCCCCTGGGAACGCAACGGCCGGCCCCGCGTCGCGGGAGTCAGCTCGTTCGGGTTCGCCGGAACCAATGCCCACGTCATCCTCGAAGAGGCCCCGGTAACACCCGGCCCCGGCCCGGTCGGCGTCGCGCCCGGCCCCGCCGAGCGGCCCGCGGGCCGCCGGTTCAGGGTCCTGCCGCTATCGGCCCGCACGCCGGACGCGCTGGTGCAGATCGCCGATCAATACCGCGGCTGGCTGCGCGCGCACCCGGACGCCAGCCTGGCCGACGTGTGCTTTACCGCCGGGGTGGGCCGAGCGCACTTCGAGCACCGGGCCGCGTTGGTGGTCGATTCGAGGGAAGCCGCCGGCGAGTTGCTCGGTGCCCTCGCCGACGATCGCCCGGCGCCCGGGCTGGTGCGCGGCGTGACCGACGACCGGCCGAAGACGGCGTGGCTGTTCACCGGGCAGGGCAGTCAGTACGCCGGCATGGCGCGGGAGCTGTTCGACACCGAGCCGGTGTTTGCCGAGACGCTGCACCGCTGCGCGGCCGTCGTCGCCGACGTCCTTGAAAAGCCGTTGCTGGACGTGATTTTCGACACGGATGATCCGGACAACGAAGAGACGTTGCGGCAGACCAGCTACGCCCAGCCCGCCTTGTTCGCGGTCGAGATGGGCCTGGCCCGCCTGTGGCAGTCGTGGGGCTTCGAGCCCGACGTGGTGCTGGGCCACAGCGTCGGCCAGTACGCGGCGGCCTGCGTCGCGGGCGTGCTGAGCTTGGACGACGGCGCGCTGCTGATGGCCGAGCGCGGCCGCCTCTTCGGCAGTTTGCCCGCGGGCGGTCGGATGGCCGCGGTGTTCGCCCCCGCCGAGCGCGTCGAGGGCCTCACCGACGAGTTCCCCGGCCTGTCGGTGGCCGCCTACAACGGCGCCAACGCCGTGCTGTCGGGACCGGCGCACGATTTGGGCCAGGCGGTCGGGAGGTTGACCGGCGACGGCGTGCGGTGCGACTGGCTGGACACCAGTCACGCGTTCCACTCGGCGTTGCTCGACCCGATCCTCGACGAGTTCGAGGCCTACGCGAACCGGTTCACTTTCAGGCCGCCGGAACGGATGTTGGTCTGCAACCGCACCGGCGCCGCGCTCGGCCGGAGCGTGAAGCTCGATGGCGCCTATTGGCGCCGCCACGCGCGCCAGCCGGTGGAATTCGCCAAGAGCGTGCGCACCCTGGCCGACCTGGGGTGCAAGGTGTTGCTCGAGATCGGGCCGCAGCCGGTGCTCACCGCCGCGGCCCTGCGGGCCTGGCCCGACGCGGCCACCGCGCCGCGCGCGATCGCCTCGCTGCGTCGCAACACCGCCGACCACCGCCAGATCAGCGAAGCCCTCGCCGAGGCGTACGTCCTGGGCCACCTGCCCGACTTCGGCGCGGCGCTGGGGCCGGCCCAAAAGCTGGACCTGCCCACCTACCCGTTCCAGCATCGCCAGTACTGGTTCCACGACAACCGCGACCGGCCCAACCCGCAACAGGACGAGTCCGCGCGCACCGAGGCCGTCCGCCTGCTCGAGGACGGCCGGATCGAGGAGCTCGCGGCCCTGCTCGACGGCGGGAGGGGCGACCAGCAGACCCTCGCCGTGCTGACAAGGCTTGCCGCACAGCACAATCAGCAGCGCAAGACCCAGTCCATCGCGGATGCGCGCTACGAGATTCGTTGGGACGAAGCCGCCGGTGGCGCGTCCGATCCGGAGGCCGGCGAGGGATCCGGCTGGCTCATCGTCGGCGACGACGCCGACGCGGTGGGGCCCCTGGCCGACGCGCTGACCGCGCGCGGCCACCGGCATCGGGTCCTCGGGTTGCCGGCGTCCGACGCGGACGAGGAACGGCTCGAGGCGGTCTTGCGGGCGGCGGTGGCAGAGGACCCGACGCTGCGCGTCCTGCATGTCGGCGCCCTCGGCGCCGGCCCCGAGGCGTCGATGCGGTCCCTGCTGCGGATGCAGCACCACATCCTGGGCGGCACCCGGCGGCTCTTCCGCGCGGCCGTCGCCGCCGAACTGCGCGCACCGATCTGGGTGATAACCCGTGGCGCGCAACGGGTCACGGACGCGGACGTGGTGTCGCCGGACCAAAGCTGCCTGTGGGGATTCGGTCGTGCCGCCTCGCTGGAGCATCCGCAGGTGTGGGGCGGCCTGGCGGACTTGGCCGAGGGCACCGTCGACGAGTGGTCGCGGCTGATCGACCGGTTGGCCGCGGCGCCGCGCGACGCGGCCCCGAAAGAAGACCAGGTCGCCGTGCGCGACCAAGCGGTCTACGTTCCGCGCCTGGTCCGGCGGGCTGAGCCGTCGACCGCGGCACCGCTGGCGTTGCGTGACGACGCCACGTATCTGGTGACCGGGGGGCTGGGTGCGGTCGGGCTGGAGATCGCCGGATACCTGGCGGCGCACGGCGCCCGACACCTGGTGCTGACCGGGCGGCGCGCCCCCGGCGGTGCCGCCCAAGCGCGCATCGATGCGCTGCGCGAGCGGCACGGCTGCGAAGCCCGGGTCGAGACGGCGGACGTCGCCGACGCGCACGACGTCGAGCGTCTGCTGGCCACCGTGCGGGCCGAACTGCCGCCGTTGGCCGGCATCGTCCACGCCGCCGGCGAGATCGGCACCACCCCGCTGCGTACCCTGGATGACGCCGAATTGGATCGGGTGTTCGCCGGAAAGGTTTGGGGCGCTTGGCATTTGAGCGAAGCCGCGGCGGACCTGCGGCTCGACTTCTTCCTCAGCACCTCTTCGATCGCTTCGGTGTGGGGCGGGTTCGGTCAGACCGCCTACGGCGCGGCCAACGCCTTCCTCGACGGGCTGGCCTGGCGGCTGCGCGAGCGGGGCGTCGCGGGGATCAGCGTCAACTTCGGTCCCTGGTCGGCGGGCATGGCCGACGAGGAGTCCCGCGCGCGACTGGCGCAGCGCGGCGTGCGGACGTTGTCGCCCGCCGACGCGTTGGCGGGCCTGGCCGACGTCATGGCGGGCTCGTCTGAGCGGGGCGCGGCGCAAGGGGTCGTGGCCCGGATCGACTGGGCCCGCTTTTTGCCGCTCTACCAGCAAGCAGGCAAGCGGGCGTTTTTGGCCGAGCTGCAGCGTGAGGTGCCCGATTCGGCGCCGCCCGGGGCGTCGGGGCCGGCCGGCAAGACGCGACTGGTCGAACAGCTGACCAACGCTCCGGTGCAACGACGGAAGAAACTCGTCGTCGATTACCTGCGCGAGGCGGTGGCCGAGGTGACGCGGGTCGACGCCGCTGAGATCCGCGAGGACGCAGGGTTTTTCGACCTCGGCATGGACTCGCTGATGGCCATCGAACTGCGGCGGCGCATCGAGCAAGGGGTCGGCAAGGAGGTGCCGGCGACCCTGGCGATGGACTACCCGCGCCTGTCCGACGTGGCGGACTACTTGCTCGGCGACGTGCTCGGGCTTAACGAGCAGCCCTCCCTTGCCGCGGGGGCCCGGGCGGCCGCCGCGGCGACCGCGCGCACCGACGAACCGATCGCGATCATCGCGGTGGCGTGCCGCTTTCCCGGCGCGCCCGACCCGGAGGCCTTCTGGGAGGTGCTTTCCGGCGGGGTCGACGCGATCCGAGAGGTTCCGGAGGACCGGTTCGACATCGACGAGTTTTACGACCCGGACCCGGACACTCCCGGCAAGATCTACAGCCGTTTCGGCGGATTCCTCGACGGCATCGACGGATTCGATCCGGAGTTCTTCGGCATTTCCCCGCGCGAGGCGGTGTGGATCGACCCTCAGCAGCGGCTGATGCTGGAAACCGCGTGGGAGGGCCTCGAACGTGCCGGCTATTCCCCGGGCTCGCTGCGCGGCAGCCGAAGCGGCATCTTCGTGGGGGTGGGTGCCAACGAGTATTCGCACCTGCTGTCCGCCGACTCGGTGGAGAAGCTCGAGCCCCACTTCATCACCGGCAATGCGCTCAACGCCATCTCGGGCCGGGTGGCCTTCGCGCTCGGGCTGGAGGGGCCGGCGGTCGCGGTCGACACCGCGTGCAGCTCGTCGCTGGTGGCCGTCCATCAGGCCTGCCAGGCGTTGCATTCCGGCGACTGCGATTTGGCGTTGGCCGGTGGTGTGAACGTCTTGCTGAGCCCTGTGTCCATCATCGCCGCCTCACGCGCCCGGATGCTTTCGCCCGTGGGCCGGTGCAAGACGTTCGACGCCTCCGCCGACGGCTACGTGCGCGGTGAGGGCTGCGGGATCCTGGTGCTCAAGAGGCTGAGCGACGCGGTGCGCGATGGCGATCGGGTGTGCGCGGTCATCCCGGGCAGCGCGGTCAACCAGGACGGCGCGTCCAGCGGTTTGACGGTTCCCAATGGTGGTGCGCAGCAACGACTTATCGCCGCGGCGCTGGCGCGTGCCGGTCTGTCCGGCGGCGACGTCGACTACCTCGAGGCGCACGGGACGGGGACCGCGCTGGGCGATCCGATCGAGGTGCAGGCGGCCGGCGCCGTCTACGGCGCCGCCCGGGAGGCCGACCGGCCGTTGCTGATGGGATCGGTGAAGACCAACATCGGCCACCTCGAGTCGGCGTCGGGGGTGGCCGGCCTGATCAAGGTGGTGTTGTCGCTGCAGCACGAAGTGCTGCCGCAGAGCCTGCACTTCGAGACGCCATCGCCGCACATTCCGTGGGACGCGCTGCCGGTTCGGGTGGTGGACAAGGCGATTCCGTGGCAGGCCAACGGCAGGCCGCGACGCGCCGGCGTCAGTGCATTCGGGTTCACCGGGACGAACGCGCACGTGCTGATCGAGGAGGCGCCGCCACACTCGGCCGACGAATACTCGACGGGCGGCACCTTCCCCGACGCAGTGGCATCGGAGCGGGAGACCCAGGACGAGCCGGTCGAGGTGCTGCCGCTGTCCGCGCGCTCCCCGGAGGCCCTTACGGCGTTGGCGCAGCGATACGGGGCGTGGCTGGACGCGCACCCCAAGGTCGACATCGCCGACGTCTGCTTCACGGCCGGGACTGGGCGTTCGCACTTCGAGCACCGGGCCGCGCTGGTCGTGGATTCGGTTCAGGGGGCCCGCGAACTGCTGTCCGAGTTGGCCGAAAACCGGGCGCGACCGACAGTGGTGCGGGGTGAATGCACGGACCCGCCGACGACGGCGTGGCTGTTCACCGGGCAAGGCAGCCAGTACCCCGGGATGGCGCGCGAGTTGTTCGACGCCGAACCGGTCTTCGCGGACACGGTGCGGCGCTGCGCGGAAGCGGTCGAGGGCATCGTGGCGCGCCCGCTGCTGGAGGTGCTGTTCGCCACCGACCGCGAGACGGGCGGTCAGGCCGGAGAAACCTTGCGGCACACGTCTTTTGCGCAGCCCGCGCTTTTCGCCGTCGAGATGGGCCTGGCCCGGCTGTGGCAGTCGTGGGGTGTGGAGCCCGACGTGGTGCTGGGGCACAGCGTGGGCCAGTACGCGGCGGCGTGCGTGGCCGGGGTTTTCGGCCTCGAGGACGGGGCCCGCCTGATCGCCGAACGCGGCCGCCTGTTCGGCAGCCTGCCCGACGGCGGGCGAATGGTGGCGGTGTTCGCCGACGCCAAGTACGTCGAGGAGATCGCCAACGAGTTCCCCCGGGTCTCCGTCGCCGCCTACAACGGCCCCAACACGGTGCTGTCGGGTCCCGCCGCCGACCTCGAAGAGATCGTCGCCCGGTGCGGCAACGACGCAACCCGCTGCAGCTGGCTGGAAACCAGCCACGCCTTCCACTCCGAGCTGTTGGAGCCGGTGCTCGGGGAGTTCGAGTCCTACGCCGCGGGTTTGTCATTCGCCATGCCGACGTTGCCGCTGGTCTGCAACCGCACCGGCGCCGTGCTCACCGCGGAAACCCCGCTGGACGCCCAGTATTGGCGGCGACATTCCCGCCAGCCGGTGCAGTTCGCCGAAAGCGTGCGCACCGTGGCGGCGCTCGGTTGCACGGTGTTGATGGAGATCGGGCCGCAACCGGTCCTGACCGGGGCCGCCGTGCAGGTCTGGCCGGACCATCTGGCCGCCCCGCGGGCGATCGTTTCCCTGCGCAAGGGCGTCGCCGACCGCCGCCAGATCGCCGACGCGCTCGCCGCCGCCTACGTCAGCGGTCATCGACCGAAATTCGCTGCGCTGCAGCGTCAACCACGCCGCAGGCTGGAACTTCCCACCTACCCGTTCCAGCACCGCCGCTTCTGGCCCAAGGTGTCCGGCGCCACCGGCCTCGACGGCCAGGGGGCCGCGGTGTCCGGAATCCTCGGCAGCGGAAAAGATCTCGCGTCCGGTGACACCGTCTACACCAGCCGGCTGTCGGTCAAGTCGCAGCCGTGGCTTTCCGACCATGTCATCTATGGCACCGTCGTGGTCCCGGGGGCGACGTACGCGGCGATGGCGCTGGCCGCCGCCGGGCCGCCGGCGCGGGTGCAAGAGGTGTTCTTTTATGAGCCGATTATCCTGGGCGAGAAGGCCTCTCGCGAGGTGCAGCTGACGTTGCACCCGCTCGACGACGGTGACGGGTGGAGCTTCCGGGTGCACAGCCGTCCCTACGGCGTCAGCGATGCCGACTGGTCGTTGAACGCCGACGGCACCCTCGTCGCCGGCGCCGGCGGTATCGAGGACGAGCCGGCCGCCGATGCGGTGGACCCCGCGGAGTCGCTCGAGGCGGCGATCGAGCGGATGAACCGCATGCGCCCGCAGGAGCTGTTCGAGACCTTCGCCGACCTGGAGTTGGCCTGGGGGCCCAACTGGTCCGGCTCCTTGAAGTCGCTGTGGCTCGGTGAGGGCGAGGCGATCGGCGACATCACCGTCGGCGAGGAACTCGCCGAGCACCTCGGGGCCGAGCCGATGCACCCGGTGCTGCTCGACCTGTGCACCGGGGTCGCCTTCCCGGCGTTCCCGGCGCTGCTGGCAGCCGAGCAGGGGGTCAGCGACCTGTTCTTGCCGTTGCGGTACGGGCGGGTGGAACTGCGGGAGAAGATGCCCCGGCGGTTCTACTGCCGCGCAAGGTGGCACGCCAGTGCCCTCGACAGCGAAACGCAGGTCTTCGATCTCGACTTCGTGGACCGGGATGGCCGCAGCCTCGGCGGGATTCGTGAGTTCACGGTCAAGCGCGCGCCCCGAGAGGCGTTGTTGCGCGGGCTCGGCGGCGACGCCACCCGGCTGCTGTACGCCCTCGGCTGGCACGAGGTGCCGCTACCGGCACCGAGCGACGACGCCCATAACGGGATGGGCACCTGGCTGGTCGCCGGATTCGGCGAGCTGGCGGCGCGGCTGCCGGGCTGCATTTCCTTTGACAGGGGCGCGGATTCGGAGCCCCTGGGGCAGTTGTTGGTGCAGGCGAAAGACCGCGGTATGCCCTTCTCCGGCATCGTCTGGCGCGGCACCGGACCGGGCTCGCAGGAGTCGGCGCCCGACTCCGCGGCGCGGCTGGAGAGTGAGATCGCCGAGCTGCTCAGCGCCGTGCACACGCTGCAGCGCGACGAGGCGCTCAAGCTTCCGGGCGGGCTGTGGATCGTCACCGAACGGGCGGTGGCCACCGAATCCGGTGAGCCGGTCGATCCGGTGCAGGCGGCGCTGTGGGGGCTCGGGCGCACCATCGTCAACGAGGAACCGGCGCTGCGCTGCAGGCTGGTCGATCACGACGGGTCCGAGCAGGCCGCGTCAGCGCTGGCCGGTCTGCTCGCCGCGCCGATCGAGGAACCGGAATTGGCCCTGCGGCAAGGCAAGTTCCTGGCACCCCGGTTGCTGCAATGGTCGCGCAGCGGTCATCTCGCGGTACCGCGGGCGGCCGATTACGCGCTGGCTCCCACCGAGCGCGGTGCGATCGACAACCTGCGGCTGAGCGAGGCGGACGTGCCCGCGCCGGACGACGGCTACGTGCAGGTTCGGGTGGAGGCCGCCGGATTGAACTTCCGGGACGTGCTCAACGTGCTGGGCCTCTACCCGGGCGATCCGGGCCCCATCGGCGGCGACTTCGCCGGCGTCGTGACCCAATTGGGCGGCGGCGTCACCGGACTCGAGGTCGGCCAGCGGGTCTTCGGGTTCATGCAGGGCGCGTTCGCCAGCCGGTTCAACGTGCCCGCTCAGCTGCTGGCGCCGATTCCCGACGGGGTGAGCGCGGTCGACGCGGCGACCATTCCCGCGGCGGCGCTGACGGCCCGGCTCGCGTTCGACTGGGCGCAGCTGAAGCCCGGCGACCGGGTCCTGATCCACGCCGCCAGCGGCGGCGTCGGATTGGCCGCCATCCAGATGGCGCAGCAGCATGGTGCGATCGTTTTCGCCACCGCCAGCACCTACAAGCGCGCGACGTTGCGCAAGCTCGGCGTGCAACACGTATACGACTCGCGCACCACGGATTTCGCCGACCAGATCCTCGTCGACACCGACGGCGCCGGCGTCGACGTGGTCCTCAACAGCCTCACCAACGAAGGGTTCGTCGAGGCGACCGTGCGGGCCACCGCCCAGAACGGGCGGTTCGCCGATATCGCCAAGCGAGACATCTGGACACCCGAACAGATGGCGGCGGCCCGGCCCGATATCGCCTACGAGATCGTCGCGCTGGACACGGTGACCTTCCAAGAGCCCGAACGCATCCGCAGCCTGCTGGGTGAGGTCTCCGACGGCCTGGCCCGGGGCGAGTGGACGCCGCTGCCCGCCGAGATCTACCCGCTGACCGAGGCGAAGACGGCGTTCCGCCGGATGCAGCAAGCGCGGCACATCGGCAAGATCGTGCTGCAGATGCCGAAACCGTTGCAGCCGCGCGGGGATCGGAGCTATCTGATCACCGGTGGACTCGGCGCGATCGGCCTGCACACGGCGGCCTACCTGGCGCAGCTCGGTGCCGGTGACATCGTGCTGACCAGCCGGCGCGCGCCCGACGCGGACGCACAGCGGGCGATCGACGACATCACCGAGCGGCACCGGTGCCGCATCCACACCTTTGCCGCCGACGTCGGAAACGAGGCGCAAGTCGAAGAGCTGCTGGAGCGCATCCGCGCGGAGCTGCCCCCGCTGGCCGGGGTGGCCCACCTGGCGGGCGTGCTCGACGACGCCCTGCTCTCCCAGCAGAGCCCGGAGCGTTTCCGGGCGACGTTGGCGCCCAAAGCTTTCGGCGCCTTGCACCTGGACCGGCTGACCAAAGACGACGATCTGGACTTCTTCATCGTGTCCTCCTCGGTGTCCAGCCTGCTGGGTTCCCCCGGCCAGGCCAACTACTCGACGGCCAACGCGCTGCTGGACGGGCTGGTGGCGCGACGCAAGGCGCACGGCCTGCCGGCGACCGGCATCAACTTCGGTCCCTGGGGCAAGGGCGGCATGGCCTCGTCGGAGGCCGCGCGCGCCAATATCGGTGCGCAGGGCCTTCTTCCGCTGGAGCCGTCGGGCGCCCTCAGCGCGCTCGCCGAGGTCGTCGGCAACGGAACCGGGCAGGCAACCGTCATCAAGGCCAACTGGCAGCGTGCCGCGAAGGTGCTGGGCAGCTCCCGTCCGCCGATTCTCGACCTGGTGTTGCCCAGCGCCGTGTCGGACCAAGCCGGCGACAGCGAGATGCTGCGACAGCTGCAGGAGATACCGGTGGCGCAGCGCGCCGGTTTCATCACCGAATTTTTGCAGCGCGAGGTGCAGGGATTCCTGCGGCTCGCGCAACCGCCGGCCGCGACCAGCCGGTTCCTGGATCTGGGAACGGATTCGCTGATGGCGGTCGAACTGCGGAACCGGCTGCACAGCCAGTTCGGGGGCGCGTTCACGATCAACGCCACCGCGGTCTTCGACTACCCGACGATCGCCGGGCTCGCCGAGTATCTGGCGAACCAACTGCCGGACGCCGGGTCGCAGTCGGAGCCGGTGCCGGCCGCGGAAACGGTTGCGGCGCCGGAACCTAGCTCCGCAGAGGTCGGGGAGCCCGGGCCGAGCTGACGCGGCGCGTCAGTTGGCGATGTCGAAGCCCGCGTTGACCTTGATCGGCCGCACCCGCACCACCAGCTCGCCGGGAACGGCGTTGCGGCGGCCGAACTCCTCGGCTCGGTCGGCGCCCATGTATCGGGCACCGGTGCGCGTCGCGAACTCCAGCACCTCGTCGGGATCCTCGCTCCACGCCGCCACACCCTGCACTTGCACGAACGAATACGGCGGATGCGGATCGTCGACGCAGATCACCACCCGCGGATCGCGCTTCAGCGCACGGCCTTTCGACGTGTCGCGGCCGGTGGTGAAGACCAGGTGCCCCCCGTCTTGCTCCATGTCGACGACGAACCACACCGGCGCGACCAGCGGCCGGCCGTCGGCGGCGACGTAGCCGAGCATTGCCGTGCGGGTGCCCGCCGAGAGGAAGTCGACGACGCGTTGCGAAAGGTCGGCCATGGACTACAGCCTGGCCAGGTCGTAGTCGCCGATGTGGTCGATCAGGACCTGCAGGTGATCCTGCGAGGAGCCCAGCGTGTGCTCGATCGCGGTGAGCCGGGCGGCGTAGTGGCCGACCGGGTATTCGGCGGTCATGCCGATGCCGCCGTGCAGCTGGATGGCCTCCTGCGCGATGTGCCGCCCGGAGCGGCCGATCTGAAGCTTGGCCCGCGCGGCGATCACCGGGTCGAGGTTGCCGTCGGCGATCGACATCGCGGCGTAAAAGCTCATGCTGCGGGCCAGTTCGAGCGACACGTACATGTCTGCGGCGCGCTGGGTGAGCGCCTGAAACTTGCTAAGCGTGACGCCGAATTGCTTGCGGGTCTTGAGGTATTCGGTGGTCAGCCGCAGCGCCTCCTCCATGGCGCCGACCGCCTCGCAGCACAGGGCCGACTGGATGCGGATGATCGCGTCGCGGATGGCCGGCGCCGCGTCTTGGACATCGGACGCGTCGCCGAGGGGTTCGGCGGGGGCCGAGTCGAGGACGATCTGGGCGCCGCGCTGCCCGTCGAACGTGGGATACGGGTGCCTGGTCACGGCCGCCGCGTCGACCAGGAACAACCCGGTGCCGCCGTCCGGCAGTGCGGCGCTGACCACCAGCGTGTCGGCGCAGTCGCCGGCCAGGACCGGGTTCTTGGTTCCGCTCAGCGTCCACGAATCACCTTGCCGCGCAGCATGAGTGGTGACGGTCTCGGTGGGGCGTCGGTGACCGCTCTCGAGGTGGGCGAACGCCAGCAGCTTTTGACCGGCGGCGACCTCGTCGAGCAGTTGCCTTTGCGCGTCGCTGCCGCGCTCGGCGATCAGTGCCCCGGGCGCCAGGGCGGCGTGCACCACCGGCTCGGGCGCCAGCCGCCGCCCGATCTCGGTCAGCACCACCATGATCTCGATCTGGCCCGACTCTTCCGGCTCGAACCCGAGGCTCAGGATCCCGGTGTCGGCGAGCTGGCTCCAGACCTCGCGGCTCCAGCCGAGCTCGCTCTCGATGATCTTGTTGCGGCTCTCCGGGTCGTAGCTGCGTGACAGCAGGTCGCGGGTGGTGTCGCGGAGCAGGGTCTGCTCGTCGCTCAGCTGAAAGTCCATGGCTGCCTCACAATCCCAAAATGGTGGACGCGATGATGTTGCGCTGCACTTCGTTGCTGCCGCCGTAGATCGACGTCTTGCGGTAGTTGAGGTAGCGCGGCGCGCTCGACTGCGCCCAGGCCGGTGAGGCGATGTCGTCACCGTCGGCCGGCAGCGCGTCCGGTCCGGCGACTTCGACGAGCAGCTCGGTGGCGATCTGCTGCAACTGGCTGCCGCGCATCTTGAGCACCGACGAGGCGGGGTTGGGCTTGCCGTTCGCGGAGTCCGTCGTCACCCGAGACTGCGTGAGTTCCAGTGCCAGCACCTCGTTTTCGGCCTCGGCCAGGCGGGCGGCGAACAGCGGGTCGTCGAGCAAACCGGTTTCTTTGGCGTGCCTTTTCACCTCGCCCAGGCGCACCTTGGTGCGGCCCACCCCGGCGATGCCGGTGCGCTCGTTGCCCAGCAGGAACTTCGCGTATGTCCAACCCTGATTCTCTTCTCCCACAAGCTGGTTGGCGGGCACCCGAACGTCTTCGAAGAACACCTCATTGACTTCACGGCCACCGTCGATCAGCTTGATCGGGCGCAACGTGATGCCGGGCGTGGACATGTCGATGAGCAGGAACGAGATGCCGGCCTGGCGCTTGGGCGCCTGTGGGTCGGTGCGCACCAGACAGAAGATCCAGTCCGCGTATTGACCCAGGGTCGTCCACGTCTTCTGCCCGTTGACGACGTAGCTGTCGCCGTCGCGCACGGCGGTGGTGCGCAGCGAAGCCAGGTCGGAGCCCGCTTCGGGCTCGGAAAAGCCCTGGCACCACCAGATGTCGATGTTGGCCGTCGGCGGCAGGAAGCGCTCTTTGATTTCCTGGGAGCCGAATTCGGCGATGACCGGGCCGACCATCTTGACATTGAAGTTCAGCGGCTCGGGGACGCAGGCCAGCTGCATCTCGTCGGCCCAGATCTGAAACTGCGTGGGTGTCCAGTCTTTGCCGCCCCATTCGACCGGCCAGTTGGGCACGGCCAGCCCGTGCTCGTTGAGGATCTTGTGGCTGGTGACGATGAGCTCCTTGGTCACCGGCGCGCCCTGGCGGACCGCCTCGCGCAGCTCCTCGGGGATCTGGGTGGTGTAAAAGGTGCGCAGTTCGTCGCGGAACGCGGCTTCCTCGGGTGTGAGCGCCAATTGCATGGCAGCCTCCTGTCGTCTGGGGACGAAGCCGGCGGCGGGTCTTTTCCCGATCGTTGGCCCTTCCTCCATCTTGGCCCATCGCCCGCTGTGCTTATGCACAGCGGTGGGTTAATGCACAGGCGGTCGGCGCGCGCCGGGCAAGCGACCCCGTTGTGGCGGTGCGCGCGCCTACGGTCGGCGCATGCGAACAGAACTTCCCGCCGAGCGGCTGCAGCGGCGACTCGGCGCCGACCCGGACGGCGAACCTGTGGCCGAGCCCACCGAGTCGCAGGACGACCCGGACGAGGACCCGAACTCGCTGTTGCCGCGGTGGGTTCCGGATGCTTCCCAGGGACGGGGCTGGGCGGCCAGGGTGCGCGCCGACCCCGGCCGCGCGGGCGCCATCGCGCTCGCGGTCGTCGCAGCGCTCGCGGTGCTAATCACGGTTTTCACCTTGGTGCGCGACAAGCCCGCCCCGGTGATGTCGGCCAAGCTGCCACCCGTGGAGAAGGCCGGCACGGCCGGCCCACGGTCGTCGGCGAGCCCGAGCGCCGGGCCGCCGGCCGGCGCCCAAGCGGTGGTGGTCAGCGTGGTGGGGCTGGTGCGCACCCCGGGGCTGGTCACCCTGCCGCCCGGGGCGCGCGTCGCCGACGCGCTGCAGGCCGCCGGCGGGCCGGTGAACGGGGCGGACACCATCGGTTTGAACATGGCCCGCCCGCTCGGCGACGGCGAGCAGATCGTCGTCGGGCTGGCGCCGATATCCGGGCAACCCGCCGCGCTCGGCAGCTCGGTGGCCTCCGGTTCGGCACCGGCCTCCAAGCCGCCGGGCCCGGCCGGGCCGACCTCCGGATCGGTGAAACCCAAGCCCGGCGAGGCGGTCGACCTTAATACCGCGACCGTCGAGCAGCTGGACGCCCTGCCCGGTGTGGGACCAGTCACCGCCGCCGCGATCGTGGCGTGGCGGCAGGCCCACGGCAAGTTCACCAGCGTCGACCAGCTCGCCGACGTGGACGGCATCGGCCCGGCGCGGCTGGACAAACTGCGGCCGCTGGTCCGTGTCTGACACCGGTGCAGCCCGGCTTCGCCGAATCGGCCCGCGTGGACCTGCGGCTGGTGCCCGCGGCCCTCGCCGCGTGGGCGGTGAGTGCCGCCGGGATCTGCTGGCCGGTGGGGCGGGCGGTGGCGTGCTGCTGCCTGGCGCTGGCCGCCGCCGGCGTCGTGGCGCACCGCGCGGCGCGCCGAAGCGCGATCGGCGCCGGGTTGGTGGCGGTCGGCGTGGTGGGCGCCGGTTTCGGTTTCGCGATCGCGCTGCGCGCCGACGCGGTCGCGCGCCACCCGATCACCGCGGTGTTCGGAACGGCCGCACCGGTGACCGTCACCCCCTCCGAGAGCCCGCTGTCCCTGGCGGCGGAAGGCTGAAGTTTCGTGCCACCCTGCAGCGCCTGCGCGCCGACGCGATGTCGGGTCGGGTCGTGGTGTTCGCCCGGGCGTCGGACTTCGGCGGGGTGATGGTGGGTCAGCCGGTCCGGTTCACCGCGCGCATCGCCCGGCCCACCCGCCATGACCTGACCATCGCCGTGCTCAACGCGTCCGGCCGGCCGACGATGGGCACCGCGAGCGCGATGCAGCGCGCCGCCCACCTGGTGCGCGGCCGGTTCGCCGCGGCCGCCCGCGAAACTCTGCCCGCCGACCAAGCCGCGATGCTGCCCGCCCTGGTACTCGGCGACACGTCGGCGGTCACCGCCCAGACCGGCCGCGACTTTCGCGCGGCGGGCATGACGCACTTGACCGCGGTCTCGGGCGCCAACGTCACGATCGTGTGCGGGGCGGTGCTGTTCTCGGCCCGGTTGATCGGCCCGCGGGCGGCCGTCGTGCTCGCCGCCGTGGCCCTGGCCGCGTTCGTCGTCGTCGTGCAGCCGACGGCGAGCGTGCTGCGCGCGGCCGTCATGGGCGTCATCGCGTTGGCGGCGATGTTGTCTTCGCGTCGGCGCCAAGCGATTCCGGCCCTGTCGGCCACGGTGCTGATCCTGCTGGCGGTCGCGCCGCACCTGGCCGTCGACGTCGGCTTCGCGCTGTCGGTGCTGGCGACGGCCGCGCTGGTCCTCGTCGCGCCGGCCTGGTCGCGGCGCCTGCTCGGCCGCGGTTGGCCCAAGCCGCTGGCCGACGCGCTCGCGGTGGCGTGGGCGGCACACGTGGTGACTGCCCCGCTGGTCGCCGGCATCTCGGGCCGCGTCAGCCTGGTGGCCGCGGGCGCCAACCTCGCGGCCGCCCCGGTGATCGCCCCGATCACGGTGCTGGGCAGCGCGGCGGCCGCGCTGTGCGTGCCGTGGCCCGCCGCGGCGCAGCTGTTGATCCGCTTCACCGGGCCGGAGCTGTGGTGGGTCCTGAACGTCGCCAAGTCGGCGGCCGGTGTGCCCGCGGCGACGCTGTCCGTCCCGGCCGGCGTGCCCGGCGTGCTGCTGGTCGCCGCCGCCACGGTGCTGGCGCTCGCGCTGGCCCGGCTGCTCTGGCCGCGTCGGTGGTTCCGGGCGGCGACCGGACTGGTCGCGGCGGTAGTGGTGATGTGCGCGGTCGCCTGGACCCTGTCCGGTCCCGTGGCGGTCGCAAGCGCGGCGTAGCCGGGCGCGGCGGGCCGCCACCATCGGCCCCGTCGGTCGCAAGCGCGGCGTAGCCGGGCGCGGCGGGCCGCCACCATCGGACCCGTCGGTGCCGCGTGACACCATCGTGGGGTGAGCGAGCTGGCGCCCTTGCACCTGGTCCTGGGGGACGAGGAATTGTTGGTCGAGCGGGCCGTGGCCGAGGTGCTACGGTTGGCGCGCGAGCGTGCGGGCACCCAAGACGTGCCGGTAAGCCGCATGCGGGCCGGCGACGTCAGCACCTACGAACTCGCCGAGCTGCTGAGCCCGTCGCTGTTCGCCGACGAACGCATCGTCGTGCTGGAGGCCGCGGCCGAGGCCGGTAAGGAGGCGGCCGGCATCATCGCCGCGGCGGCCGCCGACATCCCGGTGGGCACGGTCCTGGTCGTGGTGCACTCGGGCGGGGGACGGGCCAAGGCGCTGGCCGGCGAGCTGCAGTCGCTGGGCGCCGAGCTGCATCCGTGCGCGCGGATCACCAAGCCCAGCGAGCGGATCGACTTCATTCGCAAGGAGTTTCGCGCGCTGGGTGTCAAGGCCGACGAGGACACGGTGTCCGCCCTGCTGGATGCGGTCGGCTCCGACGTGCGCGAGCTGGCCGCCGCGTGCTCGCAGCTGGTCGCCGACACCGGCGGCGTCGTCGACGCCGCCGCGGTCCGGCGCTACCACAGCGGCCGGGCCGAGGTGAAGGGCTTCGACATCGCCGACAAGGCCGTCACGGGAGACGTCGCGGGGGCGACCGAGGCGCTGCGCTGGGCGATGATGCGCGGGGAGCCGCTGGTGGTGCTGGCCGATGCGCTGGCCGAGGCCGTGCACACGATCGGGCGGGTGGGTCCGCTGTCCGGCGACCCGTATCGCCTGGCGGCGCAGCTGGGAATGCCGCCCTGGCGGGTGCAGAAGGCGCAAAAACAGGCCCGGCGCTGGTCGCGGGAGAGGGTGGCGACGGCGATGAAGGTGGTGGCGGCGCTCAACGCCAACGTCAAGGGGGCGGTCGCCGACCCGGACTACGCGCTGGAGTCGGCGGTCCGGCAGGTCGCCGAGCTGGTCGCTGACCGCGGCCGCTAACGGGTCACATCAAAAGCGCCGGCGGGTCTCAGAGCTTGTTGAGCGCGCGGGCCAGCGCCGACTTCTTGTTCGCGGCCTGGTTCTTGTGGATCACGCCTTTGCTGGCCGCCTTGTCCAGTTTGCGGTTCGTCGACACCAGCAACTCCGTGGCCTTTTCCTTGTCCCCGGCGTGGGCGGCCTCCCGGAAGGCGCGCACGGCCGTGCGAAGCGACGACTTCACCGCCTTGTTGCGCAGGCGGGCGCGCTCGTTAGTGCGGTTGCGCTTCTGCTGCGACTTGATGTTGGCCACGCGTCATTTCCTTCTTCGAATCGATGGTTCCGGAGTCTGCTTCAGGGGCGGCCCCACACCCAATATGCGACTGCCCAGGTTAGCAGTCGGTTACGTTTTCTCCCAAAACGGGAACTTGTGGCCTGCCGGAACGCCGACGTGAGGAACCATCTTTAACGTGAGTCTCGCCAGCCACCTTGAGGAAACCAGGCGTCGGTCGCGCGGCGGTGCGGGCCGTTCGGACGCCCGCTCCGAGCGCATCTTCGCCGGCTACAACGCGTCGGACTCCTACGCCGATGCCTATTCGAAGGCGTTCGACGAGATGTTCGACGCCCAGGGCAATGTCCGGGGTCCCTACAAGGGCATCTATGCCGAGCTGGCGCCCGCGGACGCCGCGGACCTCAAGGCCCGCGCCGAGGCGCTGGGCCGCGCCTTCATCGACCAGGGCATCACGTTTTCGCTGTCGGGCCAGGAACGGCCGTTCCCGCTCGACCTGGTGCCCCGGGTGATCTCGGCCGCCGAGTGGAGCCGGCTCGAGCGCGGCATCAGGCAGCGGGTCAAGGCCCTCGAGATGTATCTCGACGACATCTACGGCGACCAGGACATCCTCAACGACGGCATCATCCCGCGCCGCCTGATCACCTCCTGCGAGCATTTCCACCGCCAGGCCTTCGGCATCGTGCCTCCCAACGGCGTGCGCATCCACGTCGCCGGCATCGACCTGATCCGCGACGACAAGGGCAACTTCCGGGTCCTCGAGGATAACCTGCGCTCGCCGTCGGGGGTGTCGTACGTGATGGAGAACCGGCGCACCATGGCGCAGGTCTTCCCGAACCTGTTCGCCACCCACCGGGTTCGCGCGGTCGACGACTACGCCTCGCACCTGCTGCGGGCGCTGCGCAACTCCGCGGCCACCAACGAGGCCGATCCGACCGTCGTCGTCCTGACGCCCGGCGTGGCGAACTCGGCCTACTTCGAGCACTCGCTGCTGGCCCGCCAGATGGGCGTCGAGCTGGTCGAGGGCCGCGACCTGTTCTGCCGCGACAGCCAGGTCTACATGCGCACCACCGAGGGCGAACGCCAGGTCGACGTGATCTACCGGCGCATCGACGACGCCTTCTTGGATCCGCTGCAGTTCCGGGCCGACTCGGTGTTGGGGGTGGCCGGGCTGGTCAACGCGGCCCGCGCAGGCAACGTCGTGATCTCCAGCGCGATCGGCAACGGCGTGGGCGACGACAAGCTGGTCTACACCTATGTGCCGACGATGATCGAGTACTACCTGGGCGAGAAGCCGCTGCTGGCCAACGTCGAGACGTACCGGTGTTGGCTGGACGACGAACGCGAAGAGGTGCTGGACCGCATCGACGAGCTGGTCCTCAAGCCGGTCGAAGGGTCCGGCGGCTACGGCATCGTGTTCGGGCCGGAGGCCTCGGACAAGGAGCTGGCCGCCGTCGCCAAGAAGATCCGCGACGACCCGCGCAGCTGGATCGCCCAGCCGATGATGGAACTGTCGACCGTGCCGACGCAGGTCGGGAGCACGCTGGCGCCGCGCTACGTCGACCTGCGGCCGTTCGCGGTCAACGACGGCGACGACGTATGGGTGCTGCCCGGCGGGTTGACCCGGGTGGCCCTGGTCGAGGGCTCGCGGGTGGTCAACTCCAGCCAGGGCGGCGGCTCGAAGGACACCTGGGTGCTCGCCCCGCGGGCCGCGGCCAACGCCCGGGAGCTCGGCGCGGCCGAGGTGGTGCGTTCGCTGCCCACCATCCCCGACCCGGTGCTCGACGGTGCGCCGCGGCTACCGCAGCAGCAACCCCAGCCCACCGAGGCGCCCGACGAACAGCCCCAGCAGCAGCAACAGCAGAGGATGCGCTGATGCTGGCCCGCAACGCCGAAGCGCTCTATTGGATCGGTCGCTACGTCGAGCGCGCCGACGACACCGCGCGAATCCTGGACGTCGCGCTGCACCAGTTGCTCGAGGACTCCAGCGTCGACCCGGACCAGGCGTCCCGGCTGCTGCTGCGGGTGCTGGGCATCGACCCACCCGCCCACGACCTGGACGTCTGGTCTTTGACCGACCTGGTGGCCTTCAGCACCAACGCGTCGGGCGGCTGCTCGATCGTGGACGCCATCACGGCGGCGCGGGAAAACGCGAAGTCGGCCCGGGAGGTGACCTCCAGCGAGATCTGGGAATGCCTCAACACCACCTACCACGCCCTGGCCGAACGGGAGCGGGCCGCCAAACGTCTAGGGCCGCACGAGTTTCTGTCGTTCATCGAGGGCCGGGCGGCGATGTTCGCCGGGCTGGCCGACTCGACGCTGTCGCGCGACGACGGCTACCGCTTCATGCTGCTGGGCCGCGCGATCGAGCGGGTCGACATGACGGTGCGGCTGCTGCTGTCGCGGGTGGGCGACAGCGCGTCGTCGCCGGCCTGGGTGACACTGCTGCGTTCGGCCGGTGCGCACGACACCTACCTGCGCACCTACCGCGGCGTGCTGGACGCCGGCCGGGTGGTCGAATTCATGTTGCTGGACCGGCTGTTTCCGCGTTCGGTGTTCTACTCGCTGCGGCTGGCCGAACACAATCTCGACGAGCTGCTGCACAATCGGCAGAGCCGCATCGGTGCCACCGCCGAGGCGCAACGATTGCTCGGTCAGGCGCGCAGCGAACTGGAATTCGTGCAGCCCGGCGTGCTGCTCGAGTCGCTGGAGACCCGCCTGGCGGCCTTGCAGCGAACCTGCCGTGAGGTCGGAGAAGCGTTGGCGGTGCAGTACTTTCACGTCACCCCGTGGGTGGCGTGGTCGGACGCGGGCGCCCGGCTGGTCGCCTGGCAGGGCGAAGCCTGATGTGGCGGCTGCGGGTGGTGCACACCACCGGGTACGCCTACCAATCGCCGGTCACCGCCTCCTACAACGAGGCCCGGCTCACCCCGCGCTCGGACACCAGGCAAAACGTCATCCTCAATCGGGTGGAGACCATCCCGGCCACGCGGTCCTACCGTTACGTCGACTATTGGGGCACCGCCGTCACGGCGTTCGACCTGCACGCGCCGCACACCGACCTGACGGTGACGTCGTCGTCGGTCGTCGAGACCGAGCGGCCCGAGCCGCCGGCGGCGGAAATCGGCTGGGGCGACCTGCGTTCCGAGGCCGTGATCGATCGCTTCGACGAATTGCTCCGCCCCACCGCCCACACCCCGACCAGCAAACGCGTTGCGTCCGTGGCCAAGAGGATCGCCAAGACGCATGGCCCCGTCGAAGCCGTCGCCGCGGCGGCCGGCTGGGTGCGTGGCGAGCTGGACTACCTGCCGGGCACCACCGGGGTGCACTCGTCGGGCCTGGACGCCCTCAACGAGGGCAAGGGGGTCTGCCAGGACTTCGCGCATCTGTCGCTGATTCTGTTGCGCTGCATGGGGATTCCCGCGCGCTACGTGTCCGGATACCTGCATCCCAAACGCGACGCCGCCGTCGGGGACACCGTGGACGGGCGCAGCCACGCCTGGTTTCAGGCCTGGACCGGCGCCTGGTGGGATTACGACCCCACCAACGACACCGAGATCACCGAGCAGTACGTCAGCGTGGCCGCCGGCCGGGACTACACCGACGTCTCGCCGCTCAAGGGCATCTACTCGGGCGAGGGCGCGACCGACCTCGACGTCATCGTCGAGGTCACCCGGCTCGCCTAGCGGCCGCCGCGCCGTAGCATAGTGCTACGATCTGTAGCAACCTGCTACAAGAGGGAGGGCGCGGTGGCGGAAACGCTCGATCGGGTCACGCGCGTGGCGGCCGACCTGCTGGACAGCGCGGCAGCTGAGGGCGCGCGCCAAAGCCGCTCGGCCAAGCAGCAACTCGACCATTGGGCACGGGTCGGGCGGGCGGTGTCCAGCCAGCACACCGCCTCACGGCGCCGGGTGGAGGGGGCGCTGGCCGGTCAGTTGGCGACCAGCGAGCTCACGGTCGAGGAGGGAGTGGTCTTCAACGCCGAGATTTCCGCGGCCCTCGAGGAACGTCTGGCCCGCGCCGACTACGGAGCCGCATTGGCGGGGCAGGGGATCACCACGGTCGCCCTCAACGAGGCCGGCGACATCGTCGAGCATCGGCCCGACGGGACCGCGGTGGTGCTTGGCGCCAAGCATTGATCGCCGCGCGGCTCGCTCGGCGGGCCCCCGAAGACGATGCGTCGCCTTGACCTGGTGGTCGGGCCCAACGGCGCGGGGAAGTCGACGTTCATCGTTTTCGATCTGGCGCCGTTGCTGCCCGGAAGTGTCGTGGTCAACGCGGACGAGATCGCTCGCCATCGCTGGCCGCAGGATCCGGCGTCGCACGCATACGACGCGGCTCGGGCCGCCGCCGACACCCGCGCGAGGCTCATCGAGCTCGGCCGAAACTTCATCGCGGAGACGGTGTTCTCGCACCCGTCGAAACTAGATCTCGTTCGCACCGCGCAGGCTGGGGGATTCACCGTCGTCCTGCACGCGTTGGTCGTCCCGGAAGAGCTTGCGGTGGAACGGGTCCGGCACCGGGCGCGGGCCGGCGGCCACGACGTCCCAGAAACCAAAATTCGGGAGCGGCATCGGCGCTTGTGGCCGCTCGTTGCCGAAGCCGTCGCCCGATCCGACATCGCCACCGTCTACGACGGAGCCCGGTCGCGCGGCCCCCGCATCGTCGCCCAATTGAGCGGCGGAGAGGTCGTGGGCGTGCCGGATTGGCCGGCCTGGACCCCCGAAATCCTTCGTTCGCGCTGGCCTGCGGTCGATTGACCGGCGTGCCAACGAGATTGGGCTACCGCGGGTTGACCTCGACGCGGTGCAGGTCGTCGCCCAGTTCGACGCGGCCGCCGAACTTCGACGCGGCCAGCGCCCGCCACTGTTCCTCCTGGCCGGGCACCAGCGCCGGGACGTAGTGGGTCATCACCAGGGTGCCCACGCCGGCGCGGGCCGCTGTGTCCGCCGCCTCCTCCACCGACGAGTGGTAGTCGCAGATGTCCTGCAGCCGCTGTTGGGGAATGTTGCCGACGATGTCCTTGCGGATGACGGTGTGCACCAGCGCGTCGGCGCCGGCCGCCAGCGCGTCGAGGCCGGCGCAGGGCACCGTGTCGCCGGCCAGCACGACCGACGTCGCCTCGGATTCGATGCGGAACCCGATGGTCGGCGCCACCGGCCGGTGATCGGTCGGGGCTACCCGGATCGAGATCCCGTCGCGGTCCCACACCGGCCCCTCGGTGTGTTCGTGCACCTCGACCGCCGGCGGCGCGTTCAGGTCGGCGTGGTGGGCGATCCGGTAGCCGATGTCGTGGCCGAACGCCTTTAGCGTCGCCTCGACCGTCTCGGCGGTGCCGGGCGGGCCGATGATCGGCAGCGGCGCCGGATCGGGCGCGAACGTGCTGATCCAGCGGGTGATGATCAGGTCGCCGAGGTCGCCGATGTGGTCGCTGTGCAGGTGGGTGAGCAGCAGCGCCGACAGCCCGGCCGCACCGACCCCCACCGCGGCCGCGCGTTGCAGCACCCCGCGTCCGCAGTCCACCAGGAACGCCTGCCCGCCGGTGCGCACCAGGGTGGCCGGCCCGGCGCGGTTCGGGTCCGGGATGGGGCTTCCGGTTCCCAGCAGGGTGATCTCGATCATGGCCCCATCCTGGCAAGCCGGCGCGGCGCACCGGGGCGTTTCACCAATACGCCGCGGTTTGTTCACCGCGTGCGCGGGTATGGGGGTCGTGGTTGCCGCTAGCTGTACCCGGCCATAACGTTGGTTACAGGCGGCTGATGGGTGGTAGGCCGCTGAGTGCGCTGTGGCGGCGTTGAGTGT